>NZ_JBYTST010000004.1:0-365862 GCF_058111565.1 Telluria sp. AZSoR62
CGAACCCCCACACCTCGCGGCACATGGACCTGAACCATGCGCGTCTACCAATTCCGCCACGTGGGCACTGAACTGCTTACTCTGCTACAATAGCAGGCTTTGTCATTTTTCGCCAGATCAACTTTCGTCGATCATCGCGCCAAACTTGGTTCCCGCTACTGCCTGCTCTCCCGCCGCGGCTTGCGCCCCGTGCTGAAGAGACCGAGATTATAGCGGAAGGTTTGCAAAAGTCAAAGACCCGCCGTGGCAAGTTTCCCCGGGCACGCTTCACGCCAACTGTTAGGCGAATCCCCGCGTCCTCCGTTACACTACGCCTGCCAAGGTGTCAATCAAACACAATCCCCGGCTTCGCAAATGGCGGCGCCCACAATCAAGAGAAATAAGAAAACGATTTGAAGCAACCTACTCATACCATTCCGAGCCGCGAGGAAATCCTCGCCGTCTTCCGTACTGCCAAGAGCCCGCTCGACGCGGCTGAACTGGCGCGTGCCCTGAAGGTCAAGCCTGCCGCCCAGGAAGTGCTTGGCCGCCGCCTGAACGCCATGGAGCGCGACGGCCAGATCCGTTCCGACAACAGCGGCACCTATTCGCTGGCGGACCAGTCCAGCTTCATCACCGGGCGCGTGAGCGCGCACCGCGACGGCTACGGCTTCGTCATCCCGGACGAGGCCGGCGACGACCTGTTCCTGAACGACAAGGAAATGAACAAGGTCTTGAACGGCGACCGCGTGCGCGCACGCGTGACCGGCACCGACCGCCGCGGCCGCCTGGAAGGCACGATCGTCGAGGTCATCCAGCGCGCCAACACCCACATCATCGGACGCCTGATGAACGAGGGCGGCGTCTGGATCGTTTCGCCGGAAGACAACCGCATGAGCCAGGACGTCCTGGTGGCGGGCGGTCCGGGCAAGGCCAAGGCCGGCCAGGTCGTCAGCGTCGAAGTCATCGAGCAGCCCTCGCGCTTCCAGCAGCCGACCGGCAGGATCCACGAAGTGCTCGGCGAACTGGACGACCCGGGCATGGAAATCGAAATCGCCGTGCGCAAGTTCGGCGTGCCCCACGTGTTCTCGCCGGCAGCCCTGAAGCAGGCCAACCGCCTGCCGAACGAAGTGATCGACGCCGACCTGGCCGACCGCGTCGACCTGCGCGACGTGCCCCTGGTGACGATCGACGGCGAAGACGCGCGCGACTTCGACGATGCGGTCTACTGCGAGCCGGTCCAGATCGGCAAGACCAGCGGCTACCGCCTGCTGGTGGCCATCGCCGACGTCAGCCACTACGTCAAGCCGAACGACGCGCTGGACGAGGACGCGATCGAGCGCAGCACTTCGGTCTACTTCCCGCGCCGCGTGATCCCGATGCTGCCCGAGAAGCTCTCCAACGGCCTGTGTTCGCTGAACCCGGCGGTGGACCGCTGCACCCTGGTGTGCGACATGGTCGTCACCATGGACGGCGAAGTCACGGCCTACCAGTTCTACCCGGCCGTGATGCACTCGGCCGCGCGCCTGACCTATAACGAAGTGGCCGACATCCTCGGCAACACCGCCGGGCCGGAAGCCCAGCGCCGTCCGGGCATCGTGCCGCACCTGCTGCACCTGAACGAGGTGTTCCGCGCGCTGTTGAAAGCCCGCCAGCAGCGCGGCGCGATCGACTTCGAGACCACCGAAACCTATATCGTCTGTAACGCCGTGGGCAAGATCGAGAAGATCATCCCGCGCACCCGCAACGATGCGCACCGCCTGATCGAGGAGTGCATGCTGGCCGCGAACGTCTGCGCCGCCGACCTGCTGATCCACCACAAGCACCCGGGCACCTTCCGCGTGCACGCGGTGCCGACCGAAGAAAAGCTCAACCAGCTGCGCACCTTCCTCAAGCTCGTCGGCCTGAACCTCGGCGGCGGCAGCAAGCCGACCGCGCGCGACTACGCCGAGACGATGCAGAAGATCAAGGAGCGCCCGGACGCAGCCCTGCTGCAGACCATGCTGCTGCGCTCGATGCAGCAGGCCGTCTACAGCCCGGACAACGTCGGCCACTTCGGCCTGGCCTACGAGGCCTATGCCCACTTCACCAGCCCGATCCGCCGCTATCCCGACCTGCTGACCCACCGCGCCATCAAGGCCATCCTGCAAGGCAAGCGCTACGAGCCGAAGGGCATCGAGCTGGGCAAACTCAACACCACCATGTCCAATTCCGCGCGCAAGCAGGCTGCCAAGGACAAGGCAGCGGGCACGCAGAAGAACGAAAGAGACCTGACCATCTGGGACGCGTTGGGGGTGCACTGCTCGGCCAACGAGCGCCGCGCCGACGAAGCGTCGCGCGACGTCGAGAACTGGCTCAAGTGCTTCTTCATGCAGGACAAGCTGGGCGAAGACTTTACCGGCACCGTCTCGGGCGTGACCGCCTTCGGCATTTTCGTCACGCTCGACCAGCTCTACGTCGAGGGCCTGGTGCACATCAGCGCCCTGGGTACCGACTACTTCCAGTACGACGAAGCGCGCCACGAACTGCGCGGCGAGCGCAGCGGCCAGCGTTACGGCCTGACCACCAAGGTCACCGTCAAGGTAGCCAAGGTCGACCTGGAGTCGCGCAAGATCGACCTGGTGCTGGCCGAGTCGTCCGACACCATGCCGGCGCCGATGGAACGCGCACGCCAGGCCGCCATCGATGCAATGGAACCGAAGGGCCAGAAATCCGACAAGCAGTCCGGTTCGCGCCGCGGCCGCGACAAGGACCGTGGCCGCGGCAAGGGCCGCGGGCAGGAAGCCGCCGCGCCGTCGCGCTTTACGACGACTGAACCCGAGTCCGAGACCGAAGCGGTCGTGGCCGCGCCATCGAAGCGTCCATCGCGCAGCGCCCGCAAGGCCGCTGCCGCAGCGCGCAATGCCGGCAACGGCATGGACAACGGCAACCGTGCTCCGCAAGAGGACGCGCAGTCCGTGACGCCTTTGACGCCTGTAGCGCCTGCGGCGCCTGTGGCGCCGGCAGAACCTGCTGCAGCGCCGGCTGCCAAGCCGGCCAAGGCCAAGGCCAAGGCGCCAGCCAAGGCCCCGGCCGAGGTCGCAGCGCCAGCCGAAGCCCCACCCAAGGCCAAGGCCCCGGCGAAGAAGGCGGCCGCGAAGACCGTGGCCAGGGCGCCGGCCAAGACGGCCGCCAAGGCCCCGGCCAAGACTGCTGCCAAGCCAGTCGCCAAGACCCCAAGCAAGAGTGCCGCCAAGACGAGCGCACCGAAAACCAAGACGGAGGCCAAGACCCCCGCCGCCAAAACTAGCCGGAAGAAGTAAGCAATGAAAAATAAAATGTTATTCGGGTTCCACGCGGTGACCTCGCGCCTGCGGCACGAGGCGCAATCGGTGGAAGAGATCTTCGTCGACGCGTCGCGCCAGGACCGCCGCATGCAGGACCTGATCGCCAACGCCAAATCAAGCGGCGTGCGCGTCATGCCGGTCGATGCCTCGCGCCTCGACAAGATCACCGGAACCCGCCGCCACCAGGGCGTGATCGCCTTTGCCAGCCAGCTGGCGCTGGCGCGCAACCTGGACGAGCTGCTCGACGCCATCGAAGGCCCGCCGCTGCTCCTGATCCTGGACGGCATCACCGATCCGCACAACCTGGGCGCCTGCCTGCGCGTGGCCGACGGCGTCGGCGCCCACGCCGTCATCGTCCCGAAAGACCGCGCGGTCGGCCTGAACGCCACCGCCGCCAAGGTCGCCAGCGGCGCGGCCGAGACCGTCCCCTACATCACCGTCACCAACCTGGCGCGCACCATGCGCGAGCTCAAGGAACGCGACATCCTCCTGATCGGCACCACCGACGACGCCGACAAGGGCCTGTACGAAGCCGACTTTACCGGCCCGGCCGCCCTGGTCATGGGCTCGGAAGGCGAGGGCATGCGCCGCCTGACCCGCGAGACCTGCGACGTGCTGGTCGGTATCCCGATGTTCGGCTCGGTCGAGAGCCTGAACGTGTCGGTGGCCTCGGGCGTCTGCCTGTACGAGGCACGCCGCCAGCGCATCGCGCGCGAAGGCTGACCGGTTCCGCTCCGATCGGGGGCAATCATGCTGCGGCATGATTGCCCCCGATTCCGTTGTGCCGCCATCGCGTCGACTTTCCCCGCATCACCTCAAGCACCCACCCGCAACATACGCTACCATCCCAGTTGGTTTGCGATCATCCTTATTATGTTTTCCAACTTACGCGACGATATCCGCAACATTCTCCAGCGCGACCCTGCCGCACGCAACGGCTGGGAAGTCCTGACCTGCTATCCCGGCCTGCACGCCGTGATCCTGCACGGCTGGGCGCATGCCTGCTGGCGGCTGAACCTGAAGTGGATCGGCCGTTTCATTTCCTATGCCGCGCGCGTCATCACCGGCATCGAGATCCATCCCGGCGCCGTGATCGGCCGCCGCGTCTTCATCGACCACGGCTTCGGCGTGGTGATCGGCGAGACCGCCGTGGTCGGCGACGACTGCACCATCTACCAGGGCGTCACCTTGGGCGGCACCACGCTGGTTGCGGGCACCAAGCGCCACCCGACCCTGGAGCGCGGCGTGATCGTCGGCGCCGGGGCCCAGGTGCTGGGCGCCTTCACGGTCGGCGAGTACGCCAAGATCGGCTCCAACGCGGTGGTCATCAAGCCGGTGCCCGGCGGCGCCACGGCGGTCGGCAACCCGGCCCACATCATCCGGAAAGAAGACCAGTCGCGCAGCGCCCACCTGTTCGCCGCCTATGGCGTCACGCCCAACGGCGACGACCCGCTGTCGAAAGCCCTGCGCGGCCTGATCGACCACGTGGCGCGCCAGGACGAGCAGATCGAGCGCCTGTCCAACACCATGCGCGAAGCCGGCCTGTGCTGTCCGAAGCTGGAGGAGGGTGATAAACTCGACTCGGAACAACTGAACCGACTGGTCGAATAAGGAAACGCATGACGAACGACGCTACTGTCGCGCAGGGCAGCGACAGCCCCGCGGCGCCGGCCCCCGCGGTGCTGGACGATGTTGAAACCCGCGTGCTCGCGGTGCTGGCCGAAAAAGAGGCGCTCACGCCCGATAACTACCCGATGTCGCTCAACGCCATCGTCAACGGCTGCAACCAGCTCTCCAGCCGCGACCCGGTGATGCAGATGACCGACGAGGTCGTGCAGGACACCCTGCAGCGCCTCATTGAGCGCAAGCTGGTCAACGCCACCTCGCAGGCCGGCGCACGGGTCGTGAAATACGAGCACCGCATGCGCATCAAGTGGACCCTGGAGCAGGACAAGGTGGCGGTGCTGAGCATCCTGATGCTGCGCGGCCTGCAGACCGCGGGCGAGATCCGCACCCGCACCGGCCGCCTGCACGAGTTCAAGAGCGTGCAGGATGTCGAGGCCACGCTGCAGTTCCTGATCGATAAATACCCGCCGCTGGTGGCGCGCCTGGAGCGCGCGCCCGGCACCAAGGAGCCGCGCTACGGCCACCTGCTGGGCGGCGAGATCGCCGCCAATGCCTACGAACCCGCGGCCGCCGGCTCCTCGGGCGGCAGCGGCGGCCGCGTCGGCCAGCTGGAACAGGAAGTGGCCGCATTGCGCGGCGAGCTCGATAGCCTCAAGGCCCAGTTCGAGGCGTTTCGCCAGCAGTTCCAGTAGGCGGCTCCTCGTAGCGCAGCTCGATGATCGCCTCGTCGCTCCAGCTGCTGGACGCGATCGATACCGCGAACCTGCTGTCCTTCACTTCCAGCACCTGCGTGCGCTCGCCTTCGCGCAGCACCGCTCCGGCAAGCGGGGCGTCGGCGTAGAAGTCGAAGCTGGCTTCTTTCTTGTCGTCGAAGAAGCTGCACCAGTCGGTGGTGAGCAGCACGCCGTTGATCAGGACGACGCCCCAGAACGGAATCTCTTCCTTCGCGACCGCGATCATCACCTTGCATTCGAGCCGCAGGTCCCCCATGCGACGCTGGTGCGGCGCCAGGCCGGGCGTGCGGATATCGGGCATGACGCGGTAGTGCCTGCGCTTGCGGTTCAGTTCCAGCTCGCTGTCGGCGGCCAGGGCCGCTTCGCTGCGCGGCACCACGAAGCGCCGCGCGCTATCGACCGCCACCGGCATCCTGAAGCCGCCGTCGCCGACCAGGCGGATCGCCAGCGGCTCCGGCGCCTGATCCTTGATTTGCGGCGTCAGCCGGAAGCGTAGCTGCTCGACCCTTGACGCGAGTTTGTGATGCCTGTCGAAGGCGTCCAGTCCGGCCAGCACCGCCTTGTACTTGCGCACTTCCGGGTTGCGCATCGCATTCACATGCACCGGATCGAGTTCTTTTACCGGCGTGTCCTGCGCCGCGCCGGCGGCGCTGCACAGGAGCAGGGCGGCGGCAAGGATGGTGGTCCGTGCCCGCATCGTCAGCCTTCGTCGCGGAAGCGGCGCAGGCGGATCGCCGCGTACAGCATCGCCACGCCGGCCACCACGCCCAGCCACACGCCAGGGGTTGCCAGGGTCGCGTAGGACTGACCCAGCAGCAGCGCCGGATCGAGGCCGTTGTCGGCATTCTCGAAGGCCGACATGTCGGCCGCACCCAGCCAGATCCCCGGCAGCAGGCCGCCCAGGCCGCGCACCACGACCTGTTCGACGAACCACTCGACATCGACCACCCGGTTCGTCACCTGGCTGAGCAGGAAGTTGAACCACTTGAGCAGCACCACGGTGATCAGGGGAATGCCCACCGCCCACAGGAAGACCTTGGAGCGCGCCCAGCTCGACACCAGCAGCAGCCAGCCGACGGTCGGCAGCGCCCACAGGATGTACAGCGGCAGGAAGGCCAGCAGGTAGAGGGGGCTGAGGTAGAGGTTCGGTTCCGACAGCACCGGGGCGAACAGGTTCAGGCCCTTGCTCGATGCGGTGATCATGCCGATCACCAGCAGCAGGAGCGAAGCGGCGACGGCGACCACGATCGTGATCAGGGGCGCCACCACCAGCGCGGTCACCACTTTCGACAGCACGGTGTCGCGGTCCGACAGCGGGAGCGACTTCCAGAACAGGATGCTGCGGTCGCGCCGGTCGTCGTACAGGGCCGACAGGCAGTAGAAGAACACCACCACCGGCAGCACGATGAACAGGGGCGCGGCGATGCCCATGTAGCTCGAGGCCGCGATGTGGGCGATCTTGTAGCGCAGCGCCTGCGGGAAGCCCTGGATCGAGACCAGGTTCTGGCCGTCGATCTGGATGTGTTCCGGCCCGCCGAAGGCCATGCTGTACATGAAGCCGCCGCCGATGAAGACCACCATCGCGATGGCTACCGCGATCGGCGCCCAGAAGAACGCGCCCTTGTGCTCCCAGAATTCGCGCTGGAGCAGCCATTTCATGGTTTTCATGCGTAGGTTCCTTTCATGGTCGCGACGAACAGGTCGGCGACGCTGGGGTTACGGGTTTCGCCCAGCTGGGCGAGCTGGCTGCGTGCGACGCCGCCCGATTTGTTCGAATCGAACAGCATCACCGACTTGCCGAACACGGTGCGCTGGTCGATCGGCGACAGCGCATTGGCTGCCGTGACCTTGTCGGCCGAGACCATCACTTCGGTATAGCGCTCGCCCACTTCCTCCATCGAGGCGGCCAGCACGATCTTGCCGTCACGGATGAACATCAGGTCGGTGAGGATGTGCTCGACCTCTTCCACCTGGTGGGTGGTGATGACGATGGTCTTCTCTTCGTCGAAGTAGTCTTCCAGCAGGTTCTGGTAGAACTGCTTGCGGTAGATGATGTCCAGGCCCAGGGTCGGTTCGTCCAGCACCAAGAGCTTGGCGTCGATCGCCATCACCAGCGCCAGGTGCAGCTGGACGATCATCCCCTTCGACATCTCCTTGACCTTCATCCCGGGCTGCAGCTTGGTGTGGGCGATGTAGCGCTCGGCCTTGCTGCGGTCGAAGCGCGGGTGCACGCCGGCCACGAAATCGATCGCGTCGCGGACCCGCAGCCAGCGCGGCAGGATCGCCACGTCGGCGATGAAGCAGACTTCCTTCATCAGGTCGTCGCGCTGGGTGCGCGGATCGAAGCCCAGCACCGAGAGCTGGCCGTCGAAGGGAATCAGGCCCAGCGCCGCTTTCAGGGTGGTGGTCTTGCCCGAGCCATTGGGGCCGATCAAGCCGACGATGCGCCCGGCGGGAATGTCGAAATCGATGCCGTCGACGGCGGTACGCTTGCCGTAACGCTTGGTCAGGCCGCGTGCGGAGAGCACGGTGCTCATGCCGAACCTCCCGGCGCAGTCCCAGGGCTGGCGCGCAGCAGCTGCTCGAGGTCCAGGCCGAGGCGGCGGATGCGCTCGACCATGGCGGGCCACTCTTCGCGGATGAAGCGCTCGCGTTCGGTGGTCAAGAGTTTCTCGCTTGCTCCTTCGGTGACATACATGCCAATTCCCCTTCGCTTTTCCACTAAGTTCTCGTCGACCAGTTCCTGGTAAGCCTTCGATACGGTGATCGGATTAAGTTGATATTCGGCCGCGACCTGGCGCACCGAGGGCAGGGCATCGCCCGCCTTGAGCAAGCCGTCGAGCATCATGCCCACCACCCGCTCCTTGAGCTGGCGGTAGATGGGGGTGTTGTCATTCCAGCCGACTGTCATGTCCAGCCCTCCTTTGTCGAAACGCGCTGTGGTTCATCCCTGTCTCCATGTTGGTGCTGCATTGAAGTGGTGTGGTAGTAATGTATAACACCAGTTTGGCAAGTGTCAACATACATACGCGAGATTATTCCGGCTTGGCCAGCGGGCGCGGTGTCGGCGCAAATGTTGGTAGGATGCGAAGCCATGGAACAAGGAGACGCACGATGCACAACTGCCCGAACTGTGGCGTGTCGCCACTGGTCCACGCCGCCCGCGAGATGGTCTACAGCTACAAGGGGAAGCAGCTCACGATTCCCGAGGTGATGGCGGACTGCTGCGCCGGCTGCAACGAAGTGATTTTTACGATGGGCGAGCACGAGCACTATGGCGAACTGATCAAGGCATTCCAGCGCCAGGTCGACGAGGCGGGGCCAAGCGAGATCCGCAACATGCGCAAGGCGCTGGGGCTCACGCAGCACAAGGCGGACGCCATGTTCGCCGAAGGAGAGGGGGAGTTTGCGCGCTACGAGTCCGGCAAGGCCGAGGCGCCGGTGGCGCTGGTGAAGCTGCTGGGCTTGCTGGGGCGGCATCCGCAGCTGCTCGACGAGGTGCGCTGAAGCCTGTCGAGCCCCATGATGTGACGCGACCCGTAGGGTGGGCAGGTTTCCTGCCCACGCGTTCAGCTCCAGCTGGGGCAGCCGCGACAACGCTTCAGGCACCTGTTGGACGCGTGGGCAGAATCTGCCCACCCTACGGGGCAACAAAACCTTGGCTTAATCGGCCACGCGCGGCGTGAATCGCCCCTGGTCATCCAGCTCCAGCCAGCCACCGCGCAGCGGCGCCACATCCAGCTCCCAATCCGGCAGCACATGGCGCACCCGCCCGTCGTCGCGCTCGTGCATGGCCGGCCGGTGCGTATGCCCATGGACGATCACCTCGGCCCCGGTCGCCTCGAACAGCGCATCCACCGCGCCAGGCGTCACATCCATGATCTCGTAGGATTGCCCGGCCTGCGCCTCGCGGCTACCCTCGCGCAGGTTAGCGATGATGGCCTTGCGCTGGGCTAAGGGCATGCCGAGGAATTGCTGCTGCCATTCGCGGTCGCGCACCTGGGCGCGGAAGGCCATGTACTTGAGGTCGGCCGTGCACTGGGCGTCGCCATGCACCAGCGCGATGCGCCGGCCGCCGGCCTCGAAGACGTGCGGCTCGGCCAGCAGGGTCAGTCCCGCCGCTTCGGCAAAGCCCTGTCCCACGAGGAAATCGCGGTTTCCGGCCAGCCAATAGATCTCGACGCCTGCAGCGCTCACGGCGCGCAGCGCATCGATGACCTGTGCGTGGAAAGGCTCGGCGAGATCGTCGTCGCCGGCCCAGTATTCGAAGATATCGCCCAGCAGGTAAAGCTGCCGGGCTTGCCGCGCCCGCCCGGTCAGGAAGCGGAAGAAGCTTTCCGCCGTGCGCGGGTGCGCCGCCTGCAGGTGCAGGTCGGACACGAAGAGCGCGAGCGTGGTCATCGGATCGATGGGTGCCGCAACAGCCCGCGCACTGCCTTCATCAGAGGACTTCGGCTTTTTCGATGATGATCGGGTCGACCGGCACGTCCGAGTGCATGCCCGTGCGGCTGGTCTTGACGGCGTTCATCTGGTCGACGATGTCCTGGCCTTCGGTGACCTTGCCGAACACGGCATAGCCCCAGCCGTCCTGGCCTGGATAGTTCAGGAAATCGTTGTTCTTGGTGTTGATGAAGAACTGGGCCGATGCCGAATGCGGCGCCGAGGTACGGGCCATGGCGACGGTGTACTTGTCGTTCTTCAGGCCGTTCTTGCCTTCGTTCTCGACGGTGGCGTCGGTGGCCTTCTGCTTCATGCCCGGCTCGAAACCGCCGCCCTGGACCATGAAGTCCTTGATCACGCGGTGGAAGATGGTGTTGGTGAAGTGGCCCTTGTTGACGTAGTCGACGAAGTTGGCGACCGTCTTCGGCGCTTTTTCCGCGTCCAGTTCGAGGGTGATGTTGCCCATGTTGGTGCTCAAGCGTACGCTGGTCATCGAATGTCCTTTGAGTTGGTTTTTGTTGAGAGTGCGAAAACAGAATGCATTTTCACGGCGCCGCTATTTTACTAGCTTGTCGCCCTTGAGGACGGTCGCGGACTGGATGAAGATCGGTTTCACCGGCACGTTCTGCATGCCCTTGACGTCGTCCACCAGCACGCCCTTGATTTTATCCACGACTTCCTGGCCCTTGACGACCTTGCCGAACACGGTATAGCCCGAGCCCTTGTAGTTCGGGAAGTCGATGCCGGAATTGTCTGCCACGTTGATGAAGAATTGCGAGGTGGCCGAATCCGGGTGGTCTTCGCGCGCCATGGCCACCGTGTACGGCTGGTTCGACAGGCCGTTGTTCGATTCGTTCTTGATTGGCTTGTTGGTCTTGCGGCCCTCGAACTTCTCGTTCATGCCGCCGGCCTGGATCATGAAGCCCTCGATCACGCGGTGGAAGATCGTGCCCTTGTAAAAGCCCTGCTTCACGTACTGCATGAAATTGGCGACCGTCCTGGGCGCCTTGTCCTGGTCCAGCTGCAGCACGATCTCGCCCATCGAGGTCTTGAGCGCGACCTGCGGTCCATTGACCGGCGCGGCGGCGGGCGCCGCGGCTCCCAGCGGCGCGTCGGCCAGCACGGCGCCAGACAGGAGCAGGGCGCCCGCGCCAAGCGCGAGGCGGCGCAGCAGGAAGGTAGAGATCGATGCGGTCATTGTCTGGGGTCTCCTCTGGTGGACATCGCGCAAGGCGATGTCAAGTCTTTTCCCGAAAAATAAAGCTGAACCATATGCGGCCAGCCGGGATTTTAACAATGCTATACTTTGCGCGGAACGTCCCATTCTATCAAAGAAGAACAACACCAAGGGTTCAGACGATCTCGACGCAATCCCGCCGTGCCGGCACACGCTACCAGCGTGCGTCCCGCTACCGCATTGCCCGATTTCTCGTCCCGTTAGAACACACCCATGAGCCAACTCAAGATCTACAACACGCTCGCGCGTGACAAGCAGGTATTTGTCCCGATGGAAGCCGGCAAGGCCGGCATGTATGTCTGCGGCATGACCGTGTATGACTACTGCCATGTCGGACATGCGCGGATGATGATGGCCTTCGACGTGATTTACCGCTGGCTCATGGCGTCGGGCTACGAAGTGGAATACGTCCGCAACATCACTGACATCGATGACAAGATCATCAAGCGCGCAGTGGAAAACGGCGAGACCATTGGCGAGCTGGTGGCGCGCAATGTCGCCTACATGAACGAGGACATTGCCGCCCTCAATATGCTGCCTCCGACCAAGGTGCCGCGCGCGACCGAATACGTGCCGCAGATGCTGTCGATCATCGAGCAGCTGGAAAGCAAGGGCCTGGCCTACAAGAGCACCGACGGCGACGTCAACTACGCCGTGCGCGGCTTCGAAGGCTACGGCAAGCTGTCGGGCAAGTCGCTCGACGACTTGCGCGCCGGCGAGCGCGTCGACGTCAACAGCGGCAAGCGCGACCCGCTCGACTTCGTGCTGTGGAAAGCCGCCAAGGAATCCGAACCGCTTGAGGCCAAGTGGGATTCGAAATGGGGCAAGGGCCGTCCGGGCTGGCATATCGAGTGCTCGGCCATGTCCTGCGCCACGCTCGGCGAGCATTTCGACATCCATGGCGGCGGCGCCGACCTGCAGTTCCCACACCACGAGAACGAGATCGCCCAGTCCGAAGGCGCCTTCGGCGGCAACATGGTCAACTACTGGATCCACAATGGCTTCGTGCGCGTCGACAACGAGAAGATGTCCAAGTCACTGGGCAATTTCTTCACGATCCGCGACGTGCTCAAGCAATACGACGCCGAAGTCATCCGTTTCTTCATCGTGCGCGCCCACTACCGCAGCCCGCTGAACTATTCCGATGCGCACATCGACGACGCCAAGGGCGCCTTGAATCGCCTGTACACGGCGCTGTCGATGGTCGAGCTGGACAACGAGACCCCGGCGGTCGACTGGGAAGAAGCCCACGCCGTTCGCTTCCGCGAGGCGATGGACGACGATTTCAATACGCCACTGGCAATGGCCGAACTGTTCGACCTGGCAAGCGAAGTCAACCGCACCAAGTCGGTCGAGGCTGCGCGCCAGCTCAAGGCCCTGGGCCGCGTGCTGGGCTTGCTCGAGCGCTCGCCCCAGGCTTACCTGCAGGGCAGCACGGGCGGCGCCGACGCCGGCATCGACGACGCCATTGCCCGCCGCGCCGCCGCCAAGAAGGCGCGTAATTTTGCCGAAGCCGACGCCATCCGCGCCGAACTGACTGCCGCCGGGATCATCCTGGAAGACAAGCCGGACGGAACGACGACCTGGCGCCGCGCATAATGGCAGACAAGGACAAGCCGGTGGCGGCTCTCGAAGCGCCGGGCGAACTGTCGGGAGAGCTGTCGGTTCCCGCCTATTGGGCGGAAGCGAAAGCCGCGCTGATGGCGCGCGACCGCATCATGAACAAGCTGATCCCGCAGTTCGGCGACTTGCACCTGCGCGGCCATCCCGATCCGTTCACCACGTTGGCCCGTTCCATCGTCGGCCAGCAGGTCACGCCCAAGGCGGCCGACCTGGCCTGGGGCAAGCTGCTGGCGATCTGCCCCAAGCTCTCCCCGGCACAAGTGCTCAAGGCCGGCGCGCCCGAGCTGGCCGGCTGTGGCTTGTCCAAGCGCAAGACCGAATACATCCTCGACCTGGCCGACCATTTCAAGGCCAGGCGCGTCCATGCCGACCTGTGGTCGCAGATGGACGACGAGGCCGTCATCGCCGAACTGGTCCAGATCCGCGGCATCAGCCGCTGGACAGCAGAGATGTTCCTGATATTTAATCTGCTCCGCCCGAACGTCCTGCCGCTCGACGACGCCGGCCTGATCCAGGGCATCAGCCAAAACTATTTCTCTGGCGAACCTGTTTCCCGCAGCGATGCGCGCGAGGTGGCGGCCAACTGGGAACCCTGGCGGACGGTGGCCACCTGGTACCTGTGGCGCAGCCTCGACCCGGTTTAGGCCTTCCCAGCGCACACGGGTACGGTAAAATAGCGCCCAAAATCAGGCTAGACGCGTGCCGCGCAGTCGGACGCCGCGGCCACGAAATAATACGGAGGTACAATGACTAAAACAACTTTCCTCAATTTTGAGCAGCCAATCGCCGAGCTCGATTCCAAGATTGAAGAGCTGCGCTTCGTGCAGGACGATTCCGCCGTCGACATCTCCGAAGAGATCGACCGCCTGGCCAAGAAGAGCCAGCAGCTGACCAAGGACATCTACGCCAAGCTCACGCCATGGCAAGTGTCGCAGATCGCGCGCCACCCGCAGCGTCCCTACACCATGGACTACGTGAACGAGATCTTCACCGACTTCCATGAACTGCACGGCGACCGCACCTTCGCCGACGACCAGTCGATCATCGGCGGCCTCGCGCGCTTCAACGGCCAGGCCTGCATGGTCATCGGCCACCAGAAGGGCCGCGACACGAAAGAGCGCGCGATGCGCAACTTCGGCATGCCGAAACCCGAAGGCTACCGCAAGGCCATGCGCCTGATGAAGGTCGCCGAGAAATTCGGCCTGCCGATCTTTACCTTCGTGGACACCCCGGGCGCCTTCCCCGGCATCGACGCCGAAGAGCGCGGCCAGTCCGAAGCGATCGGCCACAACCTGTATGTCATGGCCGAGCTGAAAGTGCCCCTGATCGCCACCATCATCGGTGAAGGCGGTTCCGGCGGCGCGCTGGCCATTGCCGTGGGCGATGCCGTGCTGATGCTGCAATACGCGACCTATTCGGTGATCTCGCCGGAAGGCTGCGCCTCGATCCTGTGGAAGACCTCGGAGCGCGCCTCGGACGCCGCCGAAGCCCTGGGCCTGACCGCCCATCGCCTCAAGGCCAACGGCCTGATCGACAAGATCGTCAGCGAGCCGCTGGGCGGCGCGCACCGCGATCCGAAAGGCATGGCGCAGATGCTCAAGCGCGCACTGGCCGATACCCTGCGCCAGTTCACCGGCGTCAAGACCAAGGACCTGCTCGAAGCCCGTCACCAGAAACTGATGAGCTACGGCAAGTTCAAGGAAACGCTGCCGCGCGAAGAGTGAGCCGTTCGAAAGCCGGAGCCGTTCCGGCAGTCCTTGCGCAGGCCTTGACCGGCCTGCGTGCTTCAACTTCCCCGACGTCCATGGCGATTGCCTGCAGCGGCGGCCTCGATTCGATGGCCCTGCTGCGGCTCGCGCACGACTGGGCCGCCGCTCAAGACATCGAGCTGCACGCCTTCCATGTCCACCACGGGCTGAGCCCGCATGCGGATGCCTGGCTGG
Source organism: Telluria sp. AZSoR62 (assembly GCF_058111565.1). Taxonomy (NCBI): domain Bacteria; kingdom Pseudomonadati; phylum Pseudomonadota; class Betaproteobacteria; order Burkholderiales; family Oxalobacteraceae; genus Telluria; species Telluria sp. AZSoR62. Next base: position 14,909 of record NZ_JBYTST010000004.1, read on the forward strand.
CGCACTGCCGGCAAGCTTGTGCGGCGCTGGGCATCGCCTTCGACCATCGCCGCGTGGACGTGGTCAAGGGCAAGGACGGCACGGAAGCCGCCGCGCGCAAGCTGCGCTACCGCGCCCTCGGCGAAATGTGTCTCGCGCACGGCGTGCCCTTGCTGCTCACCGCCCACCACCTCGACGACCAGGCCGAAACCGTGTTGCTGCAGCTGCTGCGCGGCTCGGGCCCGGCCGGCTTGTCCGGCATGGACGCCGCGAATCACGCGCCCGAGCTGCTCGGCGACGCGCACCTGCTCATGGCGCGTCCCCTCTTGAGCGTCTCGCGCGCCGAGCTCGAAGCCTATGCGCGGCTGGAAAACCTGGCATGGGTGGAAGACGAATCCAACAGCGACCCACGCTATGCGCGCAATGCGCTGCGCCACACGGTGATGCCGGCCCTGGGCGCCGCCTTCCCCGGCTTCCAGCAGCGGCTGGCGCGCGGCGCGGCGCACGTGCAGGCGGCCCAGCGCATGCTGGACGAGCTGGCGGCGCAGGATCTCGCCGGCTGCCTCGACGGCGACACGGTGGACCTGGCGCGCCTGCAGCTGCTCAGCCGCGACCGGGTGGACAACCTGCTGCGCCACCTGTTCGCGAAGCGCTGCCTGGCCATGCCCTCGACGGCCTGGCTGGGCGAGATGGTCTCGCAGCTGTTCTCGGCGCGCGAAGACGCCCAGCTCAAGGTCACGCACCCGGCCTGCCATATCCGCCGCCACCGCGGCAAGCTGCACATCACGCCGCGGCTGCCGGACCTGGCCGGCATGCGCGATCCCGACGACGAAGGCGTGATCGAGAAATTCGGCGAGCGCTTTCGCTGGCAAGGCGAAGCATCGCTGGCTTTTCCGGCCTATGGCGGCGTGCTGCATTTCGATCCTGCGCCCGAGGGCTTCGATGCGGCCTGGCTGCGCGCGCAGCTTCTGACCATAGATTTCCGCAAGGGCGGCGAGCGCCTCAAGCTCGCTCCCAACCGTCCCACGCGCGGCCTGAAGGCCCACTACCAGTCGCTCGGCGTGCCCGCCTGGGAACGCGAACGCGCGCCGACGGTCAGCGCCGGCCGCGTGCTGCTGTTTGCCGCCGGCATCGGCATGGATTGCCATCACCTGGCCGCAGGGGAGGGCGCACGCATCGCCCTGCGCTGGGTGCCCGCGAGCGAATAGTTTCTGTACGAAAAACGTATTACTTTATTTTCTTTTCGTATAGCTTTTTCTATTCCCTGCCTTGTGATACTGCGCTGCAGCATGCTAGAGTAAGGGTCCCCTTTTGATCCTTCAACAAGCTGGAACCCTCCTGATATGGCTTTAATTGTCCACAAATATGGCGGGACGTCGATGGGCTCGACGGACCGTATCAAGAATGTCGCCGCGCGCGTGGCCAAGTGGCACGACGCGGGCCACCAGATCGTGGTGGTGCCGTCGGCGATGTCCGGCGAGACCAACCGCCTGATTGGACTGGCCAAGGAAATCATGGCCCAGCCGGACCCGCGCGAACTCGACATGATCGCCTCGACTGGCGAGCAGGTTTCGGTGGGCCTGCTGGCGATGGCGCTGCTGGCGATCGGCAAGGACGCCGTCTCCTACACCGGCTGGCAGGCGGGCATCCGCACCGACTCCTCGTTTACAAAAGCGCGCATCCAGTCGATCGACGACACTCGCGTGCGCGGCGACCTGAACGCGGGCAAGATCGTGATCATCACCGGGTTCCAGGGCATGGACGAGGACGGCAATATCTCGACCCTGGGCCGCGGCGGCTCGGATACGTCGGCGGTCGCGATTGCGGCAGCGCTGAAGGCCGACGAATGCCTGATCTACACTGACGTGGACGGCGTCTACACGACCGATCCGCGCGTGGTGGACGAAGCGCGCCGCCTGTCGAAGATTACCTTCGAAGAAATGCTGGAGCTGGCCTCGCTGGGTTCGAAAGTGCTGCAGACGCGCTCGGTCGAATTCGCCGGCAACTACCAGGTCCCGACGCGCGTGCTGTCGTCGCTGACCGATCCCCTGATGCCGCTGGACGAGGAAGCGAAGTCCGGCACCCTGATTTCGTTTGAGGAAGAAAGCAATATGGAACAAGCCGTCATCTCCGGTATCGCCTTTAACCGCGATGAAGCCAAGATCACCGTCCTGGGCGTGCCGGACAAGCCGGGCGTCGCCTTCCACATCCTCGGCCCCATTGCCGACGCTAATGTTGAAGTGGACATGATCATCCAGAACCAGTCGGTGGACGGCAAGACCGACTTCACCTTCACCGTGTCGCGCGGCGACTACGTCAAGGCCATGAGCGTGCTGGAAACCCAGCGCGAATCGCTGGGCGCGGCCAAGGTGCTGGGCGACGCCAAGGTCTCGAAGGTGTCGGCCGTGGGCGTGGGCATGCGCAGCCACGTCGGCGTCGCTTCGCAGATGTTCCGCACGCTGTCGGAAGAGGGCATCAACATCCTGATGATCTCGACCTCGGAAATCAAGATTTCGGTGCTGATCGACGAGAAATACATGGAGCTGGCCGTACGCGCGCTGCACAAGGCATTCAACCTGGAACAGGCTTAATTATTTTCAGAAATTTTGCCGTGCAATCTTGACCAAACGAGGTCCAGACCTTAAGATGCCTGCACTCAGCGCTGACTGCGAAGCCGGCCCTGATTGGAGACGTGGCCGAGTGGCCGAAGGCACATCCCTGCTAAGGATGCATACGGCTTATACCTGTATCGTGGGTTCGAATCCCACCGTCTCCGCCAGATTATCGTCCCTAGATGTTTAGGGACATCAAGGAACCCGCTGTTCTCATAGAGACAGCGGGTTTTTTGTTGCCTAATACTGTCCAGTATCGTCCCCCAGGAGCCAGCATCCTTGGGGGCTCGTTTGGGGGCCTCGTTGGGGCTCCCCTGGACAGGAGGCCCCCAGATGCCCAAGCGCGTACCGCCGCTGACCCAGCTGCAGATCAAGAACGCCAAACCCGCGAGAAGCCCTACAAGCTCGCCGATGGCGGGGGCCTCTACCTCGAGGTCACGCCAAGCGGCGGCAAGCACTGGCGCATGAAGTACCGCCAGCCCAACGGCAAGGAAAACAAACTTCACTTCGGCGCCTTCCCTGCCGTGTCGCTCCTTGACGCGCGCGAGCGGCGCGACAGCGCCCGCCAGCTCCTGGCCGCTGGTGCCGATCCGGCCCGCGTACGCGACGAGCAGGCGCGCCAAACACGAATGGCGGCCGCAAACACCTTCGAGCAAGTGGCGCGCGAATGACACCAGACGATGCTTGCGCAGTGGCAGCCCCAGACCGCCCGCGATATCCTCCATCGTTTCGAACAGAACATCTTCCCCCAGATAGGGAAGTTGGCCGTCACCGAGATCCAGCCGCGTGACGTCATCGATGCCATCCGTGCGGTTGAGCGGCGCGGGGCACTCGAGATCGCCAGCCGGCTTGCCGCAAACTGTTCGCGGGTATTCAGGTACGCGATGCGCTGCGGGCTGGCCGAGCGCAACCCGGCGGAGCACTTGCGGGAGGTGCTCGCGCCGCGGGAGAAGGGCCACTTCGCAGCAGTTGGGCCGGATGGGCTGCCGGAATTCCTGCGCGCCCTGAACGCGAACGAGGCGTGCATGGGACTGCCCGTGCGGGTCGCGATGCGCCTGATGCTGTTAGTGTTCGTGAGAACCTCCGAGCTGATCGAGACGCCGTGGGCAGAGATCGACCTTGAGACGGGAGAGTGGGTCATCCCGTGGCGCCGCATGAAGCGCGGGAAGCGGCGTATCAACCCGGACAAGACGGATCACCAGGTATGCCTGCCGCGGCAGGGCCTGGCCCTGCTGCGCCAGCTGCACCGGCTCACGGGTGGCGGCACCTGGCTGTTTCCCAACATGCGCGACCCACAGCGCCCGATGAGCAATAACACCTTGCTGAAGGCGCTTGAGCGGATGGGGTACAAGGGGGACATGACCGGGCATGGCTTCCGCTCGCTTGCCATGAGCACCTTGAAGGAACAGCTGGGCTACCGGCATGAGGTGGTGGACCGCCAGCTCGCCCACGCGCAGAAGGACAAGCTGGAAAGTGCATACGACTGGGCGAGTTACCTTGAAGAGCGGCGCGCGATGATGCAGCGTTGGGCTGACTACCTCGACGAGGTGGCAGTGGCCTCCTTTCCGCCGCGTAGCGAGGTCCGTCAGGTACGAGCCGAGGGAGAGCGCGGTCGGCTGGCACCATGAACTTGGATCGAGGCCGTTGTCCACACTCTCTCAAGTCACACGATTCATGATTTTGTTGCCTGGAGGATCGCCGAGCGGATAAAGGGGCCAAAATCGGGGGTATTAAGCGCTGGTCCTGACCAGCTTTGCAGGGCTATTCTTGAAGACGTCGCAACTGATTGGAATAGCAATGCAAACGCCAGTTTTTCCGAGCCACGGCCGGATCATCCGCATCAGGGAAGTCATCGCCATGACCGGGCTTTCCCGCTCAAGCATCTACGCAGCCATCAAGCAGGGCACCTTTCCAACGCAACTCAAGCTGTCCACTCGCTCATCAGGTTGGCTGGAGAGCGAAATAATCGAATGGAGGGAGATGCGGCCACGAGGTTCTCAGCGGGAAAGCTGAAGGGCGGTCCAGCTGAAAGGGATTTCAGATCACATATGGGTCACAAGGGCGTTCTTGACTACGTCTCGCACTTCTAGGGCAACGATAATGATCAATCAGCGGTCGCGAAACTCGCTGAGTGGTCGACATTCGATTCTGAAGTCGATGTGATAATGGTCGTCGTGCCGGACCCAAGGGCGCTTCTTCATGAAAGGCATCGTGCGGCGTAAGTCGTCTCCGCGCGGGCTACTGCTGAAAAGATTTTCCATCAGCCCCCGATCGAAAATGACCCGTTCAATGGCGATGCCATGCTGGCGAGCCGCCAGTGAAATTTGATAAAGATGTTCGGCCATCGCATCGAAGTCTATGCGAAAACCCGGGATGTGCCCGTGCTCGTCAAATTCGAGTCCGTAGCCAAATTTGTTCTTGAGCGTCGACGGCAACGGTACTGAACGATTCGCATCGTCCAAGACTGGCACCATGAAGTCAACGGAGAGGCCCGCCTGATGCGTTCGGTGGGGACGTATTCGGCCACCGTGTGCAAATCCGGTTTCTCCGTAGACATACGTCTTATCAGGCATCGTCTTTCTAACGTTCGCGTATGCGCTTAGCACAACCTGATGCACGAGATTGTGAACGTGAGTCCTGCCCAACTCAACCCCCATTGTGCTATAGGCCAGGAAGTTGTCGCCCTGGGGCGGCAATCGCACTCCACCAGATAGCCGCCCGTTGCCGACTGTGCCGTAGCACGTACTTGCACTCGCCAGGCACGGCATGCATAACGCCAGGGCGGCAACCACGAGCGGGGCTTGCGTCCTGATTCGAGTGACGAGTGCGGCGCGCCAAAGCCTGAAGGGTACGCTCGAAACCATCATAGTGAAGAGATCAGTTTTGCGCCACAAGCGGTCAAATCGCTATCATATGCATAGGGGCGTCCGATATGCTTTGCCCCAGCGCCATCTGGCTTGATGGGGAAGTTGCCTTTGCACTTGGGGCAAAAGGTCATATCGTCTGCAAGCGCTGCTTCTTTTCCCAAGACCACCGTTCCTGATGAAACAGAAATAACTTGGCCGCCGTGATCGGTCTTGTCATTCAAGCGTATTACTCCACGTCCTTCATGTTTCATCTGGCTCTCTCTTTCACCGCATAAGGGCATTGCGTCAAGCATTTCCCGCAGTCCGTCTGATGGCTTATTTATTGGTCAGGATCCTGCACTAGACCGGTCTTGAAATGCTTGTCGCTATCCGTTAGCGTTCTCTTTTTGCCAGCATCATCATCCACCAGCCGATAGCTAAGGGATCCGTTTTTTTCATCTATTAATCCGTTTTTAGGGTGGTCGTCTCCCTGATCGATGTACATTGATATGCTCTTGAGGCAACTCTGCAATAGAAATTGATCTCGAAGAAGTAGTTTTCGTCCGAGCATCTCGACCAACAGCAGGTAGTCTTCATAGCCTGCACCGCAGTAGCCCCGTCCCATTGCATTAGGACGCGAGGGTTCTCGGGTCATCACAATGAAGATTTGCGACTCTGAATTGCTGGGATTTCCAATCAGACGAACATCTTCTGCTCGTTTCAGGTGTTTGGAAATGCTTGGAGCCACTTCGCAGGCGATGTTATTCTGATCATCTTTTGCTGTAACCTGTTGCCTTTTCACGTTTAAGGTTATTCGCCCGCCATCAGGCGACTTCAATAAGAGCTCAGTTGCTGGGGCGGACTGAAATATAAAAGCCGTAATGAGAATAAACAGGAAATTTTGGAGACTAAACTTTCCGTGGCCATCGCAATCGGTCTTAGCGTTCATGCGAATCACTTCGCGGACCTCTTGTTCCATGGTCTGTCCAGCTCATCGGTTCTTGCATTATCACTTCGTACCTGAAGTATCCGGTTTGCTTTTGGGTAAAAGGTAGGATCCCTCGGGTGCGCCAGGCACTTTAACCCTGAACTTCAGGCTGGAGAGGAGTTTGTCCCACAATGCAACGGCCTCGTCGTCACTGACCGATGCCTTACTTGCGGCCCCGACTAAATTGTCCTTGACCTTGGTGAACATGGCGGCGTGAAACTCTGATGGGTTTGCCACGTCTGTCGGCGTACCTACGAAGGCCCACTCGAAATCGTGAGTACCGTCGGGCCTCCGAATGAGCGATTCTTCGCCCTTCCAATGTTGTACGTCCCGTTTGCCTTCGCGCAGGACGTCCCGCTTGGGATACGAGGCACCCTGGGTTGTTTGCGCGGCTTTGATGCGGGCGAGCAGGGGCAACTCGTTACGCTTCATTTCCTCGAATGTGGCTTTGTCGTAATCGGCGTAAGCGTCCTTGTTGGAACTGACGGAGAAGGTGACGTCCGGAAGGCTGGGCAAGTAAATTCCTGCGCTGATCGTTTCCTGAGCCACATAGCGATCGCTAGGCATGAAGCCGTGTTCGATGCAGAAACCCGGCTCAGTCGGTATTTCCTCTGCAGCGCGCAATCGCAAGCTTTCGGCCCGCGCTAGCTGTCGGGCGATCACCGTGCTTTCGGTCTCGCCCTTTAAGATCGAATCATCCAATACGAATGTGAGTTGGTCTTTACTGATGTATGTATCGAAAAAGAGAGCATTGTCCTCTTTATGGTATTTGCTTTCAAAATAGCGCACTTGCCAGCTATTTGCGATGGGCCCTGGACCGTAATAAGTGATCTCGGCACTGTCGTCTTCCCACTTTACTTTCCTTATTTTCTCGTCGGCGCGGTGCTTTGCCTTCTCCAATCCGCCGGAAACGACCTCAATGCCAGAGTCGAGAACGGCACTTCCCGGAATAAGCTGCGCTTCCTGAGGCACTTCAATCGCATAGCGGCCAAAACAGAGAATTTTGGTTTTTTCGAACAACGCTTGCAGACGTGGGCTGAGCTTGACTGGTTCGGGCACGGCAGTCTCCTTATAAGTGTAACTGCGGGAATTTCCAGGTAGCGAAACCGAAACGATCAGCGAGACTGCCAGAATAGAGCCACTTATTAGGTAAGTCATGGTTTTCACGATCACTCCCATTTCGCTGTCTTGGCGATTTGAACAACGGAATACAGCAGGGACGCCAGCACGTTCTGGTCGGCATAGCTTTTTTGGTGCTCATAGCTTTTGCCCTTCGTCTCGCCATGCACGAACAATTTTCCGGCGATCAGCTTGGCGGAGCGGGCGGCAGGAACAGTTTCGTCGCCCGGCGCCGCTGGGGGCTGCAGCGTAAGGGTCAGCACGCGCGTACCAGCTTGGACTTTCAGTGTGCTCATGGCATCATCGCTCAAGAGTTTCCAGCTCTCGACCGGGGGAAGCTTGACGTTCCTGGCATCCCATACTTCGCGGTCAGCCACCTTGAACACGACTTCGCCGTAGCTGGGGCGTTCCAATGACGAGCAGAAGCTGCCATAACAACTGCTCGGGTGGAATGTGGTTTTGATATCTTCTATAAATTCTGCAGCCTTTTTGAGACGATAGATGACGCCAGCGATGCCACCACCAGCAGCAGCTCTCACCCTCCCCGGGTTGACCCAATCTGGATGGAGAAGCCGCCACCACTTGTCCGGTGGCTGAAGGTAAATGCTTTCCAGTGCACTTTCTGCGTTGCCGGGCCAACTCCACATTTCGCGCCCCGACCCGTCTACTACCTTAAGCCATGCCGTGCCATACGCCGAACCGGGAAACAGCTCCAATGCTGCAGGGGCATTGGCGAGGATGGCAGTGGCGTGTTTCCCATTGATGCCTAAAACCTTTGCTACAGTCTCGGCTTCTATACCCGACCCATCAAGAAAACCGAAACGCATGCGTTTATAGGATGCGGCGGCGCCCATGGTTGGCATCACGTTATGGTAAATGCCGAGCACCTTGACTGCAGGGTCGTTGAGCAGGTTTCCATACTTTGGATGGATGAGCGCACGGGCGAGCAGACCGCCCATGCTGTGCGTAACGATGATCACTTCGTCGCATTTAAAGCCCCGCTTCTGGTAGCCCTTGGCAAGCCCACGTATGCGTTCCGCGATCACCCGAGCAGATACGCCATTGCTCTTCAAATAGTTGTACCCCATGGCGTGCACTGGGTACCAGCACCCGGCGATCTTCTTGAGATCCTCCTCCGTCAGTGCAGTGCCTGCATCCACGCCACCAAAAGTGCGGGGATCGGCAAAGAAAGGTTTCCACATTGGATTGGCCGCACCTCCTACCATCATATTGTTGAGGTGGCTTTCCGTTGTTTTCAACATCTGCCCATAAGCTCCGGCAAACAGGATCTCGCTCCAGCCACGCCACCGTGCGACCTGTGCCGGCGTTTCGCGCTTCTTCACCAATGGGCCGCGCCTGAAGTTCCGTCCTGTTGCCGCACGCGTTCCTATCAGGGGCGGAATGGGTTCGAGGTTGTCGGGGACGTTTTGATGCAACTTGTCCGCAGCCAGCGTTTCAGTGCCTTCGGGATCGAAACGATCCTTGCTCTCGGTGTAGTGGTAATACTCGACTTCCGTTTCGTTCGGATCGAGGATGAGCTGCCGCTGTGCCGGCGAAGCATCCTTATACCACCCACCGATACCAGTGCTAAAAAGAAAAAGGCCGGCTTTGTCGATTTTGCTAGACATGTCGTCGGGGCGCCACGAGCGATTATCCGGCCGCTCCAGCTCCTTCTGCCGTTTTTTGCTCAGCCGAAGATTACTACCCATCACGCCGGGCAGGAAAATCACGGGAATCACTTTTTTTGGCGGGAGCTTGACGTCGTGGCGGATCGTGTCGGACGTCTTCGTCATGTAGACTGTGTATTCCGCCCACCCGCCAACGCCTTGCGTGAACTCACCCTGGTGATTTCCCCGCTCGTTCAATCCCGATTGATCGCTCATGGTAATTCGCCCTTGTAGCGGATGGTGTAGGAGTCGAAACCACCGGATTTCTGTACCTCGGTGCTACCGTTGGCTGCGGTTTTGCCGTCGATGACCGTTCCATCGTCACGCACGAGTTCGTATGCAATGTTCTTTTCGGGCTTCAGGTTCGCGTCGACAAAGTTGACCTCCTGGTCGAACTGGTACTCCGACGAGCGTTCGTTGAATGCTTGCGACACGCTCTTGGCTGGCAGCGTTTCGAGATTGCCGTGGAAAAGTACAGGCGCGGAGGTGAAAAACTGCACCTTTTCGCCGATCTCGACCATGTTGTTGACCCCGTGCAGGCGAACGCCTTTTTTCCCACGAACGTTGACCCAGTCGGTCTCGCTGAGCATGTCGAGCACTTTGTTTGCGATGATCTCGACGTTGTCGCTTTGCGCCTGTACCGACACGACACCACTTGCGGCGATCAGCTTCATTCCTGCCTTGTGGACGAAGAGCCTGAAGGTCTTGCCGACGCTGGCAAACAGGCCATCGGCGCTTGCCACCGATAGACTCTTTCCGCTCGTGATCGCAGTGTGGCGTTCGCTAGCGATATGGGTCGACTGCGCGCTCGTTAGCTCGATCCCGGCAGGGCTGGCCATGACAAGATGCGGCTCGGCGAGTTCGGGAAACGATCCTTTCGGCGCTCCCCGGATTGCCGAGTTCTGGGCCTTGATGTCCTCGGCAGCGTCTTCTTGCTGCCCGGCCTCCTGGGCTTCGTGATCGATCGCCATCGAGGCCAGCTGTTCCTGGATCTGTGCCGCTGATGCCAGTCGCTGTGCGGTCTCCCCTAACTCCTTCATGTGGGACGCGGCGTTCTGCCGCGCCTCAGTCGTGATTAGCATGCCCTGCGCGGCGCGTGCGACACCCCATGCGTTGGTCGCCAGTTCCCATCCTTCGCCACGTGCGTCCTTGCGACCAGCGTTGTCCTCGATACGCGTGATATGGCCGAGCGAGAGCTGACTGCACTGGTGGTCGCTCTTGAGTTGGGCCTGGATCTGCCCGTTTGTGTCGTCGAGGACCAGATGATTGCTACGCCCGGCAGAGGAGTTGCCGGGAGCTAGCTCGCGACTTCGCAATCCTGTCAGTGCCCGCTGCGGGGGAACGCTCCACGGTGGCATGTTCCGTTCATTGAAGACGGCCCCTGTGATGATCGGGCGATCGGGGCAACCTTCCAGCCATTGGACAAGCACTTCGGTCCCCACTCGGGGGATCGCTGCGGCTCCAAATTCCGCACCCGCCCAGGAGCTCGCTACTCGCACCCAGGCCGAGCTGCGTTCATCGTTGCTGCCCACCCGGTCCCAATGGAATTGCACCCGCACCCGCCCGTACTCGTCGGTATGAATCGAGTCCTGGCCGGATGGCCCGACGACGATGGCAGTCTGCGGAGCGAGGATCCTGGTGTCCGTGCTGTTGAAGCTCCTGCCTGGCCGCCAAGGAATACTCTTGCGGGTGCAGGTCAACCAGTTGCGATAGACGATTTTTTCATCCGCATCTTGCAGGTAATTGTTGGTGGCGGTGTGGCGAACTGACAGGATCAAAAATTCGTCCTTGCTGGCGTCGCGCTTGGCAGCAAGGATGTTGTGATTGAAATGGTCTACCAAATGGAACCAGCGGCCCGGCATCAGGAAGCGGTCGTTACCTTGTGCTTCGACGTACTTGGCGACTGCCTCGAATTCTTCCATCCGGATGCGGCTTTGCGCATCGCCATCCCTGAAGTTCCGGAAGCCGTAAGCGCCCGTGTATTCATACGACTCGATCGCTGGCACATCTCCCTGTCGGTTCACAGTGGGCACACTGACGCTGGTAGGAATCGGATCCTTGAAATTGAAACCGTTCAAGGCAACGCTGGAAGGGACGGCTTGACGTGCTGGCGACCAGTGGTCGATGGCGTCCTCTTCCAAAGAGCTGCCTTCGCCGTGAAAGCGCACCTCGGTAACGCCATCGATCGCTGTAGCTTGTGTGGAATCGCTACTGATGACGAGCTTGTGTCCACTGAGGTCATGTTCGTACCAGTAATACCAGCCTGCGGCTTCCCAGCGTCGGCTCAGGTAGTTGTAGTCTGTTTCGTTGAACTGGCAAGCATCGGTCATGACCGGGTCGTCAGCGGTCACGCGCCAATCCCATTGGGCATGCGTGCCACATTCGCGAAAGATTTCCTCCGTCTGGTCGCGCAAGGTTTTCCCATGGAACAGGTAACTATCCTTGCGCAGGCTGAGGAATTTCAGCCAGGGGCCAAGCCTCGCTTCGTAAAAGGTGATGCCGCCGTCGGAATGGCAGCGGCGGAAGCTGAACACGTAGCCGGAGAAGTAGCGCAGGCCGCCGTCCCTGCGCACTAGCTCGATGTTGAGCAGCTTGCCCTGCATCTCCTTGAGAGCGAGGTCGGCGGCGTCGCACAGCAACTCGACCGTGAACTCGAAATCCCTGGACAGGCTTTCCGTGGCGTCGATCTTGTTGACCAGGAATTGTGCGCTTGGGGCATCATTGTTCGGGAACGACATGCGCAGGATGCGATTGTGCTGCCGGTCATAGATCAGATCGTGAATGGAGCGACTTAGGTTGGTCATGTGCGGTCTTGGAAAGCTCGAGCGAGTGGTTGTCTGCTATCCGCCGGGAATCTGGCAGGGTGAATACGCTGCGTCGTTACGCCGGTCACTGCTACATTATTTCTGGCCCGGCCTGTGGTGAGTTCGTACGCCTTCGGTGGCGGTGGCTGGCCATCCAGCCGATCGGCATGGATCAGGATTGGAGCGACGAAGATCAGCTTGCGCGAACTGCGGGTGAGGCCACATGGCTGGGCTCGGAAATGGCCGCGCCGCCAGTGCGGCGCCCTGATGCCGGTGGCGCCACGCGCAGGCAGTATTGCCGGTGCGCTCGCAGGGCCGACCGTTATGTGGGCATACAAGGTATCCAGGCGGCGCTGCAGTTTTGCGTGCTTTTTCGGCCCCACGCCCGCTAGCCGCTTGAGTGCGGCGCTGTGTTCCATATTCACCTCTTTGCGCGCGTCCTTCAGGCCGAGGTAAAGGAACACTTTCACCATGTTGTTGATCAGCTTCATCAGCGGATCGTCGTCGGGCGTGCGGTGGACATCCTGACCCATCAGGATTCCCCTGGCCCACTGGACGACGGTCTCGCCAGGCCTGAGCAAGGGACCGCAGAGCAACTGCGCGCTGATACCCTTGTCGTTCGTGGCGTAGACGATCACCAATTCAATCACGGTGATGAATTCGTTGCGTTCGTCGGACGAGCTGGGCCTGCTCACAAAACAGAAGATGCCCTCGATCCAGCGGCCACTGATGCGGTCATCTGGCGTCCTGAAATGTTCTGCCGTAGTGCGGTTCAGCTGGAGGTACTGCGCATCGAATGGTGGCGAGAACAGCTGCATAGGCAGCGTGTCGTCGATATCGGATTGCATCAGGAGGGCGTCAAGCGCTCGCGTGGTCTCGAGCAGTGCGCCGCGTTTTCGTTCGAAGTGAATATTTGCGGCCCACCTCACAAAGGTGGCAAACGTGGCGTCTGGCCAGCCAGGCGGACGCTGGTGGCGCGCACGCTGACCAAGATGTTGGTCGACTTGCCAGCACAGCTCGTTGATGCAGTCGAGGCAGGTGGCGCGCGGGGTAGCCCAATCGTCCCACAGTCGCCGACTCCAGTCGTGGGCGGTGAACACGCCCCGCCATTCCTCCAGCGCGCCCTGGTTGCGAAACGCGACTGGATAGGGAAGACCGTCCAGGGTTGCCAGCGTGCTCGCCTTTATCGCCGGCCCTAGCTGTCCAAGGACGCTGGATCGGAACTTGTCCCGGAGCGCCGTGTACTCAGCATATTCGGCAGCGGGTGCACTGGCACGAGCCACAGGCTCTACGTCGGGGACGCGAAACACGGTATCTGCCATGGTGACCATCTGCGGTTGGGTGAGCTGCTACCTGCTGCGATGAAAACCTTTTAATTATTCAAGGATATGCAGCAGGGAAACTTGAGCAAACACAACTTGTTGATGGTCGTGACATCGGTGGTTCGATACGAGTGGGATAGTGAACCAATCCAACGTGCGATGCACAAAAGGAGCTTGCCAACGAGTTCGTCAGAGACACAGGCACAGGCAGGCGCAGAAACGAATGGAACTAGCTCCCGGTATAGCGCCGGCGGTTGCTGGCAGTGCGCGCCGCCAGAACCAGCCGTCCCTCGCGCTCCCAGCGCTGCAGCGTCTTGACCGTGAACCCGAGCAATCTCGCTGCGTCTCCGGTCCTGGTGGTAGTGGCCTCGTCCGGCTATCTAACGGAGCAGGGCAGGCCGGGAGCGCTCGCGGACCTGGCCCGCCACAACTGCATCCAGTTCGCACTGCCCAGCAGCGGCCGCAACATTCCCTGGCTGTTCAAGGAGGAGGGCCGCGAGCTCGAACTGGCAACGACCGGCGCCTATGGCTGCGCCGAAGACATCCTTGGCGCGGTGACGCTGGCGCGCGCCGGCGGCGGACTGGTCCAGACCTATCGCTTCATCGTCGAGGACGACCTGCGCGCGGGCCGCCTGGTAGAACTTCTGCGGCAACATGGCGGCCGCACTCGGCCGTTCTGCCTCATCTATCCGCATGCGCGCCACGTGGCCTTGCGCGTGCGCGTGTTCGTCAACTTCCTTGTCGAGCAACTGCGCGTTGCCCCGGTTCGCTACGGAGCAGGCTGACGCGCATTCATTACACGGTGTATCGATTGTCTTGCACCTGACCATCTTTTTCCTTTCCAGTCCGCTGCCTATAGTGGTTTCCATGGACGACGCGCTGCATCCGGGACGGCGCCTTCCATCCCACCACGTCACGGAAAAAAGGAAACATCATGAACCAGCAAGCCCGCACCGTCATCATCACCGGCGCCTCGAGCGGCATCGGCCTGGCCCTGGCCAGGGCTTACCTGCAACGCGGCGACCGGGTGGTCGGCAACGCCCGCAGCGGCGAACGCCTGCAGGCAGCCGCCGCCACGCTCGGCCACCCAGGCAACTTCGTCGGCGTGGCCGGCGACATCGCCGAGCCCGCCACCGCCGACGCACTGTTCCGCACCGCGATCGAGCGCTTCGGCCGGGTCGACGTGCTGGTCAACAATGCCGGCATCTTCATCGCCAAGCCGTTTGCCGACTACACGCCCGAGGACGTGCAGCGCCTGGTCGCCACCAACCTGATGGGCTTCTTCTATCCGTCGCAGCTGGCGGCGACCCACATGGCCGCCAACGGCGCCGGCCACATCGTGAACATCACGGCCAGCGTCGCCCTGCAGCCCAATGGCCGGGCGCCGGCGGTGCTGCCGGTGCTGGTCAAGGGCGGCCTGAACAGCGCGACCCGCGCCCTGGCGCTGGAGCTGGAGCTGGCCCCGCATGGCGTCAAGGTCACCGCCGTCGCGCCGGGCATCATCGATACCCCGCTGCACCCGGAAGGGGCGCACGAGTTCCTCGCGGGCCTGCAGCCGAGCGGTGCCTACGGCCAGGTGCAGGACATCGTCGACGCCGTGCTCTACATGACCGACGCCAGGTTCACCCAGGCGGTCCTGCCGGGCGCCACCGCGACGGATTTCTGGAGCACGGCCGGCACCCCGGTCGAGCACCTGCCGCAGGAGATCGTGATGCGCGCCGATGCCATGGTCGACGCGGCCCTGGCCGGGCTGGACGCGGGCGAGCCGGTTACCATTCCGGGCCTGGAAGACGGCGCCAAGTACACGGCCTTCGAGGCGGCGCGCCTGGCCATGCATCCGGAACTGTCGACCTCGGTTCCCGCCAGCCGCTACCGCAAACTGGCCGCGGCTTGAAGCGGGCTCAGTGACCGTGCCCTGCCACGCCTGGCGCGCCGGGCACGGTCACCTCGACGGTTTCGCCGCCCAGGATCCGGTGGGTGGGGTCGGCCATTTCCAGCTTGAGCTTGTGCCGGCCGGGCGGCAGGCCGACGACGATGACCGGATCGAGGCTGGTATGGGCCCAGGTCGCCGGCCCGCCATCGACGGTCACGTGCAGGTGCCCGAGGCGCGGCGAAACCTCGGCGGCCTTGGGCCCGAAGACGGCCATCGTGCGCAGGTGGTCGGTCTGGAATTGCAGGATGACGACACCGCGCGCCAGCGCTTCCGGCACCGGTGGGTAGACAGTCAGCCTGGGAGGCGGCTCGGCCGCGAGCGGCAGCACCGGCGGGGCGCGCCCGGCCTGGGCCAGGGCGGCGGAACATGGGAAACCGAGGCACGCTGCAAGCATTGCTGCCGCGGGCAGGCTGGGGTGTGCTGGCATCGGGCGTCCCTTCACGACAATGGCGGCCACGGCTTCACTATCGGCCGCGGCCACGCCCTTGTCAAGCGAGACGCCCCCGGCGGCAGGGGCGTTGCGCGTCAGGCCGCCGGCATCTTGCGAAAGCCGATGGCGATCCGGTTCCAGGTATTGATGGTGCCGATCGCGACCGTCAGGTCGGTCATCTCCTTGGGCGAGAAGTGGCGCGCCAGTTCGTCGTAGTCGGCGTCCGGCGCACGGGTCTGGGCCACCAGAGTCAGGGCTTCGGTCCAGGCCAGCGCGGCGCGTTCGCGTTCGGTGAAGAAGGGCGTTTCGCGCCACACGACCACCCCATGCAGGCGGCGATCGGTTTCGCCGGCCTGGCGCGCTTCGCGCACATGCATGTCGACGCAGAAGGCGCAGCCGTTGATCTGCGAAGCGCGCAGCTTGACCAGCTCCAGCAGGGACTGTTCCAGTCCGAGCCCGGCGACGCTGCGCTCCAGGGTCATCATGGCGTTGACGGCTTCGCGGGAAGCAGAGTAATAGTCGATACGGGTGCTCATGGCATGCTCCAGACGGGTAAGTGAGAGCGACCATGATAAGCAGCCGGGCCAGGCGTGCGGGTGACCAATCCGCGCCAATTCCGGGTGGCCACCGCCGCTTCGGTCCCGCGGGGCTTCCCCTGGCGTGAGCGGCGTCTCTACAATGAGGGTGGGAGGCAACATGGAACTGCACATCACGATCGAGGGCAAGCGCGACCTCGGCGGCCAGCTGTACCGCGGGCTGCACGCCGCAATCGTCTCGGGACGCCTGGCCGAAGGCGAGCGCATGCCGCCGACCCGGCTGTTGTCCGGGCAGGTGCACATCTCGCGCAAGACGGTGGCCGAGGTGTATGCCCGCCTGGTGCTGGAAGGGCTGCTGGAGGCGCAGGTCGGAGTCGGCACCTTCGTGCGCGCGCCTGCCGCCCCGCGCGCGGCGCAGCCGGGACAGCCTCTTGCCGGGGCTGCAGTGCTCGCCCGCTGGGGCGCGCTGGACACACCCCTGCGCCACCCTGCGCCCGAAGGCTATTCGCGGTTCGAGTTCATCGGCGGCCACGTGACCCGCTCGCCGTTCCCGTCCGAGCAATGGCAGCGCTGCCTGAAGACCGCGGCGCGGCGCGTCGCCGGGGAGCGCGGACGCTACGCCGCCACCGAAGGCGTGCTGGCATTACGCCAGGAGGTCGCCGCGCATGCCGGGTTCACCCGGGGCGTGCGCTGCCGCGAGCACGAGCTGGTCATTACCCAGGGCGCCCAGCAGGCCCTCGACCTGATCGCCCGCGTGCTGGTCGAGCCGGGCGCCGTGGTCGCCGTCGAGGAGCCGGGCTATCCGCCGGCCCGGCAGCTGTTCGCCAGCCAGGGCGCGCAGGTGATCGGGGTGCCGGTCGATGGCGAGGGCATCGTGGTCGACGCAATCCCCGATGGCTGCCGGCTGATCTATGTGACCCCCTCGCACCAGTTCCCGCTCGGGATGGAAATGAGCCTGGCGCGCCGCCAGGCCCTGCTCGAGCGGGCCGCCCGGATCGGTGCCATCGTCATCGAGGACGACTACGACAGCGCGTTCCGCTACGAAGGCCGTCCGCTCGACTCGCTGCAGAGCATGGACCGCCACGGACTGGTCGCCTATGTCGGGACCTTTTCCAAGGTGATGTTCCCGGAACTGCGCATCGGCTACGTGGCCGCGCCGCCGGGCATCCTGGAGGCGCTGCTCACCGCCAAGCACCTGACCGGCAACCATACGCCCACGCTCGCCGAACACGCGCTGGCCACGTTCATGGAGGGCGGCCACCTGCAGCGCCACATACGGCGCTGCCACGCCGTCTATGCCGGGCGCCGCGAGCGGCTGTTGCGCCGCCTGGCCGGCGACCTGGCACCCTGGCTGGAGCCGGTCGCCTTCAAGGCAGGCCTGCACATGAGCGCCTACCTGCGGGCCGACACCGACCTGCCCCTGCTGCTGCGCCTGGCGCGCCGCGCCGAGGTCGGCCTGTACCCGACCGCTGCCTTCCACGCCGGCCCGTTCGCCCGTCCCGGATTGTTTTTCGGCTTCGGCGCCATCGATACGGTCGACATCGACGAGGCGCTGGACCGGGTGCTGCAGCTGTTCCAGCAGCTGTCGTGATGCCGCGCACGCGCCGTCGATTGTTGCGCAATGTGTCCGGGCCGCTCGCAGACACAAGACACCCGCGCGCAGACACAAACCCGACACGTGCCCGATACCGGGCCACGGTGTAATGGGTGTGCCGCTGAAACGGCCGTCATGCCATCCCGGCCGCGGCGCAGCAGCATCCAATCAAGGGGAATAGACATGAATGCACACGGATCGAAGGGCGTACTGGCGCTCGCAATGGCGGCAGCGGCCGCGTGGCCGCTCGGGGCGATGGCGCAGCAGTTGGACGCGAATGGCATCGGCCGCACCGAAGCGGTGCGCCACGCCTTCGACGGCGGGCGCGAGGCGATCCAGGTCAAGGTCGACTTCGGGCCGCACATCGCCTTTCCGAAGCATTCCCATCCGGGCGTGGAAATCGCCTATGTGCTGGAAGGGACGATCGAATATGTCGTCGACGGCAAGCCGGTGAAGCTCAAGGCCGGCCAGTCCTTGTTCATCCCGGCCGGCGCCGTGCATTCGGCGCGCAACCTCGGCGGCGGCATCGCATCCGAACTGGCGACTTATGTGGTCGACAGGAACAAGCCGGTACTGGTCCTCGACCAGCCCTCGAAATAATCGGACACGGGGCCACACATGAATCGAAGCAGACGCACCGCCCTCGCCGCGGTCGCCGCGGCCTGCGCCCTGGCGGCCCTGGCCACAGGCGCGGCCGGCAGCGCCGCCGCGGGCAGCAGCACCCTGCGGGTCGAAGGCATCTCGCCAGGGTTCGACGGCGCCACCACCTGGCTCAACTCCGCGCCGCTGGGGCCCGCGCAGCTGCGCGGCAAGGTGGTGCTGGTCGACTTCTGGACCTACTCCTGCATTAACTGCATCCGCACCATCCCGTATGTGCGGGCCTGGGCGCAGAAATACCGCGACCAGGGCCTGGCCGTGGTCGGCGTACACACGCCCGAGTTCCGGTTCGAGGAAGACCTGGCCAACGTGAACGCGGCGCTGCAGCGTTTCCGGATCGATTTTCCGGTGGCGGTCGACAGCAGGCACGCGATCTGGCGTGCCTGGGGCAACCGCTACTGGCCCGCCTATTACCTGATCGACGGCGCCGGACGTATCCGCTACCACCAGTTCGGCGAGGGCGATTTCGACAAGATGGAGCGCGCCATCCAGCTGCTCCTGGCCGAACAGCGCGGCGCGCCGCTGGCCGACACCAGCCTGGTCGCGCCGGTGGCCCACGGCGAACAGATGGCGGCCGACACCGGCAGCATCGAATCGGGCGAAGCCTATGTGGGCTACCACAAGGCCGCCAATTTCCACTCGCCCGAGCGCATGCGCGCCGACGCCGCCCAGACCTATAGCGTAGGACGGCTGGCGCTGAACGAGTGGGGCCTGGCGGGACGCTGGAAGGTGGGCGCCGAAAGCGCGCAGGCACTGGAGGCCGGCGCCGCGATCGCCTACCAGTTCAGCGCGCGCGACCTGCACCTGGTGCTGGGCCCGGGCGAGGCGGGGCGCAAGCTGCGCATCCGGGTCACGCTCGACGGCAAGGCGCCCGGCCTCGATCACGGCAGCGACATCGACGCCGCCGGCGAGGGCGTGGTCGACGGCACCCGTCTGTACCAGCTGGTACGGCAGGGCAGCATACGCCAGCGCCGTTTCGAGATCCGCTTCCTCGACCGCGGCGCGCAAGCCTACGCTTTCACCTTCGGCTGAACCCGGGCAGCCGGCCAGCCAGGCAGGGAAAACGGCGGCGATCCAGGATCGCCGCCGTTTTTTTGCCTGCGCTTTCTTCAGTCGGAGCGCGCGCCGTCCCCGGCGCCTGGGCGCCATACCCGGGTGCGGCCAAGCACGCGGGTGGCCAGGAAGCCGTCGCCCAGGCCCGCGCCGATGCCGAAGCTCAGCACGCAGTCATAGGCTTCCTGCCCAGGGGGCGGCGCGAAGCGGCTATTCCCGGTGGGAGCCGCCGGTTGCGCGATCGTGCGCGCCGGTTGCGGGGTGACGTGCGCCTCCCGCAGGGCGCCCGTCACGGCCTTGCGTAGCAATGCCGGTGCAATGCCGGTGGCGCCGCACTGGCCGCCGCCGCAGATCTCTTGCCCGGCCTGCGCCGATCCGGACAATGCGAGCACCAGCCCCGCCGTCCAGCTGCGCCCCAGGTGGCGTCCGGGCGGTCGGCTCATCGCGCACTCCTGCGTTCGTTCGCCGGCGCCGGGGTACGGGTGACGAGCCGGTCGAGCGACAGCGCGCCCGCGCCGCGCGCCACCAGCGGCAGCAGCAGCGCCGCCCACGCCAGGTGGGTCGGCCAGGCCGCCGGGTAGACGAATAGCTGGATCACCGCCGTCATTCCCAGCAGGGCCAGGGCCGACAGGCGCGTCGACAGGCCGAGCAGCAGGAGCAGCGGGAACAGGTGTTCCGATATGGTTGCCAGCTGTGCCGCGGTCTGCGGCGCAATCAGGGGCAGGCCGTATTCGTACTCGAACAACTGGTAGGTGGAAGCCTTGATGGTGAACAGTCCGTCGACCTTGGTGCGCCCGGACAGGAAGAAGATCGAAGCGGCGGCGCTGCGTGCGAGCAGCAACAGGAGCGACGGAGGCAGCAGGCGTGCGGCCCACTGGCCTGGTGTGGTGGTCATGAGCGTGTTTCCTGGCGAAGAGGGTGGAGGGATGGGGTGCGCCATTTGCCGGCGCGGGCCAGCGCGAGTACGGCGTCGGCGAAGGCATGCGGGACGGCGTTGGCTTCCAGGAACACGGTTGCGGCGGCCGTATCCGGGAGGGCGCGATCGATGCCTTTGGGGGCGGCCAGCACCAGGCCGATGCACCGCGTGGGGCGCCACCGGGACGCCGCCCAGGCGGCATCGGCGCCCGCGCCGACGCCGGCGAACACGGCTTCCGGGATGTGCAGGGCATCGATGAAGTCGATCAGGTCCTTGCCTGGCGCCGCCTGCCGTGGCGGGTGCGGGGCGCTACGGCCATGCAACTGCGGCGCCAGCACCCGCAGGCCGCTGGCCGCCAGCAGCGGCGCGATGCCGGCGAAGCTGTCGACGCCGTGGCCGAGGTCGTGCACCAGCACCACCGGACGCCCGTCGAGGGGCCCGGCGGCGAAATAGGCCAGCTCGGTCAGCCCGGTCGATACGCGTTCGGTGGCCGCCGGACCTGTGGCCGCCGGCGAGGCGGCGGCGGGCCAGGCCGGCAGGCCCAGGGCCGCCAGGCTGGCGGCCTGGCGCAGGAAGCGGCGCCGCGGAAGATGATGGAGCATCGGTATGTCCTTTGTGGAGAGAAGGGGGGGCTTCACGCGGCCCCGGACGCGTCCGTGATGAGTCCGGCCCCGATCCAGTCGGCCAGCAGGGCGCCGGCGCGCGCCACGCCGGCGTCTTCGCCCAGGCTGGCCGCCAGCAGGTCGCAGATGCCGGCGAAGCTGCCGTGTTCGGCCAGCGCGCTCAAGGCCCGCCCCTCGAGCGCGTCGGTGGCGCGCAGGCAGGACACGAAGCCGCTGCGCCACACCACATGCCAGCCGGGTTCGGCCAGCATCGCCGCTTCCGGCGCGGCGACGTCGTCCGACAGGGCATGCCAGACATCGGCGGCATTGGTCAGGGCGCGCGCCAGGTGCAGGCTGGAGGTGAGTCCCAGGCGCAGCTCGTCCCAGTCGAGTGCGGCCAGCTCGCCGGGCGCCAGCGGCGCGGCATCGCTTGCCACGAAGGCCGCGCCCAGCGCCAGCTCGATCCAGGCCAGTTCGTGCAGGTCGGGATTGTTGGGAAACAGCTTCTCGAGGGTGGCGCCGAAATCTGCGGCATAGGCGTCCAGGGTCCAGCCGTGCGGCGGGAAAGCGTTGATGTGCTTGACGGCCGCATGCAGGAAGGCGTCCTCGCCCATGCGCTGGCGCAGCAGCGGGCAGGAGGCTTGCAGGCAGCCCACTAGTTGGGCCCGGTAGTTGTTCTGGTAGACGGCCAGTCCGGCGCCGTGCGCCGCCGGCAGGCGCGCAGCGGCGGCGGCTTCGCCGGTCACCAGCCACAGGCGGAAATCGCGTTGCAGGTCGCGCAGCGTCATGCTGCCTCCCGTTTTGCCAGCGCGCGCGCGATATCGAGCTCGGCCAGCAGTTCGGCCAGCGGCGGGACCGCCGCATCGCGCTCGATCATGGTGGCGACAGGGCCGCAGCGTGCGATCGCTTCGGCGTACAGCGCCCAGACCGGGGCGGAAACGGGGCCGTCATGGGTATCGACCAGCAGGTCGCCGCTGCGGCTGTGGCCGGCCAGGTGGACTTGTCGCACCTGGCCGGCCGGAATCCCGTCAAGGAAGGCGAACGGATCGAAGCCGTGGTTGGCGGCGCTTACGGCCAGGTTGTTCACGTCCAGCAGCAGGCCGCATCCGGTGCGCCGGCATAGCGCGGCGAGGAATTCGCACTCGCTCATCGCACCCGGGAATTGCAGGTAGCTCGACGGATTCTCGAACAGCATGGCGCGCCCGAGCGCGTCCTGGGCCCTGTCGATATTGCTGCACACCAGGTCCAGCGCTTCCAGGGTATAAGGCAGCGGCAGCAGGTCGTGCGAATTGAAGCCGTCGATCCTCGACCAGCTCAGGTGGTCGGTCACGTACAGCGGCTCGATCTCGTCGGCCAGCATGCGCAGGCGCGCCAGGTAGTCCGGGCGCAGGCCGTCGCTCGAGCCGATCGACATCGACACGCCATGCAGCACCACCGGATGGCGCTCGCGCACCTGGCGCAGGATGTGGCGCGGCTGGCCGCCGTCCACCATGAAGTTCTCCGAGGTCACTTCAACGAAATCGACCGCGACCTTCGTTTGGAGGAAATCGGGATAGTGCTCGCGGCGCAGGCCGAGGCCGAAGCCGGAAAAGACGGGAGGGGAGGGAAATGCCGGCATGGGTGCCTCGCGAAAACGTGGTTGCGAACGGGGTGGCAAAACGGCCCGCCCCCGGGAGCAGGGCGGGCCCGGCCTGCTTATTGCTTCTCGGTGACGGTGCCGCCCAGCGCCTTGCACTCGGTCGGGGTCTTGACCAGCACGCCCTGGCCCTTGCAGTCGTTCAGGCCCTTGCAGTCGTTCTTGGCGGTGGCGCACAGGCTTTCGCCCTTGCAGTTGTTGATGCCGTAGCAGCGGCCCGGCTTTTCCTTCTCGGCCGAGATCGACGGGTTGGACAAGCCGAGGGCGGCCAGGGCCAGCAGGGCGATGGCGCCGGCCTTGCCGACGCGCGAAGAGGTGGAAATCGTCATGGTGTTGCTCCTTGCAGGTGGGGTGGATGGCGCCGCCCCTTGGCGGCGCCGGGGAAAATCACAGGTTGGCGATGGCGGCCTGCTCGATCAGGGCGGCCACTTGTTCCGGGTGCGACAGCTGCACCGCGTGGCTGGACGCGATCTCCACGGTCCGGGCGCGGGCGCGCTGGTACATCATGCGCTGCGTGTCCGGATGCAGGAACCGGTCCCTGGTGGCGACGACTGCGTAGCTGGGCTTGTCGCGCCAGGCCGCCGCATAGGCCGGCGCGTACACGAAGGCCTGGGTGGTCGGCGCCTGGGAGGCCGCCAGGAAGTCGGCGCGGTTGGGCGTCAGGTCGGCAGCGAAGTTCTGGTGGAAGCGCGCGCGGTCGGCCCAGTAATAGCCGGCCCAGTCGGGCTTGGCGGCTGGTTCCAGCGGAACCGCATCGAGCAGCTGGCCGCTGTTCTCGCCGACCTGCGGCGCCAGCGCGGCGACGTACACCAGGGCCTTGACCTTGGCGCCTTCGCCGGCGTGGCCGATCACGGCGCCGCCCAGGCCGCCGCCGACCAGCACGACCTTGCCGAACTGGTTGAACAGCACGCGCCGGGTGGCGGCGATGTCGCCCTCCAGGCTGTCGTGCGACGCCGGCACCACGGTTACCCGGTAGCCCTTGTGCTTGAGGATGTCGTGCACCACGCGCCAGCTGCCGCCGTCGACGAAAGCGCCGGGGACGATCACGACGTTCCCGGCGCCGGCTGGCGCCGCCTGGGTTACGGCCGGGGCCAGCGCGGCGGCCAGCAGAAGGGAAGCAAAAGCGTTCATGACCTGTCCTTACTTGCGCGGGGTCAGCGAGCCGAAGCCCTTGGGGGTCTTGATGGTGGTGCAGGTGCCTTTTTCGACCAGCGTCCAGGCGTCGCCCTGGTAGTCGGCGACCGAGGTGGCGGCGCAGGACGTGCCTTCGCTGGCGGCGCAGTCGTTCTGGCCGGCGAGCGAAACGCCGTAGCATTTCTCCATCGGTTTCTTGACGTCGGCGGCGTGGGCGCTGGCGGCGCACAGGCTCAGGGCAAAAGCGGCGGCAAAGGCGGCGCGGGTAGCGTGCATGGTGTTCTCCTGATGGTGGTTGGGGTAAAAATGCCGGGGATGGCGGGACCTTAGAAATCCAGGTATTGCGGGCCGGGCGCGATGTAGAGCAGGACGTCCTGGCCCGCGGCCTCGCGCGGAACGATGCGCGACAGGGGCACGACGCTCACGTTCGGGGCGGCCTGCACGAACCAGGTGACGCTGCGTCCGCCTTCGCGGATGGCGACGGTTTCGCCGTTCCTGACGTTCAGGTAGCGGGTGCCGGGCTTGACTTCGAGGACGCGCTCGGCGCTGGCGCTGATGCCGACCGGGCCGACGTCCGGATTGGCGGCGGGCGCGCCGTGGGCGGCGCCGCCAAGGGCGAGCGTGAGCAGGAACAGGCGGGTGGCAATCTTGTGCATGGTGGTTCTCCGGTTGGCAAGCGACGGTGTCGCGACAGGAACCATTAGACGCCCGCGATATGTCCCGGACATCTCCGCTGTATGTCGGGAGGAGGCCTTGGTGTGTCTGGGTCCGGGCTGGACATAATCGGAAACAAACCCGGACACGAACCCGGAAACCAGCGCGGCGCCAGGCGGCGGCCGGCAGTCAGGCGGCGCGCAGCGCCAGGCGCGCCTCGAGCCCGCCACCGGGGCGCCCGTGCAGGCTCAGTGCGGCCGGCAGGGCGGCGGCCAGCTGGCGCGCGATGGCCAGTCCCAGGCCGGTGCCGCCGGTCTCCCGGTTGCGCGAGCCCTCGAGCCGGTAGAAGGGTTCGAACACGGCTTCGAGCATGTCTTCCGGGATGCCTGGCCCGCGGTCGAGCACGCGGATGACGGGCCCGCCCGGCGCGCTGCAATCGAGGGCCAGTTCGACGTCGCAGGCGTACTTCAGGGCGTTGTCGAGCAGGTTGCCGACGATGCGGCGCAGTGCCTTGGGACGGGTCAGGACGATCGCCCCCGGCTCAGCCGAAAGGCGCAGCGCGGCGCCGCCGTCGCGGTAGTCGAGGGCAATACTGTCGAGCAGGCCGGCCAGGTCGAGCGCGCATCCTGGTTCTGGCTTGCCGTGCATGGCGCGCGCATAAGCCAGGCCTTCGCGCACCAGGTGCTGCAGTTCAAGCAGGTCGGCGCCGAGTTTTTGCTGGAGGGCCGGGTCCTCGGCCAGGTCGATGCGCAGGCGCATGCGGGTGATCGGCGTTTGCAAGTCGTGCGACACCGCGGCCAGGATGCGCAGGCGCTCGTCGACATAGCCGGCGATGCGGCGCTGCATGGCGTTCAGGGCACGGGTGGCGCGCACCACTTCGGACGGCCCCTGTTCGGGCAGCTCGGCCGGGTGCAGGTCGGGGCCGATCGCGTCGGCCGCATCGGCCAGCGCACGCAGCGGCTTGGTTGCCTGGCGAACGGCCAGCCAGCAGCTCAGCGCCACCACCGCCAGCTGCGCTCCCAGCACATAGGGCAGCCAGGGCGAGAGCGGCAGGCCGGGGCGCGGCCGGAACTCGATCGTGAGCGGATCGCCGTCGGCCAGGCGCAGGTGCAGCTGGAAGCGCTCGCGCGGCCCGGCCAGCGCGTTCGCGCTCAGGCCGTAGTCCGGGGCCAGTGCCCGCGTCGCCGAGGCCAGCAGCCGGGTGGACAGCGGCGCCTTGACCGGCGGGCCGGACTCGCCGGCGCCGGGCAGGAAGCGAAAGCCGCGGCGTTCGAGCTGAGGTAGCCAGGCGGCGCGCTCGGCGCGCGGCAGGCGCTCGAGCAGGGCGACGGCCGCGCGTACGTCGATCTCGACGTTGTCGATCATGACGCCCATGTTGACCTCGTCGCGCTCGCCGATGGCGAGGGTGGCAGAGAGCAGCAGGGCCGCGCTCAGGCCCGCCAGCAGGATCAGCGCCAGGCGCGCGAACAGGGTGGGCGGCGCCAGCCGCGCCAGCAGCGCGCGCAGGGGCGTCATGCGGCGCTCTCGAGCAGCTCGACCGCGCTGGCGAAGACATAGCCTTCGTTGCGCAGGGTCTTGATGTAGCGCGGCTCGCGCGCCCCGTCGCGCAGGCGCTGTCGCAGCCGGCTGACCAGGATGTCGATCGAGCGGTCGAACTGGTCGGCGTCGTGGCCGTGGGTCAGTTCCAGCAGCTGGTCGCGGGTGAGCACGCGCTGCGGGTGGTCGAGGAAGACCCGCAGCAGGCGGTATTCGGCGCCGCTGACGGGCACCGCCACGCCGGCGGCGTCGAGCAGGTGGCGCGCCACGGTATCGACCCGCCAGTCGCCGAAGGCCAGCAGGGTGGCGGCCTGGGTCAGCTGCATGTTGGGCGGCAGCATGCGGGTGCGGCGCAGCACGGCGCGGATGCGCGCCAGCAGCTCGCGCACCGAGAACGGCTTGGGCATGTAGTCGTCGGCGCCCATCTCGAGCCCGACCACGCGGTCGAATTCGTCGTCGCGCGCGGTGAGCATCAGGATCGGCAGCGCGCGGTGCTTGCCGGCGCGCAGCTCGCGGCACAGCACCAGGCCGTCGTCGCCGGGCAGCATCAGGTCGAGCACGAGGGCGTCCGGCGTGAAGCGCTGCAGCGCGGCGCGCATCTCGCGCCCATCGGCGGCCGCGGTGGCGCGCAGGCCCTGCTTTTCCAGGTAGGCGCAGACCAGCTCGCGGATGCCGCGGTCGTCGTCCACCACCAGCACGTGGTCAGGCTCGCGCATGGCCGCCTCCGTGGACGAAGGCGGCAGCGCCGCGCGCCGCCGCGTCTATTCCGGCGCCTGCGCCTGGTCGTGTTTGCGGGCGTTGTCCAGCAGGTTGGCGCGCAGGGTGACCAGGGTGCGGTGCAGCTCGGCCGACTGCTCGGGGCTGAGCCGGGTTTCCGAGACCACGCCCTTGCCCAGTGCGCTCAGGCGCAGCCGGTGGCCGGCCTCGGTCAGCCCGACCCGCACCTGGCGCTCGTCGCGGGCGTCGCGCTGGCGCCGCACGTAGCCCATCGCCTCGAGCTTCTTGAGGATGGGGGTAAGGGTATTCGACTCCAGGAACAGCTTCTCGCCCAGGCCGGTGACGGTCTGGTCGTCCTGTTCCCACAGCGCGATGATGGCGATGTACTGGGTATAGGTCAGGCCGAGTTCTTCCAGGATCGGCTTGTAGGCCTTGCCCAGAGCCAGGTTGGTCGAATAGATCGCGAAGCACAGGAATTCGTCCAGCCTCTTGACGCCCGGGTCGCCGGGTTTCACGCGCGTTGCCGGTTTCATTGCCGTTCTCCTTGTTTGCTTGACGCTCGCGATTATATATCGCGCCCGATTTTTTCAATATCCGGTTCATGGCTTATCCCGGCTGGGCGGCGACCGCCGCAGGGGCGCCGGCGGCGCGGATGCGGCGGTCGGCGAGGACGGCGATGCCCAGCGCCAGCGCCAGCAGCGCGCCGGCCAGCAGCCCGATGTCGTGGCCCTCGAACAGTGCGATCGCCGCGCCGCCGAGCACGCCTGCCGACGACACCCCGACGTACAGCGCGGCCGAATTCAGGCCAATCAGCAGCGGCGCCGCCGCGGGCGCCAGGACGATCAGGCGGTGCTGCTGCGGCACCAGCAGGCCCCAGCCGCAGATGCCCCAGACCACGATCGCCGGCACCGCGCTCCACAGATGGGCCGAGGACCATGGGGTGAGGACGAAGTTGACCGCTGCCACCAGCAGGGCGCCGAAGATGATGCGTCGGCTGCCGAGGCGGTCGGTCAGGCGTCCCGCGACCAGGTTGCCGGCGGTGGCGGCGAGGCCCCACAGCAGCAGCAGGGCGGCCAGCGTGCTGGACGAGCCGCCGGTGACGCGGTCAAAGATTACGCCAACATAGGTGTACACGGAGAAGGCGCCGGCATAGGCGACCAGGGTGGTCAGCAGCACCAGCGCAATGCGGGTGTCCTTCAGCGGGGCCAGGCGCTGGCGCAAGGTGGCCGCTGGCAAGGGAGGGATCGCGGGCATGAGCAGCCAGACCCCGATGCCGGCGACGCTGCCGACGATGCTGACGAACCACATCGTGCTGCGCCAGTCGTCCAGGCCGGCGATCAGGGTGCCCAGCGGCGCGCCCAGCGCGGTGGCGCTGGAGAGCCCGGCGATGACGATGGCCAGCGCCGTGGCGCGCCGCTCGGGCGGCACCAGCGCGGCGCCGGTGGCGGTGGCTGTCGGGCTGTACATCGCCGCGCCCAGGCCCGCGATCACGCGGCTGGCCAGCACCCAGCCGATCGAGGGCGCCAGCGCCGTCATGACGTTGCCGGCCACGAAAATGGCCAGCCCGGCCAGCAGCAGGCGCTTGCGCGGCCAGTGTGCCGCCAGCGCCGCTACCGTGGGGGAAAGCAGGGCATAGCTCAAGGCGTACAGGGTCACCATCTGCCCGGCCAGCGAGATCGACACCCCGAGCGAGGCGGCGACCTGGGGCAGGATGCCGGCGACGACAAAACTGTCGGTGCCGACTGCGAACATGCCGGAAGCCAGCACGAGTAAACGTCGATCCATGGTTGTGAACTCCTTCGGTAAATGGGGCTGCGGCCGGCCGCCGATGCCGTCGTAAAAATGAATCGCATGCGATATGAATCGGTGCTAATTTATTCGCTCCCCAGATCGATGTCAAGCGGAAGCGATTGAGGCGTGTGCGATACGATGGTAAAAGATGTTGCTAAACCGGGCCTGCCAGCGTCGTTTAACGGAGGATTACATTGAAAGAGGCGACGATTTCAGTGGCGAGGACGGCGGGTAATCCTGAGAGGTCGGTTGACCTAACCGGCGAATGCTATATTATGTGTCGCATCCGCTTCAATCGGCATCGCTACATCAAAAGGAACCATCATGACCTCGATCGACCAAATCCTCTACACCGGCAAGACCTGCGTTACCGGCGGGCGCGACGGCGCGGCGCGCAGCACGGACGGGCGCCTGGACGTGCCGGCGTGACATACGCCGGCCCCGCCCCCGAACGCAGCCTGCGCTGGATGGTATGGATGGGCTCCGACGGCGGCCGCGCCTTTCCGATCGATGTCCACGAACTCAACGAAGCAGGCTATACGTGGGCCGACACGCCGCTGGGGCAGGATGCAACAGCGGTGGCCATCCGCACCGGGTCGGTTCCGGCACCACCATCAAGATCTGCCTGCCGCGTTCGCACCAGGCCGAAGAACAGGCCTTCAACATGGCGGTGGGCGAGGTGGTGGGCGGCAGCAAGACCGTGCTGGTCGTCGAGGACGACCTGGCGGCGCAGGCCCCCGCGGTCAGCATGCTGACGGCGCTGGGCTACCGCGTGCGCCGCAGGGCGAGCATCCCTACCTGAGCCTGGCCAAGCCCTGCCAGGTCGACCGGATGGACGCGATCCTGCGCGGCGCCGCCAGCATCGCGTGATGCGCATCGTGCAAGGCGGGCGGGGTCAAGGCGCCGCCGGCCGGATCTGGGTGCTCTGGTGCAGCGTGTTGCGCCAGCCTTCCGGATGGCGGGTCCAGACTCGCACATAGCGCCCACGGGCCGGCTGGGCTGCCGGCGCCGCCGGGCCGCCGGCGCGGTAGGTGCCGGTGACGATGGCGGTCTCACCATGGTCGAGCAGGTTGATTTCCATGTCGTTCTGGCGGTAGTCGGGGAGACGGAACTCGTTGCGCGCCAGCGCCTGCAGGAATTCGGTCTTGCTGCGCACGCGTCCGTTGCTCTCGACATGATAATAGTCGCCGCTGATCAGCCGCCGCAGCACCTCGATGTCGCGCTGGTCCAGCGCCTGCGCACGCAGCCGCTCGGCCTCGCGCACGCCGGCGGTGCTGGACACCATGCGCACCGGCTCCTCGGCGCCGGTCTCGGCCGCGATGGCGGGCAAGGGCAGGGTGGCGAAACAAACTAGAAGCAAGAGCATGGCGCGCATGGTGTTTCCCTCGGACGGTCTGTCATGATTATAGGCATGCATGACGGGTGGAATTGTCACGAAAATGCGTATTTGCGACACATTCTTGGTGTCCGGAACACAGTAATTTTGTGTTGGCAATTGCGTATCTGTTAAAGTCTTGCATGGGCAGTGCTGGTGCTGCTCCCCTGACCCTGACGGACGTTTATGCCTGCTGCCCCATTGCCATCGGACGAACTCGACCGACTGTCGCTGCTCGACACGCTCGACCTGCTCGATACGCCTCCCGAACCCGTGTTCGACCGCGTCACGCGCCTGGCCAGCCGCATGCTCGACGTGCCGATCGCGCTGTTTTCGCTGGTCGACGCCGACCGCCAGTGGTTCAAGTCGCGGGTCGGCCTGGATGTCCTGCAGACCCCGCGCGAGGACGCCTTCTGCGCCCATGCGTTCGGCATGCTGACCCCGCTCGTGGTGAACGACGCCAGGCAGGACGAGCGCTTCAGCGACAACCCGCTGGTCAACGGGCCGCCGAATATCCGCTTCTATGCCGGCGTGCCGATCCGCACCACGGCCGGGCTGGCGATCGGCACCCTGTGCGCGCTCGACACCAAGCCGCGCGAGCTCAGCGCCGAAGACGCGCAAATGCTGGAGGACCTGGCCGCGATCATGACCAAGGAAGTGCAATACCGCGAGCGCCTGGCGCTGGCGCGCGACCAGCTGCGGCGCTCGAAGGATGTGCTGGGCGAGAGCGACGCGCGTTTCCGCACCATCTTCGACATCGCCAGCGTCGGCATCGCGCTGGTGGCCCCTGGCGGCGGCTGGATCAGCGTCAACCGGGCGCTGTGCGACATCGTCGGCTACAACGAAGAAGAGCTGTCCGGCCTGACCTACCAGGACATCACCCATGCCGACGACCTGACGCTCGACCTCGGCCTGCTGGCGTCGCTCGAGCAGGGCGAGATCGAGCAGTACCAGCTCGAGAAGCGCTATATCCGCAAGGACGGCGGCACGGTCTGGATCAACCTGAACCTCTCGCCCAAGCGCGATGCGCACGGCACGGTGGAATACTATGTGGCGGTGATCAAGGACATCGACGCCGAGAAGCGCGCGCAGGAAGCCATCGTCAAGCTCAACGCCGACCTCGAACAGCGCGTGGCCGGACGCACCGCGGAACTGCAGGAAGCCAACCGCCTGCTGCTCGAAGCGGCCGAGCGGCAGCGCATCGCCGAAGCCGAACTGCGCGCGCGCGAGGCCCAGATCAGCAGCGTGGTCGAGAACGCCAACGACGCCTACATCGGCCTGGACGAAGCCGGCACCGTCACCGCATGGAACCGCCAGGCCGAGGAAACCTTCGGCTGGTCGCGCGCCGAAGCGCTAGGGCAGGCGCTCGAAGAGCTGATCATCCCGCCGGAATTCCACGACCGCCACCGCAGCGGCATGCAGCGCTACCTGGCGACCGGCAAGGCCACCGTGGTCGACCAGCGCCTGGAGCTGCCGGCGCGGCGCCGCGACGGCAGCCTGCTGACCGTGGAGGTGCGCATCCGCGCGCTGGAAGTCAACGGCCGCACCATGTTCAGCGCCTTCCTGCACGACATCACCGAGCGCAAGCAGGAACAGGCGCAGCGCGAATACGAAAGCCGCCACGACGTGCTCACCGGCCTGCTCAACCGCCGCGCGCTGATGGAATCGGTGCCGCTGGCCCAGGCCCGCGCGGGCCGCAGCGGCAAGACGGTCGGCATGCTGTTCATCGACCTGGACGGCTTCAAGGCCGTCAACGATTCGCAGGGCCACGAGGCCGGCGACATGCTGCTGAACGTGATCGCCGAGCGCCTGCGCCAGGGCGTGCGCAAGACCGACAGCGTGTACCGGCTGGCCGGCGACGAATTCACGGTGCTGCTCGAAGACATGGCCGACACCTTCGACGACGCCCATGTCGTGGCCGAGAAACTCATCTCCAGCATCTCCGAACCGGTGGACCTGCCCGGCCGCGCGGTGCGGGTGCGCGCCAGCATCGGCATTGCGCTGGACGTCGCCGGCACCGGCGCCGTGCGCCATCCGGACGAGCTGCTCAAGGAAGCCGACCAGTTCATGTACCGCGCCAAGAAGGCCGGGCGCGGGCGGGTGTGCTCGGCCAAATACCCCTGCTGACACGCTGCTGCAGGTAGGGCTTGACCTTCCCACCGTGGGAAGGACTATCCTTCGGGTATGGAACGAACAACACATCTGCATACCGGCGCCGGCCAGGACGGCGCCGTCTCCTTGACGATCGGCGGCATGACCTGCGCGTCCTGTGTCGGACGGGTCGAAAAAGCCTTGCGCGGCGTGCCCGGCGTGGCCGATGCAGCCGTCAACCTGGCCCTCGACACCGCCACCGTGCACGGCAGCGCCGACCCTGCGGCTCTGGTCGCGGCGGTACGCCAGGCCGGCTATGAGGCCAGCGAGCCGGGCGCGCCCTCCGCGCGCCCATCGGGCAGGGCGTTGCCATCCTGGTGGCCGGTTGCCGCGGCAAGCCTGCTCAGCGCGCCGCTGGCCGCGCCGATGATCGCGCAACTCTTCGGCAGCGACTGGATGCTGCCGGGCTGGCTGCAGCTGGCCCTGGCCACCCCGGTGCAGTTCTGGCTCGGCGCGCGCTTCTACCGTGCCGGCTGGAAAGCGCTGCGCGCGGGCAGCGGCAACATGGACCTGCTGGTCGCCCTCGGCACCAGCGCCGCCTACGGGCTCTCGCTCTTCCTGCTCCTGCAGCACGGAGGGCAGGGCATGCCCCACCTGTATTTCGAATCCTCGGCCGTCATCATCACCCTGGTCCTGCTGGGCAAATGGCTGGAAGGCCGCGCCAAGCACCGCGCCGTGGAGGCGATCCGCGCCCTCGAGGCGCTGCGCCCGGGCGAGGCGCTGGTGCGCCGCGGCGGCGCCGACACCAGCATCCCCGTCGATGCCTTGCGCGTGGGCGACCTGATGGTGGTGCACCCCGGCCAGCGCGTGCCGGCCGACGGCATCGTCGAAGAAGGGCGCAGCCACCTGGACGAATCCCTGCTCACCGGCGAGAGCATGCCGGCGGCCAAAGGCCCGGGCGAGCGCGCCACCGGCGGCGCCGTGAACGCGGACGGCCTGCTGCTGGTGCGCGCCACGGCGGTAGGCAGCGCCACCATGCTGGCGCAGATCGTCAGGCTGGTCGAACAGGCACAGGCGGTCAAGGCGCCGATCCAGCGCCTGGTCGACCGCGTCAGCAGCGTGTTCGTGCCGGCCGTGCTGCTGGTGGCCCTGGCCACGCTGCTGGCCTGGGGCCTGGCCAACGGCGACTGGCAGGCGGCCCTGCTCAATGCGGTGGCGGTGCTGGTGATCGCCTGTCCCTGTGCGCTCGGGCTGGCCACGCCGACCTCGATCATGGTGGGCACCGGCGTGGCGGCGCGCCACGGCATCCTGGTCAAGGATGCGGAAGCGCTCGAGATCGCGCATGGGCTGGACGTGGTGGTGTTCGACAAGACCGGGACCCTGACCGAAGGCCGGCCGCGCGTGGCGGCGGTCGAGGGGCTGGACACCGGCCGGGTGCTGGCGCTGGCGCGCGCCGTGCAGCAATACAGCGCGCACCCGCTCGCACAGGCGGTCGCCGATGCGGCAGGCGCGCGCGGCGCCGCGCGGCTCGAGGCGACCGGCGCCGGTGCGCTGCCGGGCCGCGGCGTGCATGCCGCGGTCGATGGGCTCCGGGTCCATCTCGGCAATGCGCGCCTGATGGCGGAGCTGGGCGCCGATAGCCGCGCCTGGCAGGCCGCGGCGCGGGCGCACGAAGACCTGGGACGCACCGTGTCCTGGCTGGCCGCCGGCGCCCCGGACGGCGGCGCGCCGCAGGTCCTGGGCCTGCTGGCCTTCGGCGATACGGTCAAGCCGGGCGCCGCCAGCGCGCTGGCGCGCCTGAAGGAAATGGGCATCGAGACCGTCATGCTTACCGGCGACAACGAAGGCGCGGCGCGCGCGGTCGCGGGGCGCACCGGCGTCGCGCGCTGGCAGGCAGGCGTGCTGCCCGCGGACAAGGCGCGCCTGGTGGGAGAACTCAAGCAGGGCGGGCGCAAGGTCGCGATGGTCGGCGACGGCATCAACGATGCGCCGGCGCTGGCGGCGGCCGATGTCGGCATCGCGATGGCCGGCCTGGATGCGGCCATGTACGCGGCCGGCATCACCCTGATGCGCGGCGACCCGCAGCTGGTGGCCGATGCGATCGCCATCTCGCAGCGCACCTATGCCAAGATACGCCAGAACCTGGGCTGGGCCTTCGTCTACAACCTGGTCGGCATCCCGCTGGCGGCCGGCGGACAGCTCGACCCGGTGCTGGCCGGCGCCGCGATGGCACTGAGCTCGGTGAGCGTGGTGGCCAATGCGCTGCTGCTGCGGCGCTGGCGTCCCGCGCCATCTTTTTCAACCGGACGGGCCGAAGCGCCCGGCCAGCCAACAGGAGGAAACATGACGATGGAACTGACGGTGGAGGGCATGAGCTGCGGGCACTGCGTGGGACGCGTGACCAAGGCGGTGCAGGGCGTCGACGCGGCGGCCCGGGTCGACATCGACCTGGCGGCCAAGCGCGTGCGCATCGACAGCAGCGCGCCGCAGGCGCCGATCGTGGCCGCGATCGACGCGGCGGGCTACCCGGTGAGCGCCTGCCTACAAAACTAGGAAAAGGGCGCGCGGCCCCGAACGATGCAGGGCGGGTAGCCAGCGCGGGTTTTTTGATCATGACAAGTAAATAAGGCTCACAAGCGCCGCCTTTTGGGCTATATTTTTGATGCGTATCAAATAACAGCAGGCTATAGGAGCATAGGCAGCGCGCGGCACGACTTCATCGTCGGGCATTCCACCGGGATGACACATGCGATACGGTGTTCTGGCAGAACCAGCAGATCTCGCGAAGCACCCCCCTACCCGGCGCCAGCTGCGCACTGTCCTTGGCGTCCTCGTCTTCCTGGCCGTGCTGTTCGCGCTGCTCGCGCCGGTCGCCGCCATGCCGCTGCCGGCCGCGCCGCAATTCGTGCCGATGTACCAGGCTATCCTCATCGGCAGCAATCTCCTCACCGGCATCCTCCTGCTCGGCCACGTGCATACGAGCCGCTCCTGGTCGCTCGGCATCCTGACCCTGGGCTACATCTTCACGGCGCTGATCGCCCTGGCGCACATGCTGACCTATCCGGGACTGTTCTCGGCCCACGGCGTGCTGGGCGGGAACGGCCAGACCACGCCCTGGCTATACATCCTGTGGCACGCGCTGTTCCCGCTCTACGTGCTGGCCTATACCCGCAGCTACCGGCGCCCGCTGCCGCCCCATTTCATGCGGGTCGGCACGCTGCTCATCGGGCTGTTCGTGGCCAGCCTGGTGCTGGTCTGCACGCTCGGCGCACGTTCGCTGCCGGCGCTGCTGACGGCGCAGCGCTACGAGGACGCCTACCGCTGGACCAGCCTCGCGGTGCTGCTGCTGTCGCTGGCCTCGCTGTACAAGCTGGGCGCCAAGCGCCCGCGCGCGGTGCTGGACGTCTGGCTGATCGTCGCGATGACGGCCTGGGTGTTCGAGGTGCTGCTGTCCTGCCTGCTCAACGAGGCCCAGTACGACCTCGGTTTCTACGCCGGCCGCCTGTATGGGCTGGCCGCGTCGCTGTTCGTGCTGGGCGCGGTCGCCATCGACAATATCGCCCTGCATGCGCGCCTGCGCGACACCTTCGAGGAGATGATCGAGACGCGTTCGCGCGCGCAGTGGCAAAGCCTGCTCGGGTCGGTATTGCAGCAGCTGCCGGACGGGGTGCTGATCGTCGACGGCGACGGCCACTGCCTGATGGCGAACGACCAGGCCGAACGCATGGCAGCGCGCTTCGCCCATACCGGCAAGGGCAGCAAGCCGGGCCCGGAGGCGATGCTGTCCCTGATCGGCGAGCCGGTGCGGCGCGCGGTGGCGGGCGTGCCGTTTCGCGATGCGATGCTCGAGAGCGTGGCGGGCGACGGGCGCCGCATGTTCACCGTCAGCGGCGCGCCGCTGCGCGACGGTGCGGCCGAGCTGGCGGCGGCCGTGATCGTCCTGGACGACATCACCGAGCGCACCGCGGCCAGCGTGGCGCTGGCCGGTGCGCTCGACCAGGCCAGGTACCTGATCGAGAACACGCCGCTGGCCGTGATCGAATGGGACCGCAATTTCGTGATCCGCCTGTGGAACCGGCGCGCCGAGGAATTGTTCGGCTGGAGCGCGCAGGAGGCGGTCGGACA
The DNA here is from genome assembly GCF_058111565.1 of Telluria sp. AZSoR62. Lineage (NCBI taxonomy): Bacteria > Pseudomonadati > Pseudomonadota > Betaproteobacteria > Burkholderiales > Oxalobacteraceae > Telluria > Telluria sp. AZSoR62. The sequence continues at coordinate 51,026 of NZ_JBYTST010000004.1, forward strand.
GCGCATCGACGGCCTGCCGGTGATCCACGAAGACGACGCCGGCAAGGTCGCGACGACGATGGGGCAGCTGCTCGATTCGGCCACCAAATACGTCAAGTCCTGCAACCGCAACCGCACCCGCGACGGCCGCACCCTGCGCTGCGAGTGGTACAACTCGGTGCTCTACGACGAGCAGGGCGACATCGACAAGGTGTTCTCGCTGGTGCTGGACGTAAGCGAGCGCGAAGAGGCGATGGACGGCCTCACCGAGGCCGACCGCCGCAAGGACGTCTACATCGCCACCCTGGCGCACGAGCTGCGCAACCCGCTGGCGCCGATCGCGAATGCGGCTTCGCTCCTGCGCAGCAAGCACCTGGCGCCGGACCGCATCGAATGGATCGCCGCCATGGTCGGACGCCAGACCGCCCAGATGTCGCGCCTGCTGGACGACCTGCTGGATGTCTCGCGCATCAGCCGCGGCAAGATCGAGCTGCGGCGCGCGCCGCTCGAACTGGGCCGGCTGCTGCGCGACACCCTGCAGACCAGCATGCCGCTGATCGAGGCGGGCCGCCACCAGGTGGCGCTGAACCTGTGCGACGAGCCGCTCTGGGTGGAGGCCGACGCCCTGCGCATGACCCAGGTGCTGGCCAACCTGATCAACAACGCCGCCAAGTACACGCCGCCGGCAGGCCAGATCGAGCTCACCCTGAAACAGGAAGGCGGCGAGGCGCTGCTGCGGGTGCGCGACAACGGCATCGGCATCGAGCCGGACATGCTCGCGCGCGTGTTCGACGCCTTTGTCCAGGTGAGCAGCGCCAGCCACCTCGCCCAGGGCGGCCTGGGGATCGGGCTGTCGCTGGCCAGGGGGCTGGTCGAGCTGCACGGCGGGCGCATCGACGCCCACAGCGCTGGCCTGGGGCATGGATCGAGCTTCACCGTGCGGCTGCCGACCATCCAGGCCCCGGAGGGCCCGGGCGCGGTCGAAGCGTGCAACGGCGGCGCCTGCGGCCTGTCCAAGACCATCCTGATCGCCGACGACAACGTCGATGCCGCCGACTCGCTGGCCTGGCTGCTGCGCTCGGAAGGCGCGACCGTCGAAGTGGTGCACGACGGCGCCGCCGCGCTGCGGATGTACAACGAGCGCCCGGCCGACATCGCGGTGCTCGACCTGGGCATGCCGGAGATGGACGGGCTGGAGGTGGCGGCCGCGCTGTCGCACCGTTCGCCGCGCCCCTACATGGTCGCGGTGACGGGCCGCGGACGCAAGGAAGACCGCGCCGCCTCGCTGGCGGCCGGCTTCGACGAGCATTTCACCAAGCCGGTGGCGCCGCAGGAGCTGATCGATTTGCTGCGCAGGCTGTAGCGGACAGCGCCGGGCTTCCGCTGCTCTAGTCCCAGCGAAAGGTGTCTAGAGCAAATTTCAACTCTGCAATCTGCGACAGATCAACAAAGGAAGGGATAAATCTCATCCGCTAGCGGCGGGCGCTTAAGCTGGCCTTGTGGGAAGCGTGCGGCCAGGCCGCATGACCCGATCAGGAGGAGCCATGACTACCCTGCATGTTCGTGTTGCGCCCATTGTCTTTATGCTCCTGCTTGCCGGCTGCGCCGCTCACAGGGACACTTCCAGCGATTCCAGCGCTTCATCCAGTTCCGGAGCGTCGGGTTCGACAGCCGGCGACCTACCTCCACACAGTGGCACGACCAGCGCTTCGAGCAGTTCAGCCAGTTCCGGGACCACGGGCTCGACAGCCAGCGGCACACCTCCAAGTGACACGAGCGGGTCCGTCGGTAGCTCAACGACGGACGCGCTGGAGAATATCTGCCTGCAAAAGCCCACGCTACCCCAGTGCAAGTAGCCCGGCGAAGCACGTGGCGACGGGACTGCGCAAAGCGAAGGACACCGTCGAGATCGTCGCCGCGGTCATCGGCGTTGTGGCGCTGGTGTGGGCCGCGATTTTCGGGACTGTCCAATACCTGGACAAGAAGCGCGACGACCGGGTAAAGGAAACGATGGAATTCCTCGATCGCTACAATTCCGGCGCCGTCCTCGCGGCACGCCACGAGATTGTCGCGGCGTGGCTGAAACATGCAACCGAGCAGCGGCGCCTCATGCCGGATAGCGTGGCGGCCGAAGCCTTTCAGCAGTTCGTATTACGCGTCATCGAGCAAGAGAAGCTCGTGCTGCCGATCGCCACCATGCACGATTTCTTTGGCGCGCTGAACACCTGCATTGCCAATGCGATCTGCGAGCGGTCCGTCGCGATCGGCATCTTCCAGCGCGATGCGCATAATCTCTACACGCAGCACTACGCCTATATCGAGGCCGAGCGCAAGCGGCGCAAGGATGCGTCCTTCGGCGACGCCTTGCAGCGCGTGGCCAGGATGAAGTAGCGCTGTACCTGTTGCGCGCACCCGCCCGCGGACGCGATCAGGCGCCGGACAGGTGCCGGTCGATGAGCGGCGCCACCTGGTTCGCCAGGGTAGAGGCCAGGTTGTGCTCTCCGCCCGCCAACACGTGCAGCTCGGCATGCGGCAGGAGCGCGGCCAGTCGGCGGCCTACCTGCACGGGACTGAGCGGATCCGCATCGCCCCATAGCAGCAGGGTAGGGATGCGCAGTGTGGCGAGCCGCGGCGTCAGATCCTCGTGAAAGCGCGTGAACCAGTCGGGCAGGTCGGGATGCGCCTCGCGCATTGCCGGGCGCCAGTCGTGGGCGCCGTGTGCAGCCGCGCCCATGCCGCCCGAGGTCACCGACAGCACCAGGTGGGTAAGCTGTTCCGGTTCTCGCAGCGCGGCGAGGATCGCGACCACGCCGCCCATCGACTGGGCGATGAGGGCGCTGGGCTGGTCGAGCTGCGCCACGACGCGTTCGGCCAGGCCGTCGATCCCCTGGACGCGCGGCTCGCGCGGCACGCCGCCAAAGCCCGGCCAGCTCACGTGCACCTGTTCGGCCGGGTGCCGCAGCAGCGCGGCGGCAGGATGCCAGAATTCGGTGCGTCCCAGCGCGCCGGGAAGGAAGAGCAGCCTGGATGGGGTCCTGCGCATCATGGCTGACGGCCGGCAGCCGCCTGCGGCCAGCCGAGCTCTGCCGCCCGGCGCAGGCTGGCCTTGACGACCAGGCGGTGAAAGGGCGCGATGATGAAGAGGTAGGTCCGTCCGAGCAGGTTGTGGCAATGCACGACGGTGGAGGCGGTCAGCTGCGTCCCGCCCGTCGGCGCGCCCGCAGGCGAGACCAGGAACGAGGCCCGGAAATCGAGGTGCCGGTCGTCTTCTCCCACCACGATCTCGGTGTCGTTCACGCTGTAGATCCTGAAGATGCCGATGCGCGCGGCCTGCGCCTCGCCTGCCAGGCGCGTGAGCTGCGCGCCGGTCTTGAGCCCGAAACGGGCGACGACCAGGTCGCGCACCCGCATCAGGTAACCGACCCAGGCAGGCTGGTTCGCCACGACGAAGCGCGCCAGTACCGCGGGGTCGAGGCTGGCGCCGGGAGGCAGGCCGATGGCAAAGGCGTCCGCCAGGTGCACCACCCTATAGGTGTCGGCGACATCGGAGTGGGCGGGCAACGCGACGGGCGTGGCGGCGGCGAATACAGGCGGCATGGCGGGCTCCGGGACCTGGCGGGTGGATGGGCGACAAGGCCGGCGGCCCGTCAGCGCGCAGTATGCAGCGCATCTCCCGGATGATCAATGCGGGGTGCATCGCAGGCCTGCCAATGCCGCATCCGCGTCGCGCGAATCGTCAGGACCAGTCCTTGTCCGCCTGGGGATCGAGCCGGTGCGCCGCATCGACCACGTCCTGCAGATCCACCGGGTCGCTGAAGGGGGCCTCATCGAGCTGGGTGACACGGTTCAGTTCCTTTTGCCAGCGCCGCAACTCGTCGACGAATTCCGGGTGCGGCACGCGCTTGAGGTCCCCGTTGTCCTCGACCACGTCGCAGATCCCGTTGTGCACCCACTCCCCGGAATGCCAGTCGGGCATGTCGACCGCGGGGAACATGCAGATCCCCTGCAGGTCGATCCCGCGCCGCACCGCCGCCAGCGATTCTTCCATCACGTCCTTGAGCCAGCTGGCGCGCCCCTGGCCCAGGCCACTGGTCTCGCCGATGATCATCGGCCGGCGGTAGCGCGTCCAGATCATCTCCAGCATGTCGCACAGCGGCGCGATGCGGTCGTCGCCCGGCGGCAGCGGCGCATGCGGGCCCTGCTCGCGGTATTCCATCTGCCCGAACGAATAGGCGTTGGCGCCGACGATGTCGAGGATCTCGGGCGAGCCGCCGAATTCGGGATGCTCGCGCCCGAACAGGATGTCCCAGGCGAGGAAGGTGTCGACATGGGTCTCGTGGCGCGCGGCCTCGATCTGGTCGGGGCGCTCGCGCGGCGCCACCACCCACACCAGGGGGTCGACGTGCACCATGCGCGCTTGCGGATCGACTTCGCGGATCGCCTTCACCCCCGCGATCGCGGCGCGCGACAGGGCCAGCAGCAGGCGCGTCCTGTCCTCGCGGCTGCACTGGTAGGGCGCGGCCCAGCCCCATTCGCCGGCGCAGAAGGAGAAGAAGGTGATCTCGTTGATCGGCGTGAAAAAGTGCGGGCCGCGCACCTCCGGCACGACGTATTCGGCGGCGGCGCGGCAATAGGCCGCGAAACGGCTGACGAAATCGTCCGAGAACGGGTCGAGGTCGTCCGGGTAGCCATAGTGGCACAGGTCCCAGATCGGCAGGATCTTCGATGCGTTCATGGCTTCGATATACGGGTCGACGCAGGAAAAATCGTAATTGCCGCCCTGGTCCACGGTCGGCCAGGGGATGCCTTCGCGCGCCACCGCGATGCCCAGGCTGGCCAGGATCCGGTAATCTTCCAGCGCATGGCGGTCATGCCCCGTTTCCGCCACCAGGTTGCGCCGCACGCCGCCCTTCCACAAGAAGTTGGAGCATTCGAAGCCGGACAGGAAGAAGGTGGGGAAGATGCCTGGATGACGTGCCATGCGGGGCTCCTTTGCGGTGTGAGGTAAGCGCAGCCAGAGCCGCAGATTACCCTTCACCTGCCCCGCGCGGCGCAGCGCAGGGCGCGTGCCGGACAACGGTGCTCAGCCGCCGGAGCGCCTTGGCCTGTGCCCCAGCTTCTCGAGCGTTGCCATGACCAGCTCACAATGGTCGCCCTGCACCTCGACCACGCCATCCTTGACCGTCCCGCCCGAGCCGCAGGCAGTGCGCAACTGCTTGCCCAGCACGGCCAGTTGCGCAGCGTCGAGCGCCAGGCCCTTGACCAGGGTGACGCTCTTGCCGCCCCGGCCCTTGGTCTGGCGCGAGACGCGCACCACGCCGTCGCCCGCGGGCACGGCGCCGGCCTTGCACGCGCACTGCGCGACGGGGTGCCGGCATGCCGGGCACATGCGCCCGCTCTCGGTGGAGTAGACCAGGCTGCTGCCTGCACTGTTTTTCATGCCGCCCCCACGCTCAATGCCCGTGCCCATGCGGCTTGCGCACCTGGTGCGGTGGAGCCGCCGGCTGCGCGGGCGCGGCCGCCTGCGGCGCCGCCGGCGCCGCCGGCAGGGGACCGGTCCACTCGTGCGCCACGGTCCCCGCCGGATGGCGGTACCAGCCCGGGTCGCGGTAGTCGCCGCGTGCGAGGCCTTCGCGCACCTTCAGCACCGTGAACATCCCGCCCATTTCCATGTTCCCGAATGGCCCCTTGCCGTCCATCATCGGCAGCGTGTTTTCGGGCAGGCGCATCTTCATGTCACCCATCGAGCCGCCCTTGTCGCCCATGACCATATAGCCCGGCACCAGGTCGTTGATCTTGCGCGCCACGCCGCGGTGGTCGACCCCGATCAGGTTGGGCACGTCGTGACCCATGGCGTTCATGGTGTGGTGCGACTTGTGGCAGTGGAAGGCCCAGTCGCCCGGATTGTCGGCCACGAATTCGATGGCGCGCATCTGGCCCACGGCGATGTCGGCCGTGACCTCCGGCCAGCGCGCGGAAGGCTGGACCCAGCCGCCGTCGGTGCCGGCGACTTCGAAGCGGTGGCCGTGCAGGTGGATCGGGTGGTTGGTCATGGTCAGGTTGCCGACCCGGATGCGCACCTTGTCGTTCAGGCGCGCCACCATCGGGTCGATGCCGGGGAACACGCGGCTGTTGAAGGCCCACAGGTTAAAGTCGAGCATGGTGTTGGTGCGCGGCGTATAGCTGCCAGGCTCGATGTCGTAGCTCGAGAGCAGCAGCACGTAGTCGCGGTCCACCGCATGCTGGCGCGGATTCTTCGGGTGGGTCACCCAGAAACCCATCATCCCCATCGCCATCTGCTGCATCTCGTCGGCATGCGGGTGGTACATGAAGGTGCCGGCGTGGCGCGCCACGAATTCGTAGACGAAGGTTTTCCCGGGCGGGATGCCGGGCTGGGTCAGGCCGGTGACGCCGTCCATCCCGCAGGGCAGGATCTGGCCGTGCCAGTGCACGCTGGTGTGCTCGGGCAGCTTGTTGGTGACGAAGATGCGCACGCGGTCGCCCTCGACCACTTCGATGGTCGGGCCCGGGCTCTGGCCGTTGTAGCCCCACAGGTTGGCCTGCATGCCGGGCGCGAATTCGCGCACCACCGGTTCGGCCACCAGGTGGAATTCCTTGACGCCGTCCTTCATGCGCCACGGCAGGGTCCAGCCGTTGAGGGTGACCACCGGGTTGTAGGGACGGCCGCTCGGTGGATGGAAGGGCGCGGCGGTGGCGCTCGATGCCTGGACGGGCGCTTCGGGCAGGCCGGCGGCGCCGGCCTTGCTGACCAGCGAGGCGCCGAGGACGGTGACGCCGGCATTGGCGAGGAAGTTTCTGCGGTCGGTCATGGTGTCTGTTCCTGGTGCGGATGCGCGGCGGCATCCGGGCGGCCGCCGAGCGCGCTGTCGAGCGCGGCGTCGGCGAGCCAGAATTCCTTGAGGGCGTCGAGATAGCTGCTCACGGCCTGCGCCTGCTCGCGCGAATCGCTCAGCAATTCGAAGGGACTGGCCAGCATGCCGTTGTAGCGCAGCAGGGTTTCGTCGGCGATCTTCTTGCGCAGCGGGATGACCTCGTCGCGGTAGTGGCGGGCCAGGTCGTAGCTGGCGCGGTAGCCGAGATAGCTCTCGCGCGCCTGGCTGCGGGCGGTCACCCCGATGTCGGCCACGCGGTGCAGGGCCTGCATGTAGGTCGCCTCGGCGCGCGCCACACGCGCGCCGCCCCAGTCGAACAGCGGCAGTTCCAGTCCGACCTCATAGCCCTTCGCGCGTTCGGCGCCGGTCTCGCGCTTGTCGTGCGCGCCGAGCTCCAGCACGTTCACGAAGCGCGTCGTGCGCGTCAAGCCAAGGTCGGCGGCCGTGTGCTGCGCGGCCAGGCGCGCGGCCTGCACGTCCAGGCGCCGCTCGAGGGCCGTCTGCTCGATGCGGGCCGGTTCGCGCGGCGCCGTAGGCAGGTCGGGCAGGCGTTCGGGCAGGGTGTAGCCGGCCTGGCTGCCCCACAGGCCGAGCTGGCGCGCCAGGCCTTCGCGCGCGGCGTCGAGTGCGCGCGCGGCGCGCATCACGCCGGCGGCGGTGTCGGCATAGGCCGCCCGCTCGCGCGCCAGGTCGAGCGTGCTGGCATTGCCGGCCTTGACCATGCGTCCCATCAGTTCCGCGGCCGCTTCGGCCGAGGCATTGACCTGGCGCGCATAGACCAGCGCCTGCTGCGCGGCGACCGCCTCGACCCAGGCCTTGCGGGTCTCGATCGCATGGCGCTCGATGGCTGCCGCAACGCTGAGCCGGGCCGCCTCGAAGCGCCGGGTTTCCATGCGCTGGCGCAGCGGCAGGGTGAGCAGGCCGGCCAGGTCGAAGGAGATCGAGCGCTCGATCTCGACCTCGCCGCCGCCGGCCAGGCGCGAGAAGCCGAGCGAGGGATTCCTCAGGCGCGCGGCCTGGGCCAGGTCGGCCTGGGCCACGCCGACGTCCCAATAGGCCGCCTGCAGGCCCGGGTTGTTGAGCAGGGCGATGCGCACCGCTGCGTCCATCGACACCGGCTGCGCGAGCAGGGCGTTGACCTCCTGGTTCAGGGCCTGGGCGTCGCTGCCCGCCAGGCGCGGCGTGGCGCCGGTGCGTTCCTGCACCATGCGGGCGACCTCGCTGGCCGCGTGTTCGGGGCTGGTCGTCGCGCAGCCGGACAGGGCGAGGGCGGCGCAGGCCAGCGTCAAGGTAGAAAGGCGCATCAGTGCCGTCCTTCCTTGCCGTGGCCCGCATGCGCGCCGTGACCCGCATGCCCGCCATGCTCGCTGGCAGGCTGCGGCGCCGCCTCGGACGGCTCGGCTGCACGCGGCGCCGGGCGCTGCGGCATCGTCAGCATCATCGAGTTGTAGCCGGATACGGTGCGGTTGGCCTCGATCCAGTGGCGGTCGGGCGTGGCGGCTTGCGCCTCGGCGGCGCGGTAGGCGCCAGGGGCGCGGTAGCGCGTCTCGGGCACCGCGGCGGCGGCATCGTCGGGGCGCGGCGGCGCGCCGGCGCAGGCGTGGAAGCTGGCCAGCGCGAGCAGGGCGGCGCAGGCCTTGAATAGGGAATGGGACATGCAAACCTCGTTCGGTCGAATACGGGGCAGCCGCGCGTGACGCTGCGGCCGGGCGGATCAGGCGAGGAGGAGGCGGGGCGGGCGCTCGGGGAGGTCGGGGGCGATTGCGGCGACCCGCGCCTGGGCCGCGCCGGGACCGCAACTGCAGGGGCAGCAATCCGGGGACGCGCTTGACGCCGCCGGTGCGATGGCGGCGCCGACCGAGCAGGCGGCGCAGTTACCGCATGTTTCGTGGTGGGGTTCGCCGTCGTCCGGGGCCTGCTGCCCCGCTGCCTGCTGGTGGCAGGGCGGCTTGGCCTCGTCGCCGCGATGGCTTGCAGCCTGCGCCGGGACGCCGTGGGCGGCCGGGGCCGCGCTCGTTCCGTGCGCGCAGCGCATCGCCGCCGCGGCAAATCCCTGGAAGGGAACCGCAAGCAGGACGAACCAGACGAGGAGGGTACGGGCGAGCATCTTCACCGGGGCATTCTAGCATGGGTTTTTACAACACTCCCGGGCTGCAAAATTGCTGGCACACGGCTCTACTGTTAGTATCCTTCCAGACTATTTACAAGAATGACACCAGGAGCGCAGCGATGGAGATCCTCTCCCGCCTGTTCGAACCACGCCGCAGGAAGAACCAGGAAGAGATCGCCAGCCGCGCCGCGCAGATCGTGGTGCAGGTGCTGTTCGACGTCGGCGCGGACCGCTTCCTCAACGGCAGCATCCGCCTCGACCGCCAGTTCCGCCTGCGCTTCTACGCCGCCCCGCCGCTCGCCTCGCCCGACACCCTGGCCACCTTGCCCGTGTTCGAACTGAGCGAAGCCCACGTGTTCCGCGCCCATCTCCAGGGCGCCCGGCTCGATGCCGCCACCGTCGGCCGGCACACGCCCTTCCTGGTAGATGGCCTGATGCGCGAATTGCGCGCCCGCTCGCCGGCGCTGTGCGCCTTGCCCGCCTCGCGCGCCGGCAAGACCGCATCCGCCGGCTGAGCGGTACGGTGCGCGCCGCCTTTCGAAGCGGCGCTATGCTCTCCGCATGAGCGTACGCAACCTCCAGCACCTGTTCGCGCCCGGCTCGGTGGCCCTGGTCGGCGCGTCCTCGCGGGCCGGCAGCGTGGGCGCGACCCTGCTGCACAACCTGCTGGCGGGCGGTTTCAAGGGCGAGGTCTGGCCGGTCAATCCCAAGTACCAGGAGCTGGCAGGCCGGCGCTGTTATGCCGGCGTCGCCGAGCTGCCGCAGGCGCCAGCGCTGGCCCTGATCTGCACGCCGCCGGCCACGATTCCGGCCATCGTGCGCCAGCTGGGCGAACGCGGGACCCGCGCGGCGCTGGTCTTGAGCGCGATCCCGCAGGGCGCGCGCGACCTCAAGGGCCGCAGCCTGCGCCAGGCGATGCTCGACGCCGCCAATCCCTATCTGCTGCGCCTGCTGGGCCCGAACAGCGCCGGGCTGCTGGTCCCTGGCCTGGGCCTGAATGCCAGCGTGGCCCACAGCGGCGCGCTGCCCGGGCGGATCGCCTTCGTGTCGCAGTCGGGCGCCTTGATGGCCGGGGTGCTGGACTGGGCACGGACGCGCGGCATCGGCTTTTCGCACTTCGTCGCACTGGGCGACGCGGCCGACGTCGACCTGGGCGACGTGCTCGACTACCTGGCCAGCGATGGCGGGACCGGCGCCATTTTGCTGTACGTGCAAGACCTGCGCCACGCGCGCAAATTCATGTCGGCCGCGCGCGCGGCGGCGCGCAGCAAGCCGGTGCTGGTGCTCAAGGCCGGCCGCCAGGACGATTCGCTGCCGGCCGCCGCCAGCGAAAGCGGGGCGCTGGCCCATCCCGACGACGTGTTCGACGCCGCGATCCGGCGCGCCGGCATGCTGCGCGTGTACACCACCGACCAGCTGTTCTCAGCGGCCGAGACCCTGGCCTATGCGCGCCCGCTGCACGGCGAGCGCCTGGCCATCGTCAGCAACGGCGCCGGGCCGGGCGTGCTGGCGCGCGACGCGCTGGCCTATGGCGGCGGGGTCGAGGCCCCGTTTTCAACGGCGTCGCTGGAACGGCTCGATGCGCTGCTGGCGCCGGGCTGGCGGCGCGGGAACGTGGTCAACCTGCAGGGCGGGGCGCTGCCCGCGGTCTATCGCGAGACGGTCGAGATCCTGCTGCAGGACCCGCAGGTCGATGCGGTGCTCGTCATCCAGTCGCCCACTGCCACCGTGGCCAGCCGCGACGTGGCCGACGCCGTCGCGCCGCTGGTGCGCACGGCGTCCAAGACCATCCTGTCGTGCTGGCTGGGAGGCGCGTCGGTAGCGGACGCGCGCGCGATCGCGTCCAACGCGCGCCTGCCGGCCTACCGCACGCCGGAAGACGCGGTGGCCGGCTTCCTGCAGCTGGTGCACTACCGGCGCAACCAGAACCTCTTGATGGAGGTGCCGCCCTCGATGGCCGGCACGGTGGCGCCGGACCGCGCCGCGGCGCGCGCACTGGTGCGCGAAGCCCTGGCCAACGGGCGCTACCTGCTGTCCGACCCCGAGACCAAGGCCATCCTGCGCACCTATGGCATGGCGGTGGTCGAGTCTCGCGCGGCGCGCGACATCGAGGCGGCGGTGCAGGCGGCGCAGAACATCGGCTATCCGGTGGCGGTGAAGATCCTCACGCCCGACGTGATGCACAAATCGGACTTCGGCGGCGTGGCGCTCGACCTCGATACCGGGGAAGCGGTGCGCGCCGCGGCTGCGCGCATGCGGCGCCGGCTGGGCGAACTGTTCCCGGAGGCGCGCTTTGAAGGCTACGCGGTGCAGGCGATGGTCCGGCGCGGCAATGCCCACGAGCTCATTGTCGGCGCCGCGCTCGACGCGGTCTTCGGGCCCGTGATCGTGTTCGGGCAGGGCGGGGTGACGGTGGAGGTGGCCGACGACCATTCGGTCGGCCTGCCGCCGCTGAACCTGGTGCTGGCGCGCGACCTGGTCGACCGCACCCGCGTGGCGCGCCTGCTGGCCGGCTACCGCAGCCGGCCGGCAGTGAACATGGACGCGGTGCTGGCCAGCCTGGTCCAGGTCTCGCGCATGGTGTCGGACATTCCCGAGATCGTGGAGCTGGACCTGAACCCGCTGCTGGCCGACGCCAAGGGCGCCGTGGTGCTGGATGCGCGCATGCGCCTGGCGCTGGCCGACCGCTCCGGCAGCACGCTCGACCGCCTCGCGATCCGGCCCTATCCGCGCGAGCTGGAAGAGACCGTCGAGTGGAATGGCGCGCCGCTCCTGCTGCGGCCGATCCGGCCCGAGGACGGGCCGGCGCACCTGGCGTTCTTCGATGCGCTCACGCCGGACGACGTGCGCTACCGGATGTTCGTGCGCATCCGCGAGCTGCAGCCTTCGCAGCTGGCGCGCTTCACCCAGATCGACTACGACCGCGAGATGGCCTTCATTGCGACGCGTCCGAATGCGGACGGCGTGCCCGAGACGCTGGCGGTGGGCCGGGTGGTGGCCGATCCGGACAACATCACGGCCGAATTCGCGGTGACGGTGCGCTCGGACCTGAAGGGCATGGGGCTGGGGAAGATGATGATGGAAAAGCTGATCGCCTACTGCCGCTCGCGCGGCACGCGCGAGATCGTGGGCGAGGCGCTGCCGCAGAATTCGCGCATTACCGGGATGGTGAAGAAGCTCGGGTTCACGGTGAAGTCGACCGGGCTGGAAGGCATGCGCGAGATGAAACTGGTGTTGTAGGGTGGGCAGGTTTCCTGCCCACGCGGTCAACGCAAGAGTGCATGCCGAAGAAGCAGGCCCCGGATAGGTCATTTGACCGCGTGGGCAAGGGACTCGCCCACCCTACGGGCCGACGATGAAATCTTATTTCATGGAGGCTGCTCATATGAAATAATATTTCACCGCCTGAAGCGTACATCCTCCGTCACCACCGGCGCGTTCCCTTTCGGCTTCTCGGGCTTCTTCGGCTTTTTCACGATCTGCCCACCGGCCTGCGTCAGCGGCACCCGGTGATCCGGCACGAAGCCGTTTTCCTCGATCCGCGCCAAAGTCTGGCGCGTGAGCGCCTCGATCGCCGCCAGCTGTTCGACCTCGTCCGCGCATACCAGCGACACCGCTTCGCCCGAAGCGCCGGCGCGGCCGGTGCGGCCGGTGCGGTGCACGTAATCCTCGGCCACGATCGGCAGGTCCACGTTCACCACCACCGGCAAGTCCTCGATATCGAGTCCGCGCGCGGCCACGTCGGTGGCGACCAGCACCCGCACGTCGCCCGCCTTGAAGCGCTCCAGCGCGCGCAGGCGCGCCGGTTGCGGCTTGTCGCCGTGGATCGAATCGGCCGGGATGCGCTTGGCCTCGAGCAGCGTGACCAGCTCGTCCACGCCTTTGCGCGTCTTGCAAAAGGCCAGCACCTGCGGCCAGTCGTGTTGTTTGAGCAGGTGCAGGAACAGCTCGGACTTGCGCTTCTTGTCCACCGTCACCAGCCACTGCCTGATCGCCGTGACCGTGGAGTTGCGCGGCGCCGCCTCGATCCGCACCGGCTCGCGCAGCAGGCGGTTGGCCATGGCGCGGATCTGGTCGGAGAAGGTGGCCGAGAACAGCAGGGTCTGGCGCTTTTTCGGCAGGGCGGCGAACACCTGGTCGAGCTCGCGCGAAAAGCCCAGGTCGAGCATGCGGTCGGCTTCGTCCAGTACCAGGGTCTCGACCAGGTTGAAGGTGACCGCGTTCTGGCGGTGCAGGTCGAGCAGGCGGCCAGGCGTGGCCACCAGCACGTCCACGCCCTTGCGCAGGCTCATCATCTGCGGGTTGATGCTGACGCCGCCGTAGGCGACCATCGTGCGCAGCATCAGGCCGGCGCCGTAGGTCTTGAAACTCTCGTGCACCTGCTCGGCCAGTTCGCGCGTGGGCACCAGCACCAGCACGCGCGCGGCATTGCTGCCGACCGGGGTGCTTTTCCTGCTGAGCCGCTGCAGCAGCGGCAGCGCGAAGCTGGCGGTCTTGCCGGTGCCGGTCTGGGCCGCGGCCATGACGTCCTTGCCCGCGAGCACGGCGGGGATCGCCTGCTGCTGGACGGTGGTCGGGGTGGTGTAGTCGAGCGAAGCGAGGGTCTGATTGAGGTGGTCGATCAGCCCGAGGGAAGCAAACGGCATGGGTAAGGTGCGGAAATAAATGAACAGGCGCTAGTGTCTCACATCGAGACAGGCGCCGCGCCGCCTGCAGGGGCAGGCAAGCAGGGGACGGGGAAGCAAGCCCCCGGCTCAGTCGGCCACGACGGTGCGCGACAGGTCGACGATGGGCTTGGCAGGCTCGCGCTGGTCCTTGCAGCCGGCAAGGGCCAGGCAGGACAGGGCGAAGGCGGCGGCGAGCAGAAGGCGCGGTGGCATGGCGGATCCTCCAGGGGAGCTTCCATCATACGCCGGTCCGCGCCGGAAATGCATATGCCCGTGGTTTTTTTAGAAACGGTACGACAGGCTGGCGCGCAGCACCGGATACACCTTGAAATCCGACACGTCCTCGCTCAGGCGCAGTTCCTCGACCGCCACGTCGCGCGCCAGCTGGCTGCACAGGGCGTTCGAGGTCACGCAGCCGCGCGGGATCAGGTTGACGGTGGCCTTGCCCTGGTAGAACGCGCCGAGGTCGGCGCTGAAGTTCCAGCGCTTGTTCGGGTTCAGGGCATTGCCCCAGCCGATGCCGATATAGGGCGCTGCGCGGCGGAAGGTCACGTCGCCTTCCAGGACGCCGATGTCCCGGCTGGTGTAGGTATTGCCGTTGAAGCTGAAGCTGCCCGCCACGCCCGGCTTGCCGACGGCGTCGAAGCGGGTGCCGTTGTACACCAGGCCGCCGGTCAGGCGGAAATCGCCCTGCGGGCGCAGGTACCAGTCGAACAGGATGTCGAAGGTCTGCAGCTTGCCGTCGAACTGGTAGTCCACCAGGCCGGAGCGCTTGTCGAAGTCGTGCTTGAAATAATTGGCGCCGAAGCGGCCGTTGAGGTAGGTCTCCATCGGGACCACCACGTGGAAACCGGCGCCGGTGGTGCCGATGTCGGCGGTGAGGGCGACGCCAGCCTGGGCATGGGCGGAGGTGGCGGCGAGCAGGGCGCAAGCGGCGAAGACGGTGTGTTTCAGGGACATGCGGAAAACCTTTCAGTGTCGATCAGCGCAGGCATTGTAGCCGCAGGGCATGCCAATGCGCGAGCGCGGCGCGCCGGATGAGACGGATGCGCAACGGATTATTTGCGCCGCTCCTCCCCGGTTTCGTCGCCCTTATCCCGGCTCCGTCGCATAATGTCACCCGGCAATGAAGACCGGGCTTAATCTGGCGCTGCCCTGACTACTGAGAGAACATCATGATTTCAAGTACCTTCCACTTCGGCCGGCTCCTCGTTGCCTGGCTCGCGGTTTACATCATCCTGTGCATTTTCCTGGTCGAATCGATCTTCCAGCACACCGAATGGGGTACCCGGGACCTCGGCGGCTACCTGGTGCTGCTCGGTTTCGTGCTCGGCCTGTGGGTGCTCTCGGGCGTGTTCTCGCACATCCGCCGGGTGCGCCTGGTGTCGGGACAGGTCAATGCCGGCACGCTGTCGAACCGCCAGCGGCGCCAGATCGAGATCCCGTTCGAGGCGGGCGAAGCCTTCGACCTGATCGACGCGGCCATTCGCGAACTGCCGGGCGCGGTGATTTCCGAGAGCGCCCGCGACAGCCTGCAGGTGCGCGCCAAGGTGGCCAGGGTCGACCCCTACGGCAACAACGAGCGCAGCGACAGCGCGCTGTCCAACTGGGCGCTCGACCATTTCGGGTCGCGCCGCAACCAGATCCTGGCCACGGTCACCCCCAACGGCGACGAGGCCGGCAGCGTGACCCTGGTCTGCGAGCCGGAAGGCGCGGCCTGGACCGACTGGTTCCTGGTCGACCATGGCACCAACCTGGAAAACGCGGAAGCCATCGTGCGCGCCATCACCCGCCGCGTGGCCGAGCGCCGCCGCGGCGAGAAGGCCAGGGTACGCCAGACCACCACCGAAAAAGAGCTGACCGTCGCCAAGCTGAACCTGCTGCACGCCCAGGTCGAGCCGCACTTCCTGTACAACACCCTGGCCAGCGCCCAGGTCCTCACCCGGACCGACCCGGCGCGCGCCGACGAGATGCTCGGCAACCTGATCCAGTACCTGCGCCACTCGCTGCCGCGCACCGAGGACGCGCCCTCGACCATCGGCGAGGAACTCGAGCGGGCCCGGGCCTACCTCGACATCCTGAAGATCCGCATGGGCCCGCGCCTGCAGCTGCAGGTCGACATTCCCGACGCCCTGCGCGGCGTGCTGTTCCCGACCATGATGCTGCAGACCCTGGTGGAGAACGCGATCAAGCACGGCCTGGAGCCCAAGCCGGGCGGCGGCACGGTCTGGATCCTGGCGCGCCAGGTCGACAATGCGGTGGCGGTGACGGTGGCCGACGATGGCCGCGGCTTTACCGCCGAGGGCGGCGGCACCGGGGTCGGCCTGCGCAACGTGCGCGAGCGCCTGCGCCTGGCCTACGGCAGCGCCGCCTCGTTCTCGATCGTGGCCAACTTCCCGAGCGGCGTGGCGGCCACCATCACCGTGCCCAATGCCGTCAACAGCACCGGCGAAGGAGTCCATCATGCCTAGATGCGTCATTGCCGAAGACGAAGCCCTGCTGCGCGAATCGCTGGTGCAGCTGCTTGGCCAGGTCTGGCCCGAGCTGGAGATCGTCGCCGCCTGCGAGGACGGCGGCAGCGCCCTGGAAGCGATTGCCGCCTACCAGCCCGAGGTCGCCTTCCTCGATATCCGGATGCCGGGCCTGAGCGGCCTGGAGGTGGCATCGAGCGTGCTGGAATCCGGGATCAGGACCGAGGTCGTGTTCGTGACCGCCTACGACCAGTATGCGATCGACGCTTTCGAGCGCGGCGCCGTCGACTACCTGCTCAAGCCGGTGGCGCGCGAGCGCCTGGCCGGGACGGTGGGCCGGGTCAAGGAACGCCTGGCGCGCGGCGGCCAGGACCAGGGGCAGATGGGCCAGCTGCAGGCGCTGCTGCAGCAGCTGGCGGGCGTGGCGCCGCCCCAGCGCAAGGCGCCGCCGCTGGTCTGGCTCACCGCCAGCCGCGGCCAGGAAACGCGCCTGATCCTGGTCGACGACGTCGCCTACTTCCAGGCCGACAGCAAGTACACAGTGGTCATGACGCAGGAGGGCGAAGCGCTGCTGCGCAAACCCATCCGCGACCTGCTCGAGGTGCTCGACCCGTCCATGTTCAAGCAGGTGCACCGCTCGACCATCGTCAATTTGCGCGCGGTGGCCGGCGTGACGCGCGACGATACCGGGCGCGGCATCGTGCGCCTGAAGAACCGGCCCGAGACCCTGGCCGTGAGCCAGCCCTTCATGGCGCTGTTCCGCAACATGTAAGCGAGTGTGAAAGGGTGCCCCAAAACGGGAAATGTTCGGTACCGTACATCCGAACAACGTTCCCAATGGTAACGTGTGGACATTCACTCCAAGAGGCACCCATGAAATCCCTGATCCTTTACGCAGCCCTGGCGGCCGCTTCCTTCCCGGCCCTGGCCCAGACCAATGTCAGCATCAGCATCGGCCAGCCGGGCTTCTATGGCCGCCTGGATATCGGCGACTACGGCCCGCCGCCGGTCTACCTGGCGCAGCCGGTGATCGTCGAGCGCCACTACCGCACCAACGTGCAGCCGGTCTACCTGCGCGTGCCGCCGGGCCACCGCAAGAACTGGAGCAAGCATTGCCGCAAATACGGCGCCTGCGGCCAGCCGGTGATGTTCGTGCAGGACCAGTGGTATTCGAACGTGTATGCGCCGCGCTACCGCGAGAGCCACGGCGGGTATGAGCGCAGCGAGCGATACGTCCGCAGCGACGACCGCCGCGACGACCGCTACGAGCGCCGCGACGACCGCTACGACGACCGCGGGCATGGCAAGCACAAGGACAAGCACCACGACAAGGGTCATGGCAAGGGCCACGGCAAGGGCCACGGCCGCGGTCACGACTGAGTTTCAGCCGGGGCCCTGGCCCGGCAGCGGCGCTTCGCGCGGCAACAGGCCCTCCGCGACCAGCTCTTCCCAGAACGCGGCCGGGATCGGTGCCTCCATCAGGCCCGCATTGCGGCGCAGGTGGTGGGCGCTGCTGGCGCCGGGAATCGTCGCCACCACCTCCGGATGGGCCGCGCCGAACTGCAGCGCGGCGGCGGCCAGGTCCACGCCATGGCGCGCGGCCACCCGGCGCAGGCGTTCGCGCTGGGCATGGCGCTGTGGGCTGGCCGGCAGGTAGTCGTAATGGTCGCCCCCGGCCAGGAAGCCCGAATTATAGGGGCCACCGAGCACCACCCCGGCGCCCTGCCTTGCGCACAGCGGGAACAGGGCGTCCAGGGCCGTGGTTTCCATCAGCGTGTAGCGCCCGGCCAGCAGGAAGATGTCGGGATCGGACTGCTGCAGCGCGCGCAGGCAGGGCTCGACCGTGTTCACGCCCAGCCCCCAGCCCTTGATCATGCCTTCCTCGCGCATCCGCACCAGGCCCTCGAAGGCGCCGCCGGGACCGGAGGCCACCCTGAAATAGTGCTCGAATTCCGATCCGAACGCGTCGGGCGACAAGTCGTGCACATACACGATGTCGATGCTGCCCAGCGCCAGGCGCTGCAGGCTATCCTCGACCGCGCGGCGCGCGCCGGCGGCGGTGAAGTCGATCACGCGCCGGAACGGCATCGAGGACACGAAGGGCGCGGCGAGATCGCCCGCGGGGTGCGGCACCAGCAGGCGCCCGACCTTGGTCGAGAGCGTATAGTCGGCGCGCGCGCGGCGGCGCAGGGCCTGGCCGAAGCGATGCTCGGACAAGCCGGTGCCGTAGTGCGGCGCGGTGTCGAAATAGCGGATGCCGGTGTCCCAGGCGGCATCGACGGTGGCGTGCGCGGCCTCGTCGCTCGTGGCGTGGTACATGTCGCCCAGCCCGGTGCCGCCCAGGCCCAGGTGCGTGATCGGTCGGTAGCGCTGGTGCATTCTCGTTTCCTTTCGTGTCTCGTCGGCAGGGCAGGAGCGGTCGGTCCTGCCAGGCATCCTACACCCGGCGCGCCCCGCGCATGATTGCGGCCGGGCCGGCGCTTGCCCGTCGCACCGCGGCCGCCTCATGGGCCCGGCACCCGCGCACGCCGCCAGCCCAGGCGTAGTAAGATTGCCACATCGCCCATGTGCTGGCGTTGCCGGACGGGCGACATGAAGGAGCTTACTGTGCGTAGCGATATCGTGATCGTGGGAGGTGGGGCGGGCGGCCTGGAGCTGGCCTGCAAACTGGGCCGCAAACTCGGGCCGTCGAAGGTAACGCTGGTGGACAGCCGGCTCTACCATATCTGGAAGCCCTCGCTGCACGAGGTGGCCGCCGGCACCCTGGACATCCACCAGGAAGGCCTGTCCTACCAGATGCTGGCGCACGACAATGGCTTCAATTTCGTGTTCGGCCCCATGACGGCGCTCGACGCCGCCGCCAAATCCCTCACCGTCGGCGCCATCGTCGCGGCAAGCGACAAGGACGAAGTCCTGCCCGAGCGCAAGCTCGCCTACGGCGCGCTGGTGCTGGCCATCGGCAGCACTTCCAATTATTTCGGCGTGCCCGGCGCACGCGAACATACCATTTCCCTGAACGCCACCGAAGACGCCGAGCGCTTCCGCCTGCGGATGCTGCGCCTGATGCTGGCCGCGGAACAGGACCAGGAAGAACAGCACGGCAATGGCCATGGCAAGGGCGAGGGCCTGGACGTGGTGATCATCGGCGGCGGCGCCACCGGCGTGGAGCTGGCGGCCGAACTGCGCGAAGCGTCCGGCGCCTACGTCACCTACGGCTTCGACCAGCTCGATGTGCGGCGCGACGTGCGCATCACCATCCTGGAAGGCGCGCCTCGGGTGCTGGCGCCGCTGCCCGAGAAAGTGTCGCAGGCCGCGGCCGACCTGCTGGACAAGCGCGGCATCCGCGTGGTCGCCAACTGCCGCGTCACGGCCATCGAGAAGGACCGCGTGATCGACAAGGACGGCAATGTCTATCCGTCCAAGCTGTGCGTCTGGGCGGCGGGCATCCGCGCGCCCGAACTGCTGGAGGGTTTTGGTTTGCCGCTGGCCAAGGGCGGCCAGGTCGAGGTCGATGCGCACTTGCGGGTCAAGGGCATGCCCGACCTCTACGCGCTGGGCGATTGCGCCGCCTGCGTCGACGGCAACGGCGCCGTAGTGCCGCCGCGTGCCCAGGCCGCCCACCAGCAGGCCGATTACCTGGTCACGACTTTCCTGCGCAAGCACAAGGGCGAGGCGCCGCAAGCCGCGCCTTACGAGTACCGCGATTATGGTTCGCTGGTGTCGGTGGGCCGCAGCACCAGCGTGGGCAGCCTGATGGGGTCGCTGCGCGGGGCGAGCTGGTTCGTGCAGGGCTGGATGGCGAGGTTGATGTACACCAGCCTGCACCTGATGCACCACCGCGCCGTGCTCGGCACCATGCGTACCGGGGTGCTGGCGGTGGCGCGTTTCCTGGTACGGCGGGCGACGCCGCTGGTGAAGCTGCACTGAGGCAGCCCGGGCCTGTTCCCGCCAGACGGGAGCCGGCCCGCTGCCGGGCCGCGGACGCTAGGCGCCCGGCGCGGCCTTGGGCAGGGTCATGCGCAGCAGGGCGCCGCCGGCGTCGAGCGTGGACAATTCCAGCGTGCCGCCCAGGAAGCGGGCGCGTTCGCGCAGCAGGCGCAGGCCATGGCAGCTGTTGGTTTCCATGACCTTGGCGCCGGGCGGCAGGCCGACGCCGTTGTCGCGCACGGTGAGCATCAGCTGCTCGCCGTCGTCGTCGAGCACCACGTCCACCTCGGTCGCCTGCGCATGCGCGGCGACGTTGCGCAGGCCTTCCTCGGCGCAGCGCAGCAGCACGACGCCCTGGGTACGCGTGTAGGAACCATCTTCGTCCGGCAGGCTGGCGCGCGCCGTCAAGCCATGCTCGGCGCCGAACTCGGGCACCAGCTCGGCCAGCGCGGACTTCAGGCCGAGGAATTCGAGCTTGTCGTTCCACAGCTCGAGCTGCATCTTGCGGTTGGTCTCGATGATGTTCGCCAGCAGGGTCTTCATCTGCGCACCGCGGTCGCGCATCGCCTGGTTCTCGGCAGGGATGTGCTGGCTCAGCAGCGCAAGGTGCATGGTCAGCGCCGTCATCGACGAGCCGAGGCTGTCGTGCAGCTGGCGTGCCAGCAGGCGCCTTTCCTCGTCCCAGCAGCCGGACACATAGGCCAGCATCTCGGTGAGTTCAGCGGTGCGGTCCGGGACCGGCGCATGGGATGCGCTTGCTGCGGTGTCGGACAGCGGATATGCCGGTTCGGTCATCGTAAGCTCGGTTAAATGTTTCCCAAATCATACAACAGTTGGACGGATGGCGGCGCGCAAGGAAGATGCCCTGCTTGCCGGGCTGCATGGCGGGGAATGCGTGCGGTGCCGTACGGTGCGCCCGGCGGTTTCGCGCGATGCTGGGGCTGTGGGAGATACCACTTTATTAACATAATCGGGGGTAACAAATGACGACCGCAACCAAGCCGCAGGATGCCATCACGCTGCTCACCGCGCAGCACCGCGAAGTGAAATCCATGTTCGATGAATTCGAGAACATGACCGACCGCGCCAAGGTCAGCAAGAAAAAGCTCGCCGACAAGATCTGCGACGCGCTCATCATGCACACCACGATCGAAGAAGAAATCCTGTATCCGGCCGTGCGCGAAGCAACCGAGGAAACCGAAGACATGGTCGACGAGGCCGTCGTCGAGCATGGTTCGGCCAAGGACCTGATCGCGCAAATCCAGGAAATGGACCCGGGCGAGGACCTGTACGACGCCAAGGTGAAGGTGCTGGGCGAACTGGTCGAGCACCACGTCGAGGAAGAAGAGAAGGAAATGTTCCCGAAGATGCGCGAGCTCAAGCTCGACCTGGTGGGGCTGGGACAGGAACTGGCGGCGCGCGCCGCCGAACTGCAGTAAGCCTTATTTGCCCGGACGCCAGGGTCCGGGCAAGGCGGCTCAGGCCGCGTCGGCCGGCATGCTTGCCGGCGCCAGGGCTTCGAGCAGCTGGTCCATGCTCACGGGTTTCACCAGGTGCTGGTCGAAGCCCGCTTCCAGCACGCGCCGCTGGTCTTCCGCCAGGCCATACCCCGTCAGGGCAATCAAGCGGATGCCGGCGGTGGCAGGATCGCGCCGCAGGCGGCGCGCCACTTCATAGCCGTCGATACCGGGCAGGCCGATGTCAACCAGCGCCGCCGCCGGCAGGCCGCTGATGGCTGCCGCCACGCCCTGCAAGCCGTCGGCCGCCTGGGCCACCGGGAAGCCATGGGCGGCCAGCATGGTCGCCATCATCTCGCGGCCGTCTTCATTGTCTTCGATCAGCAGCACCGACGGCTTGCCGGTATTGTCGCCCAGCGAATGCTGGGGCGCTTGCGGCGCCACGGCGGGTTCCGTGCGCGGCAGGCGGATCAGGAAGGTCGAGCCGTTGCCGCTGCCTTCGCTCTGCGCGCTGACGCTGCCGCCATGCAGCTCGACCAGCCGGCGCACCAGCGACAGGCCGATGCCCAGGCCGCCCTGCGAGCGGTCGATCGAGATCGCGCCCTGCACGAAGACGTCGAACACATGGGGCAGCAGGTCGGGCGGGATGCCCACGCCGCTGTCGCGCACGGTCAGCACGGCTTCGTCGGCAGTCTCGGCCAGGTTGATGTCGATATTGCCGCCGGCCGGGGTGTACTTGATCGCGTTGTCGAGCAGGTTCGAGATGATCTGCTCGAGGCGGGTCGGGTCGCCATCCACCCAGCCGGGGGCCAGGTCGACGCTGAAGCGGTAGCCGGCGGTGCGGCCTGTGGCGCGGAAGGTTTCCAGGCAGCCGGACACCAGGTTGGCCAGGTCGAGCGGTTTGCGGGCCAGCAGGATCTTGCCCGACATCGCGCGCGACAGGTCGAGCAGGTCGTCGACGATGCGCGACAGGTGCTGGCTCTGGCGCTGGATGATCTGCTTGGCGCGGCCGACGGTCTCGCTGTTGGCGCCTGGCAGGCCGATCAGGGAAGAAGCGCTGCTGATGGCCGACAGCGGGTTGCGCAGCTCGTGGCCGAGCATGGCGAGGAACTCGTCCTTGGCGTGGCTCTTGCGCTCGGCGTCGCGGCGCTCTTCCATCTCGCGCACGAGGCGCCGGTTGGTCGCGGTCAGCTCGGTGGTGCGCTGGGACAGCTTCTCGGCCTGGCGCTTGAGCTGCTCGTTCTTCATGGCCAGTGCCACGAACACTGACACCTTCGCGTGCAGCACCTGCGGGATCACCGGCGTGAACATGAAGTCGGCTGCGCCGCGCTGGTAGGCTTTCAGGCGGTCGATCTCGTCGGCCAGGAAGGCGGTGACGAAGATGATCGGGATGTCGGCCGAGCGCGCGCGCTGGTGGATCGCCTCGGCGGTCTCGAAACCGTCCATGCCCGGCATGTTCACGTCGAGCAGGATCACGGCAAAGTCGTACAACAGTACCTGGCGCAGGGCTTCCTGTCCGGACCGGGCGGAGTGGACGGTGTAATTGCTTTCGTCCGCCCATTGGTCGAGCAAGCTCGTCAGGGCCAGCAGGCTTGCCGCATCGTCATTCACGACAAGGATTTTCGGTTTATCAGTATGTGCCACGATGTTTGCGGTACTTTCGCCAAAAGGATGTGCCTTCGGAACAAGAATACCGGAGCCGAATGTTGCGTTAAAGAAAGCCTGCGTAATAACAGCGAATGATAGCACGGCGAATAAAGTGCATTAGAGCAAAAAACTCAATTGTGTGCAGCATTACCGGTACGGTGCCGCACATACGCCACACCACCCCCTGTGCGATAGTAAAAGCGTCCAGTTCAGCCGTATCGACATGCAGGACCGGGGCCCCAACTTGAAAGGACAATCATGAATATCGATAACATCGTAAATCAACAATTCCACGGCAAGTCATTTAGCGAGCTCGTCAACGCGCCGCTGACCGCCCTGAGCGGCATTACCGAACAGCAGGCCAGCGCGTTCGCCGCTGCCGGCGTGCGCACGGTCGGCGACCTGGCGAAGATGGCGGTCGTGAATTATGCAGTGGCCATCCATGCCCTCGCCACCTGCGAAGGCGCCTCCAGCAAGGATCAGGCGGAAGAATGCCTGCTCGACGACGCCGTCGAAATGACCTTCCCGGCCAGCGACCCGATCTCGGTCGATTCGGGCATTACCCGCATCGAAGTCGCACCGGACAAGGTCGACGCCGCACGCGACCACCAGGGCGCCCAGGCCATGGAAGCGCACTCCGAAGAGGCGCTGCGCAATGCCGAGGTGCGTACCGGCTACCTGCAGAAGGACGAGGGCGGCAACCGCTGATACCAGCCGTTTCCTTCAGTCCCTAAACAGGCCACGGGCGGCGCACGCTGCCCGTGGCCTGTTTGTTTCCGAAGCTTTTTTCCGAACGCGGGTGAGGGCAGTGCGCTGCAAAACCGAAGCACTGCAAACACCGGGGTCAACAACCAACCGGGGTCACAACAACCAACCGGGGTCAGGTCTGACATTCGGACACAAGCTCATCCGTGTTTCAGTTGAGTCCGTGTCCGAATGTCAGACCTGACCCCGAAGTTGGGTATCCTCGTGTCCGAATGTCAGACCTGACCCCGAAGTATCCTTGCGCTTGTCGGGCGCCACAATGGACTTGGGCCCCGATGGGGCCCAAGTCGAACGCAGCGGTGCAGGCAGGGGCCTAGCGGTGCGGCGCGAGCTCCGGCACCGGTGCGCTGGCCGGCAGCGGCATCTTGGCGGCCGACTGGCGGTTGGCCGCGGGCGAGCAGAAGCGGTTCTTGCCGGCGCGCTTGGCTTCGTACAGGGCGTAGTCGGCGATGCTGATGAGCGAATCGACTGACTCGGCGTCGTCAGGATAGATGCTGATGCCGATCGAGGTCGACAGGCGCAGCGTCAGGTCCTTGATGAAGAAGGGCTCGGACAGGGCCTCGACCAGCTTGGCGGCCGGGCCTTGCGCATCGGCCAGGCAGTGGATATCGCCCAGCACCACCATGAATTCGTCGCCGCCCAGGCGCGCGACGGTGTCTTCCTTGCGCGAGCTGGCCAGCAGGCGCTGCGAGACCATCTTCAGGATCTCGTCGCCGTAGGCGTGGCCATAGGTGTCGTTGATCGCCTTGAAGCCATCCAGGTCCAGGTACATGATCGCGGCCTTGGCATGGCTGCGGTTGGCGTGCTGGAGGGCCGTTTCGATGCGGTCTTCCAGCAGGCGGCGGTTGGGCAGGCCGGTGAGGGCGTCGTGCAGCGCCAGTTCCTGCTGTGCGCGGGAATACTGGGCCAGCTCCTTGTAGAGCAGGCGCACTTCGAGCATGTTGTGGATGCGCTTGTGCACCTCGAGCAGGTCGAAGGGCTTGCTGATGAAGTCGCGCGCACCGGCCTCGAGCGCGGCGATCTTGAAGCTCGGCTGGGCGGTCAGGGCCAGCACCGGCAGGTAGCCGCCCTGTTCGATTTCCTTCAGGCCCTTCATGACCTGGAAGCCGTTCATGCCCGGCATCTGCAGGTCGAGCAGGATCAGGTCGTAGTTATGCTCGCGGTGCAGCGGGCACACCTGGTCCGGGAACATGGTCGAACTGACGCAGGTGTAGCCTTCCTCGCGCAATATCTCTTCCATCAATTCGATATTGTCCGGCGAGTCGTCCACCACCAGGATTTTTGCGTTCAAAATGTCTTGTCTGCTCGGCATGCTTGGTCTCTTCTACTCGGTCTGGAGTGCCTGTTCCATTTCTTTCTGGAATGGGCTTGTCCCATCTCTGCATAGTCTAGCAAAGCCTACAAAATTTCTTGTAGGACAGCGCCGCGTGAGCCGGTAGGAACTTCAACGACCGTGTCCCCGGGGCGTACCGGCCACCATTTGCGTCCCCGGGGCGGCCACCGAAGCGACCATTGCAATCAATTCGCTCGGTTCGACCGGCTTGGAAATATGGGTGGAAAAACCGGCTTCCAGCGCCCGCAGCCGGTCTTCGGAGCGGGCAAACGCGGTCAGGGCGATGGCCGGCACCTGGCCGCCGGCCTCCACCGGCAAGCGGCGCACCCAGCCGATGAATTCGAAGCCGTCGACCTCGGGCATGCCGACGTCGCTGATCAGGAGGGCGGGCCGATTCTCTTTCAGGGCCTCGAAGGCTTCGCGCGCGCTGGCGGCGACCCGCACGCGCGCATGGCAGTCGGTCAGGATGCGTGCGATCAGCTCGCGCGAGTCGCGGTCGTCGTCCACCACCAGCACCGTGATGCCGGACAGGTCGCGCACGGCGTTCTCCGG
The DNA here is from genome assembly GCF_058111565.1 of Telluria sp. AZSoR62. Taxonomy (NCBI): domain Bacteria; kingdom Pseudomonadati; phylum Pseudomonadota; class Betaproteobacteria; order Burkholderiales; family Oxalobacteraceae; genus Telluria; species Telluria sp. AZSoR62. Next base: position 76,827 of record NZ_JBYTST010000004.1, read on the forward strand.
CAGTTCGGCGGGCAAGGGGAGTGCGGCGCCGCCGTCGCCGGCGCGGCGCCCGCTGCCTGGCGGCGCCTTGGCCAGCGGCAGTTCGATCGTGAAGCTGGCGCCCAGGCCTTCGCCCGGGCTTTCGGCGCGCACCGTGCCGCCATGCTGCTCGACCAGGTGCTTGACGATCGACAGGCCCAAACCGAGGCCGCCGTGGCGGCGCGTCATCGACGCGTCTTCCTGGCGGAAGCGCTCGAACACGTGGGTGATGAATTCGGGGCGGATACCGGCGCCGTTGTCGCGCACCGTGATCGCGACCGAGCCCTCGCGCTGGCCCACTTCCACCGCCACGGTGCCGTCGCGCGGGGTGAACTTGATGGCGTTGGACAGCAGGTTCCAGACCACCTGCTGCAGGCGCCCGGTGTCGCCCGCCACCAGCAGGGCGGCGTCGCCCGGTCCGCCGTAACGCTTCTCGAGCGTGATCTGCTTGGCCTCGGCCGCCGGGCGCACGGTTTCGATGGCCGCATCGATGAAGGAGCTGGGGCTGATCGGCTGCATCTCGAGCAGCACCTTGCCCGAGGTGATGCGGCTCATGTCGAGCAGGTCTTCGATCAGCTGGGCCTGGGCGCGCGCATTGCGCTCGATGGTCTGCAGGCCGCGCTGCAGGTCGGCGCCGTCGCGGCTGCCGCGGCGCAGCACCTGCGACCAGCCGAGGATGGCCGACAGCGGCGTGCGCAGTTCGTGCGAGAGCGTGGCCAGGAATTCGTCCTTCATCTGGCTGCTGCGCTCGGCCTCGGCGCGTGCTTCGCGCTCGTTCTCGAGCAGCACCTTGCGTTCTTCGGCGGCGCGGCTGGTTGCTTCGTACAGGCGCGTGTTGTCCACCGCGATCGCCGCCTGCAGCGCGATGCCCGCGACGATCCGTTCGCTGCGTTCGGTGAACACGCCCGGTTCCGGATCGCCGAACAGCATGGTGCCCAGCAGCTCTCCGGAGCGCGCCACCACCGGCACCGCCATGTAGCTGCGCACCGGCGGATGGCCTTCGGGCAGCCCGAATTGCGAGGCGCTGCCGGCATAGCGCCCGTCGCGCTCGATGTCGTCGACCCGCACCAGGCCTTGCGCGCGCTGGATCGGGCCGAACAGCGCGCCGGCCTGGGCCGCGCCGATGCTGTGGAACTGCGCCGAGGTGCCGCCGCCCAGCGTGTAGAGCGAGAACAGGGTGCCGTCGGACGCCGCGTCGGCGCTGCCGTCGGCTGCGGGGTCGACATGATAGAAGGCGCCGAAATGCGCGCCGCTCACGCCGGCGGCCGCTTCGGTGGCGGCCCGCAGCAGCGAGCGCAGGTCGCGCGTCGAGGCCAGGATGCTGCCGGTGCTGTTGAGCAGTTCGAGCACGTGCGACTCGTCGCGCAGGGCCTGCTCGGTGCGTTTCACGCCGTCGACGTCGGTATTCGTGCCGAACCAGCGCAGCACCCGGCCTTCGGGATCGCGCACGGCGCGGATCCGGGTCAGGTGCCAGCGGTAGCGGCCATCGAGCCCGCGCAGCGGGAATTCCATCTCGAAGGGCTCGCCGCTGCCGATGGTGTCCTGCCAACGCGCCATCACGGCCGGCAGGGCGTTCGGCTCGATCGCGTCCTGCCAGTTCCAGCCCACGCTCTGCTCGGGTGTGCGGCCGGTGTAGTCGTACCAGCGGTCGTTGAACCAGACGATGGCGCCGTCGGTGCCGGCCATCCAGGCCAGCTGCGGGATCGAGTTGGCCAGCGCGCGCAGCAGCTCTTCGCTCTGGCGCAGCGTGTCTTCGGCGTGCTTGCGGCTGGTGATGTCCTGCACCACGCCGGTCATGCCGACCAGGGTTTCCTGGCCCCTGATCTCGAGGTAGTCGGGACGCCCGACCAGGGCCACCCAGCGCGCCGGCTGGGCGCCGGTGTCGACCCGGCATTCGATGTTCAGGTCGGCCCGCGCCTTGAACGCGGCCACCACGGCGCGCCGCACCTGGCGCCGGTGCCCGGGATGCAGGCGCGCGCGCAGCTGCGGCCAGCGTAGAGGTGTGTCGGCCGGCAGGCCGAGGATGCCGGCGGCGCGCACGCCCAGCTGCACCCGGTCGGGGGCGGCGTCCCAGCGCCAGTCGCCCAGGCGCCCGGCGGCCAGCGCCAGCTGCAGGCGGGTATTGTTCTCGACCAGGGCCTGCTGGTCCAGCTTGCGCTGGGTGATGTCCTGGAAGTAGAGCGTGAGCCCGTCCGGCGACGGATGCAGGCGCATCTCGACCCAGCACTGCAGGCGCGCGTAGTAGAAATCGCGCACCACGGTCTCGCGCTGCTCCATCGCGCGCAGGCAGTCCTGGGCCACCGAGGTCCCGTGCAGGTCTTCGAATTCGTCCCACAGGTTGCGGCCCACCAGGCCGGCGCGGCTCTTGTCGAGCGGCGCGATCATGTCCAGGGCGCGCCCGTTGATGTAGGTGATGCGCCAGTTGCGGTCGACCGCGCAGAAGCCGTCGCTCAGGCTTTCGAGCATGTTTTCCATGCGCTCGCTGGCGCGGCGCAGGGCTTCCTGCGCGCCCATCAGTTCTTCTTCGGCGCGCTGGCGCGCGGCCAGCACGCTCTGCGCATTGCGCAGTGCCGCCGAGCGCATCCGTTCGAGTTCGTGGTCGTCGCTCATGCCGCTCCTTCCAGCATGCGGGCCGCCAGGCGCGTGCCCTCGACCCGCGCGCGCACCTTGGCAAAGGCGGTGTCGCGGCCGACCCCGGCGTCGTCGTAGAAGGGCGCGAAGCCGGCGTCGTCGGTGGTGCCCAGGCGCTGGGGCGCGAGGTAGGTGGCGGCCAGCAGCACGCGGTCGCGCACCTGTTCGGCCGTCTCGACCTGCGGGTTGGACGGGTCGGTGACGCCGACGAACACGCGCTGGTCCGGGCGCGCATAGTCGCGCGCGATGCGCAGCACGCGCTCGGGGTCGGGCTGGCCGGCCAGCGCGATATAGAAGCTGCCGGCGCGGATCTCGAACAGGGCCGGCAGCAATTCGGCATAGTCGACCGCGAGGTCGCCGGCGCCGTGCACGCCGGCAGGCGACACGTGCAGGCCGATCAGCGCGCGCTGGTCGCTGGAGAAGCGGTCGAGCGCCATGTTGTTCAGGTGGACGAAGCTGGCCAGCAGGGCGCCGCTCGGGTCGAGCCGCATCGCCAGCGGGCCTTCGGCGAAATCGACCTGCACCTTGTGCGCGCCGGCCTCGAGGCAGCGGCGGATCTCGGTCTCGTGTTCGCGCACGAGGTCGTCCAGGAACTGCTCGCGCGAGTAGCCCTCGATGCCGTCGGCCGGATACAGCAGCGACAGCGCCGAGGGGGAGATGATGGCCTGCTTGAGCGGCAAGGTGGCATGCAGGCGCGCGGCGCGCACGAACTCGTCGGCGTAGCGCCGGTAGCGGAAGGGGCCGTGGGTCAGGCGCGGCATGCGCTGGCGCGCGCCGCTGCCGATCGGGATGCGGAAGCCGTCGGGAGCGGTATTGGCCGCGCCGTGCACCGGATAGCTCCAGAAATTCTCGAACTTGCCCTGCTCGCCATCGGTGATGACGGGGGCGCCGGTGGCTTCGAAGTCGGCCACGGTGGTGCGCACCGCCGCGTCGACCAGCGCCGCGAGCTCGCGCTGGCCGGCGCCGGCGCGCACTGCTGCGACCAGTTCTGGCGGGCGGGGCATGCTGCCGATGGGTTCAGTCGGGATCGTCATCGCTGGCCGGGCGCTGCGCCCCCGTGGGCGCGGCAAAGAATGGGACAGGGCTGTCCCAATTCCGTCCATTGTAGCCCAGCCGCGTCGCGGCGGCACCACGTGAGTCGCACGCCTTAACCGTGCGCCGGCAGGCGCGCCACTTTGGCCAGGGCGTCCTGGAGCTGGTCCAGCTCGTAGGGCTTCTGCAGCGACAGGTAGGGGAATTCGAGGTGGCGCAGCAGCGAGTCGCCATAGCCCGAGGCGAAGATGACCTTCAGCGCGGGGTCGTCGCCGACCGCCTTGCGCGCCAGGTCGACGCCCGACATGCCGGGCAGGCTGACGTCCGAAAACAGCACGTCGTAGCGCTGGCGCCCGAGCAGATCGAGCGCGTCGTTCGGATGGGCCACGCCGTCGGCTTCGTGGCCGAAGGCCTTGAGCATCTCGCATACCAGGTACTGGGAGTCGATATTGTCTTCGACCACCAGGATGCGCAGGCTGCCGCTGCCCGCGTCGGGCGCCGGCGCCGCGGCGACCGGAGCGGGCGGGGCCAGCAGGACGTGCACGCCGGCGACGCCGCCGTCCGCATCCATGACCGGCGTGAGCCACAGGTCGCAGTGGTAGTCGAGCGGGCCTTCCGCACGGCGGAAGGTGGGCGCGGCGCCCTGGACCACGCGCGCCTGGCCGTCCCAGGCCGCCTGCAGGGCGCTGCCGGCGCTCGAGAGCGGCGGCGGCAGCACCGAAGGCACCGAACCGCCCGGCACCCGGCCGCAGCCGAGACCGGCCAGCGCGGCATACGCTTCGTTGAACACCAGGATGGTCTGGCGTCCCCATACGAGCAGGCCCGGCAGGGGCGAGTTCAGCAGCAGGTCGGCTGCCGCGCGTAGCGGGGCGGGCCAGCCGGCGGGATCGCCCAGTGCGCTGGCGGACCAGTCGTAAGAGAGCGCAGTACGCGGCGACGATTCGAATTCAGGCATGGGCGGAGTGTTATAGGAACGAAAACATGGCGGTCATGCTACACCAAATGCAGCGGTGTTGGCGGTTCGATCCGCGCGCCCGTCCGTCGGGGTCCTGTATGCCGGCGCCCAAAAAAAAGCCCACTTCGTAAGAAGTGGGCTGAATCTATTTCCTTGGAGGAGAATAGAGGAGACAGGCCGATCATGCTGCATTGCCGCAAATCCGTCCAATTTATATTTCTAATGAAGGCCATCAATTTTATTGATGGCGGCGCGGCGCCAGACCCGTTTGTCAAGCGCCACGTCATCTGCATAGCAGGGAAACCACACGCCTATCGTGCGCCCTTGGTGCATGACAGAAAATGTTCTACGATGGCAACTATGTTAAGACTTCATCCGCTTGCCTGCATCTTGTCGGCACTGTTCCTGCTGCCGGCCGGCGCGGCGCAGGCGGCCGTGCGTGCGCCGGCCGGGGACAAGCTGCAGGATGCGGCGCCCGCGAGCGCGCAGCAGGATGCTGGCAACGATGTCGCGCTGGCCGACTTTTCGCTCGAGCAGCTCTCCGAGATCGTGGTCACCTCGGTCTCGCGCCAGACCGGGCGCCTGGGCAGCGCGCCGGCCTCGCTCTACGTGATCAGCGGCGCCGAGATCGCACGCTCCGGCGCCACCAGCCTGCCCGAAGCCCTGCGGCTGGCGCCCAACCTGCAGGTGGCGCTGGCAAGCAGCCTGGAATACGCCATCAGCGCGCGCGGCTTCTCGTCCCAGCTGACCAACAAGCTGCTGGTGCTGATCGACGGGCGCAACGTCTATTCGCCGCTGTTTTCCGGGGTGTTCTGGGAAGCCCAGGACGTGCCGCTGATGGATATCGAGCGCATCGAAGTGATCAGCGGCCCGGGCGGCACGATCTGGGGCACGAACGCCGTCAACGGCGTCATCAACATCATCACGCGCAGCGCCGCCGATACCCAGGGCGGGCTGGCCGTCGTCCATGCCGGCAACCGCCAGGCCGGCGCCACGGTCCGCTACGGCAAGCGCCTGGCCAACGGCGCCCACGTGCGCGTCTATGGCAAGCGCGACGAGTTCGAGCGCGCACCCGGCCAGGCTCCCGGCATGGACGGGGGCGGCGCCGGCCGCCGCCAGGCCGGCTTTCGCCTCGACTGGGAGGGCGCCGAGCAGGGCGTGAGCCTGAGCGGCGACATGGTCGGTGGCGCGCTGCGCGCCTCGTACGAGCCGCGCACGAATTTTTCCGGCGCCAATCTCGCCGCGCGCTTCACTGCACGCCTGGCCGGCGAGGCCGAGCTGCGCCTGCAGATGTATGTCGAACAGACCCGGCGCGAGCAGCGCGGTGCGGGGCGCAGCGAGCTCGATGTCTTCGATGTCGAGGCGCAGTACGCCAAGCGCATCGGCGAGCGCCATGCGCTGACCTGGGGCGGCGGCTACCGCCACGGGCGCGACCGGTTCGCCAACGGCCCGGTGCTGCAATTCGTCCCGAACCACCGCCACCTGAGCTGGACCAACCTGTTCGTGCAGGACGAAGCCAGCATCACGCCGCGTTTGCGCGCGACAGCCGGCCTGCGCCTGGAACACAATGTGTACACCGGCATGGAGCTGCTGCCCAACCTGCGCCTGGCCTGGGACGCGGCCCCGGGCGCCTTGCTGTGGGCCTCGGCTTCGCGCACGGTGCGCGCGCCGGCCCGTATCGACCGCGAATTGCAGCTGGTCGACCCGGCATCGAACGGCCAGCGTTACCTGATCGGCCGCTCGCCAGGCATGCAGTCCGAAAGCGCGCGGGTGTTCGAGCTGGGCTGGCGCGCCCAGCCGGGCCCCGCGCTGTCGTATTCCGCCACGCTGTTCTACAGCGATTATGCGCACCTGCGCACGCTGGAACTGCAGGGCGGCGGGGCGCCGGCGATGTTTGGCAACCTCGGACATGGCCAGGTACGCGGCCTCGAAGCCTGGGGCAGCTGGCAGGCCGCGCGCGGCTGGCGCCTGTCGGCCGGCGTGGTGCTGCAGGATGTGAGCACCGGCGTGGCGCCGGCCAGCACCGATGCATCGGCGCGCACGGGCCTGGCCACCAACGATCCGCGCAGCTACTGGAGCCTGCGCTCGTCGCACGAGCTGGGCGCAGGCTGGCGCGCCGACCTGATGCTGCGGCGCGTCGCGCGCCTGCCGCAACCCGCGGTGCCGGGCTATCATGAGCTCGATGCACGGATCGCGTGGCAGGCGCTGCCCGACCTGGAACTGGCCCTCGTGGGCCGCAATTTACTGCATGCCCGCCATCCCGAATTCGGGGCGGCGCAAGTGCGCCAACTGGCCGAACGCAACCTGTTCGCCAGCGCTACGCTGCGCTTCTGAGCGCGGACCCAAGTGCCGATGACAACGATGACGAATCTACCTCCCGACCGAACGCGACGCCGCCTGGCTTGCCGGGCGCTCGCCTTGCCGCTGCTGCTGGCGGCCGCGGGAAGCGCGCCGCGCGCGCTGGCCCAGGGGCCGGGCGCGCAGGCGCTGGAACGCCGGGTCAAGGCCGCTTTCCTGTACAAGTTCCTCGGCTACGCCGATTTTCCGCCGAGCGCCTTCGCCGACGCCGCCGCCCCGCTCACGATCGCCGTGGTCGGCTCGGACGACATGGCGGCCGAGCTGGCCCGCATCGCGGCCGGCCGCATGATCGCCGGCCGCCCGATCGCGGTGCGGCGGGTGGGCGAGCACGAGGCGCCGCCGGCGGCGCACCTGCTGTTCGTATCGGGCCATGACAGCGAGCGCGCCGGCCGCGTGCTGCGCAGCGCCCCCGGCGCGCTGCTGACCGTCACCGAATGCGAGCTCGGGCTGCGCCATGGCAGCGTGATCAACTTCCGCATCGTCGACGAGCGCGTGCGCTTCGACGTCTCGCTGGACGCCGCCGAAAAGAAAAACGTCAAACTCAGTTCACGCCTGCTGACCGTGGCGAACCGGGTGCAGAAGGGAGGATCGTGATGGGCATGCACGATACCAATTCGGTCCGCAGCAAACTGATCCTGATGGCGGTGGCCACGACCATCGTGGCGCTGCTGTCGGCGGCGATCGCCATGCTGGTGGTCGACGTACGCACCTTCCAGAAGGTCTGGGTCGACGACCTCACCACCCAGGCCGACATCATCGCCGACGTCACCGCGCCGGCCGTCTCGTTCAACGATGCGGCCGCGGCCGGGCGCAACCTGAGCGTGCTGCGGGTGCGCCCGCAGATCGTGGCCGGCGCCATCTATACCAACAGCGGCCAGCGCTTCGCCACCTATGCGGCGGCGGGCAGCGCGCCGTCCTTCCCGGCGCGCCCGGAAGCGGCGGGCTTTCGCATCGAGCGCGGGGAACTGGTGGTGTTCCGCCCCATCGTCGAGAATGGCGAGCCGCTGGGCACCGTCTACCTGCGCTCGCGCTACGGCCTGCTGGAGCGCGTGATCAGCTATGGCGCGATCCTGGGCGGCGTGATGCTGGGCGCGCTGGTAATCGCGGCCCTGGTGGCGTCGCGCCTGCAGGCCTCGATCACGCGCCCGCTCGAAGCGGTCACCAACGTGGCGCGCCAGGTGATGCTCCGGCGCGACTTCACCTTGCGGGTGCCGGGCAACGAGAAAGGCGAGATCGGGGTGCTGGTCGAGGCCTTCAACGACATGCTGGCCGAGATCGGACGGCGCTCGGACGCGCTGCAGGCGGCCAACCGCACGCTGGAACACGAAATGACGGTGCGCGAGCGCGCCGAGCAGGCCCTGATCCTGGCCGACCGCAGGAAGGACGAATTTCTCGCGACCCTGGCGCACGAACTGCGTAATCCGCTGGCGCCGATCCGCACCGGCCTGGACATCCTGCGCATCCGCAGCGGCGACGCCCAGGCCACCCAGCGCGCCACCGACATCATGGAACGCCAGCTGCGCCAGATGGTGCGCCTGGTGGACGATTTGCTGGACGTCTCGCGCATCAATACCGGCAAGTTCACCATCAAGATGGGCCGCGTCGAGCTCAAGGCCGTGGTCAACGACGCCCTTGAAGTGGTGCGCTCGTATATCGAGCTGCATGGCCACGAGCTGGAAATCGACCTGCCGGACCGCCCGGTCTTCCTGCACGGCGACGCCACGCGCCTGGCGCAAATCCTGTCGAACCTGCTCAACAACGCCGCCAAGTACACCAACCGCGGCGGGCGCGTGAGCCTCTCCGCCACCGTCGAGGACAAGACCCTGGTGCTGGAAGTGGCCGACAGCGGCATCGGCCTGGCGCCGGACATGCTCGACTCGGTATTCGAGATGTTCGTGCAGGTCGATTCCACGCTCGAGCGCAGCAATGCGGGCCTGGGCGTGGGGCTGTCGCTGGCGCGCAAGCTGGTCGAGCTGCACGGCGGCACCATCGAGGCGCGCAGCGAAGGCCTGGGCCACGGCAGCCAGTTCGTGGTGCGCCTGCCGATCGTGGTCGAGCCCGAGCCGCTGACCAAGCCGACCCCGGCCGCCTTCATCAGCACCGAGACCTACCGCATCCTGCTGGCCGACGACAACGTCGATTTTGTCAACAGCATCGGGGCGCTGCTCACGGCAATGGGGCACAGCGTGGTCATTACGCACAACGGCCCGGACGCGCTGGCCGCGGCGGCGCGCTTCTGCCCGGACTACGCCTTCCTGGATATCGGCCTGCCGCACATGTCGGGCTACGACCTGGCGCGCGGCATCCGCAAGCTGCAGTGCGGCGCCATGACGGTGCTGATCGCCGTTACCGGCTGGGGCCAGGAAAAGGACCGCCAGCTGGCCTTCGAGGCCGGCTTCGACCATCACATGGTCAAGCCGGTGCGCTTCGAGCAGATCGAGGAAATCCTGAGCAACCGCGCAGTGATCAAGAAGCTGCGCATGTGATGGGGCAGGGCGGCGATGGCCTCGCCGTCCTGCCTGCGGTTCACTTGGCGCCGCCCGTGGGCGAAAAAAAACGGAAGCGCATTGCGCGCTTCCGTCGATCTTTACACCAGGTCTCGTTCAAGCCTGTTTGGCTTTCCGGCGGCGTGCCAGGAAGCCCAGGACGCCAAGTCCGCCCAGCATCATGCCGTAGGTTTCTGGTTCAGGAACCGGGGCCAGCATGACGGCGCCGCCAAAGGAGGCGCCGGCATCGGAGACCAGGGTGCCGCTGACCTGCAGGTAGTAGTTACCGGCAGTCAGGTTGTCGCTCGAAAGCGACCAGACATCCATTTCGCCGCTCATCAGCGAGGTGCCGGTCGTGATCAGGGTGTCGCCTTCGCCATACAGGGCCAGGCCGGTGATGTCCAGACCGGTATCGGCAGTCCGGCTGATCGACGAGATGATCGCATCCAGATTCATCCCCATGCCACCATCGACAGTGAAGGTGAAACGGTCAGCGAAGGTATTGCCTTCGTTACCTGCTTCGAACGTATCGCCAAAGAAGGCGCTGTCATCGATCAGGTTCAGTGCTTGCGGAGAGTCGCCAATGACGTCTTGCGCCATCACAGCCGACGAACCGAACGAAGCGGAAGCCAACACAATTGCAGCAATCAATGATTTTTTCATTTCTTTCCTCGCATAGAATCAGCCGCGTCCTGCAGCCTGGGTTTCAAGAATCGGGGAACTTCATGCTAACAAAACAACATGAAAATGCACGCGGATTCATGATTGGCGCACTGTGGGAGCGACACATTCTAAAAATCAACCAATTTCCGACAAGCCATCCCAAAAGGCGAGCCGCCATAGGAGAACCCCGCTTTTCGTAGTTGTCGAACAGAAAAATCCAGTTCAGTTGCATAAAATATGTCAGTTTCGTCCTACGCAAAGAGAAGTGCGTCTCCTGTGCTGAGTACGCACGGATTGCCACAATTTTATTGAACGAGTAGCAAAAGATCGTGTGAAATCAAGGCTCTTGCTGAGTTAGCCCGGCAGCGGAGCGAGGCAAGCTCATGTAGGACAGCAGAAATGGAAAACTGGAAAGCGCCGGCACCGGAATCTGATGCGGAAAAGAAAAATGGCCCAGAATCGCTTCTGGACCATTTTGAAAAAGTTGGTGCGGCTGGCAGGAATCGAACCCACGACCCCTTGGTTCGTAGCCAAGTACTCTATCCAGCTGAGCTACAGCCGCCCGAGGCACGCATTATAGCAGCACCGCGCGAATTGGCAAACCCCTTGCGCCCGGGCCGCCGGATCACCCTGCTGCCCATCGCCGGGCCGGGGCCGGGCGGTCGCCGCCTGGCCGGCGCCGCAAAGAAAAAAGGGACCAGATTTTCCAATCTGGTCCCTCATGTCTTCTGGTGCGGCTGGCAGGAATCGAACCCACGACCCCTTGGTTCGTAGCCAAGTACTCTATCCAGCTGAGCTACAGCCGCCCGATGCACGCATTATAGCAGCCCGATTTTGTTTCCGGAAGCCTCATTTTTTTCCGCGGGCAAAGCTGCTCTGGTAGATTAGCCGGGTTGGAACACTTTGGACACGTATGCTTGCCTCGAAGCCGCGACCGCGCCCCGCACTGACTGCCTTGATCTTCCTCGTACTGTGGCTCGCGTGGGCAGCCGGCGCCGGCGCCGCGCCGCGCAGCCTGCGCTTCGAGCGGCTGTCGATCGAGCAGGGCCTGTCGCAGCAGTCGGTGCTGGCCATCCTGCAGGACCGGCGCGGCTTCATGTGGTTCGGCACCCAGGCCGGCCTGAACCGCTACGACGGCTACCGGATGACGGTCTACCGCAACGATCCGGACAATCCCGACAGCATTCCCGACAACTATGTGATGGCCGCGCACGAGGATGCCCAGGGCCGGCTGTGGTTCGGCACCAAGGGCGGCCTGACCCGTTTCGACCACGCCACCGGCAAATTCATCCGCTACGCGCCGCCGGTCGACGCCACGCGCGGCGCCGGCAACCGCAGCGTGCTGGCTATCGTGGCCGCACCCGGCGGCGGCCTGTGGCTGGCCACCGGCGACGGCCTGCTGCACATCGATCCGGCCAGCGGGCGCTTGCGCAGCTACCGGCACGATCCGCTCGATGCGGCCAGCCTGCGCGACAACCGCGTCTCCGCCCTCGCGCTCGACGCCAGGGGCCATCTATGGGTCGGCACGGCGGCGGGCCTGGAGCGGCTCGCGCCCGGCAGCGCCGGCTTCGAGCACTACGACGTCGACCCCGCCGACCCGCAGCGCAATACCGTGACGGCCCTGTCGATGGGCCCGCGCGACACCCTGTACATCGGCACCGCCGCCGGACTGGAGGCATGGCGCCTGGGCGAGGGCGTGCCCGAACGCCGCCGCCTGGGCGCGGCCGAGGGACTGGGCGCGGGCACAGGCACGGCCGGGCCGCGCGTGCTCAAGCTCTACCAAGACAGCGGCGCCACCCTGTGGGTCGGCACCGACATGGACGGCCTGAAATGGCTCGACCCGGCCAGCGGCCGCTTCACCAGCTACCGCAACGATCCGGCCGACCAGCATTCGCTGTCCGACAACCAGGTCAGCTCGATGCTGGTGGACCGCACGGGCACCCTGTGGGCCGGCACCCTGTTTGGCGGCGTGAGCCGCACCGACCTGGCCAGCGGCGGCTTCCTGCGCTATGGCGGCAACGATGGCCTGGGCCGGGCCAAGGTGCGCGCCATCATGGAAGCGCCGGACGGCGGCCTGTTAATCGGCACCACGGGCGATGGCCTGATGCGGATGGACCTGGCCAGCAGCCGGGTCGAGCGCATCGGCCACGGCGGCATGCCGGGCGAGGTGGCGACTTCGCTGGCGCTGGCGCAGGGCCGCACCTGGATCGGCACCCCGACCGGCCTGGTATGGCGCGACAGCGCGGGGCGCTTCGGCCAGGTATCGCTCGGGAACAGCCCGGGCGCGAACTACGTGCACGCCCTGCACGCCGGGCGCAGCGGCACCCTGTGGATCGCCACGCGCGGGGGCCTGTCGGCGCTGGCGCCAGGCGCCGCCGCCGTGCGCAGCTGGCGCCACGACCCGGCCGATTCGTCCAGCCTGGGCGAGAACTACGGCTTCACCGTACTGGAAGACAGCAAGGGCATCGTCTGGATCGGCACCGAGACCGGGCTGGAACGGTTCGACCCCGCCACCAGGCTCTTCACGCACTACCGGCGCGACCCGGCCCGCGCGGACTCGCTGCGCCACAACCGAGTGTACTACCTGATGGAGTCGGCCCGCGGCGCGCTCTGGGTCGGCACCGCCGGCGGCCTGCACCGCATGGAGCAGGGCAAGGGTGGCGCGCGCTTTCGCTTCTATCCGTTCGCCAGCGCGCGCGATGCGCTGCCGATCGGCGCCATGCTCGAAGACCGCCACGGCGTCATCTGGGCCAGCACCACCGCCGGCATCACGCGGGTCGACCCGGCCACCGGACAGGTGAAGAACTACACCTCGAAAGACGGCCTGGTGGACGGCTCGTATTTCGTCGGCGCCGCGCTGCGCGCCGCCGACGGGCGCCTGTACTTCGGCGGCATCAACGGCATGACCGGGTTCGAGCCGGACGCGGTGCGCGACAATCCCTTCCCGCCGCCGGTGGTGCTGACCGACCTCCTGGTGCTGAACCGCTCGCGCGCCGCGCCCAGCTTCCACGAGCAGCGCGAACTGACCCTGTCGCACCGCGATTCCGTCTTTGCGCTGGAATTCGCGGCCCTGCATTACGCCGACCCGGACGGCAACCGCTACGCCTACCAGCTGGAGGGCTTCGACAGCGCCTGGGTCGACACCGATGCGCGCCGGCGCTATGCGACCTATACCAACCTCGATCCCGGCACCTATGTGTTCCGCGTCCGCGCGAGCAACAAGGACGGGGTCTGGAGCCCGCAGGCCACGGCGCTCACCATCCATATCACGCCGCCGTTCTGGAAGACCTGGTGGTTCCGCACGCTGGCCGTGCTGGCGACCGCGGCCCTGTTCAGCTTCGGCTACCGGCTGCGCATCCGCGCGCTGGTGGCGCAAAAGCTGCTGCTCGAACGCGAAGTGGGCGCGCGCACCGAGGAACTGCGGCGCCAGAAGGAATCGGCCGAGCGCCGCAAGCAGGAAGTCGAGGAGCAGAAGGAAGTGGTCGAGCAGGCCCACCGCAACATCGCGCTGCTGTCGGACATCGGCCGCACCCTGACCGCCAACCTCGACACCGAAGCGATCATGCGCACCCTGTACGAGCACGTGCGCGCGCTGATGGACGCGACCCTGTTCGCGGTGGTGCTGCGCCAGCCGGAACGCGGCGAGCTCGAATATCTCTATACCGTGGTGCAGGGCGAGCGCCAGGACGCTTTCGCGCTGCCGGAAGACCCGGCCTCGCACCTGGCCGCCTGGTCGATCGCCAATGGCCGCGAAGTGCTGGCCGGCGACCTGCCGCGCGGCCTGGCCAACTACCTGCCGGCGCTGTCGCCGGTGAACGCCATCCAGGCCGCGCTGCCCTACGCCTGCCGCCACGGGCTGGTTCCGCGCTCGCTCCTGATGGTGCCGGTGATGGTGGGCGAGCGGGTGCTGGGCGCACTCACCGTGCAAAGCCCGGCGGCGCAGGCCTATGGCCAGGTCCACCTCGACATGCTGGAAACCCTGGCGGCCTATGTCGGGGTGGCGATCGACAATGCCGAGGCTTATGACCGGCTCAAGGACACCCAGGCCCAGCTGGCCGCCCAGGAAAAACTCGCTTCGCTCGGCTCCCTGGTGGCGGGCGTGGCGCACGAACTCAATACCCCGATCGGAAACAGCCTGCTCATGGCCAGCACGCTGCAGGAAAAGACCAGCGAGGTGGCCACCCGGTTCGATGCGGCGACCTTGCGCCGCTCCGACCTGGCCGACTACATGGAGGCCTCGCGCGAGGCGTCCAACCTGATCATGCGCAGCCTGCACAATGCGGCCGAACTGGTCAACAGCTTCCGCCAGGTGTCGGTCGACCAGGCCAGCGCCCAGCGCCGCCGCTTCGACCTGGCCCAGGCCTGCCAGGAAATCGCCGCCACCCTGATGAATACCGTGCGCCTGTCCGGCCACCGGCTCGAGCTGGCCGTGCCGGCCGGGATCGTGATGGACGGCTTCCCCGGCCCGCTCGGCCAGGTCGTCATCAACTTCGTCAACAACGCGCTGCTGCATGCCTTCGAGGGGCCGGGCGGGACCATGCTGCTCACCGCCACCCGCCAGGAGGGCGCGGTGCGCATCGAATTCCGCGACGACGGGCGCGGCATCCCCCATGAACACCTGGTGCGCATTTTCGACCCCTTCTTCACCACCCGCATGGGGCAGGGCGGCACCGGGCTCGGGCTGAACATCACCTGGAACATCGTCACGTCGCTGCTGGGCGGGAGCGTGCGGGTGGAGAGCGCGCCCGGCCAGGGCGCCGCCTTCATCCTCGAGCTGCCGCTGCGCGCGCCGGACGCGCAGGCCGCCCCGATGGAGCCGCAGGCGCGTCCGGCCTGAAGCCAGGCCTAGGCGAGCACGTTGCGGGGCGCGCCCGCCGCCCATGCTTCGATGTTATCGACCAGCATATCGGCCAGCGTCTGCATCGCGCCGGCGCTGGCCCAGGCCACGTGCGGCGTCAGGATGAAATTCGGCAGGCGCAGCGCCAAGAGCGGGTTGCCCGGCAGCGGCGGTTCCTTGCTCAGCACGTCGAAGCCGGCGCCGCCGATGGTCCCGGCGCTCAAGGCCGCGGCCAGGGCCGCTTCGTCCACCAGCCCGCCGCGCGCGGTATTGATCAGGAGGGCGGTGTTCTTCATCAGGCCCAGTTCGCGCGCGCCGATCATGTGGCGGGTGTGTTCCGTGAGCGGCAGGTGCAGGCTGACGACGTCGGCGCTGGCCAGTAGCTCGTCCAGCGGCAGCTGCAGCACGCCTTCGTCGGCGATGGGCGAGCGCGCGGTCGCGGCGATCTCCATCCCGAAGGCCCGGCCCAGCTGCGCCACCTTGCGGCCCAACGCGCCGTAGCCGACGATGCCCAGCCGGCTGCCGGCCAGGTCGCCGATCGGGTGGTCCAGCAGGCAGAAGCGGCTGGACGCTTCCCAGCGTCCCGCCTCGACGTCCGCCATGTAGGCGCGCAGGTTGCGGCGCAGCCCCAGGATCAGCGTGAAGCAGTGCTCCGGCACCGACACCAGCGAGTAGTCGCGGATGTTCGAGACCACGATGCCGCGCGCCCGGCAGGCGTCGAGGTCGACGTTGTCGGTGCCGGTGGCGGCCACCGCCACCATCTTCAGGTCGGGCAGGAGGGCCAGGCTCGCCGCGCGCAGCGGCACCTTGTTGGTCACCGCGACCGTGGCCCCGCGCAGCCGTTCGACGACCTGGTCTTCCGTGCTGCCGCCGTGGTCCTGCCATTCGTGGGCAAAGCCCGGCGCGCGCACGCTGGCCTGCAGGCTGTCGCGATCAAGGAAGACGATTCGGTGCATGGCGGCCTCGCTGAAGTCAAAACCCCATTGTAGACCCGGCAATAACAAAAGGCAGGGCGGACCCTGGATGTTGGGCAGGGCATCGACTCGCTTTACCCGATGTGCATGCCGCCGCACACAGGGTTAGGTGCCGTACAGTCGCGTCCACGTTAGCGGCCTACACTTTCGGCAGACAGTTGCCGGGAGGCCCCATGCCAGACGCGCTCAAACTCTATAAAGCCAAGCGTAATTTCGATATCACGTCCGAGCCGAGCGAGGGCGGCGTTGCCGGCGTCGACGCCCTGACCTTCGTCATCCAGAAGCACTGGGCGACACGGCTGCACTACGACCTGCGCCTGGAACTCGACGGCACCATGAAAAGCTGGGCCGTGCCGAAAGGGCCGAGCTACGACACCCACGACAAGCGCATGGCCGTGCATGTCGAAGACCATCCGATTTCCTATTCCGATTTCGAAGGCACGATTCCCCCTAAACAGTATGGCGCCGGGAAGGTCATCATTTGGGACAAGGGCACCTGGGAGCCGATCGGCGATCCGCACGAAGGCTACCGCAAGGGCAACCTGAAATTCGCCATGCACGGCCACAAGATGCAGGGGCGCTGGGCCCTGATCCGCATGAAGGGCCGCGGCGAGAAGCAGGAAGCCTGGCTCCTGATCAAGGAAAACGACGAGTTTGCCCGCCCGGCGGAAGCGTTTTCGGTGGTCGACGAACTGCCCGACAGCGTCAAGGCGCTGCCGATGCCCAAGCCGGCGCGCGCCAAGGTGGCGGCGCTCAAGGCCGAAGCGCAAGCGGACGACGCCGCCAAGCCGGCGCGCAAGCGTGCCGCGGCGGCCAAGCCGGCAGCCAAGCCGGCAGCCAAACCGGCAGCCAAACCGGCGAAACAGGCTGCTGCCAAACCGGCCGCCAAAGGCGCGAAGCCGACGGCCGGTATCAAGGGGATCCCGGCAGGGGCCGTCGAAGCGGCGCTGCCCGAAAAATTCTCCCCGGAGCTGGCCACCCTGGTGGACGCCCCGCCGCACGACCCGGGCGAATGGGTGTTCGAGGTCAAGTTCGACGGCTACCGCATGCTGGCGCGGGTCGAGAACGGCGAGGTGCGCCTGGTCACGCGCAACGACAACGACTGGACCGACAAGCTCGCGCCCATGCGCGAAGAGCTCGAGCGCATGGGGCTGCCGGACGGCTGGTACGACGGCGAGATCGTCGTCCACGACGAGCAGGGCAAGCCCAATTTCGGCCTGCTGCAGCTGGCCTTCGACGGCGTGCGCAATGCCGACATCGAGTACTTCCTGTTCGACCTGCCGTACTGCGGCGGCTACGACCTGCGCGATGTGCCGCTCGTGGAGCGGCGCGCCGTGCTCGAGGCGGTGCTGGCCAAGGCAAAATCGAGCCGGGTGCGCTTCTCCGCCGAGTTCGGCGACAAGCCCGACGAGCTGGTAGTGGCCGCCTGCAAGATCGGCCTGGAAGGCGTGATCGGCAAGCGCCGCGATTCACGCTACGTCTCGCGCCGCTCGCCCGAATGGATCAAGCTCAAATGCGGCCTGCGCCAGGAATTCGTGATCGGCGGCTTCACCGACCCGAAGGGCTCGCGCAAGGGCGTCGGCTCGCTCCTGCTGGGCACCTACGACCGCGAGGGCGTGCTGCGCTATGCCGGCAACGTGGGCTCGGGCTTCAACCATGCCACGTTGATGGACATCAGCAAGCAGCTCGAGGCCCTGCGCACCGACGAGAGTCCCTTCCCGCCGCGTGCAGTACCGGGGCGCCAGCACCACTGGGTCAAGCCGGTGCTGGTGGCCGAAGTGAGCTTCTCGGAGTGGACCAGCACCGGCTCGGTGCGCCATCCGGTGTTCCAGGGCCTGCGCGCCGACAAGCCGGCGCGCGGTATCACGCGCGAGGAACCGCGCCACATCGAGGACAGCGAAAAGCCTGCGCTGCCGAGCGAGCCGGTGGCGCCGCCCCCGGCCAACCTGCACGGCAAGCTGCCGGAATCGCTGCGCGTGACCAATCCGGACCGCATCGTCGACCCGTCCACCGGCATCACCAAGCTCGACGTGATCCGCTACTACGCCCTGGTAGGCGAGCTGATGATGGAACACCTGAAGCGCCGCCCGCTGACCCTGGTGCGCGCCCCGGCCGGCATCGGCGCCGAGCTGGTGTTCCAGAAGCATGCCGACGTCAAGAAGCTGCCGGGCGTGAAGCAGATGGATGCGGCGCTCGACCCGAGCAACCCGCCGATGCTGGAAATCGCCGGCGTCGAAGGCATCCTGTCGGTGGCGCAGTGGAATGCGATCGAGCTGCATACCCAGAACGCGCTGGCCAGGAGCTACGAAAAGCCCGACCGCATGGTGTTCGACCTCGACCCGGGCGAGGGCGTGGAATGGCCGGCGATCCAGGAAGCGACCCAGATCATGCGCGCCTTCCTGGAAGAGCTGGGCCTGCCGTCCTTCCTGAAAACCAGCGGCGGCAAGGGCCTGCACGTGGTGGTGCCGATCAAGGGCGAATACGGCTGGGATACGGTGAAGGCCTTTTCGCAGGCCATCGTGCGCCACCTGGCCGGCACCTTCCCGGACCGCCTGGCCTTCAAGAGCGGCCCCAAGAACCGGGTCGGCAAGATCTTCATCGACTACCTGCGCAACGGCCGCGGCGCCACCACGGTCGCGGCCTGGTCGGCGCGGGCCCGGCCGGGCATGGGGATCTCGGTGCCGCTCGAATGGGACGAGCTATTGAAGCTCAAGTCGAGCGCCCAGTGGACGGTGGCCAACGTGCACACCCGGCTGGACCGGGGCAACGAGCCCTGGGCCGGGTATGACAAGGCGGCCAAGGGAATCACCAAGGCGATGAAGGTGCTGGGCTTCGAGGACTAGCAGTTCAAGGCTGCGCGGCTGCTCCCGCATCGCCCGCAGCCACCCCGGTCGGCACCGCCTTGGCCGTCTCGTCCTGGCGCTTGTCCGAGCGCACCGACGGTAGCCGGTCCACCGCGATCAGGCCCTCGGCGGCCGCATGCGAGGCCGCGAACACGCTGTCCGGCGACAGCACCAGTTGCGTGCCCGTGCTGCTGACCTCGTCGATCAGCCGGTCCAGCGCATCGATCCGCGAGGGATCGGGATTGACGTTGCGGATGTAGATCATGCGCACCGCCTGCGGGTGGCGCCGCACCACTTCGGTATAGATCTCGGGATCCTGCTCGCCGCTGTCGCCCACCAGCACGAACTGCATGTCCGGATAAAAATCCAGGATGCGTTCGATCTGCTCGAGCTTGTGGTTGCCGTGCTGGTTGATCTTGAGGACGTGGCGCACGCTCAGTTCGCGCAGCATCAGCGGGCCCACCGGAATGCCCTGCAGCTTCAGGAAGTCGACCAGCGGTCCGTACAGATGCCAGGGACTGCTCGAGACATAGAACAGCGGGTTGTTCTCGCTGCCGCCCACGCCGTCGTTCAACGCGCGGTAGAAGGCGGCCACGCCCTTGAAGGGCTTGCGCGTATGCGAATTGGTGCGCGCCAGCATCAGGGCCATGTTCAGCTTGTTGGTGACGTTGGTCCACAAGACCGTGTCGTCGATGTCGCTGATGATGCCGAAACGCGCGCCCGGCGCCGGCACGATCACTTCGGCCACGGCGCGCAGGGGCTCGCCGTTCGGCTGGGCGTTGTCGGGGAATGTGAGTTCGACCTTGTGCCAGCCGCCCTCCAAAGGCGTGCCCACCGCGATATCGAAGGAAAAATACCCGCCATTGTCGGTGACGCCTTCATGGACCTCGCCGCCGAAATGGGCGAGCACGCGCGAACCGGCCACTTCGTCCGATTCCAGGCGCTGGTAGAGCGCTACCAGGTTGTTCCAGCCGCTGTCCTCGCCCGTCTGTTCGCGAAAGCCGCGCTCGTCGAGCAGGCGGCCCTTGAGCCAGATGCGCTTGGCGTTGCCGAACCCCAGGTAGGGCACGGCCATCAGGGCGCGCCCGCTCTCGGGCTGGCGCAGCAGCCGCCAGGCATGCGAAGCAAAAGCGCCCGCGCTGCGCGCCAGCCGATGGCGCAGCGGGGTCTCGGGGGTGATCTCGTCTTCGGCGCGCTGGCCGGTCGCCACCGGAATACCGGCGCGCGCCGCGCCGCGCTCGACCCAGACGCTGCCGGCTTCCTTGCGCGTCAGGAGCAGCGCCTGCTGCACTTCCTGCGGTTTGAGCGGATCCACCGCGGTGGCCATCACGTGCACGGCGGTGCCGCTCTCGCGCAGGCGCGCCACGTCGTCTTCCGAGACCAGCCCGGGGTTGAGGTAGAGGGTGGCCCGGCCAAGGTCGACGCGTGCGGCGATGTCGTCGAAACCGGCCCGGGTCAGCACGAGGAAAGGCATGGGAGAGGTGGTCATGGCATGGTCACAAGCTTGTCGATGTGTCAAGTATCCCCGATGCGGGCGGAAAGCAACGCACGCTTGCCGTCCGCTCGCCCGGGGCAGTACGCTCAAGACTCGTTCTTGAAGATACCCCGCACATTCGTCACCAGGAGCGCGGCCTGCAGCGCGATCAGCGCCCATGCCTCGTCGTGCCAGCCCCAGGCGATCCACAGCAGGTTACTGAGGATGAACATGCAAAAGCCGAACACGCGCCGCTCGGCGCGCTTCGAGCCGATCAGGTAGGCCGCGAACAGGGTGACCAGCATCGCAGGCCACTGGAGGAAGTCGATGAATTCATCCATCCTCTACGCCGCCTTCTTGCGGCGCGCCGGGGCGCTCGACGGCGCGGCCGTGGACTTGGCGGCTGCCTTCCTGGCCGCCGGCTTGGCGGCCGCCTTTGCGCCCGATCGCTTGGGCGCGGCGCCGCTGGCGGCGACCCGGTCGACGCTGTGGCTGCCCGTCTTGCGCGTGCGCGGGGGCGGGGCTTCTTCTTCCTCGTCTTCTTGGGCCGGCGCCTTGCCCTTCTTCGGCGGCGGCGGCTCGTCGTCGTCCTCGTCGTCGTCAGGCGCGGCCTTGGCCGGCTTCTTGCCCAGGCTCGCCTGCAGCAGCGAGACCAGGTCGATGACCTTGCCGGTCTCGCGCTTCTTCTCGCCCGGCTCGGGCATGGTGATGGTCTTGGTCTGGTGCGCTTTGACCTTCTTCTCGATCAGCGCCATGATGTCTTCGCGGTAGGTGTCGTGGTACTGCTCCGGCTCCCAGTCCTCGGCCATGCCCTGCACCAGGGCCATGGCCATCTTGAGTTCCTTGTCGGTGACGGCGGCCTTTTTGTCGCTCGCGGACGGGATCTTGAGCTCGCCGGAGTCGCGGATCTCGTCGGCATAGCGCAGGGTGTTCAGGACGATGGTGTCGCCCACGCACACCAGCGCGCACAGGTGCTGCTTGACGCGGATGACGACGCGCGCGATGCCGATCTTGCCGGCCTTGCGCAGGGTTTCGCGCAGCAGGGCGTAGACCTTGTCGCCGCCCTTGCCGGGCGCAAGATAGTAGGGCTGCTCGAAGTACAGCAGCGACACGTCCTCGGCATCGACGAAGCCGACGATGTCGATGGTCTGGGTCGCCTCCGGGTTGGCGCGGCGCAGGTCTTCGTCGGACAGCACGACATACTCGCCGCTGGAATATTCATAGCCCTTGACGATGTCGTCCCACGAGACTTCCTTGCCGTTGCCCTTGTTGTAGCGCTTGAACCCGACGGGCGAGAAATCGCGCCGGTCGAGCATGGTGAGGTCGAGGCCCTTGTTGGCGACGGCAGGGTACATGTCGACGGGGATGTGCACCAGCCCGAAGCTGATCGCACCTTTCCACATGCTGCGCGGCATGGCGGTTCTCCTTGTTGAATGTTGTCCGCTTATTCGCCGACCACGCCGGTGACCGGCAGGACGATGCCCGTGATGTAGCCCGAGCACACGCTCGAAGCCAGGAACACGTAGGCCGGCGAGAGTTCTTCCGGCTGGGCCGGGCGCTTGTAGGTGGTGCTGGCGCCAAAGTCCTTGATCTTGTCGGGCGACTGGTCGGCCGGGTTCAGCGGCGTCCACACCGGGCCCGGGGCCACGGCATTGACGCGGATGCCCTGTTCGATCAGGCTGGCCGCCAGCGACATCGTGAAGGCGTGGATCGCGCCTTTGGTGCTGGAATAGTCGAGCAGCTTGCCGGAGCCTTTCAGGCCGGTGACCGATCCCGTATTGACGATCGCGGCGCCGCGTTTCAGGTGTGGCAGGGCGGCGCGCGCCATGTGGAAGTAGCCGTAGATATTGGTGCGGAAGGTTTCGTCCAGGCGCTCGTCGGTGATGTCGAGCAGCGAGCCGGCATGCTCCTGGAAGGCGGCGTTATTCACCAGCACGTCGAGCCGCCCGAACTCGGCGACGGCCTTGGCCACCGCATCGTTGCAGAAGGCCGGGTCCTTGACGTCGCCGGCAATCGTGATGCAGCGGCGGCCCTCAAGCTCGATGCAGCGTTTGGTTTCCTCGGCGTCCTCGTGCTCGTTCAGGTACATCACGGCGACGTCGGCGCCTTCGCGCGCGAACAGGACCGCAACCGCGCGCCCGATGCCGGAGTCGGCGCCGGTAACGATGGCGGCCTGGCCCTCGAGCTTGCCGCTGCCCTTGTACTGCTCGGCCAGGAAGCGGGGCTTGAGTTCCATCTCGGCTTCGATGCCGGGCTTGGCCAGGTGCTGCTGGGGAAAGGGCGGCGCCGGCTCGTCGATGCCGGTCTGTACGGCCTCGTCGCTTTCGGGTTTCTGCCCGCGCGCGTCCTTCTGGTCTTGCTGCTGCTGGATTACCTTCTGCTTGTTCGCCACCTCGTCCTGATTTGCCATCACATGCTCCCATGAACGTTCATTCGACCGCATGAGTATCGGCGGCAGCCGAAGCGGCGACGGTGCGCTCACGTACATTCGGCGACAAATCCGCTACCGGGCAGGGTGGCTTTATGGCAAACTTGCCCTCGCCTTGTAACAATGTTGCTTGTAAGGGAGAAAACATGTCTCAGCAGGAAAGCGCGCCCCGCCGTCCCACCGGCCTGTTCGTCAATCCGGTCGGCCAGCGCCGCGCGGATTTCCAGCATGCCTGCGCCGACCTGTTCGACGCCTTGCGCGTGGCCGACGGCACCGAGCAGGCCGCCGCCATGCTGGCGGACGCCGCGGCCGACGTGCTGGTGCTCGATCTGGAGCGCTTCGAGCTGGGTATCGACCTGCCGGCGCTGGGCCAGCTGGTGGCCGCGCGCGGCGGCCGGCCGGTGCTGGCCTTGTGCCCGTTCACGAATGCGCGCTGGCTGCCGGCGCTGATGCAGCATGGTCCTCTCGACTACGTGATCGGTCCCCTCGACGCGGGCCAGACGCGCGCCCAGGTAGCAGGGCACCTTGAAGGTGGCTTCGCGCCGGCGATCGCTCCCAGCGCCAGGGAAGCCGAACTGGCCGCGCTGCTGGCCGTGCGCACCGAGGCGCAGGCGGCCCTGTTGGACGCCGACGACGCCATCCGCTTTGCCGAGCGCCTGTGCGCGGCCCTGCTGCACTGGCCGGGCGTGTCGCATGCGGCGGTGTTCGGCCTGCACGAAGGAGGCGACCTGCGGCTCGACGCCCAGCATGGGGCGCCTGGCCTGGACCTGGCCGCGATCCTGCAGCGGCGCGAGCGCCTGCTGCAGTCGCCGCTGCGCCATGCCTTCCCCGGCCTGCTGGCGGCGTCAAGCGGCGAGGCGGCCCTGCTCGACGCGCCCGAGAAAGCGGGCGAGCCGGAACTGGCGGCAGCGCTGCGCGGCCACGGTGTGCAAATGGTGCTGGGCCTGCCGATCCCGGCGACCGGGCCCGGCGCGCCGCGCGGCGCCCTGTGCCTGCTGTTCGACCATGCGCGGCCGTTTTCGCTGGCCCAGCTCGGGGCCTGCGACGACCTGGCCCGGATGGCGGCCTTCGGCCTGCGCATGGCGGAGCTGACGCGCGAAAGCGAAGAACTGCTGGCGCGTGTCACCCACCTGGCCACCACCGACGCGCTGACCAACGTGGCCAACCGCCGCCAGGGCGAATTCCTGATGGAGCAGGAGATCCGGCGCGCGCGCCGCTACCGCCTGCCGCTGGCCCTGATCGCCTTCGACATCGACCGCTTCCGCGCCATCAACGACAGCTTCGGCCACCCGGTGGGCGACATGGCGCTGCGGGTGGTGGCCGATACCGCGCGCGGCCTGCTGCGCTCGAGCGACGTGCTGGTGCGCTCGGGCGGCGAGGAATTCCAGGTGATCGCGCCGCACACCAGCGCGATCGACGGCCTCAAGATGGCCGAGAAGCTGCGCGCGGCGATCGAAGCGGCCGAGATCCCGGGCTGCGACCATGTCACTGTCAGCCTGGGCGTGGCCCAGCTGGGCGAGACCGAATCGGCCGATTCGCTGGCGGTGCGCACCAACGCGGCGCTGGCGCGCGCCAAGCGGGCAGGGCGCAACTGCGTCGAACTGGCGATGCAGTAAGTCCGTTTTTGCCGGCTGTGCCTGTGGTAGGCTAGCGGTTTTTCTCTCAGGCAATACCCATGCTCTCCTGGTTGCAGCACTACCGGCGCGCGATGCTGCCCGGCGATATCAGCGCCGGCATCGTCGTGGCGATGATGATGATCCCGCAGGGCATGGCCTACGCGCTGGTGGCCGGCCTGCCGCCGGTGGCCGGCATCTACGCGAGCATCGTGCCGCCGCTGCTGTACGCGTTGTTCGGCACCAGCAGCACGCAATCGGTCGGGCCGATGGCGATCACCTCGCTGATGGTGGCTTCGGCGCTGGCGCCGCTCGCCGCGCCCGGCAGCGCCCTGTACGGCGTGCTGGCCGCCCAGCTGGCCTTGCTGTCGGGAGCGGTGCTGCTGGCCTGCGGCCTGCTGCGCATCGGCTTCGTGGCCAACTTCTTTTCCCGTCCCGTGATGAGCGGCTTCACCATCGGCTCGGCGATCCTGATCGCCTGGGGACAGGTAGCCCCCCTGGCGGGAGGCAGCTTGAACGATGTGCACGGGACCAGCGCCGCCATGGGACTGGGCGCGCTGGCGCTGCTGCTGTGGGCGCGCAGCTATCTTGCCGGGACCCTGCGCCGCACGGGCTTGTCGCCGGCCGCCGCCGACATCGGCAGCAAGCTCGCGCCGATGGTGGTCGTGATCGGCGCTACCCTGTTGGTCGCCGTGCTGGGGCTGGAGGCGCAGGGCGTGGCCACGACCGGCGCGGTGCCGGCCGGGCTGCCCGGCCTGAACCTGGCCACCTCGCCCACGCACTGGCAGCCGCTGCTGCAGCCGGCGCTGCTGGTGGGCTTCATGATTTTCCTGATCAGCATGTCGGGCGCGCAGGCGCTGGCGCTCAAGCGCGGCGAGAAGCTGGGCAGCAACCGCGAACTGGTGGGTCTGGGCGCGGCCAACATCGGCAGCGCGCTCTCGGGCGGCTTCCCGGTCACCGGCAGCATCTCGCGTTCGGCCGTGAACTTCGCGGCCGGCGCCAACAGCCAGCTGGCGAGCATCATCACGGCGGCGCTGCTGGCGCTGGCCCTGGTCGCGCCGTCCGGCTGGCTGGCGCTGCTGCCGCTGCCGGTGCTGGCCGCGACCATCATCGTCGCCGTGCTCGGCATGCTCGACCTGTCGCTGCTGTACACGGCCTGGCGCTACGACCGCGCCGACGCCGCGGCCCTGCTGGCGACGGCCGCCGGCGTCCTGGTGCTGGGCGTCGAGGCGGGCGTGGTGGTGGGCGTGGCGCTGTCGATGGGCGCCCTGATCTGGCGCGCCAGCCGTCCGCACATCGCGGTGCTGGGACGGATCGCCGGCAGCGAGCATTTCCGCAACGTGGAGCGCTATTCGACCGAGACCGCTCCTGGCCTGCTGATGCTGCGGGTCGACGCCGGCCTGTTCTTCGGCAACGTGGAAGCGGTGAACGAACGCATCGAGGACGAGCTGAAGGCGCATCCGGCCACGCGCCACCTGGTGCTGGTGCTGTCGGCGGTGAACGCGATCGACACCTCGGCCCTGTTTGGCTTGCAGGAACTGAATACCTCGCTGCGCCAGCGCGGCGTGCTGCTGCACCTGGCCGAAGTGAAGGGGCCGGTGATGGACCGGCTCAAGCACAGTAGCCTGCTGCAGGCCCTGAACGGGCGCCTGTTCCTGAGCGCCGCGATGGCCTGGGACGAACTGGCCGCCTAAGCCTGCTTTAATACGGACGGGTTATCGTCGCCGTACTTACCGGAGAACACGATGCGCCGTCACCTGATCACCCTGGCCTTCCTCGGCGCTGCCGCCACCCTGTGGTATCTCGGCCTGCGCGACGACGCGGCCCTGCTCATCGCGGGCGGCATCCTGTTCGAGATCGTGTTCTGGAAGCGCCTATTCCGGCGGCATAAAACGCGCTGAGCGCACAATCTTTTGTTGACCGGGAACTGACCCGCCTCTAGGATTCTTCCGACGCGTATTGACAATGCGGCGAGCGAACAGCTGCAGCGCGCGCAGGATTTTCCACGGAATAGGGGCAGGGATGACCCGAGACGAGATGCCGGCGACCGCGGTCGCCATCGGCCGGACGGCGGTCGCCCTGGCGCTGGCCGCGCTGACGGCGGGGCCGGCGCGGGCCGCCGATATCCAGGCCAGCGGCCGCCTCATGGCGGGCAATATCTACCGGGTGCAGGACCGCGACCCGCAGCTGCTCACCGGTGTGAACGCCGCCGCCATCGGCTTGCCGGGCTACGGCAGCGGCGGCAACGCGGACGACGCCAACACCAACTACGCCAAGGGCGACGCCGTCTCGCGCGTGGTCAAGGGCTGGTTCGAGGTCTCGGTTCAAGAGGGCGACTGGTCGGCCCTGGTACGCGCGAAGGCCTGGCATGACGCCGGCCTGGAACACGACGACCGGCCCTGGGGCAATGTGCCGAACCGGTATGCGGCCGGCACACCCCTGCGCGACGATGGCGCACCGCGCTTGTCGCGCTTTTCCGGCATCGCCCTGCTCGACGCCTGGGTGCAGCACAAGTCCGTCGTGCTGGGCGCGCCCCTGCTGCTGCGCCTGGGCCAGCAGAGTCTGGGCTGGGGCAGCCACTCGCTCACGCCCGGCGGCCTAGAAGCGCTCGATCCGCGCGACATGCCCGGCCTGCACCGCGCAGCGCCGGTGGCCTCCGAGACCGTGGTGCCGCGGCCGATGCTGTTCGCACGGGTCGAGGCCACGCCCAACCTGGGCATCGAAGCCTACTACCAGGGCGCCTTCCGCCCGGCCGCGCTGGACGAATGCGGCACGATCTGGTCGATGAGCGACTACATCGTGGACGGCTGCGACCTCATCATGTCGGGCCAGCCGGTGGTGAGCGACCGTTCGCGCCTGGTGGTGGGCTCGTTCAAGAAGCGGCTGCCGACACCCAAGCCCGACGCCAGCGAATTCGGCGCAGGCATCACCTGGCGGCCGCCTGCCTCCGGCACCGAGCTGGGCCTGTACCACGCCCGCTATACCGGGCGCATGGCCCAGCCCGGCCTGCGCAGGACGACCCGCTTGACCGGGCCGGCGCTGATCGCGGGCGACCCGGACGGCCGCAACCAGGCCTATTACACCGAATACCCGGAAGGACTGCGCATCAGCGCGGCGACGCTGGCGCACAGGCGCGGCCGCACCACCGTGCACGGCGAACTGTCCTTCCGCGACGGCGTGCCCTTCATGCTGGCGCCGGGCGACGTGATGCCGCCCTTCCTGAGCCCGACCGCGCCTTCGCTGCTGCGCGCGCGGGCCAATGCGGTGCCGCCCGGCGGCCTGTTCCGCGGCTACGACCTGTATGCGATGTGGCAGCTGCAGTTGGGCTTGAAGCGCGAATGGACCCTTGCCGGCCTGCCGGTGACGGCCACTATCGAGGTGGCGGGCAAGCATGCGCGCGGCTTGCCTCCACCGACCGTGATGCGCTACGGGCGCGCCGACATCTTCGGCGCCGGCGCGGTGTTCGGCGTGTGCTCGGTGCATACCGGGGACGCCGCGCGGCAGTGCAGCCTGCGCGGCTATGCCACGCCCAACTCCTGGGGCTACCGCCTGCGGGTCGACGCGCGCCTGCCGGCGCTGGCGCCGCAGCTCGTGACCAGCGCGAGCGCGCTGTTCGTCCACGACGTCAAGGGCTGGTCGGGCGACCTGCTGCTCAATGAGGGGCGCAAGTCGGCGAGCGTGGCGCTGCGCTTCGAGTACCGCCAGCGCTACCTGGCCGAACTGGGCTACCAGCCGACCTGGGGCGGGGACTATCACCAGGCGGCCGACCGCGATACCGCGTCGGTGGCGGTGGGGGTGCGTTTTTGATGTTCAGGCGCGGCGGCGCTGCGGTTCGGAAGCGTCGCGCGGGGGCGCGAGCTTGATCGGGGCGGCCTGGTCGGGATACAGGGCCTGGCGGCCTTCGTAGACGGCGGCGATGGCCGCCATGTCCTGCCCGGCGTCGCCGCTGAGGACGAGCGTATCGACGACGCTGAGCACCTTGCTGCCGTAATCGATGTAGACCAGCAGCAGGGGCACCTTGGCCATCGTGGCCAGGTGGTAGAAGCCGCTCTTCCAGTGCGGGCGGTAGCTGCGCGTGCCCTCGGGGGTGATCCCGATCCAGCACCAGTCGGCGCTGAGCATGGTGTCGGCCAGCTGGCGCGTGGCGCCCATCGAGGCGCGCCGGTCCACGGCGATGCCGCCCCAGTAGCGCATGAGCGCGCCCATCGGGCCGCGGAACAGCGAATCCTTGGCGACCCAGCGGAACTTCAGGCCGACCGCCCACTTGCCGAGCAGCCCGATAGGGAAATCCCAGTTCGAAGTGTGCGGATACACCACGGCGATGCCGTGCGGCCCCGGCAGCGGCTTGTAACGCAGCTTCCAGCCGGCCAGGTGCAGCAGGCGCAGCGCGAGGCGTTGGCTCCAGGTGGGAAGGTCTGCGGCGCGCAGCATGTAATCGCTCATCGAATCTCCGTCGCTATCGAAATGCTATTTTTCTGCAACCAATGTTACCGCGGAAAAATAAGCGACGAATTCTATAGTGCGGCAGGGAGGGCAACAAGCAAAAAAGTTGCTGGGGGCCATGCGCTGTGGTTATCATGCCGCTGCATAACTGGCAACAGGACGGCACCAGGGCGGCAATCGGGAGAACGAATTCTATTTATCCGCGCCGTCGGTGGCTCGCCCAGTGAGTCCGACGACATATTGAACAATCACACCAGCCCGAGCGCGAGGAACACTGCAGATGGATATCACGATTTACCATAACCCGAACTGCAGCACCTCGCGCAATACCCTTGAGGCGATCCGTACGGCCGGTCATGAACCGCAGGTGGTGGAATACCTGAAGGCGCCGCTGGGCCGGGAGCAGTTGCAGCAGATGCTCGCCGCTGCCGGATTGAGCGTGCGCGAGGCCGTCCGCAGCAAGGAGGCGAAGTTCGTCGAACTCGGGCTCGAGGCGCCGGGCCTGGATGATGCGGCGCTGCTCGATGCGATGGCCGCGCATCCGGTCCTGCTCAATCGTCCCTTCGTGGTGACGCCCAAGGGCGCACGCCTGTGCCGCCCGGTCGAGCGGGTGCACGAGATTCTCTGATCACTCGGTGGCGGTGGACATCGGGGTGGCCAGTTCGGGCGGCGTGTAGGGAACTGCGCCGATATCGGTGGGCCGCCTTGGCTTGCCGCCGGCCGCCTCGGCTCCGCCCAGCGCCAGGCCCCTGCCGATCGCCGGCGAGCCCGGCTGCAGGCGGAAATCCGGTTCGGCGCCTGTGCGCGTGTAGTCGACGAACATCGGCCCGGAGCTGACGGTGGCAAGATGTTCGCGGCCGGCCGGCAGCTTCCAGTCGCTGCCCCCATTCTGGTAGACCAGGTTGTTGCGGTAGGTGATGTCCGGCCCGGTCTCGCCCTGTTCCACGATGCCGTGGCCGTTGTCGACCACGATGTTGTTGATCGTGTGCGTATGGTCGTTCGGGCCCTTGCTGTGATAGTACTCGCCGCCGCCGACGACGATGCCGGTACCGGAGGCCACCACGGTATTGCCGCGGATGGTCACCCCGGTAGCGTCGTGCCACAGGTGGATGCCGCTGCCCGAGGCCCGGTAGATGATGTTGTCGCGCACGCTGGCCCGGGTGCTGATGTAGATGCCGTGCATGGTGCGGCAATCGGGCGGGCCGATGTCGTGCACCTGGTTGCCGACCACTTCGGCGTCGTTGCCCTTGTAATAGCTGTCGATGCCGATGCCGGCGCCGCCCCGCGTCTCGCAGGGCACGTCGTTGCCGATGTGGTGGATGCGGTTGTGGTGCACGCCATTGTGCGAGCCGGCATTGTAGATGCCGCTCAGCCATTTCATGCCGCTCTGGTACTGGGTGCCGTCGATCTCGAAGCCGACGATATCGAGGTAGCTGGCGCGGTTGTCCCAGGCCGCCGGACGGCGCGAGTCGAGCGGCGGCACCAGCCGGGCACCCCAGCGCTCGGTGGATTCGAACACGATGCGCGCCTCGGCCGTGCCGTGGGTATTGGTGCGGATGCCGCCGAAATAGGTGCCCGGCGCCACATGCACGGTGGTGCCGGGCGTGGCCGCCTGCGCGGCCCGCGTGAGCGTGCGGAAGGGTTCGTCGCGGGTGCCGGGATTGCTGTCCGAGCCGGACGGCGCGACGTACAGGTGGGTGCGCACCAGTTCGGGGATGACGAGGTCTTCCTGCCCGGCCTCGCGCAGGCGGCAGCTAGACAGGAGCGCGGCAAGCGCCAGCGCCGCCAGCAGCGGAAATGGCAAGGCCAGGACATGGTTGGATAGTCGACGCAGCATCGTTCCCTCGTGGCAGCGGATGAGACCAGGCCAGTTTGACGCCGCACAAGCCGGAACGGGGCCGGTTGGCTCAATGTATTCCTTGAGCGTGCTCAACACGCTTGCCGGCCGCGCCGGGGGGGGCACCGCGGGCTCAGGCCGCGGGCGCCACCGCCGCCATATAGGTGTCGACGAATTCCGCCGGCATGCGGCGCACGCGGCCGCTGCTGATCTCGATGCAGACCAGGTCCCAGCGGCCGCGCAGCACGGTGGCGCCGTCGCTGTCGCGCACCAGCTGGAAGCGGCGCTCCATGGCCAGCTTGCCGTCGCCCGCTACCAGCCAGGTGGCCAGGGTCAAGGCTTCGCCCGCGAAGGTCGGCAGCAGGTAATCGTATTCGCCGCGCCGGATCGCCATCGCACGGTCGAGGCGCCGGTAATCCGCCAGCGACAGGCCGAGCTGCTCGGAATGGGCCCAGCCGGCCTGCTCGCACCAGCGCACGTAGACGGCATTGTTGGTATGGTCCAGGCCGTCGATGTCGCCGGCGCCGGGACTGACGGGCAGGGTGAAGGGGTGCGGGTAATCCCAGTCCAAGCTGTGTCCTCGAGAATGCGGGTGGAAGCGGCGCGCAGCCGCGAAACCGCTATTTTACGTGCTGGCGCCGCGCTGCAAGACCGGCCATGGCATGCGATGATGGGGCCGCGACCCATGCCTGGAGAATTGATGTTCACGATGATCCTCTTGCTCTACCTGCAGCAGCACCGCGACGTGACCCTGGAAGCGAGCAGCCTGCGCGGCAGCTACAAGACCAGGAAGGCCTGCGAAGCGGCGGCCCTGCGCCTGCGCGGGCCCTTGCCCACGCCCGACGGCTACGCCGCCGCCTGGCACGACGCGGTCTGCATCCCGATCAACCGCAACGTGGAAGTCAATGATGCCAAGCCGCTCGACCTGGGCAAGCTCTTGCAGGGACGCCCGCCGGTCGTGTGCGAGGGCACGGGCGCCTGGCGGCGCGTGGCGGAATTGTGCGTGCCGGCCGCCAGGGCTCCCGCGAGTAAGAACGGCGCGAACTAGGGATGGGGCTGCCGCCTGGCGTTGCTCACTGGCCCGCAGGCGGTTCCCACAGTTCGACCTTGTTGTTCTCCGGGTCCATCACCCAGCCGAACCTGCCGTACTCGGAGTCTTCCTGTTTTTCCAGTACGGTGCAGCCTTCTTCGCGCAGCACGGCGAGCAGGCTATCCAGGTCGGCGACGCGGTAGTTGATCATGAAGCTTGCCTTGCCCGGGGCGAAATGGCCGTTGTCCTGCGCGCCGACCGACCAGATGGTGCTGCCGGCAGCCGGCTGGCCCGTCTCGTCGGTCCAGGTAAAGGCGGCGCCGCCCCATTCCTGCACGTCGATGCCCAGGTGGCGCTGGTACCAGGCGCGCAGGGCGGCCGGGTCTTGTGCGTGGAAGAAGATGCCGCCGATGCCAGTCACGCGTTTCATGTCAGATCTCCAATCTGGAAAAGTGCCAAAACATTAGCACAGAGCGATGCGCTATAGAAACCTAATCGCGCTTCCAGGTGACACCGCTCGGACACTTGATCAGGCCGGCGGTGCCGTTGCCGCCCTGTACGTCGAAGGCGCTCGGGCCGATGGCGTTGCCGATGCCCGGCTTGACGCCGCCGCTGATGCGGCACAGGACCCGGCCGCCTTGGCGGAAGCGGTAGACGATTTCGCCGTCCGGCGCGGTATAGGTTTCGCTGACCAGGGTGCGGCTGGTGTCGATGTAGGCGCCCTCGAGCGCGCGCACCAGGCGTGCCCCTGGCGTGTCCGCTAGCTCCGGCACCCCGGACTTTCCCTTGCGCAGTTCGCGGTCGATGGCGCCGGCATCGCGGCGCGCACGCCCCAGCACCGCGTCGAGCGCTGCGCCGGCCGGCGGCGCAGGTGGGGCGATGGCGAGCGGGTCCTCGACCGGCGCGGGCGTAGCGGCCGGCGCCGTCACTGCCTCCGGCTCGCGCACGGCGCCTGGTGGCGCCGGCAGGCGCGGGCGCGGCGCCCTGCTGCGTACGGGCTCCACCTGGCGGCGTGGAGCCGCCAGTTCCGGCGCCTTCGGGGGGACCGGGACCAGGTCGAAGACGCGTTCCACCAGCGTGTCCTCGGCCGGCGGATGCGCAATCCGCCAGCCCCAGGCCAGCAGCAGGTGCAGTCCCAGCGTGGCCGCGAGCGGCCAGCCGGGCCTGCGGCGCGGCCAGGCCGCGTCGCCAGGATCGGTCAACGCTTAGGACTTCGGCGCCGTCATGGCTTTTTTGATCGCCACGCAGCGCTGGTCTTCCTGCAGCGTGTCGAGCAGGGCGCGGCGGGTGCCGGCCGACAGGCCTTTCATCGTTTCCGCTGCGCGGC
This sequence comes from Telluria sp. AZSoR62, assembly GCF_058111565.1. Classification (NCBI taxonomy): domain Bacteria; kingdom Pseudomonadati; phylum Pseudomonadota; class Betaproteobacteria; order Burkholderiales; family Oxalobacteraceae; genus Telluria; species Telluria sp. AZSoR62. The sequence continues at coordinate 109,776 of NZ_JBYTST010000004.1, forward strand.
TCAGGCGCTGCACGCTGGCCGGGGTGCAGCTGGCCGGGATCATCGAGCCCGCGTAGGAACGCATGTAGACCGGACCTGCGGCCTTGTCGATCGCAGGCAGTTGCGCCAGGCGGCTGGCGGCCGTCTGCTCGGCCAATGCTGTTTGCTCGGCCGGGTACAGGCTGCCCATCGCTGTGCGTACCTTGGAGAAGGGCAGCTTGGTCTGGAGGTCCTGTACCGTGGCCAGCCACTCGGCCTTGACCTTCGGGTCGGGACGCACCACGGTGGCGGCCAGCGCCGCGCCCTGGCCGGTATCGGACTTGTCGCGGGCCTGTTCGGCTTCCACCAGCGCCGCAGCGCCGCTGGCGTTGTAGCGGTTCAGGCGGCCGATGATGGCCCAGCGCTGGTCCTGGCCGATGTTCAGGCCTTCGGTGCCGCGGCCTTCGAGCATGCCGGCCAGGCGCGCCAGCGCCTCCGGGCTGCTGGCCACGCTCAAGTAGGTCGCGAACCAGCGGCGCTGGAAGTTGTCGTTGCCCTTGTGCGCGAGCACGCCGTTCCAGGCCATGTCTTCCAGCTGCTTGCCGGTCTGGCGGCTGTACGCGTTATCCAGGGCCATCGCATCGAGATAGGACTTCGATGTGCTGACCTTGCCCAGCACGTCGCCGAGCAGGGTGTAATCCTTTTCCTGGGGCGCGTTGGCCAGGGCCACCTTGATGAAATCGTTCAGCGGCAGCTTGGCGTCGCGCACGCCGTCCCACAGGCTTTGCCACAGCATCGCGCGCAGCAGCGGGTCGTCCACGCCGGCCAGGGTGGTGCGGGCGGTGTCGAAGGAGCGCTTGTCCAGCTGGACCTTCACGAAGCCCCAGTCCTGGTAGTTCGGATAGACCAGGTCGGGGCAGGCCGCGCCCACCATGCCGGGCACGTTCGTCTTCGCGCCCGCATAGGTGACCGGGACGTTCTTGGCCAGCACCAGCCTGCCGTTCTCCAGCTTGAAGGCGGCCACCTGCACGCGCTGTTCGCGCAGCGTCGGCAGGGCGCGGCTGGCTGCGCTCTGCTGCAGCGAGAAGGCATTGATCTTGCCGCCCGCGCAGCTGTAGTTGGCGGCGATGGTGTTCACGCCGGCCTGGTACAGCCAGTCCTGGGTCCATTTGGACAGGTCGCGCCCGGCCGCTTCGCCCAGGCTGCCGATGAAGTCTTCGAGCCTGGCGTTCTGCCACGAATACTTCACCAGGTAGTTGTGCACGCCCTTGCGGAACACTTCCTCGCCCAGCATGTGGCGCAGCTGCTTCAGGGTCGAGGCGCCCTTGGAATAGGTGATGGCATCGATGTTGTCGAAGGCGTTCGCCGACGAGGGTACCGGCACCTCGATCGGGTGGGTCGAGACCTTCTGGTCCTGCGCGTAGGCGTTCTGCTTGTCGTCCTGGAAGAAGGCCTGCCAGGCGTCCTTGAACTCGGTCGCTTCGGCGGTGGCCAGGGTCGCCATGAAGGCGGCGAAGCTTTCGTTGAGCCACAGGCCGTTCCACCACTTCATGGTGACCAGGTCGCCGAACCACTGGTGCGCCATCTCGTGCATGATGACTTCGGCCAGGCGCGCCTTCTGGGCGGCGGTCATCTCGGCCTTGTACAGGAAGCCGCCTTCGGCAAACGTGATCGCCGCGGCGTTTTCCATCGCGCCATACAGGAAGTCCGGCACCAGGAGCTGGTCGTATTTCTCGAACTGGTAAGGAATGCCGAAGTAGTTCTCGAAGAAGCCGATGCCGCTCTTGGTGTAGCGGAACCAGTCGGCTGGGGTGACTTGCGCCGCCACCGACTGGCGCGCGAACAGGCGCATCGGGTACTTGCCGCTCTTGTCTTCCCACACCTTGTAAGGGCCCGCGTGCAGCGAGAAGTTGTAGGGGCTGAGCTTCTTCGTTTTCGGGAAGGTCCAGCGCTTGCCGCCGGCCGCGTCCATCACACCCGACTCGCGGGTGGTCGTGACCACCTGCCAGTCGCTCGGGGCATTGACGGTGACGGTGTAGGTGGCCTTCAGGTCGGGCTGGTCGAACACCGCGAACATCTGGTGCGCGGCGGCCGGCTCGAAGTGGGAATAGGTGTAGACGCGGCCGTCGACCGGGTCGACCATGCGGTGCAGGCCTTCGCCATTGGTGCTGTGCAGGCGCTCGTAGCTGACGGTGACGCTGTTGCGGCCCTTGACCAGGTCTTGCGGCGCCAGCGTGATGAACCACTTGTTGTACTGCGGCGTGACCTGCTTGCCGTTGACGGTGAGCGACTTGACGGTAGCCTTGTCCAGGTCGAGCGTGACGGCCGAAGCGGTGTCGGTCAGGTCGAAGGTGACGGTGGTGGTGCCGGCGAAGCTTTCCTTGCCGGTGAGGGTGAAGTCCAGCACGTAGTCCACGTTCGACACGCGCGCGGAACGCGCCATGGCATCGACCTGCGACAGGTAGGCATTCTCGGCGCGGGCCGGGGCCGGTGCTGCGCTGGCGGTGTTGAAGGCAAGGGCGGAAGCGATGGCGAGCGCCATCGTGCGTGGTGCGAAGTTGTTCACTACAGTCTCCTGGACAGCGCAGGCTAGGTGCGCATTAAAAATAATCGCGCAAGAATAGCATGGGAGGGCTGTCGTTTACACCACATGCATATCCGTTTGCAGGATGCTTGCGTGGTGAATGGAGAGTTTGGCAGCGTTTGCCGGACTTGGGGCCCGGCGCAGGCCGGGACCCAAGTCGGAAATGCAGCGCGAGCTTACGCCAGCGCCGGATAGTCGATGTAGCCCTCCGGCCCCGACCCATAGAACAGCTCCGGCTTGGCCGCATTGAGCGGCGCATCGGCCTTGAAGCGCTTGGGCAGATCCGGATTGGCGATGAACCACACGCCGAACGCCACCGCATCGGCTTCACCGGAAGCGATCAGGGCCTGCGCGCTTTCCTTGGTCAGCTTTTCGTTGGCGATGTACACGCCGCCGAATTCCTTCTTGAGCTGTGCGCGCAGGCTGTCGTCGCCGATCGCTTCGCGTGCGCAGATGAAGGCGATGCCGCGCTTGCCGAGCTCGCGCGCGACGTAGCCGAAGGTGCCGGCCGGGTTGGAGTCGCCCATGTCGTGCGCGTCGCGGCGCGGGGCCAGGTGCATGCCGACCCGGTCGGCGCCCCAGACCTCGATGCAGGCGTCGGTCACTTCCAGCATCAGGCGTGCGCGGTTCTCGACCGAGCCGCCGTACTGGTCGGTACGCTGGTTGGTGGAGTCCTGCAGGAACTGGTCGAGCAGGTAGCCGTTGGCGCCATGGATTTCCACGCCGTCGAAGCCGGCCAGCTTGGCGTTCTCGGCGCCCTTGCGGTAGGCCGCGACGATGCCCGGGATCTCGGACAGCTCGAGCGCGCGCGGGGCAGGGTAGTCGCGCATCGGGCGCAGCAGGCTGACATGGCCCTTCGCGGCGATCGCGGAGGGCGCCACCGGCAGCTGGCCATCGAGGAAATGCGGGTCCGAGATGCGGCCCACGTGCCACAGCTGCAGGAAGATGCGCCCGCCCGCCTGGTGCACGGCGTCGGTGACGATCTTCCAGCCTGCGACCTGCTCGTCGGACCAGATGCCCGGGGTGTCGGCGTAGCCCACGCCCATCGGCGTGACGGCGGTGGCTTCCGACAGGATCAGGCCGGCGGAAGCGCGCTGCACATAGTATTCGGCCATCATCGCGTTCGGCACGCGGTCGCCGCCGATGGCGCGGGCGCGCGTCAGGGGCGCCATGATGATGCGGTTCGGCAGTTCGAGTGCGCCAACGCGCAGTGGATCAAACATGGTCGTCATTGAAATACTCCTACAATCCGTCATTCAGTTGGCCGAGGAAGGCCTGGATGGTTTCCTCGTTACGCTGGAAGAAGATGAACTGGCCGACGCGCCGCGTGCTCACCAGCCCGGCGCGCTGCAGCGTCGCCAGGTGGGCCGATACCGTCGATTGCGACAGGCCCGTCTGCTTGTCGATCAGCTTGCAGCACACGCCGAAGTCGAGCGGATGCTCCTGCTCGGCGAAATGCCGGTGCGGATCCTTGAGCCACTGCAGGATCTGGCGCCGTACCGGGTTGGCCAGGGCCTTGTGGATCGCGTCGATGTCCATGATTTCTTCCTTGTATCGGGTTCTTTCGATCCGAATATCGTCATCTTACGATATTCGCGAAATCCTTGCTGGCCACCGGCCGTTTTGCGGAGCAGGGCATGGCCGTGCCCGGTGATATACTCGGCGCCCTTCGACACAGGGGCGCATACGCCGCGAAAGGGTAACGCATGAGCTGGTTCTATCTCTTCATTGCCGGGCTGCTGGAAGTGGCCTGGGCGGTCGGCCTCAAGTACACCGAGGGCTTCACCCGGCTGATGCCGTCGCTGTGGACCTTGCTGGCCATGCTGGGCAGTATCGGCATGCTCGGGCTGGCCCTGCGCCAGCTGCCGCTGGGCACCGCCTATGCGGTCTGGACCGGCATCGGCACCGTCGGCGTCGCCATCTTCGGCATCGTGATGCTGAACGAACCGGCCGGCGCCATGCGCCTCGGGGCCATTGCCCTGATCGTCACCGGCATCGTCATGCTCAAGTTCCTGTCGCCGGGCTGATCTCCAGCCCCTGCGCTCATTCGCGCCCGAACGACGGGTTCGGGCGGGTCAGGTAATACCACTCGGAGTTGGCGTTCGCCTTGGCATCCGGGAACAGGATGCGCCCGTCGAATTCCGCCGTGACCCGGGTGCCGTCGGCGCGCAGGCCGATCTCGTCGCCCTCGGCGACCGGGTCGAAACTGGCCCACTGGCGGGTGAAGCGGTCGCCGGCATCGAGCTTGTCGTGCACCACGACCATCGACAGCGCTTCCATGTCCTCGAACGGCACCGGCTCCGGATCCGGGGCCTCGATCAGTTTCAGGTGCGCGAGCGTGTTCATGATGGCCCGGAAGGCCACCTCCGGCGCCGCGGGGTCGTCGTGCTGGCCGCATTCGAGCGTCAATGCATAGCCGCCGGTGGTGCGCATGTATTCGGTGGTGCCTACGCCGTAGCGCAGCACGGTCTCGAGTTCGGCCGCATTGCCGCGGCTGCGGCGCTTGACGCCGTCGCCATAGGCCGCCAGCCAGCCATCGACAAAACGCTTCACGCCCAGGCGGCGCGCCCATGCCCGTTCTTTTCCTGCGTGCCTGAACGGCTGCAGCGGCCCGTCGTTGTCGAGCGGCCCGACCATCACGAATGGCTGGCCCCCGGTTGCATTGAACGAGTGCAGGTCGAGCAGCACGTCGTGCCGGGCCAGCAGGGGGCAGAGCCAGTTGGCGACGTGGTCTTCGAAGTCCTGCGGGTCCTCTTTCGGGAACAGGTTGCGGTTCAGGTTGCGGTCGCCGTTGCGGGTGTTCTGCTGATAGGCCTTCGGATTCACCACCGGCACAAAAGTGAGGCTGCCGGCCGCGATCTGCAGGCGGCCGCTGTCGATGTCGTCCATGACGCGCAGGATGGCCTGGGTGCCGCAGGTCTCGTTGCCATGGGTCGCGCCCATGATGATCACGCGCGGGCCGGGGCGCAGGCCGGTGTAGTTGACGGATTTGAACTGGTAGGTGCTGGAGGAAGTCATTGCGGTGGCATGCTCGGGATGTGGCAGGTGCCGGTATTCTAGCGGACAAAGCTGGCATGCGGCGGGGCGCCATGGCATGATCCGGCACTCTTGAATCCACTCCCACCCATGCACAGCGCCACTTCCACCCTTCGCGTCCACGGTCTCGACACCCTGCGCGCGCTCGCCGTCACCCTGGTCGTGCTGCACCACTACGTGCTGTTCGTCAGCGACGCCCCCACCTTCGGCTGGGTGGGCGAGATCGGCTGGGTCGGGGTCGACCTGTTCTTCGCGCTGTCGGGCTATTTGATCGGCAACCAGATCTTCGCGGCGATGAAGAGTCCGGGCGGCTTCTCGCTTCGCCGCTTCTACGCGCGCCGCCTGCTGCGCACGCTGCCGAACTACTGGGTGGTGCTGGCGCTGTACTTCCTGTGGCCGGGGTTTCGCGGCGCCGCGCCGCTGCTGCCGCTGTGGGAGTACCTGGCCTTCGTCCAGAATTTTGCGTTGGAGCCGGGCAGCGCGTTCTCGCACAGCTGGTCGCTGGCGATCGAGGAGCAGTTCTACATGCTGCTGCCGGCGCTGGCCCTGCTTGGGGCGGCCTGCAAGGGCTCGCTGCGGCTGGCCTGGGTGGCGATCGGGCTGGCCTTCATCGCAGGAATGCTCGTCCGCGCCGGCCTGTGGCAGGAGATGGCGGGCCAAGACCATAAGCTTTACTTCTATTTCAAGTACATTTATTACTCGAGCTTCTGCCGCTTCGACGAGTTGCTGGCTGGCGTGGCGCTGGCGCTGCTGCGCAATCATCATCCGGGAGCCTGGAGCGGACTGACGCGCCATGGCAACCGGATGGCGCTGGCCGGGCTGGCGGTGTGCGCGGCAGCGTTTGTGGGCTTCCTGGACGACCGCTACGGCCAGTTCGTGACCGTGTTCGGCTTTCCGCTGCTGGCGCTGGGGTTTTCGCTGCTGATCGTCGCCAGCGTGGCGAAAGGTTCGCTATTGCGCCGCCTGCGCGTGCCGGGGGCGGGGCCGCTGGCGCTGTGGTCCTACGCCATCTACCTGCTGCACAAGCAGGTCTGCGTGCTGGGGGCGAAGTGGATGGCCGGGCAGGGGTTCGGTGCGGAGCACCCGGCGACCATCGTGGCAATGCTTGCCTTGTCGGTGCTGACGGGATGGCTGCTGTACAAGCTGGTGGAAACGCCGTTCATGCTGCTGCGCGAGCGCTATGTGCCGAGCAATGCGGCAAAAGCGGTTTCGCGGCAACCCACGGTCTAGTTGAACGCGTGGGCAAGGACTTGCCCACCCTACGAGCAGTCGTCTACTTGTAGGGTGGGCAGATTCTGCCTACGCGTTTAACAAGTGGCTAATTCGTCGCGGCTCAATTCAAGCCCCTGCCTCGATCACCCCGAAGGCCGCCGGTGCGTCGGCCAGGAACGCCAGCAGGGCATTGGCCTGCACCTGCGGCTCGAACCGTGCGGTGTCCAGGATCGCCTGCCGCAAGCCCGGCACCGTCTCCACCGTATGCGGACTCCGGTAAGCCGCCGCCAGCAGCTGGGCCAGGTCCAGCGGCGCACCATGGCCGCGCCTCAGGCGCTGCTCGATGATCGCCAGCAGCGCGCGCTGCATGCGCGGGGTGGGATTCAGGATTTCGCCGAACACGAGCGGGGTGTTGGCAATCGCCTCGCACAGCGTGCGCTCGATCGCATCGGGCTTCATGTCCGACGGGATGTCGAAATAGGCCTTGTTCCAGCGCGTGCGGGCATAAGCGTGGCCCGGCGGGAAAGCGTCGACCGTCTCCAGGCCCAGCGCGCGGCTGGCGCGGGAAAGCAAGTCGGATACGGTATCGATCAGCGGCATGATGGGAAGCAGTGCGAATACGTCATGCCGGCAGTGTAGCGCAAGCGCCCAGGCTGCGTGCAAGGCAGCCTGGGCGCCGGGATTTACGCGAAGCGTCCGGCGCGGAAGTCGTCGAAGGCCTGGTGCAGCTGCTCCGTGGTGTTCATCACGAAGGGCCCGTGCTGGGCGATCGGCTCGTTCAGCGGCCGGCCGGCCAGCAGGATCAGGCGCGTCGCCTCAAGCGCCTTGATGCGCACGCCGTCGGCGCCCGCGGCATTGTCCAGGATCGCCATGCGCGTCTTGCCGACTGCCTTGCCGTCGACGACAACCTCGCCGCGGTAGACATAGAAGAAGGCGTTATGCCCCTGCGGGATCGGTTGCTCGAAGGTGACGCCGGCCGGGATCTCCAGGTCGAGGTAGAGCGGCTGCGTCGCATCGCGCTGCACGGCGCCTGCCACGCCCCGGGTTTCGCCCGCGATCACCTGCACCGTCACGCCATCGTCGCCGGTAAAGCGCGGGATCTGGTCGGCCGGGATGTCGCGGTACCACGGCGCCGTCATCTTGTCCCTGGCCGGCAGGTTGAGCCAGAGCTGGAAGCCTTCCATCAGGCCTTCGCTCTGTTCCGGCATCTCGGAGTGGATCACGCCGCGGCCCGCGGTCATCCACTGCACGCCGCCGTCGGTCACCAGGCCTTCGTTGCCGGCGCTGTCGCGGTGGCGCATGCTGCCGTTGAGCATATAGGTGACGGTCTCGAACCCGCGGTGCGGGTGCTCCGGGAAGCCGGCGATGTAGTCGCCCGCCTTGTCGCTGCCGAAGGCGTCGAGCATCAGGAAGGGATCGAGGCGGCGCTGCAGCACGCCGGTCAGCACGCGGTTGATCTTCACGCCCGCGCCGTCCATCACGAACTGGCCGTTGACCAGTCGTTCGACGCCGCGCGACCTGGCGATCGTGGCGACAGTGGTTTGCTCGGTCATGCTGTTCTCCTGTGATTGATCCGTGGTCTGCACCGCCCCGGGGCGGTCCTTATGCCAGCGCCGCTTCGACGGCTTCGTTGGCCGCCTGCTGGCCTTTGGCCGCCGCTTCCGGCCCCATGCTCATGCCTGCCGAATAGATAAAGGTGTGGTCGCTCAGGCCCAGGAAGTTCAGCAGCATGCGGATGTGCGGCACCTGCGGGTCGGCGTCGACCGGATACATGCCGCCGCGGGCGGTGGCGACATACACCTTCTTCCCCTTGAGCAGGCCTTCCGGACCGGTCTCGGTGTAGCGGAAGGTCACGCCCGAACGGGCGATCGCATCGAACCAGCCCTTGAGCTGGGCCGGCATGCCGAAGTTGTACATCGGGGCGCCGATCACGATCACGTTGGCGGCCTGCGCTTCCGCGATCAGGGCGTCGTCCAGGGCCACGCGGGCCGCCTGCTCGGTCGAGCGCTGGTCGGCCGGGGTGAACAGGGCGCCGACGGCCGCGCCATCCAGCAGCGGGTGCGGCTGGGCGCCGAAGTCGCGCCGCACCACGGTCGCATCCGGGTGGGCGGCGACGAGCTTGTCGACGACGAGATTGGTCACGCGGGTGGATTCCGAATCGTTGCCGCGTACGCTGGAGGTGATCTGCAGGATGTTCATGGTGGTCCCTTTGTTTGAAAAGTGAAGCGATGGGACTACTCTAACGGTTCCATAAACGATCCGGAAGGCAGTAGAATGGATAACATTATCCTGCTGATGGAACAATCATGGATGTCGAACCGAATGACCTGCTGCTGTTCGCCCGCATCGTCGAAGCGGGCAGCTTCAGCCGCGCCGCCGAGCGCGTGCAGCAGCCCAAATCGACCGTCTCGCGCCGCATCGCGCTGCTCGAGCAAAAGCTGGGAGAGCGCCTGCTACAGCGCACCACGCGCAAGCTGATGGTGACCGAATTCGGCGCCATCCTGCTCGAACACGCCCGCAAGGTGCTCGAGGAAGTGGAGGCGGCCGGCGCCCTGGCCCAGCACCGGCAGGGCCAGCCCAGCGGCAAGCTGCGCATGTCGGTGCCGGGCGACTTCGCCAACAGCGGGCTGCACGAGGTGATCGCGCGCTATATCGCGCGCTATCCGGCGGTCTCGGTGGAGATGGACTTGTCGCCGCGCCGGGTTGACCTGATCGCCGAGAATTTCGACATCGCGATCCGCATGGGCGATCTGCCGGACGATGCCTCGCTTAACGCGCGGCCGATCAATGTCGAGTATTTCGGCCTGTTCGCCGCCCCGTCCTACCTGGCGCGCCACGGCCTGCCCGAGCACCCCGACGACCTGGCCCGGCACGACCTGCTTTGCCTGCTCAGCCGCTACGGCGGCGCCGCGCCCTGGGTGCTCTCGCGCGGGAAAGTGCGGCTCGAGCGCCAGTGCGACGCCAGGCTGACCGCCAATTCGCCCGAACTGCTGGCGCGCATCGCCGCGCGCGGCGCCGGCATCGCCGCCAGCTCCCAGACCTTTGCCGGCCCCTTCGTGCAGACGGGCGAGCTGGTACGGGTGCTGCCGGAATGGGACTTGCCGGTGGCCAGCGGCTGGGCCGTGTTCCCGGGACGCCGGCTGATGCCGGCCAAGACGCGGGCCTTCCTCGACCTGATGGAAGAGGAGTGCCGCAGCCGCGGACACCGCCCGGAGGGTGCTTAACGCGGGTGCTGGCCCATGAGCTCGCCCAGGCGCACCGAGCGCTCCGGCGCCCATTCGCCGTTGAAGGCGATCGCGCCCTTCTTGAACAGCATCACGACGGTCGAGCCGAGCAGGAAGCGGCCCATCTCTTCGCCTTTCGTCAAGCTGACCTGGCCCGGTTCGTAATGCCATTCGCAGATGCGGGTCATGCGCGGCGGGTTCACCACGCCGTGCCAGGCGGTGGCCATGCTGCCGACGATGGTCGCGCCCACCAGGGTCATCACGAAGGGGCCATGTTCGTCGGAGTCGAACACGCAGACCACGCGCTCGTTGCGGGCGAACAGGCCCGGCACGCCGCGCGCCGTGGTCGGGTTCACCGAGAACAGCTTGCCCGGCACATAGATCATGCGCGTAAGGCGGCCGTCGCAAGGCATGTGGATGCGGTGGTAGTCCTTCGGGCTCAGGTAGAGGTTGGCGAAGTGGCCGTGCTGGAAGTGGGCCGCCAGCGTTTCGTCGCCGCCGACCAGTTCCGCCGACGTAAACTTGTGGCCCTTGGCCTGGAAGATGTGGTGGTCGTCGATGTCGCCGAACTGGCTGATGGCGCCGTCCACCGGGCAGACGAAGTCGGCCTGCGCCAGCGGGCGCGCGTCCGGGCGCAGGGGGCGGGTGAAGAATTCGTTGAAGCTGCTGTAGCTCGCGATGTCCGGATTCGCGGCCTCGTCCATGTTCACGCCATACTTGCCCACGAACCAGCGGATCAGGCGGGTCGTCATGGCGCCGCCCCTGGCGCCGGCGACGCGGCCGGCGAAATTGGTCAGCGCCGTCTTCGGCATCACATACTGGGGCAAGACTTTTAAGCGGGACACTTTGATGGGCCTCTGAATATTGGTTCGATGCTGAATTATAACGGCGATAACGTAGGGGAATAACATGTTTCTCGCCGCATAAGAATTCACCAAGCTGCGCGGGCGTGCGCCGTCCCGAAACGATCCCGCCACGGCATGCGCAGTGCATTGGCGCTCCATGCATACACGATTTTCAGCGACAATGGGAATTGCTTCTGGGACAATGTCCGCCCCTGTACCCGAGAAGCACAACCATGACCCGTATTGACACGATCCGCCTGGGCGCGCTTGCCGCCGCCGTCAGCCTTTGCCTGCCCGTCCTGGCGCAGGAAGCGAAAACGACGCCGCCCAAGGCCGCGCCGGTCAAGGCGGAGGAGGGCAAGAAGATCGAGCGGGTGGAAGTCAAGGGCACGGCCGACAGCTACGACCCCCGCCGCGACGACACCGCCACCAAGATCGTCGTCACCAGCGAAGAGATCACCAAATACGGCGACACCAGCGCCCTGGACGTGCTCAAGCGCGTGCCCGGCATTACCGTCAACAGCGCCAACGGCCGCGGCGGCGAGATCCGCATGCGGGGGCTGGGCAGCGGCTATACGCAGATCCTGGTGAACGGCGAACGCGCGCCGGCCGGCTTTTCGATGGAGTCGCTGGCGCCCGATTCGATCGAGCGCATCGAAGTGCTGCGCGCGGCCAGCGCCGAGTTCTCGACGCAGTCGGTGGCCGGCACCATCAACATCATCCTCAAGCGCACCGTCAAGAACCGCCTGCGCGAACTCAAGCTCGCCATGCAGGGCTCGAAGAACGGCTTCGGGCCCAACGCCAACCTGCAGATGTCGGACCGCGACGGCAGCTTCTCGTATTCGTTCACGGCCAATGCGATGCAGGACCGCTTCGACTTCGACGCGGCGGGCGTCGAGACCACCGTTGCCCCGGACGGCAGGGTCACCGAACTGCAAACCCTGGGACTGCCGCAGAAGGGCCGCTTCAGCGGCCTGAACCTGAACCCGCGCCTGAACTGGACCCTGGGCGAAGACAACAACCTGACCTGGCAGACCTGGGTCAACGCCAACCGCTTCCGCAACCGCTTCCGCGAGATCACCACCACCGTGATCGGCGCGCCGCCGCCGTTCCCGGACGAATTCAACGCCGTCGACAACGCAGGCAACCAGCTGCGTTCGGACCTGTCGTGGGCGCGCAAGTTCGCTTCCGGCGCCAAGCTGGACCTGAAGCTGGGCGTGTCGGTGGGCGAGGTCGAGAGCGTGATGCTGCGCTCGGCGACCAATGGAACCAACCCGATCCTGGACAAGCATATCCGCGCCGAAGGCGAGGACCGCGGCGTCAACTCCACCGGCAAATATGCCCAGACCCTCGGTAAAGGCCACGCCTTCACGGCGGGCTGGGACGGCGGCGTGGACACCCGCGACGATGCGCGCATCGAGCGTGATGCGCTGCGCAGCGCGCCGCCGCTGCCCGAGGAAAGCTCGGAAGCGCGGGTCGAGCGCCTGGCCCTGTTCGCGCAGGACGAATGGAACATCACGCCCGCCTGGTCGATGTACCTGGGCGCGCGCTGGGAAGGCATCCGCACGGCGGTCGAGGGCAATGCGTTCGGGTCCGTGCGCGCCAGCTCCAGCGTGTGGAGCCCGATCATGCAAACCCTGTACAAGATTCCCGGTAAAAAGGGCGACCAGCTGCGCCTGGCGCTGACCCGCACCTACAAGGCGCCCGGCGTGGGCAACCTGAGCCCGCGCCGCCAGACCAGCGAGAACAACAGCTCGACCCAGCCCGACTACCAGGGCAACCCCAACCTCAAGCCCGAACTGGCCTTCGGCATCGACGCGGCCTGGGAGCATTACTGGGCCGAAGGCGCGCTCCTGTCAGTCAGCGCCTCCTCGCGGCGGATCAGCGACTTCACCCGCTTCCTGACCTATTTCGACGGCCAGCGCTGGATCACCACGCCGTCCAACCAGGACAGCGCCGTCACCCGTTCGCTGGAAGTGGAGACCAAGTTCCCGCTGAAAGCGGTGATGAAGGACGCGCCGGCGGTGGACCTGCGCGCCAGCATCAGCCGCAACTGGTCGCGCGTCGAATCGGTGCCGGGCCCGGACAACCGCCTCGACCAGCAGACGCCCCTGAGCCTGACCCTGGGCGTGGACTACAAGGCCGGCGCCCTGAGCACGGGCGGCAGCTTCGCCTACCGCAGCGGCGGCCCGGTACGGGTGTCGCTGAACCAGCGCGCTTACTTCCGCCCGCGGCGCGACCTGGACCTGTACGCGCTGTGGAAGTTCGACGCACAACGGCAGCTGCGCCTGGCCCTGTCCAACGTGATGGGGCAGGACTTCCTGGCCGAGAACACGTACATGGACGACGTCGTCGGCGCCCAGACCCGCAGCTTCCTGTATCCGGGGCCGGTGCGCGTGCGCGCGACCTACGAGCTGAAGTTCTAATTTACGGCGGTGCAGGCAGGGATTTGGCCCGCGCGCCGCCTTCTCTTTTATCTAGAACCTCAAATTGCTATGTCATAGCAATAAAATATACCGTATCCGGTTTACATATTACTCAGTACTGGCATATAGTCATTCGCACAAGCCGAATAACTATTTCTGGAGACTGGTATATGACACCCTTGCGCCCGCGCTGCCTCGTTCTGATTCTCGCCGGGCTGTCTGCCCCGGCGTTCGCCCAGCAATCCGCCAGCGACGGCGCCGTGCCGCAAGTGGAGGTCAAGGGAAGCAGCGAGACCTACGACCCGCGCCGCGACGACACGGCTGCGCGCATCGTCGTCGGCCGCGAGGAGATCGTCCGCTATGGCGACACCAGCGTGCTCGACGTGTTCAAGCGCATTCCCGGCGTGACCGTCACTACCGGCACCGGGCGCGCTACCCAGGTGCGGATGCGCGGCCTGGGTGCGGGCTACACCCAGATCCTGGTGGACGGGGAGCGCACGCCCGCCGGCTTCACCCTCGACAACCTCTCGCCCGACACCATCGAGCGCATCGAAGTGCTGCGCGTGGCGAGCGCCGAATTCTCGACCGCGGCGGTGGCCGGCACCATCAACATCGTGCTGCGCAAGAAGATCACCAAGCGCGAGCGCGGCGCCAAGCTGGGCTACCTGCTCTCGAGCGACTTCCGCGGGCCGACCTTCAGCACCCAGCTGGCAGAGCGCGGCGAGAAGTCGTCCTGGTCGTTCACCGCCAGCGGCAACCACGATTCCCTGGCGCGCGAATGGAGCGGCCTTGAAGAAAACACCCGGCCGGACGGCATCGTGGACATGCGCCGCACGACCTTCGCGCCGGAGCGCGGCCACATGAACCGGCTCAATCTCGGCCCGAGCCTGAACTGGACCCTGGACAACGGCGACAAGCTGGCCTGGGAAACGGTCTTCAATAGCAGCAGCTTCCGCAACAACCCGCAGCCCCGCGTCACGACCCTGATCGGCCGCCCGCCGCCGACCCCCGACCTGCAGCTCTTCGGCGAATTCGACGACCGCATGATCAAGTCCGACCTGCGCTGGAGCCGCGAGCTGGCCACCGGCGCGAAGCTCGATGCGAAGCTGGGCCTGGAATGGTCCTCGCGCAAAATGTTCATCCGGCGCCTGGGACGGGACGGCGCGGGCCTGCCGGAGTCGGATGGTTCCACGCTGCTCGATACCCACACCAGGGGCGCGAATTCGACCGGCAAGGCGACGCGCAGCCTGGCAGGCGGCCATGCGCTGTCGCTCGGCTGGGACGTCGGCGTGAACACGAGTTCCGATGTGCGCATCGAGCGCGACCGCATCCGCCTGCTGGCGCCCGGACTGCCGCTCGGCACGTCCCTGGACGAGCATTTCCGCGCCACCGCCACCCGCGCGGCCTTCTACGTGCAGGACGAGTGGACCGTCACGCCGCAATGGTCGGTCTACCTCGGCAGCCGCTGGGAAGGCGGGCGCACGCGCGTCTCGGGCACCGGCTTCGAGTCCACCCGCATCAAGGCCGCGGTCCTGAGCCCGATCCTGCAGACCCTGTACAAGTTCGCCGCTGCCGATGGCAAGAAAAGCGGCGACCAGCTGCGCCTGGCCCTGAGCCGCACCTACAAGGCGCCCGGCCTGTACAGCCTCGTGCCGCGCCGTTCGGCCTGGGAAAACAACAGCGCCACCGAGGCCGACTTTGTCGGCAATCCGAACCTGAAGCCGGAGATGGCCTGGGGTTTTGATGCGGCCTGGGAGCATTACTGGGCCGAGGGCGCGATGGTCTCGGTGAGCGGCTCGGTCAGGCGCATCGACGACTACATCAGCAACCGGATCTATTTCGACGGCCTGCGCTGGATCTTCTTGCCGGTGAACGACGACCGCGCGATGCTGCGCAGCCTGGAAGTCGAGACCAAGTTCCCGCTCAAGGCCTTGTACCCGGGAGCGCCGGCCATCGACCTGCGCGCGAGCGTGAGCCGCAACTGGTCCCGGGTCGAGTCGGTGCCGGGCCCGAACAACCGCATGGAGCAGCAGGCGCCGCTCACCGCCAATGCGGGCCTGGACTACAAGTCCGGCGCGCTGGCGCTGGGGGCGAGCGTCGCGCACCGCCGGGGCGGGCCGATCCGCACCGCGGTGAACCGCGGCTTCTACAACTACGCCCGTACCGACCTGGACGCCTATGCGCTGTGGACGGTCAACCCGAAGCTGCAGTGGCGCGTGGCCCTGTCCAACCTGCTCGGCGAGGACGGCGGCTTCGAGGTGTCGTATGCCGACCCGGTGCGCGGCCTGGAAAAGCGCAGCTGGGCCTATCCGGGCGGCGTCAAGCTGCGCACCACGCTGGAAATGAAGTTCTGAGCCTTACGCCGGGCGATCGACCGGCGCTTCCTTTTCCTGCGGGATGTCCTGCGCGCCGGCGTGGACGTGGTGCTTGCGGAAGTAATGCCAGGCAACAAAGATCGCCATCGCCTGCAGCGCGGCGCACAGCAGGAAGTGGGTGCCGAGGCGCCAGTCGTTCCGGGGCAGGTCGCTGACGCCGGCCAGGATCGCGGTGCCGATCAGCGGGGTGACGATCACGCCGATGCTGCTGATCGATTGCAAGGACCCCATGAGCTCACCCTGCTGGTTGGCAGGCGTGGTCTTGGAGATGATCGCCTGCAGCGCCGGCCCGGCGGCGAAGGCCAGCACATTGCACAGGATGATCGCGTACATCATCCAGCCCTGGGTGGCCAGGCCATAGCCGAGGAAGGCCAGCGACCCGGAGGCGATGCCCAGCAGCGACAGGCGCACTTCGCCGAAGCGCCGGATCAGCACCGCCAGCAGGCCCGCCTGCACCACCGCCGACACCAGCCCCACGCAGAACATGGCGATGCCATTGTCGCGCGGGGTCCAGCCGAAGCGGAAGGTGGTGTAGAGGACCCAGGTCGATTGCAGCATCATCTGGCCGAAGGTCACCAGCGAGAACACGACGACCAGGCCGCGGATGTCCTGGCGCCGCAGCAGGCGCAGCAGGGCCGCGAGCGGGTTCAGGCGCGACCAGGCGAAGGGCGCGCGCTCGCCTGGCGGCAGCGATTCGGGCACGAAGAAGTAGCCGTAGACCAGGTTGGCCGCGCCCAGCAGGGCCGCGACGTAGAAGGGCAGGTGCAGGTTGCTGTCGCCCAGCAGGCCGCCCAGCATGGGGCCGCAGATGAATCCCAGGCCGAAGGCGGCGCCGATCTTGCCGAAGCTCTTGGCGCGGTTTTCCTTGGTCGAGATATCCGAGGCATAGGCCGCGGCCACCGACATGCTGGCCGAGGACATGCCGCCGATGATGCGGCCGACGAACAGCCAGGCCAGGCTGGGCGCCCAGGCCGTGATCAGGAAGTTCAGGCACATGCCGCCCATCGAATACAGCAGCACGGGGCGGCGCCCGACCCGGTCGCTGAGTGCGCCCAGCGCCGGCATGAACAGGAACTGCAGCACGCCGAAGGTCGCCGCCAGCACCCCGAACCACAGCGCATGATCTTCCTTGGCGGTGACGAACTGCCCGACCAGCAACGGCATGACCGGGACGATCAGTCCGATGCCGAGCATGTCGATGAAGATGCAGACCAGGACGAAATTGAGCTTGCCGTTGCTGGACGTCTGAAGCGCGGTGGTGCTGGTCATGCGAGCCTCGGGCTGGGGTCAGGCCCCAATCTTAGCATCGGCGTTGACATTCAGGAATCTTTTACATGCTCCGCTGCCACACCCCATTCGGCGGCGAAGGCGCTGCGGAAGGATTCCAGCAGGCCCAGGCGTTCCCGGCCGAGCGCGCGCCCGGCCTCGGTCTGCATCTTGCCGGGCAGGGTCGCCAGCTTGGCCGGGATATGGTCGAGAGAATAGGCGCGGTCGTCCAGCGCGCGGCCAGCGGCCAGCGGGTCGGCTGGATGGGCCAGGGCGCTGCCCATGCGCCCGGCCGTATAGAACATGCGCGCCAGGCCCACGGCCCCGAGGGCGTCGAGCCGGTCGGCATCCTGCACGATCCTGGCCTCCAGCGACTCGGCGGGGATATTCGCCGAAAAGCTGTGCGCCTCGATCGCATGCGCCACCGCGTCCAGCCGCTCGGGCGGGAAGTTCAGAAAGGCGAGCTGGTGGCGCGCCAGCCTTGCCGAGCGGCGCGAGGCCTGGTCGCGCTCCGGATCGTCCTTCGGTAGATTGACCAGGTCGTGCAGGTAGCAGGCCGCCATCACGACCAGGGCGTCCGCCTCCGGATGGCGTTCGAGCAGCACTTGCGCCGTGCGCCAGACGCGCTCGAGGTGGTTGGCGTCGTGGGCGCCGTCGCCTCCGCTGCCGCCGGCGGCCAGGGCGGCCAGGCGCGGGCGCCAGGTGGCCAGGTCGGTGTGCGGTTCAGGTGGCGTGGTCGAGGCTGGGTGCATGCGGTTCTTCGGTAGGCAAGGCGAGGGCGGCGCGCTGCGACAGGGCGTCGGCGCGGGTGTTCTTGTGGCGCGGGATCCAGCGCAGGGTGGCGCCCGGCAGGCGGGCGAGCAGGGCGCGCGCTTGCGCGCGGTAATCGGCCAGGCTCGGGGCGCCGGCGCAGTCGGGGCTGTTCAGGTCGTCGATCACCACCTGGCTGTCGCCATGGATCGCCGGCGCGACCGCGCCATGCGCCACCGCCGCGTCCAGCAGCGCGATCAGCGCCAGGTATTCGGCTTCGCTGCTGTTGCCATGGCCGCAAGCATGCGACAGTTCTGCCAGCACGCCGCCGGGACCTTCGAGCACGGCGCCGATGCTGCAGCGGCCGGGATTGGGGTGGGCGGAGCCGTCGAACCAGGCGCGCCAGGCCGGGGCGGCGGCGGGCCCGTGGCGGCGCGATGCGGAGGCGGCGGCGCGGGCCCTACGCACCGCCGCCTGCACCAGGCTGCGCTCGCGCAGATCGGCGCGCGTCCTTAGCAAATGCGCAAGGCCGGCCGTGCCGGCGCGCAGGGTCAGGGTGGTGCGCAGTGCTTCGGGGTGGGGAATGCCGGTGCGCTCGGCCAGCTTGCGGCTGGCGGCCAGTTCGCCCTTGGAGGCGGCGGCAAGAAGGCTGGTGAAGTCGGCATCGGGGTCGGTCATGGGCAGGAGCATAGCAAAAGGCGCTGTCACCGCAAACTGTAGAAATTGAACTGCCGAGTTCTAGACCGGTCCAACGATGATCGGATCGATTCTCGGGTGCGGCATGAACGGAGCCGGTTTTAGCAGTTTGCTGAGGAAACTGCCTGCCCTGACGCGACGCCAGCGAGGGCAGTTGCTGGACGCCTTGCGCCCGGCAATCGGATTCGATCGCGTCTGCGCGACCATTGCCCGAGCAAAACCAGGGCCCTGTTGTCCACACTGCAAAACCGAGCGCCCTTACCGGCATGGATTCGACCGGGGCCTCCAGCGTTATCGCTGCCGGGCTTGCCGCAAAACCTTCAGTGCGCTGAGCGGTACGCCCTTGTCGCGCCTGCGTCATCGCGCCAAGTGGCTCGATTACCTTGAAAAGATGCTGGATACGAAGAGCGTACGCGCGGCAGCGAAGGCGGTGGACGTGCACCGCAACACCAGCTTTCGCTGGCGCCACCGGTTTCTATCGCTGACCAAGCATGACCGGGTCGAGCGCCTGGCCGGCATCGCGGAAGCCGACGAGATGTTTCTCCTGGAGTCGCAAAAGGGTTCGCGCACCCTCGATCGGCCTGCCCGGCGGCGCGGCGGCGTCGCCTCCACCCGCGGCATCACCCATGAACACGTCTGCATCCTGGTGGCGCGTGACCGCACCGGGC
This sequence comes from Telluria sp. AZSoR62, assembly GCF_058111565.1. NCBI lineage: Bacteria > Pseudomonadati > Pseudomonadota > Betaproteobacteria > Burkholderiales > Oxalobacteraceae > Telluria > Telluria sp. AZSoR62. The sequence goes on from NZ_JBYTST010000004.1 coordinate 128,816, forward strand.
AAACCCTCGATTTCGTGACCGGCCGCGCGGCAGTCACCAAAGTGCAACTGCACCACCACCTCGGCCCCAGGCTCGACAAGGACGTGCTGCTCGTGACCGACGGGCATCCGGCCTATGGGGCTTTTGCGCGCGAGGCGGGCATTGCCCACGCTTTCGTGAACCTGCGTCTTGGCGAGCGGGTGCGTGGCATCGTCCATGTGCAGAACGTCAATGGCTACCACCAGCGCTTGCGCCAATGGCTGGCCCGCTTTTATGGCGTTGCCTCTCGCTACTTGCCCAACTACCTGGGCTGGCGTTGGGCGCTCGACGGGGAACGCATTACTTCACCGGAGAGGCTGCTGCGAGCAGCGCTGGGCATCTTCCACATGTAACGGGTACAGCGCCTAGCAAAAAGGCGCCCGAGGGCGCCTTTTTCCATTCCGGACCCGCAGCAGCGCGGATTAACGGCGGTACGGATTGTTGGGATTGTCGTCCCGGCGGTTACGCACGCCGTCGCCGTCGCGATCGCGGTCGTACTCGTTGCGGATGCCGTCGTTGTCGAGGTCGCGGTCGTAGCGGTTCGGCACGCCGTCCCGGTCGGTGTCGCGGTAGCCGCGGCGGTCATGGCGGTAGCCGTCGCGGTAGCCGTCGCGGCCGTCGCGCCAGCCGTCGCGGCCATCGCGGTAGCCACCCGCATACACCGGCTGGTAGCCGTGGCGCTCGAAGCGGTCGGGCACGCCGTCGCGGTCGCGGTCACGGCCGCCATGCTGGCTCCAGCGCGCAGGTTCCATGTACCAGCGGCCCTGGCGTTCGCGCCAGGTCGGCGGCGCATACACATAGCCCGGACGGGCGACGATGTAATGGCCCGGCACCCAGTGGTGGCGGTGACCGCGCCATTCCCAGTAGCCAGGCGCCCAGACGTGGCCGTGGCGTGCGACGGGAATGCGTTCGTACATCGGTGCCGGCGGGGCCGAGCCGATATACAGTTGGAAATCGGTTTGCGCCAGGGCCGGCAGCGGCGCGAAGGCGGCGCCAATGGCGATCAGGGCTGCAAGGGTAAGAGTGCGTTTCATGTCGGTCTCCAGATCCAAAATGGATGACCCACTATATCGCCGGCGGTGATGGAAAGGGAGGCTTGAAGCAGATGCTTACATCTGAAACAGATGTGGGTGGCAATTACCGGGGACGCTGATACAAATGGCTGGGCTGGAAGGCGCCCGCTGTCGCCTTCAAGCGACAGCGGGCAGGCCTGCGGCACTCATCCACGGCTCCCTGCGGCCTGTTTTTCTTCGTCAGTGAGGCGTTTGGCGGTCACGGTGACCACGGCCGCTTTGTCGCCGCTGGCGACGAGGGCGGTATCGGCGCTGTAGTTGCGGGCCTGGGCTTGCGGGATGCTGTCGAGCAGATAGCTGCCGGAGACGGCCAGGCAGATCGCGGCGACAAAGACGGCTTCCATATGCTTCATGACGTTCATGGTATTTCTCCTTCGGGTGGGTTGTCGACGGCTTGTCGATGTGTGCACTGTAGGCCAGGCCTTTTCGTGGCGCGAGCCGATTGCGACGAGACGCGGAAAACGCGGAACAAGCGGTCGAAAAGCCCGCGCGAACGCGCGCGCCAGGCGCGCAATGGCCGGGCTTTCAGCCACCCCCCGCTAGGCCTGGTCGATGCAGCCCATCGGTGTGGCTGCGCCAGCGAGCGGACCCTCGATGACAGCCACTTTCAGCCAACTAGCCGGACAGATCGCCAGTACCCGCACCGCCTGGCGCCGCGCGCGCAACCTGCGTGCCGGCGCCCGTTCGGCCGCGCCGCGCGTGCGGCTGAACCTGTGGCTGGTGTCAGCCGGCGCAGCGGTGCTGCTGTGCGGTTTCGTGCTGGCGCAGGCGGCGCGCTCGCTTGCGCACACGGCCGGCGGCGCCGCGCCGGAAGGGGCCTCGGCGCTGGCCGGGTACCAGCCGTTGCTGGGGGGTGTCACCATCCGGGTGCCGAACGAGCCCGGTATCGCGATCACCCACCATGGCGGCGCAGCCGTGGTGGTCGCCTCCGGCATGCAGGCGCAGGCGCCGAGCCGGATCGACCTGTGCACCCAGCTGGCCGACCGTGGCCGGCCGCAACTGCTGCCGCTGCGGATCGGCTATCCCTTCAGCGAAGCGCTGGGCGCAGGCGCTTCCGCGCGCAACTACCTGCTTGCCGCGCCGGGATCGACCATGCCGCGCGTGACGCTGCGCGGCGATACGCGCGGCGCCTTGCGCCTGGACTGGCAGGCGGGTGCGGGCAAGGCGGCCTGGATCAGCGACGCCGGCGAGGGCAGGGCGGTGCGCGCGGCGAGCGGCCAGGGCCAGCTCGGCCAGGCCGGCTGGCTGGTGTGGAAAGAGGGCGCGCTGCGCTTCACGCGCCGTCCGGGCCGGGCGTGCGCGCAGGCGGGCGAGCTGCTCGTGCAGCGCTATGCGCCTGGCGCGTCCGGGACGGCGCTGGTGCAGGCCTTCGGGGCGGATGCCGCCTTGCCCGCCCTGCGCCTGGCCCCGGGCGACTATCGGGTGCCGGCCGCGGCGCCGCGTGCGCTGGAAGATGCGCTGCTGTTCGCACGCCTGCGGGAGCAGGGACTCATCCGTCTCGGCCCTACGGGCCTGGCCGAACTGGCGCCGCGCGACCTGGCCGCCTGGCAGGGCGCACAGCTTGAAGCGCGCGCGCCGCTGCCGGGCTGGGAAGGCTTGCGGCTGGACGACGCGGGGCGCAGGCTGCTCGAGCGCCTGTACTACCGCGCCGACGGCGCCTTCGTGCGCGAGCAGGTGCGGGTCTTCAACAGCGAGCGCCGCCTGCTGGCCTGGCGGGTCCGCCCCGGCCAGAGCGCCCAGTGGCAGGCCAGCGTCGGCGGCACTCCGGTGGCGCAGCTCGATGCGCTGCCGGTGGCCGCCATGCGCCTGTTCGCCCGCCCGCCGGAAGGCTGGGCGCCGTGGCGGAGGGTAGCGGCATGGGACGATGGCGGCGCCGGCGGCACGGCCGTGCTGGCGCTGGACGCTGCCGGCCCGGTCGAGCTGCTGCTGGCCGGCCGGGTGCGCGGGGTGGCGGGCGCCACGGCCACCATCCGCGGCGAATGCGATGGCCGCGCCTGCGCCGACCGCGCGGCGGTGCAGCGTGTGAACCTGGCGCCGCAACCGGGCGCGCGCCGCATCGTGCTGGAAGTCGAGCCGCTCGACCTGGCAGCGCTCTCGGGCAATGCCGACGCGGCCTACCGCCACCTGCGCGCCGTCGGCGGCGAACTGGTGTGGCGCGCCTTGCCGGTCGGCGATACCGCCGCACGCGCCGCCACGGCCGAGGTGCGGCTGGCCGACCGCCATGGCGCAGCGCTGTTTGCCGACGGCCTGGCCAGCAGCGCAGCGCAGGCGGCAGGACTGGGCACGCTGCTGGGCGTGCACCGCGAGCATGCCGCCAGCGTGTCCGGCATGCTGGCGCGCATTCCCGGTCCGGCGCACACGGCCCGCCTCACGCTCGACCTGCGCCTGCAGGCGGCCAGCCAGGCGGCGCTGGACTGCATTGGCCTGCGCCAGGGGCGTTGGGACGGCCGGCAGTGTGCCGGCGCGGCCGCAGCCCCGGTCGGACGCCAGGCCGGGCTGGTCCTGCTCGATGCCGGTAATGGCGACGTGCTGGCCGCCGCCGGCGCCGGCGCCGGCAGCGTCACGGCCGCGCGCTGGCCGGAAGTGCGCGACTTCGACCGCGCCGACCCGGCGCGCAGCCCGCTGCGCCTGCCGGCTTTCCAGCACGACGGCGGCGCGCACCGGGCGCCCGGCTCGACCTTCAAGGTGGTCAGCGCGCTCGGGCTGGAACAGGCGGCGCGCCAGGACAGGCGCATCGAGCGCCTGCTCGGCGGCATGCCGCTGTCCGATATCGACCGCCTGGCACGCGACGAGGGCTACGGATTCAGCACCGGGGCGCCGAGCTACCCGCAAGGCGGCGGCGCGCGCATCACCAATTTCCGCGAGCAGCTGGCAGGCAGCCGCGCGGTGCAAGGGCAGCTTGGGCTGGCGCAGGCCATGACCCACAGCGTCAATACCTGGTTCGCCTGGACCGCCGAGCTGGGCGACCGCAGCCTGGGCGACGGGGCGCAGGGCGGGGCGCCCGGCGTGCGCGAGCTCGAGCCGGGTGCGCTCGATGCCGTGCGCCCTGTGGCCGGCATGGCGCGCAAGCTCGGCTTCGGCGAACCGCTGCGCCTGGACGGCGGCCTGCTGCCGCCGGATTTTCGCTGGTCAAGCTGGGACGCCCTGCAGGGCAGCGCCTCGATGCTGGACCCGATCCAGACCCGCCACGAAGTGCGCCAGATGGCCATCGGGCTGCGCATGCAGGCCACGCCGCTGCAGATGGCGCTGGTGGCCGCCGCGGTCGGGCAGGGCCGGCTGGTAGCGCCACGCCTGCTGTTGGAGCTCGACGGGCGCGAAGCCGACAACCGGCCCGGAGCGGAGCTGGGGGTGCGGCTGGATCGCATCCGCGCCGGCATGAAGGGCGTGGTCGACGGCGGCACGGCGGCCGGCGCCTTCCGTGGCAAGGAGTTCGACGGGCTGCGGCGCGGCCTGTTCGGCAAGACCGGCACCGCGCCCACCGGCGAGGACGGCAGGGCGACGGTGTGGTTCATGGGCTGGATCGAGCCCGGCACGCTGCCCGGCCAGACCCGGCGCCTGGCCTTTGCGGCTTTTGTCAGCGAATCGAACCTGACCGGCGGCGCCCATGCCGCCCCGATCGTTGCAGCGCTCCTGCGTGCGATGCAGGCCCGGTCCCCCGAACAGAAGCCGGATTAGCCTTTTGCTGCGCGCCTCGGATATATGTTTGTATGGCATCATCTGTTGACAATCCGCCCCCTTGCGGATCGCCATTGAGGATGAGGAAAGCATGCGTTTGCCGGGAACCCGGTACCAGGAACACGGTTGGGAGCAGGTCCGCAAGTTGCTCGGGCAGTGCTCGCTGGCGGCCTTCGCCCGCCTCGATCCTGCGCTGCTGTGCGAGCCCGGCGCCGATGACGCCCTGGCGCTGTATGTCGAAACGGTCGCTGCCTTGCTGGGCAGGAGCGGCAGCCGCGGCGCGGCGCCCGGCAACAGCTACGGCGACAGCGCGCGCGAACTGGCCTTGACGCTGGTCTACGAACTGCAGGCCCGTCCGGCCGACTGGGCCGCCTTGTGCGCGGCGGTGCGCGCCGAGCATGTGCGCATCGGCGCCTTCTGGTCCGCGCCCGGCGGCGAGGCGCTGCTGCGCAAGAAATTCAACGACCTGTACGCCGTCCTGCGCGACAAGGTCGACAGCGACAACTACCAGGCCGCCTGCGGCCGTCCCTGCAGCCCCAACCGCATGTACGCCTACCGGATGCTCGACACCGCCTACGGCGAGCTGGCGCGCCTGTTCGCAGCTTGGCGCGAGCACCGTGAGCAGGTCGGCGCCATCCTCGGCCGCGCGCTCGACGCCGAACCGATCGAAGCGCGCCAGCTGCGTTCCATTGCCGGCTGCCGTCCGGAGTGGATCATGCGCTGGAGCGAAACCCTCGAAGGTTTCACGGGGGCGCCGGGGCCGCTGCACACCCGCTCCAAGCGCTTCGCCAGCCTCAAGACGAGCCCGGAGAAGATCGGCGCCATGCTGCGCGAGATCGGCGAATACGAAGCCCTGTCGGCCAACGCCGACCGCGACTGGCAGCAGGACGCCCACGACGCCACCGCCTGGCTGGACGACTACTGGCGGGTGCTGGGCGAATCGGAAGCGGGCGGCACGCCGGGGCCGGACCAGCTGCTGGAAGCGCGCCAGGATGAACTCGACCTTGCCGCACTGGACGAAGACGCGCTTGACGCGCCGCTGGAGGCGCCCATGCTGCTGGACGCGGAACTGGCGCAACGCGTTTCACTGCCCCCCAGCTATCTTCAGATGGCAGCGGCGGCCCAGGAAGCAGGCAGCTGGGCAACGCAGGTGATGGTGCAGGATTCGCTGCCGGTACGGCTGGCGGTCTACGCCAGGCTGCTCGGGCTGTTCGACGACAGCTATCCGGCCGAATGGCTCGATCCGCACACGGGCGAATTGCCGACGATGCAGCAGCTGGCGCTGCTCGACGGCGTCTCGCTGCCGACCCTGCGCAAACGGCGCGAGGCCGCCATCGCCCGGCTGGGCGCGGCGGCAGGCAACCAGGAGAGACGATGACTATGACAGGATTGGACCGCAAGCTGCAGGCGCAGCTGCTGGCCGGGGCCAGGATCGAGGGCGACCGCCTGGTGCTGGCCGACGCCGTGCTGCGCGCGGCGCTTGACGGCAGCCGCCCCTTGAGCGCGGGCGAACGCGCCGCGTTGCAGGCCTCGCCCTTGACCACACGCCGGCTGCAGGTGCTGGCCGACGAACGGCGTGCAGCGGCAGCACCGGCGCGGTGGCGCGGCAGCGCCGGCATGCTGCGCGCTGCCGACGGCGGCGCGCCGCTCGACGCCATGGTCACGGACGACGGCGCCTGGCGCCTGCATTTCGTCCAGGACCGGGTGATCCTGCAGCTCGACCCCGAATCGCCTTTGGCCACGACGCTGCTGCGTGGCGGCCAGCGCCTGCGCGTGCTCGACGGCGCCGGCGCACTGGTGCTGCAGGGGCAGCTCGACAGCGATGGCGAATGCGAAGGCCCCTGGCCCTTCGAGCAGGCGCCGGCGCGGCATTTTCAGCAGCACGGCGCGCGTTTTTCCGTGGAGCCGGCCGGGAACTGAGATGCTGAACCTCTTTACACGGCCCTTCCGCCAGCCGCCCCCGGACCTCGCCGGCCTGGGGGCGGACTGCATCGCGCTGCCGCTGGGCAAGGGCTGCACGGTGCCGGAGGGCTGCTTTGCGGTCCTGGCCAATGGTGACGGCCATACCCGGCGCCTGAGCGAAGGCGCGCGCGTCGCCATCCTGGACGGCGAAACCGCCTGGTGCGTCCACCCCGGCCTCTATGGCTGCGACCTGACGCCATTCGCGGCCGCGCCGGAAATCGGCCTGCGGGTGCGCTTTGCCATCGACAGCGCCGATCCGCGCGAAGCCCAGCAGCGCTTCGACCTGTTCCTGGCCAGCGAAGGCGGGGCAAGGGTGGAACGCGATGCATTCGTGGCGGACCTGCAGGCAGCACTGCAGCGCGAGCTGGCCCAGGGCAACCTGGACCTGCCGCCCTGCACCAGTTTCGAAGAGTGGAATACCTTCCGCACCGGGTTCAACCAGCTGCTGTATACCCGGTACGGGGTGATGGTGGACGACTGCGTGCCGGTCGACCTGGGCGCCTCGCGCGACCTGGCGGCCCTGCTGGCGGCGCGCCTGGCGCTGCAGCCTGTGCCGGGCATGGCGGCGCCCCTGCAGGAAGCGTTCGACGCAGCCAAGGAAGACGCAGGCGCGCTGCGCCGCCTGTTCCTGGAGCTGCCCGGCATCATGTGCGGTCTGCGCCTGGCCGTGCTGCCGGCCGACTGCGCGAGCTTCCGCCGCCACCAGGAGCTGCTGCGCCGGCTCGACCTGGCCAGCCTGTCGGTGGGGACCATGCCGGCCCTGGCACTTGCCGCACCCAACCAGCGGCTCGCGCCCAGCGAACAGCTGCGCCGTGCGCGCGCCAGCCGCCGTGCGGCGAGCGCGCTCGACGAGGCCTGGTCCCTGCTGGCGCGCATGCAGCGTTGCGAGGGCGCGCAGGTAGCGGTGCTGCTGGACGAAGCCGACCGCATCGTTTCCAACCTCGAATGCGATTGCGCCGCGCGCCGTGCGCTGAGCGAGGAGCAGGCATGAATGCGCCATGCGTTACCTGCCGCAGCATCGCGCCGGACGGTTCCCTCCTGAACATCACCGCTACCGTGCGCCCGCGCAGCGGGCGCGCCGACGTCAAATGCAGCGTGCCCGATGCGCCGGACCTGGCGCAGCGCATGCAGCAGGTGGTGCGCCTGGCGCGCCATACCGAGCCGCGTTTCGACAGCCGCGAGCAGGTGGTCCTGAGCCTGGACCGCGCCCCTGCGCCCGGGAACCGCGACTGGGAGCTGGCCGCCGTGCTGGCCGACCGCATCGTGCGCGGGGTGTGGACGCCGCAGCGGCCGGTGGTGGCGAACGGCTGGTCCGACGCCTGGCACCTGGGCCGCATCGAGGGCAACGGCTTGCGCGCCGTGCCGGTGGGCGTGCTGGCCGGCGGCGAAGGCTTGCCGCACCTGGGCGCCCTGGGCGGCCACCCGAATCCTGCCGGCGCGGTCTCGACGGCGCGCGCCTGGTTCCCGCTCTACAGCGGCGGCGCGGACGACGCCCTGTGCTGGGTGGAGGTGAGCGTGCGGCCTGCGCCGCATGCCGGGGACGATGAAGCAAGCATCGCGGCGCCCGGCGTGGACGCGGCGCAGCAGGCGCGCCTGCGCGCGGTGCTGATGGGTGCGCGCCATCACGACGGACGCGGCGCCGGCCAGTGGCGCACCACGGTGCGCTTCGGCGAAGAACGCTTCCAGGGCGGCTCCTTCGAGCTGGCCCTGGTCATGGCCGACCGCATGGCGCGCGGCCGCGAATTCCTGCCGCGCGGCCGCGTGCTGGCGACGGGACAGTCGGCCAGCTGGCATGCCGGCCGGGTCGAGACGGTGGACGGCCTGGGGCCGAAATGCGCGCTGCTGCTGCGCGAAGCCGCGCCGGGCGACCGGATCCTGGTGCCGCGCGCCTGGGAGCCCGACTTGCCCCCCGGCTGGCGCGACGCCCTGCGCGAACGCGGTGCGTCGGTCGCTTGCGTGGACCGGATCGGCATCATCTGACATCCCCGGCTCCCCTGTTAGAATCGATTGAAGCTTGAGTTGCATGCAATGAAATGGAGTCGGATATGTTCGAGATGTTCGGAGTGAAAGGCGCCAGCTGCCCGCGCTGCGAGAAGAAGCAGGGCGGCGACGCGCGCTATTGCGCCGGCTGCGGCATGATCCTGGGCGCCCCGCGCAACGCGCCGGTGTTGCGCGAGAACCGCTGGGTGGCCGGGCCGGACGAACTGGCCGTGTTCTTCGGCGTGCGCGAACTCTCGGGCGTGTTCGTCAAGACCCTGCGGGTGCCGGCCACGGCCCGCGCCTTCATCCTGCAGGGCGACAAGACCACCGAAGTGCCGCAGGGCGAATACGAGATCGAAGGCTTTTTCACGCGCCTGAACCACCTGCTGCGCGACCAGCACGCCGAAATCCTGGTCACCCGCACCGGCGCGCTGCCGGTCGAATTCCGGTTCGACGACGTGCTCACCAGCGAGCAGCTGGCCGTCAGCGCCCGCTTGACGGTCAGCCTGCGCATCGAGAACGTGCCGGCCTTTGCCCGCCACTTCATGACCATGCCCGGCACCATCGGTAGCCGGGAACTGGCCGAGCTCCTGGCCGCGCCGGTGCGCCAGCTGGCCGAGGAATTCGTCGGCGCGCGCTCGATCCGCGACATGGCGGGCAACCGCGAACTGCGCGAGCAGCTCGACGAGCGCCTGCAGGGCGGCCTGAAACTGCTGCTGCTCGAGTACGGCCTGGCGGTGGTGAAGGTCGATACGGTCGAACTGCGGCACGACAAATACGACGCCAACCGCGCCAAGGTCGGCAGCCTGTGGCTGGCGGCCGACGAGCGCCATGTGCAGGTCGAGCACCGCAAGCACCTCGACGACCTGTACGACGCCGAGGAATGGCAGCGCCTGCGCCGCAGCGAGCAGCAGGCGCGCGTGCGCCAGCGCGAGGCCGAGCTGCGCCAGGACGACGCCATCGCGCGCGCCGAGCGCTCGCTGACCGGCGCCGGACGCGCCCATGCCGTGCGCGCGCGCCAGATCGAGCTGTACGCGCGCATCCTGGAGTCTGGTACGCGCAAGCAGGCGCTCGAGCGCGGCGCCGGCGAAGTGCTGGCCGAACTCGAGCACGAGATGGGCAAGAAGAGCGCCGCGCGCCTGGACGAAACGCAGGAGTGGAAGCACCTGCGCGCGCTGGCCCAGGTGCGTATGCGCGCCGAGCTCGAGGTGGCGCAGCAGGAAGCCCAGCAGGCGCGCCAGGTCGCGCGCCAGCGCTTCTCGCAAGCCTTGCTGCAGCAGCAGATCCGCAACAAGATCGAGCAGGCCGTCCTGATCGAGGACGCGGCGCGCAGGCAGGCCGAACTCGTGCGCCTGCGCGCCAGCGAGGAAGACGCGGCCCGGCGCGCGCGCGAGATCGACGAGGAAGAACACGCTGCCCGCCACCAGAGCCTGCTGCTGGCCAACGCCGCGCGCCGGCGCGAAGCCGAGCGCCTGCAGGAGTGGCAAGACGAGCAGGTGCGCCAGCAGGTCGAGGCCACCCGCACCGCGCTGCAGCAGGACAAGCTGCAGCGCACGATCGAGCTCGATGCGCGGCAGGCGCGCGAACAGCAGGCGGTGCAGCTCGAGGCCGAGGAACGCCGCCACGCGCTGCACTTGCAGGAGGGCGAGGCCCAGGCGCAGCGCGAATTGCGCCGCATGGATGCCTTTGCTGCGATGGACGACACGGCCAAGCTGGCGCTGGCCGCCGCGCCCAATGCCGCGGCGCTCAACGACTTCATGAAAACCCGCGTGCATGCCGGCATGGACGCCGGCCAGCTGGCGGCATTGGCCGGCGTGGTGGGCGCCGGCCAGCTCACGCCGGCCGAAGCGCTCGAGCTCGTGAAGCAGGAGCAGGCGCGCCGCGAGCTGGAAGTGGACAAGGACCGCCGCCACCAGGTCGAGCTGCTGGCCACGCAGGCCCGGTTCGGCGCGGGCATCGTGCAGGCCGCGCGGCAGTGCGCCCATGGCCATCCGGCGCGCGAGGGCGACCGCTTCTGCGCGTCCTGCGGCGCACCGGTTGCAAGCTGACGGAAGCAATGCAGACAGCCATCGACAAGATCCGCGAACTGCGTGCGCTGCACGAGGACGGGTTGCTCAGCCGGCAGGAGTTCGACCAGCGCAAGAACGCCATCCTCGATGCGGTCTACGCGCCGGCGCCGATGGCCGACGATGCGCCGGCGGCGGGCGAGGCCGCACAGGCCATCCGCCCCGGCACCGAGATCGGCCTGATGGCGGGCCAGGAACTCGGTCCCCAGAACCGGCGCTACCGGCTGGAGCGCCTGATCGCCCAGGGCGGCATGGGCCAGGTATGGCAGGCCACCGACCTGGCCACCCATGCGGAGCTGGGCCACAGCGCCCAGGTGGCGCTGAAGATCCTGCCGCCCCAGCTGACCCAGTCGGCGCTGCACGCCAAGCTCCTGATCCAGGAAGCCACGCGCGCGCGCCGCCTGGCGCACGAGCACATCGTGCGCGTCTACGAATGGGCCCAGGACCCGGCAACCGGCAGCTTTTTCCTGATCATGGAATGCCTCGAGGGCGAGGACCTCGACGGCCTGCTGGCGCGCGAAGGACGCCTGCCGTTCGAGCGCGTGCTGGCGCTGCTCGATCCGGTAGCCGCCGCCCTCGACTATGCCTGGGACAAGCATGGCCTGGTCCACCGCGACATCAAGCCGGGCAATGTGTTCGTCACCAGACGGGGCGAGGTGAAACTGCTCGACTTCGGCATTGCGGCGCGCGCACGCGCGGGCGGTGCGGCAAGCGCGCCGCTGGACGCTCCCGCCAGTTCCGGCACCGCCGGCTACCGCGCGCCGGAAGCGGGCAGGCTGGAGGCCCAGCCGGCGCCAAGCCTCGACGTTTACGCGGTATCGATAATGATCTACCAGATGCTCGACGGCGCGCTGCCGCGCGACCCCGGCCTGGCCCCGCTCGCCCTCAAGCCGCACCAGTGGGAAGTGCTGCGGCGCGGCTTCGCGCGCGATCCGGCGGCCCGGCCGGCGAGCGTGCGCGCCTTGCTCGAGGCCTTGCGCGGCGCCGTGGGGCCCACGCCGGAGGAGATCGCGGCCACTGAGGCGGCCGCGCGCGCGCAAGCCGAGCAGCGCGAGCGCGAACTGGCGGTGCGGCGCCAGTTCGAGGAGCAGGCCAGGCTGGCGGCGCGCGCCGAGATCGACCGCCAGCGCCGCGAGCAGCAGCGCATCGAGCGCGCCGCCGCGGAAGCGGCGCGCGCCGCGCGCAAGGAGGCGCTGCGCCGGCAGCTGCTGGCCAGGCGCGAGGAAGAAGCGGCCAAGACCCGGCTGGCGCAGGAGGCGGCGCAGCACAAGGTATCGCAGGCGCGCGCCGCGGCGAGCTACCTGGCCGAGCAGCAGCGCGTGCGCGAGCTGCAGGCGGCGCGCACGGCCGACGACCTGGCAAGGCTCATGCCGGCGCAGGAAACCTCGGTGCCGGACGGCGAGGGCGTGCTGCGCGATGCGTTCGTCGAGGGCGACGGATGCGGCCCGGCGCTGGTGCTGATCCCGACCGGCCGCTTCCAGATGGGCTCCCACGAGCACGAGCGGCGCATTGCGATGGAGGCCGGGGCGCAGGAAAAATGGCTGGAGCGCGAAACCCCGCAGCGCTGGGTCGGCATCGAGCGTCCCTTCGCCATGGGCCGCTACCCGGTGACGGTGGGCGAGTGGCGGGTGTTCGTGCAGGCGACGAACTGGCAACCCAGGGGCGAGGTGCACTGGGACGCCCCGGGCTTTGCCCAGACCGATGCGCATCCGGTGGTCGGGGTGAGCTGGGACGACGCGCGGGCCTACCTGGCCTGGCTGGGCGAAGCCACGGGCATGGCCTACCGCCTGCCGAGCGAAGCGGAATGGGAATACGCCTGCCGCGCCGGCACCAAGACCGCCTTCAGCTTCGGCGACACGATCAGCCCGGAGCTGGCCAACTACGACGGCCGCTTCAGCTACAACGGCGGGCCGCTGGGCGCCTACCGGCGCGGCACCACGCCTGCCGGCATGTTCCCGCCCAACCCCTGGGGGCTGTACGACATGCATGGCAATGTCTGGGAATGGGTGCAGGACGCGCTGCACGCCAGCTACGAAGGCGCGCCGCTCGACGGCAGTGCCTGGGAGAGCGGTGGCGACCCGTCGCGCCGCATCCTGCGCGGCGGTTCCTGGCTGTACAACCCGAGTTACCTGCGCTCGGCGCTGCGCAACGCCTTTTCCAGCGCGCTGGCCAACGACATCGTCGGTTTCCGGGTGGTGCGCGAGCTGGCCTGAAGGATGGTAGAGTAACAAGATCAATAACCACTCCGGGAGACCCGCCATGGCCATCGCGCACCTGCTCAAATCGCACGACAAGGATCTCGGCGGCGGCTTCACGGTCAGGCGCCTGCTGCCGGCGGCCGCGCGCCAGTCGGTCGGGCCCTTCCTGTTCTTCGACCACATGGGGCCGGTGGAAGCCCAGCCGGGCGCGCGCCACGACGTGCGCCCGCATCCGCACATCGGGCTGGCCACCGTGACCTACCTGTTCGAAGGCGCCATCATGCACCGCGACAGCCTGGGCACCGAGCAGCGCATCGAGCCGGGCGCGGTCAACTGGATGACCGGCGGCAGCGGCATCGTCCATTCCGAACGCACGCCGGACGACCTGCTGCAGAAGGTGCGCCGCACCCATGGGCTGCAGCTGTGGGCGGCGCTGCCGCGCGAGCACGAAGAGGCCCCGGCCGCGTTCTCGCACACGCCGGCCGACCAGATTCCGGAAGTCGAATTCGAAGGCGCCACCGTGCGCGTGCTGGTGGGCACGGCCTTCGGCAAGACCTCGCCGGTGCCGACCTTCAGCCGGACGCTCTACCTCGACGTGCAGCTGGCCCCGGGTGCATCGATCGACCTGGACGGCCTGCCGGAAGAGAGCGCAGTCTACGCCCCGATCGGCGCGATCGACGTCGACGGCGAAGCTATTCCTCCCAACACCATGGCGATGGTCGAGCCGGGACTGCCGGTGCGGGTGTCGTCCAGCGCCGGGGCACGCTTCGTGCTGGTCGGCGGCGCGCCGCTGGACGGACGGCGCTACATCTTCTGGAACTTCGTCTCGTCCAGCCGCGAGCGCATCGAGCAGGCGGCGCGCGACTGGGAAGCGGGCGCCTTCACGCCGGTGCCGGGCGACGACGAGCGCATTCCGCTGCCGGCCTGGCCGGCGGCCTGGCGCCACGAGGATGGCGGCAGCCAGTCGGCTAAATCCTAGGCAATTGACGCCAGGCTAACGGGCGCACGCCCCACGCGGACGGAGTAAACTGGGTGTCCCGAACCGGGTTTTTATGCCACGCACACGAAAGGATGCGCCATGAAAATTCCAGAGCACCTTCAGATCCCCGTCCTCGTATTTGCCCTGCAGGCGGCACTGCTGGCCGGCGTGTCGCTGATCTTCCTGGTGCTGCGCCCGCCAGGGGCCTGAGCACCAGGCAGGGTCAAGCGTCCAGCCAGGCCGGCAGGGCGCGACGGCGCTCGCCACCGCGCACCATCTCAGCGCGCGCTTCCGGATACGGCTGCGCTGCGAAGCGGCGTTGCGGCCCGATGCCGCGCAGCCGTTCCAGGGCGGTGCCGGGGGCCAGCGGTGTGTCCTGTCCCGATACCGGGTCGCGGTGCCAGAAACCGCCGTCGCGGTGGAACAGCAGCGGCAGCGCCGCGGCGCGCGGCTGGGTGGAAAAGCCCGTCTTGCCCGGATCGGTATCCGGCGCCAGGATATAAAACGCTTCCGCCGCGGCGCCCGCATCGACGCGGTGCAGGATCACGCCATGTGGCAGCAGGGCCGTCACTTCGAGCTCGGCCACATCGCGGATGCTGGCCGTGAGCGCGATGCGCATGCCCAGGCGCAGGGGTACCGGTGCGTGCTTGCCGGGCCAGACGCCGTCGAGCAGCAGGCCGTAGCGCGACACGTCTTCGATCTCGAAACCGTGGCGGCTCTGCCGAATCACCGCATGGCGGCCGGACAGGCGGCGCGTCAGGCCGCCGCGCTCGATGCCGTGTTCGCCGTGATGCGCCAGCAGCAGGTCGGCCTGCGGCGCGGATTCCTCGAACCGTCCCAGCACGCAGTCGTCCAGCGCGAACAGGCGCAGGTGGCGCTGGGCCGCCGAATCGGGCTCGGCATGCACGAGGCAGGCGGAGACGGCCGGGCAGGGATGGTCTTGCGCGGCGTTCGGCACGTCGATCTCGATCAGGTCCTCATCCCAGGCGATGGTGGAAAAGCCGAGGTCGATCTTGCCGCTGTCCTCGCCCAGGTTCACCTGTGCGATCGAGGCATTGCGGGCGGTAACGTCGATGTCGACCCGTCCGCCGCCCGGCGCCTGCACCCGCGCGATGCCGGCGTCGTCGGCCGTCACGCGCACGTTCTTGCAGGTAGCGAGGAAGGCCTGGTGGATCTCGCCCAGGCTGGCGTCCTGGCGCGGCACCAGGATCACCGGGCTGCAGGTCCAGGTGCGGCTGGCGTCCGGGCGCTGCGGGTGGCGGCTGTGCAGTTCGATCTCGACCCGGTACTGGCCATGCTCCAAGCCGCGCGAGGAGAATTCGAGAAAGACCGGGCGCCAGTCGCCGCGCGAGGTGCGCTGGAAAACATGGTGGTCGCCCTCGCGCAGGCGCAGGCCGGTATGCACCAGCATGCGTACCTCGGGCGCGCAATCCATCGGCATGCCGCGCAGCTCGAGCTTGATGGCCTGGCGGCCGCCCGCGGCGCGCGGGTCGAAGCCGCTGATGTGCAGTTGCGGGCGCTGCAGCTGGGCCTGGGCCGGCTGTGGTGCGAAGCTGCTCGCCGCGACCGGGCCGCGACCGGCGCGCAGGGCGCTGATGGCATCGAAACTCGAAGGCAGGCCGGCCGCGACCGTCGGCACCCTCGGCACCGTGACCGCAGGCGCATCGGCCGGCTGCACATGCCCGTGCGCGCACACGCCGTCGCCGGGCATGACCCAGACGGTGCAGTGCGGATGGTCGGGATGACGGCAGCGGTTCATGGCGCAAACAAGGCTTTGGGCGGGTTAATCGGTCAAGCTGCAAGTTTATGCGCTTTTGGAAGCCAGCGGCGCGCCTCAATCATTGATTAGCAACATTATTTTCTATCAGGAATTTTTCAAGTCCCGGCCTCGGCCGGCAGGGCCGTCTCTTCCAGGTGGTGGGCCAGTGGACGCAGCACCAGCGCCGTCAGGTTGTCCGGCTGCAGGCCCTCGGGCGGCGACTCGACCAGCGCATCGAACAGGCGCGCGACCATGGCCGCGGCAGTCGGGGCGCCTGCCATGAGGGAAGGCCAGCGGTCAACAAAAGCGTCGGGCGCGGAGCAGGACCAGAATCCATCGGTCGCCAGCAGGTAGGCGGCATCCGGGCGCAGGCCGAGCACGCGCCGGTCCGGCAGCTGGCGCAGCCAGGACGGCAGCATGGGCGGCGTCAATTCAACCAGCGGGTCGGACAGCCGGGACGGATGGCTGAAGGTGTTCCCAAGGATGAATGCCTGGGCGATCTGCGGCGAATGCCCGCCGTGCACCTGCCGGCGCCAGGCCGGCTCGTCGATGCTCCCGCCCATGGCGGCCGCCGTGGCCGGCACGTGGTCGACGGTCAAGGGGAGGGCGCGTTCAGGACCGATCTCGTACAGGCGCGAGTCGCCCACGTGGTACAGCAGGGGCTGGCCGCCGGCGGGCAGTTCCAAGAGGGTCAAGGTGGTGCCGGGCCGCGCACCCGGTTCGCCCGCGAACTGGCGCTGCAGCCTGGCGTGCAGCGCGTCGAGGTGGCCGGAGAGTTCGGCCACGGTGCGGCAGGGCGGCAGCGCCAGCAGGCCGGCGGCCACCGCTTCGGCCGCCTCGCGTCCATGGCCGTGCCCGCCCATCCCGTCCAGCACCGCCAGGCGGCCGTGGCCCGCGGGCCAGCCGGCCAGCTGCATGCGGCGCGGCGCCTGCCCGAGCAGCTGCCAGGCGCCGCCGGCAAAGTCGATGACGACGAAATTGTCCTGGTTTTCCGCGCGCTGGGCCAGGCCGATGCCGCGCAGGCTGGCGACGGCGACGTCGAAGCGCGGCGCGAACTGAAAGGCGGACAGCAGGTCAAGCAGGGCAGGCGGCATGGTTCGGATGGAAATCGTGGCGATCCTGCCACTTTACACCTGAACAAGAAGCGGCGAAGCCCCGATCAGATGGGGTTTTTCCGGTTTCCGGTGGCCAGGATGAGCGCATTGGCCAGCACGCAGGCCCCGGCCGCGCCGAGGGCGGCCTGCACGCCCCAGTAGTCGGCGACCTGGCCCCAGAACACGCTGCCCACCACATAGCCGCCGGACATCACGAACAGGTAGATCGACAGCGTGCGGGCGCGCACCTCGGCCGGGAAGGACAGCTGGGCCGCCGCGTTCAGGGTCGAGACCGTGGCCGACCAGGCCATGCCGCCGCAGACGATCAGCGGCACCAGCAGCGCGAGCGAGCGGCTGCTGGCCATCGCCACCAGCATCAGGCCGTATACCAGCAGGGCGCCGACCAGCACGCCGGTCTTGTCGATGCGCGAGCGCACCTGCGGCAGGAAGAAGGCCGCGATCACCGCGCCGCCGCCCAGGCAACCCATCAGGAGGCCATAGGTGCTCGACTGCCGCCCCAGCACGTCGCGCACGAATACCGGCAGCAGGCTGGCGAAGGCGATGGTGGCGAAGAACACCGAGCAGACATTGCGCAGGATGCGGCGGTAGCGCGCGCAGCCGAAGGCGGTGCACATGCCGAGCCGGAAGCGCTGGGTGAAGCGCTCGCGCACGGCAGGCTGGGGCGTGCGCTCCTGCCACCAGGCCCAATACACCCCGAGCAGGCCGGCAAACGACAGCGCATTGGCCAGGAACAGGGCGCTGGCGCCGATCCAGCCGAATAGCAAGCCGCCCAGGGCCGGGCCGATGATGGCCGACAGGTTGTAGGAGAGATTGTTCAGGGTGGCGGCCGCTTCCACTTCGTCGGGCTCGACCAGGCCCGACATCGCGGCCTGCCAGGCCGGCCAGACGAAGGCCGTGCCGATGCCGACGCAAAACGTGATCGCCAATACCGCGCGGCTCGACACCAGGCCGGTCGTGACCAGCACCGCCATGGCGGTGGCGCACAAGGCCATGTACAAATTACAGAAGAACAAGAACTTCGGGCGGTGCACACTGTCCGCCACCACGCCTGCCAGCAGGGCGAACAGGAAGATCGGCACATAGGTGGCCGTCTGTACCAGCGAAGTGATCGAGGCCGACTGCGACATCGAGGCCACCAGCCAGGCCGAGGCAAAGGTCTGGATCCAGGTGCCCAGGTTCGATACCATGTTCGCCAGCCAGATGTTGCGGTAACGCCGGTGCCGCAGCGGCCGGGTCAGGGCAACTTTACGGCGGGTGGTGGGGGGAGCGAGCGCGGCGCCGGTAGCGGGGTTGGACATGGTCAGCACAGTGTAGAAGGCTTCCGTGCTGGAGGTCAATAAAATTGCCTTTAAGAAAGTCTTTAATATGATATTGTGGCGTTCCCAAAACATCTTGTATTGACGGCCATGCTGATTCGACCGTTGGCGGTTACGGACATTCCAGCCGTGGCTGCCTTGCTGCGCGAGCTTGCGCGCGAATTCATCGTCCACGAATCCACCGCTGAAGGGGCCTCCACCTTCCTCACGGAGAACGACGAGATGGGCGTGCGCGGCTTTTTATCGCGCGGCCATGTCTACCATGTGGCCGTCATCGACGGGGAACTGGCCGGTTTCGTGGCCGTGCGCGACCGCAGCCACCTGTTCCACCTGTTCGTCGGCAAGCGCTGGCACCGGCGCGGCGTGGCGCGCGCCCTGTGGGAGGCGGCGTACGAGGCTGCGGTGTGCGCCGGCGGCGACGGCGCCTTCACCGTCAACTCCTCGAATTTCGCGGTGCCGGTCTATGAACGCTTCGGCTTCGTCCGGGTCGGCCCGACCCAGTGCGCCAAGGGCCTGTATTTCAACCCGATGCGCCTTTGGTCACTGGACGACTGAGGCTTCCTGGCGCCGCCGCAGCCACAGGCTGCTGGTCCAGCCTTCCCGTGGTTCTCCATCGATCTCGGCGCTGACCCGCCACCAGTCGCCCTCGACCTGGCCGGTAGCCCTGACCTGGGCGCCGGCCGGGACCACCCCCAGGCGCGGCGCATGCACCCCCGCCGCCGCCCGCAGGTTCAGGTCGTCGCGCACGCGGTAGCGTTCGCCGGCAACCGGCGTTTCCACGTCTGCTCCAAGCCCCGGCAGCGCCGCGGCATGCACGCTCGCCGGCTTGAGCAGGCCATGCAGCGCCGCCCCGAGCAGGGCCGTGCCGCACACCAGCACTGCCAGCGCCCGCGCATTGGGCCGGCGCCACCAGGCGCGCGGGGTCAGCCAGGCCGCCAGGCACAGCGAGAGCAGCAGGCCGCCGAGATAGGCGGCAATCATGATCGAGGATGGCATGGCGGGGTTCACGCGTCGAAGCGCAGCACGTAGTGACCGGCGACCACGTGGTGGCCGGGCGGGACCAGGTAGGGCTGCTCGCTGGTGGCGACATCGACCTGCGCGACCAGGCGCAGCGCGGCATCGAGGTGGAACAGGGCCTGGGTCTCGGACAGGCGCACGATGCGCATGCCGTCGCTCGCCGCTTCCCAGCTGAAGGCATTGCGCGACAGGCCGAGGCGGTCAGCGCTGGCGGCGCCCTTGCCATCGTGCTGGCGCAGGAATTGCGGCCCATCGAGCACGCGCAGGCCGGCCAATGCGGGCATGCCGCGCCCGAACACGAGCCGGGTGCCGGCGGCGGCCGGCTGGCTGGGTCCTTCGGTGAGACCGAGCAGGGCGCAATACCGGTCCGCCATCTGCGGCGCCACCGCGTGCAGCTGCACGCTGCCGCCATCGAAAGGCGCGAAGCGCGATGGAACCGTGACGCGCTGGCGCCCGGCCGCGGTGATGGCATGCACCTCGTCGGCTTCGTCGACGGCGAAGCGCATCACATTGTCCTTGCCAGGCGCGGCCGGGGCCAGGGTCGCGCCCAGGCCGATGTCGAGGCCTTGCGCTCCGGTGTCGCGGTAGCGGCTCAGGCGCGGCAGGGCCAGGGCGGCCAGCGTGATGCGGTGGCGCGCCACCGGTGCATAGGTGGCGTCGTTTTCCGGCGCGACCGTGGCGGCAGGCGGGCCGTCATCGATCGGCATCGCGGTCAGGTCGCTTTCCGGCGCGTCGGGTACGGCGGCGCGTGCCTTCCACACCGCCGGGGCGCGCAAGGGCGCGGCGCTTTCCGGCCTGGCCGGGGCGCCGGCCGCGCGGCTGACCCGCAGCAGCAGGCGCTGGCCGGCGGTGTCGCCGGTGCCGCGCTTGCTGCGCACGACGTAATAGCCGTTGGCCTCGTCGAACCGGCACTCCAGCGCATCTTTCGGACGCACCTGCACCTCGATCGGTGCATCGGCGCCGTCGTTGATCAGGAGGATGCCGCCTTCCAGGCCGAAGGGCCAGCCGGGCACGCCGAAGGTGGCATTGGCGGCGTCCTGGCCGACCACGGTCAGGCGCTGGTTCGGGTAGACCGCGCACACCGGCTGCCAGATGGCGCTGTCGCGCGAGGCGGACACGGTATACAGCACCTGCTCGCCGGGCGCCGGCAGGTAGACCGCGTGGCCGAACTTGACCTTGACTTCGCCCTGGTTCACTTCGTCGGCGCCGACCACGTGGTAGCGCACTTCGTCGCCCCCCAGCAGGTCGCCGAAATCCTTCTGGTGCAGGGCCGCCAGCGAAGCGGCCAGGTCGCGCACGCGCGCGCCGCGGGTCAGGTGGCGGTCGTCGTCGACCTCGTCCTGGGGCAGCATGAGCGTCACGTGCGAAAAGCAGCGGGTGGCGGCGCGCCCGCGCTGCTCGCGCGGCGAGCGCTCCAGCAGGTCGCGCAGCAAGGGACGGCGCGAGAACAGCGCCAGGCCAGGGGCCTGCCAGAGCGCCTCGGCATTGAACACATCGCTGACCCTGGCTAGGACTTCGTGTTGGACGTAGACCGGCATGATTGACTCTCCTCGAAAGATTGAACGCTCGCCATGCCGAACGCTAGCAGGGGGCAGATGAAAAACAGCAGGTGCGAGCCGCCGGCGGACAGGAAACTCATCGGCTGCCCCATGATCGGGAACAGCGCCAGGTTGGTGCCCCACGACAGCAGGAAGTGCCCGGCCAGAAAAGCCGCGCCGCCGCACAGGGCGAAGCACTGGAAGCGCCCGAGCCAGGCGCGCCGGAAGTCGCCCGCCGCCACCGCCCCCTGCCAGGCGGTCGCGGCCGCATGCAGCAGCGCGCCCAGGAAGGCCGCCTGCAGCACCCACACCAGCAGGGCTCCCAGCAGCCCGTGGCGGTTGAGCAGGAAAGAGGGCGCGAAATCGTCCTGCACGGCGGGGATGCGCAAGGCTTCACCGGCGGCCTGGCCGAGCGAGGCGACGCCGAGCAGGCCGTCGCTGCCGAGCCAGCCGCCGTCGGCCACGGCGCGCGCGCCAGTCAAGATCTGCTGGCCGGTGTGCGGGTGGGCGGTGGGGTCGGACCAGACCTGGAAGCGCTCGGTATAGAAGCCGGCGCCGCCCAGGCTGGGAGCCGCCTGTTGCAGCAGGGCCGCTCCCAGCAGCACGGCGACGCACAGCCCCCCGACGCTCGCTGCAGCGCGCCGGCGCCCGCTCGCCAGGCACCAGGCCAGGCCGGACACTGCGGCCCAGACCAGCAGCAGGATCAGGGGCGAGTAGTCGTCGACCTGGACCAGGGCCACTGCCAGCAGCAGCACGAACAGCAGGGCCGGCGCGATCATGCGCAGCCAGCTGCGCCAGGCCTGCCGTCCGGGCGCGGCGCCCCCGGTGGCCAGGGCAAGGCAATGGGCGCTCAGGGCAGCCAGGGCCAGCTTGGCGAATTCCACCGGCTGCATCTCGAACACGCCGGTCTCGTTGCCGAAGGCGACCTGCAGCACCAGGCCCGCCAGCGCCATCACTGCCAGCGCCACCAGCAGCGACTCGGTGGCCGGGCGCGACACGCTGTTGCGGGCCAGGCCTTGCAGCAGCAGCAGGCCAAGCGGCAGGCCAAGCGCCAGCAGCACGCAGCTGTTTTCCACATGGCGCAGCCAGGCCGTGTCGCGCGCGCCCAGGCCCAGTTCGAGCTGCACCAGCAGGCCGGCGCCAAGCAGCAACAGGGCGACGGCGCCCAGCACCGGCACCCGGCGCGGCCACAGAAGCGCATGCCAGAGTGCGGCCCAGGCCAGCAGCAGGGCCCAGCCCGTGCCCGGCGCGGCGCCCGTCCTCTGCATCACCAGCGCCAGCACGGCGAAGGCGACAATGGCCACGCCGGCGGCCACCCGCGCAAGCGGAACGGGGCCGCGCAGCGGGCCGGCCAGGCGCCAGGCGGCCACGCCGAGGAGCAGTGTGGCCACCAGGGCCGCGCCCCATGCAAGGGCCGGAGGCGTGGCGAGCTGCCACAGCGCGCGCTGCTTCCAGCTCCAGCCTACGTGGGAAGGCAATTCGGTCTTGGGTTCGGCGTACAGCTCGACCTGGGCCGATGGGCGCAGGTGCAAGGCGCCGGCCTCGATCGACAAGGCCCAGGCGGTGCGGCCGACCGCGAGGCTGGAGACGCCTTCCAGCCGGTGCTCGCGCTGGGCCGCATCGCGCCACCTGCCTGCTTCCCGCACCAGTACCGGCTGCGAGCCGCGTATGGTCAAGGCGATGCCGCCGCCGTCGCGGGCGAGCGTGACCTTGCCGGCATCCAGTCCGGGGACGGCGAGCCGGTTGCCGCAATGGAGGTTGCCGCCGAAGACGAGGGGGCGTTCGAAACCGAGGCTGTCCGGCGTGATCCGGTTCCAGTAGGTGGCCAGGTGGGCCGCGGCGCCCGCCTCCGGGCAGGCCGGCTGCACCGCGCCGTCGCGCAGCAGCAGGGCGCCATCGTAGGTCCAGGTATGGCCGGCGCCGCGCAGCTGTGCGCGTCCGTCGCCCGCGCTGGCGACTTCGAACAGCGCCGCACCGATGTGCAGGCCCTGGCCCGCGGCCAGCAGCGTGGTGCCGGTATGGCGGCGTTGCTCGCCCTGGCGCAGCACCGCCCCCTGGCCCGGATTGGCATTACGCAGCCACCATCCGCCGCGGGCGTCGCGCCGTACCGTGAACTGGTGGGTTCCGGCGCGCGGAGCGGCCAGCTCGGCGCGGCCCAGCTGGACCGATGCGCCGGGTTCAAGCGTCACCGCGATCGCGGCGGGCAGCCAGCGCTGGGGCGTGAGCAGCAGGGCCGCGAGCTGCAGCGCACACACGGTGCCGAGGGCCAGCGCGGCCCAGGCCAGGCGCGCCTTCATGCGGCCCTCCGTAGTGGAGCGCGGTCCATCCCGTCGCGCACCGCGCCGAGCAGGCGGCTGATCTCGAGCGCATGCCGCGGGCGTGCGTCTGCCGCGGGCGCCAGCAGGGCGCGCAGCAGCGTGGCCGCCTGCACCTGGGCGCCTTCGAAGCAGCCGGCAAAGCGCGCCGCTTCGTCGGGCTGCAGCACCGGCGGCAAGCCGCCGTGCTGTGCGCGCAGGATGGCGGCGCCCTCGCGACCGTGCGCCGCGTAGGCCTGGGAGCAGGCGGCGCCATAGGCCAGCACCTGGCCGCACGCCAGGTAGTACAGCAGGGCGCCGAGCGCGAAATAGTCGCTGCGGGCCTCGCTCGCATACAGGCCGCCGGCCTGCGGGAAGAACTGCTCGGGCGCCTGCCAGCTGGCGGTGCCGGCATAGGGCTGCAACGGCGCGCCTTGCTGCGCGCGGCTGGTGCCGAAGTCGGCCAGCTTCAGGCTGCGGGTGCGGCGCTCGACCAGCAGGTTGGCGGGCTTGAGGTCGAGGTAGCGGAAGCCCGCTGCATGGACCTTGGCCAGGGCCTGGTTGACCTGGGCGGCCCAGTCGAGGGCTTGTGCGGGAGCGGTGCGCCGGCCGGCGGCCTGTTCGGCCGCGAGCAGGCTGGCCAGGTCGCCGTCGAGCAGTTCCAGGGCCATCGCCGGCAGGCCTTCGTGCTCTCCGCTGTCGAGCAGGCGCACGATGTGGCGGCCATCCCAGGGGGCGAGGCGGGACAGGAAGCGCGTTTCGTTCAGAGCGCTCTCGGTCCAGTGCCCGCGCAAGGAAACGGGCGCGCGGCCCATCTGCTCGCGGTTGACCAGCTTGATGGCCGCGCAGCCGCCGCCCGGCGCCTCGGCGCGCCAGACCAGGCCATAGGCCGAACCGCCCAGCTGCCCGCACAAGCGGTACTGGCCGCGCGCCAGGGAAACGATGCTGCCTTGCTGGTTCATGCTGCCTCCGCAACCGGCGCCGTGCGCCCTCGGGACACGCTAGCGGGGGGAGGTGGAAAGCGGAAAAGCGATGGGCGAAAAAAAACCGCGCAGTGCGCGGTTTTTGGATCAGCGGCCGTAGCGGCCGTCGCGGTCCCAGTCGCGGTGGCCGCGGCGGCCATCGCGATCCCAGTCACGGCGGTCGTAACGGTCATGGCGGTCCCAGTCGCGGCGGTGCTCGACGTAGACGGCACGCGGTTGCACATACACCGGGCGTGGCTCGACATAGACAGGGCGCGGCTGCACGTAGACCGGACGCGGCTGGTAGTAGCCGCCCGAGCTGTAGCCGACCGACGCATAGCCGCGGTTGTCGTAGTAGCCACGGTTGTCGTAATAACCACGGTTGTCGTAATAGCCGCGATCGTTATGACGCGACACCGAATTGCCCAGGGCCGCACCGATCACGCCACCCACCAGGGCGCCGCCGGAACCGCCGGCGCTGTGGCCGATGGCTGCGCCGACGACGGCGCCAAGGGCAGTATTCACGCCACGGTCATCCGCCATAGCAGGCGAAACGGCAACCGCGGCCAGCACCACCGCACCAAAGCATTTAGATTTCCACATGGCTTTTTCCTTTTACTGCCTCAGCGGGGATCAGGATGATCATGACGACGCCAGGCATAGGTGAACTATAGAGCCAGGCTCGGGCGCCGCCACCTTCTAATACAGATTATTACAAGTGGACATGGGCCGTAACATGCGAAAACGCTCTCTTGCAGCGGGGCCGGGCCGCCCCATCTAACAATTGTTACCGATTAACCCTGCCCGGGCCCTCCTGTGAACCGATCCTTCGCCACCATTCTTTCCCTGCTCGTGCTGCTGCAGGTCTATATCGGCATGCGCCTGCTGCCGCACCTAGCGCTGGGCGTGCCGGGCACGAGCGTAGCGATACTGCTGCTGGTGCTGTTGACCGTGCTGGTGCCGGTCGGGCTGATGTCGGCGTCGATGCGCCGGCGCCGCTGGTCCGAGGCGCTCGCCTGGGCCGGGCTGCTGTCGATGGGGTTCTTTTCCTCGCTGCTGGTGATCACGCTCGCGCGCGACCTGGTGCTGCTCGCGCTGCGCCTGGCCGGCAAGCTCACGCCCGGCATCATCCACGGCAGCGCCGTGGCCGTGCCGCTGCTGGCGCTGGGCGTCACCGTTTTGGGCTTCGTCAATGCGCGGCGCCTTGCGCGGGTGGTGCGGGTGGACGTGCCGATCGCCGGCCTGCCGGCCGCGCTGCACGGCTATGCGATCGCCCAGGTGTCCGACATCCACGTTGGCCCGACCATCCGGCGTCCCTACCTGGAAGCGATCGTGGAGCGCGTCAACAAGCTCGGCGCCGACGCGATCGCCATCACCGGCGACCTGGTCGACGGCAGCGTGCACCGGCTGGCCCCCATACCCAGCCGCTGGCGCGGCTGCGCGCCCCGGACGGGGTGTTCTTCGTCACCGGCAACCATGAGTATTACTCGGGCGCGGACGAATGGATCGCCGAGGTGCGGCGCCTCGGCATCACGGTGCTGATGAACCAGCACGTGATCCGCCGCCGCCAGGACGCCGGCCTGATGATCGCCGGGGTGGCCGACTACGGCGCCCACCAGTTCGACCCGCGGCACCGGAGCGATGCGCGCGCGGCCGCCGCGGGCGCCCCGGCCGACGTGCAGGTGCGGGTGCTGCTGGCGCACCAGCCGCGCAGCGCGCCCGGGGCGGCCAGGGCGGGTTTCCACCTGCAATTGTCGGGCCACACCCACGGCGGCCAGTTCTTCCCGTGGAACCTGTTCGTGCCGCTGCAGCAGCCCTTTGTCGCCGGACTGCACCGGGTGCGCGACATGTGGGTCTACGTCAGCCGCGGCACCGGCTATTGGGGGCCGCCCAAGCGCTTCGGCGCGCCTTCGGAGATCACGCTGCTGCGCCTCGTCGCCGGTCCGGCAGTGGTGTAAAGACGGCAATATTGCGCAGCGAAACCGGGCGGGATGCGCTAAGCTTGGATTCTTTGCCCCTATCCAAGGATTCCACGCATGAACCGCCGCATCCGCAGTGTCCCTGTCCTGACCATCCTCGCCGCCGCCTTGCTCGTACCCTCCGCCTGGGCAGCCAGCCCCGGCATTGACCCGGCAGCGCTGGCCAAGATTCGCGATACGGCCATGGCCAGCGACTACGCGTGGGAACGCACGGCGGACATGACCGACCTGATCGGCCCGCGCCTGTCCGGTTCGGCCGGTGCGGCCGCGGCCGTGACCCAGGTGGCGGAGGCCATGCGCAAGCTCGGCGCGATGGTCACGCTGCAGCCGATCAAGGTGCCGCACTGGGTGCGCGGCCTGGAAACGGGCGAGCTGGTCGAGTACAAGGGGCGCCCGGCCGGCATCAGCCAGCGCGTGGTGGTGACCGCGCTCGGCGGCTCGGGCGCGACGCCGGCGGGCGGCTTGACCGCGCCGGTGGTGGTGGTCGGGAGTTTCGACGAACTCAAGGCACGCGGCGCCGAGGTGAAGGGCAAGATCGTGCTGTTCGACGTGGCCTTCGACCAGCACATGGCCGACCGCGGCCTGGCCGGGCAGGCCTATGGCCAGGCCTCGGCCTACCGCCGCGACGGCCCGCGCCTGGCGGCGGAGCTCGGGGCGGCCGCGGCGCTGGTGCGCTCGGTCGGCGGCGCCAGCTACCGCCTGCCGCACACCGGCGGCACCGGGCTGGTCGATGGCGCGCGCATCCCGGCCGCGGCCGTGACCGCGGAAGACGCCATGCTGATGAGCCGGCTGGCCAAGCGTGGCCCGGTCAGCATGCGCCTGCTGCTGACCCCGCAAACCTTGCCCGACGCCGACAGCTTCAACGTGATCGCCGACCTGCCGGGCACGGACAAGCCCGACGAGATCGTGATCGTCTCGGGCCACCTCGATTCGTGGGACCTGGCCACCGGCGCGCACGACGATGCCGCGGGCGTGGCCAGTGCGATGGCCGTGCTGGAAACGCTGAAGAAACTCGATTACCGCCCGCGCCGCACGATCCGCATGATCGCCTGGATGAACGAAGAAAACGGCACCCGCGGCGCGCGCGGCTACCTGGCGGCCGAGCAGGCCAATGTCGACAAGCACGTCGCCGCCATCGAGAGCGACAACGGCGCCGGCCGTCCCTTCGGGCTGCGCGCCAGCGTGCCGGCTGCGTCGAACAAGCTGTTCGCGCCGCTGCAGGCTGCCCTGCTGCCGATCGGCGCGGGCGTGTTCCAGCGCCAGGATGCGCTCTCGACCGGCGACTTGTCCGGCCTGGAGCGCGCAGGCGTGCCGAGCTTCGCGCCGCTGCTGGACACCTCGAGCTACTTCGACTATCACCACACCCCGGCCGACACGCTGGACAAGGTCGACCCGGACCATCTGCGCCGGCATGTGGCGCTGATGGCCGCGACGACCTGGTTCCTGGCGAATATCGAGCAGCCGATCGGCCGCGCGAACGTCCCCGGCGTGAACTGAACGCGGCGCCGGCAAGCGTGCCGCCTCAAGGCACGGGGATGCGCCGCACCGCCCGCGCGTGGCCCCGGTAGGGACGCCCGTAGATGGTCTGGATGCCGCTGGCGAAATTCTGGCCCCAGACCAGTTGCGAACGCGTTTCGTGCGGCTCGCTGGACCAGTACCAGTTGCGCTCGAAGGCTTCGCGCTGGTTGGCGAACAGCAGCGCCAGCTCGCGCCGCGTCGGCAGCGCGCCGCCGTGGCCGGCGGCCCAGTCGGCCGCCGTTGGCCAGCTGACGTCGGCAGCTTCGCCCGGCAGCAGGATCAGGTGATAGTCAAGGTCGTCCTTGCCCAGGATCAAACCCGCATAGGCCTCGCCGTCTTGCAGCATGGCCCGCACTTGCATGAACTCGCCCATATAACATTTCCTCGTGGTTGGTAGCGTTCCATTAAGACCGTGCGGATCGGCCTTTGGTTGCGTCCACTGTTCGATCTGGCTCATACAAGCGCTTAATTTCAATGAGGAAAATTACCTTGCCGCTTATCATGCCGGGCAAGTTTTTCGGACGAAGTTGAACTTAGGCAGTTTCCTGCGCTCAAAGCTACTCACTCACTTGATGACGCGAGGAACTTTCATGAAACTACGCCACGCTGCTAGCTCCAGCGTTAATACCTTGCTGTGCTGTGCCGCGGCCGTCCTGATGACGGCCTGCGGCGGCGAGATCCACGACAAACCTGCCATCGAGCAAACCGCGACCGCAGCCGAGGTGACGAGCGTGGCCGGTGGCGATGCGCCCGAGCTGGCTGCGCTTGATCCGGTGGAAGCAACGCCGGCCGAAGCGGCGCCCGTGCCGGCTCCGGAAGCCGCTCCCGCTCCAGTGGCTGCCAGCGCGGGCAAGCAGCTGGTGACCGCAGCGCAGCCGGCGGCTGCCGTAGCAGCGGCAGCCGTTCCGGCAGCAGGCACCGCGCCGGCCGGCGCCAACCAGGCCGCCGCGCCGGCTGCCGCCGTCAAGCTCACCGGTTACGAGGCCCCGGCGGACACGCCGTCCGCAGCGGGCCTTCCTGCAGCGCCCGCAAGCGCAGCGGCGACCCCGGCGGCGCCAGCCGTGCCGTCGACGGTCGATCCGGAGACCGGCATGCCGACCGCCGGCGTGGCCACGCCTGCGAGCGCGCACTGAAGAAACGTGCCGTCCCAAGGCATGGAATCCCGGGGCGCACAAAAGGAAACCGCAGCCGGCAAGCTGCGGTTTTTTTTACAACTGGAAAAATTTTTTAGTCAGGCAGCGGCAACGCCATCTGCGGATCCTGCGAACCGGCGCGGTTGACCGCGGTGGTGACCTTGTACCAGTCGAACGCGTCCGGGGGCAGGGCGGCGCGGCGCGCCAGGTCGAGCGCTTCTTCCGGGGTGCGCGATGGATCGAGCCAGAGCTCGGCATCGGCCGCATCGAGCACCACCGGGCGCCGGTCGTGGATGTCGAGCATGCCGTCAGCCGTGTCGTCGGTGACCAGCACGAAGCCCGCCTCGGCCCGGTTCTCGGAGAAGCCGCCGAAATTGGCCAGCGCCAGCAGGAACAGCGGCGCGCGGTCCTTGCGGTGGATGTGCCAGGGCTGCTTCGCGCCTTTCTCGCCGGTCCATTCGTACCAGCCCTCGGCCGGCACGATCGCGCGGCCGGACTTGAGCAGCGGCTTCCAGTAGCGATTGGTCAGCTTGTCCATGCGCGCATTGACGACGATCGGCACCTTGCCCTCGGCCCACTTGGCGCGGTAGCTCCAGAACACGTCGTCGACACGGTGCTCGCCGTCCTGCACATGCATCACGGGCCGGTAGCTGCCGGGGGAAACGTTCCAGGCAGGCGCCGCCTCGCTGTCATAGACTGCGTCGGCCCAGCCGAATACGCTGGCGTAGTAACGAGCCGTCTGGCTCTGGTCAAATCGTCCACACATGCAGGCATGGTACCGCAGCGCTTCGCGGCATGCGGCACGCTAGCGCCGGTGCGATCCGATCGGGCGCGCAGTGGTATGCTCGTGGCTGAATTGATAACGGGGAGAAAACGGTATGGCAACTGGCTGGTGGAGCGTCTTGAAGACCGTGCCGTGGAGCGAAGTGATCAATGCGGCGCCCCAGGTGGCGACCGGCGCGCGCAGGCTGTGGGATACGGTGGCGCGCAAGTCGGGCGGTGCGCAGGGCATGGCCCCTGGCCCGGTCATGGACATGGAACCCGAGGAGAACCTGTTCGGCACCCTGGTGCTGCGCGTCGAGAAAAACGAATCGACCCTGGCCGACCTGCGCAACCAGATGCTGCAGGCGTCCGAGATCATCGCCAACCTGGCCGACCAGAACGCCCAGCTGATCGCCAAGATGGAGCTGGCGCGCAGCCGGCTCTTGTGGCTGGGCGTGGCGACCGGGGTCACGGGCGTGTTCGCCCTGGTGGCGCTGGCGCTGGTGCTCGGGCGCACCTAGAGGACTGGCATGAAAGTCGTGCTGATCCTTGCCACACTGTTCGTACTGGTGTCGATGCTGCTCAATGCGGCCCGCCGGCGCGGCAAGCTCAGCGACGACGCCAACCGCGCCGTCGTCGGGCTGGCCTCGTCGATGCGGATCTTCGTCTACGGGCTGCTGTTTTTCGTAGCGATCGCGTGCCTGGCGGTGGCCTGGCACAGTTTGTAGACGCGCGGGCGCATTGCTCGCAAGGATATTGCACCGTACGTGTGCGATTAGGCTGACAAATTCGTAAGCCACATCGGAGCTTGAGAGCGGGACGGTCGTCCCTATCTCTATTCCATCCTCTTTTGGATAGTTTACCTCTCCGTGTGTCTCCAGCTCAGTTCAGACTGAGTTATTTCCCGCTGCCCTTGAAAAGGGTGGCGGATTTTTTTCGTCGTTCAAGCAGAGCCTGGGCGCGGGCTTGCTTATTCCGGGCTCAACTATTAACACCCTGCCTGCCGCCCGTAGTACAATCCCGCCCGGCGCGGGCATGGCGAAATTGGTAGACGCATCAGACTTAAAATCTGCCGCCGTGAGGCGTGCCGGTTCGATTCCGGCTGCCCGCACCACCACCTCTTCTCTTCCTTCTTCGCCGATTCCGGCGACCCCTCCAGCTCATCGATTGGCCCTCCAGCCCGTATGGTGTAGCATGCCGGACGGCGCAGCATGTTGGCGGCGCCGCAGCACGAGGACACCAATTGAACATCACACTGAACGACGACCTGCGCGCCTTTGTCGACCCGCTGACCCCCATCGAATACGCCGCGCTCGAGCGCAGCCTGCTGGCCGAAGGGTGCCGCGACGCGCTGGTGCTGTGGGGCGAGACCCTGATCGACGGGCATAACCGCTACGAGATCTGCCGCAAGCACGGCATCGAATTCCGCACCGTCCAGAACAACAGCTTCGCTTCGATCGACGACGTGATGCTCTGGATGATCGACAACCACCTGGCGCGGCGCAGCGTGTCGGACTTCCAGCGCGGCGTGCTGGCGCTCAAGAAGAAGGAAATCGTCACCGCCCGCATGGCCGAACAGCTCGCTTCGAGCCCGCCGCAGCCGGAAGCGGACGACCTGGAATCGCGCCCGCCGCCGCCGTGGAATACCCGCGAGGAAGTGGCCAAGGCCGCGCGCGTGTCGAGCAATACCATCAGCCAGATCGAACGCATCCAGAAGGCCGCGACGCCGCAGCTGCGCGAAGCCGTGCGCGCCGGCACCATTTCGATCAATGCCGCCGCCAACGTGGCCCAGCTGCCGGAAGCAATGCAGATCGCCGCCGTGGCCGGCGGCCGCAAGGAATTGCAGCAGGCCGCGCGCCAGGTGCGCGAGCAGAAGATGGCGACCCGCCCGAAGAAGGAAACCGTGGCGCTCGATCCGGCCGACCAGATGGCGGCGCTCAAGGCCGAAGTCGCTTCCTTGAAAGACCGTGTCGCCACTTTGCTGACCGAGAATGAAGTGCTCAAGCAGCGCCTGGTGCACGCCGGCCTGGCCTGACTAGAAGAAGATTCGCAGGATCCCACTACAGGAGACAACGCATGCCCGCATCCCGCCTGATCGTCCCGGCCGTCCTCGGTTTCGCCGTCCTGGGCGCTACGCTGCCGGCGAGCGCCGCCCCCGCTACCAGCCCGGCAGCCAGGCCGGCCCACAGCGCCGAACTGGCGCGCTGGAAGAAGACGGCGGCGCGAGTGACGATCATGCGCGACAAATGGGGCATCCCGCATGTGTTCGGCAAGCGCGACGCCGACGCCGTCTTCGGCCTGCTGTATGCCCAGGCCGAGGACGACTTCAACCGGGTCGAGCTCAATTACATCAATGCGATGGGGCGCCTGGCCGAGGTCGAGGGCGAACCGGCGCTCTGGCGCGACCTGCGCATGAAGATGTACATCACGCCCGCCGACATGCAGGCCAAGTATGCGGCCAGCCCGGCCTGGCTCAAGGAACTGATGGTGGGCTTTGCCGACGGCCTGAACTACTACCTGCATACCCACCCTGAAGTAAAACCGAAGCTGATCACCCGCTTCGAGCCCTGGATGGCGCTGAGCTTCAGCGAAGGCAGCATCGGCGGCGACATCGAATCGATCGACCTGAAGGACCTGGAGCGCTTCTACGGCAAGCGCCCGCAGCCGGCGCTCGCCGCGGCCGGCCGCAACCTGGATGCGGAGCCGCGCGGCTCGAACGGCTTTGCCATCGCCCCGAAGCTGTCGGCCTCGGGCAAGGCGCTGCTGCTGATCAATCCCCACACCTCGTTCTATTTCCGCCCGGAAGTGCACATGGTCAGCGAACAGGGCCTGAACGCCTACGGCGCCGTGACCTGGGGCCAGTTCTTCATCTACCAGGGCTTCAACGAGAAGACCGGCTGGATGCATACTTCGGGCGGTGGCGATGTCATCGACGAATACCTGGAAACCGTCGTGGAACGCGACGGCAAGTTCTTCTACAGGTACGACGGGCAGGAGCGGCCGGTGCAGGCCAGGACGATCGCGCTGCCCTACAAGACCCCGGGCGGCGCCATGGCGAGCAAGCAGGTGACCGCCTATTTCACCCACCATGGCCCGGTGGTGCGGGAAGAGGGCGGCAAATGGATGTCCGTCAGGATGATGGACGAGCCGCTCAAGGCGCTGACCCAGTCCTATACCCGGACCAAGGCGCGCGACTACCAGTCCTTCTACAAGGCGATGGAGCTGCGCACCAATTCCTCGAACAACACGGTGTATGCGGACGCTCAGGGCAATATCGCCTACTTCCACGGCAATTTCATCCCGAAGCGCGACCCGCGCTTCGACTGGAACAAGCCGGTCGACGGCAGCACCTCCGCGACCGAATGGATGGGGCTGCACGCGATTCCCGAGACGATTACCCTGTTTAACCCGGCGAGCGGCTATATCTCGAACACCAACAATTGGCCGTTCAGCTCTTCGGGCGCGAGCAGCCCGCGGCGCCAGGATTACCCGGCCTACATGTGGTCGCTGCCCGAGAACGCCCGCGGGCGCCACGCCGAGCGCGTGCTCAGGAACGCCAAGGGGTTTACGCTGGACAGCCTGATCGCGGCGGCCTACGACAGCCACCTGACCGCCTTCGAACCGCTGGTGCCGCAAGTACTGAAGGACTACGAGGAGCTGCCGGCGGGCGACCCGCGCAAGGCCGCGCTCGGCGCCCAGGTCGCCGCGCTGCGCGGCTGGGACCTGCGCTTCGGCGTCGCCTCGGTGCCGACCTCGCTCGCAATCTACTGGGGCCAGGACATGGTCGCCCAGCATGCGACGCGTGCCCGCGCCGCCGGGGTGCCGACCGTCGATTTCATTACCACCAGCCTGAATGCGGAAGAGCGCCTGGCCGCGCTGCAGCGCGCCTCGAACAAGCTCACGGCCGACTTCGGCACCTGGCAGACCCCATGGGGCGAGATCAACCGCTTCCAGCGCATCAGCGGCGAGGTCGACCAGCAGTACGACGACAGCAAGCCGAGCTGGCCGGTGGCTTTCGCGTCGGCCAACTGGGGTTCGCTGGCCTCGTTCGGCATGGTGGCCAAACAAAAGACCAAGCGTATCTACGGCGACCGCGGCAACAGTTTCGTCGCGGTCGTCGAGTTCGGCCCGCGCGTGCGCGCCAGGAGCATCCTGGCCGGCGGCAACAGCAACAATCCAGCCTCGAAGCATTTCGCCGACCAGGCCGAGATGTACAGCCGCGGCGAATTCAAGGACGTGCTCTTCTACAAGGAAGACATCGAGAAGC
This sequence comes from Telluria sp. AZSoR62, assembly GCF_058111565.1. Lineage (NCBI taxonomy): Bacteria > Pseudomonadati > Pseudomonadota > Betaproteobacteria > Burkholderiales > Oxalobacteraceae > Telluria > Telluria sp. AZSoR62. The sequence continues at coordinate 162,427 of NZ_JBYTST010000004.1, forward strand.
AGCTCGAACGGAAATATCACCCGGGGCAATAAGATGCGCATGAGCGAGCGGCACAAGATGCTGGCCGGGGAGCCCTATCACGCGGGGGACCCGGAACTGGTGGGCGAGCAGGCGGCCAATGCGGCCTGGCTGGCCCGCTACAATGCCGCGCTCGGCGCACCCGTGGCCGTCTGGCGCACCCTGCTGGCCGAACGCCTGGCAGCGGTGGGCGAGGGCAGCATCGTGCGCCCGCCATTTCATTGCGACTACGGCTGGAACATTCGCTTGGGCAGCCGGGTATTCGTCAATTTCAATTGCATCATGCTCGACGTGGCCAGCATTACCATCGGCGACGACACCCGCATCGGCCCGGCCGTGCAGATCTATACCGCCGAGCATCCGCTGGACGCGCCGCTGCGCCGCAGTGGGGTGGAATCCGGGCGGCCGGTCCTTATCGGCAGCAATGTCTGGATCGGCGGCGGCGCCATCATCTTGCCGGGCGTGACGATCGGCGACGACGCCGTGATCGGTGCGGGCAGCGTGGTGACCCACGACGTCCCGTGTGGCGCGACCGTTTCCGGCAACCCGGCGCGCGTGGCGACTAGCTGACGCTTCTTTTAGCCAGCTCAAGATGCTGGAAAAACAAGATTAGCAACACTGCAACTCCCTGGAGATTGAAGTCTACTGGACCCGGCAGGACCGCCGTTTCCAATCGATTCCCTTTCCCCGGAGTGCAATGATGACCACCCGCTTCAAGCAACTGACCCTGGCCGCGCTGCTGTGCTGCGCCGCGACCGCCCATGCCCAGATCGCCGTCTACACCGACTATGGCGCCTTCCAGGCGGCCACCGGCGCCGCCGGCACCGATACGTATGACGACCTGGCGGTGCAGGGCTACCCATCGTCGCTGAGCCGCAGCGCAGGCGCCTTCGGCTATACCGTGTCGGCTGGCCAGGGCCTGTACGGCGCGGGCGGGGAGGGTGGCGACGGCTGGCTGTCGACCAATTCCGGCTACGACCGGCTGGTCTTCAGCAACTTTTCGTCCGGGGTCCACGCACTCGGCGGCGAGTTTTTCGGCAGCAACGTGGGTGGGCAATTTATCCCCGGCACGACCATCATCCTGACCGCGCTGGACGGCACCGCGGTTACCTATGTCTTGCCGGACAGCGAGACCGGCAGTTTCGTCGGCTTCGTCTCGACCTCGCCCCTGAATTCCCTGGTGGTCGGCACCTTCGGTGAAGGCTATTGGCCTACCGCCAACAACCTGACCCTGGCCGCGGCGGTGCCCGAGCCCGGCACCTACGCCATGATGCTGGGCGGCCTGGGCGGCCTGGGCGTACTGGGCCTCCTGACGCGCCGCCGCCGCGGCTGATCCTCCCCCGGATGCTGGTGCTGCAGCTTGTTGGCTTGCTATAATCCGACGTTACCAGCGGCAATTTTTCACCAGTATTCGGGGCAGGCGTGGCTAAACTTTATTTCAGGTATTCGGCGATGAACGCCGGTAAATCGACTGCGCTGTTGCAGGTCGCGCATAACTACGAAGAGCAGGGGCAGGCGGTCAAGCTCTACACGGCAGCGATCGACAACCGCTACGGCGTCGGCCTGATCACCTCGCGCCTGGGTCCGCAGCGCGAGGTCGATACCTTCGAGCGCGATACCGATTTCCTGGCCGCCGCCCAGCCGGTCTCCTGCATCCTGGTGGACGAAGCCCAGTTCCTGACCACCTTGCAGGTGCAGCAGCTGCACCAGGTGGCCCAGGTGCGCGGCATCCCCGTGATCTGCTATGGCTTGCGCAGCGACTTCCGCGGCGAGCCTTTCCCGGGCTCGGCCTACCTGCTGGCGCTGGCCGACGACATCGAGGAAATCAAGAACATCTGCAGCTGCGGCAAGAAAGCGACCATGAACATCCGCGTCGATGCCGAGGGCGGCCGCATCCGCGAAGGCGAGCAGGTCAGTATTGGCGGCAACGAAAGCTACCGCCAGGCCTGCGGCCGCTGCTTCTACGCGCGCTAGGCCGCGATGCCGCCGGCAGTGAGCTGCGCCGCATGGCTGCCGGTTTCCGCCTGTGCGAGCGGCGGCATCCTCGACATGCTGCTCTACCTGCTGCCGTCAGCCGCGCTGGCGCTGCTGCTGTGGATTGCTTCCGGCGCCCATCCCTTCTTCTTCGTTTTCACCGCGGCCGGCACGCTGTGCCACGAGCTGGCCCATTTCTCGGTGGGCCTGCTCACCAATGCCGAGCCCGTGGGCCTGAGCGTGCTGCCGCGCCGCATCAAGCGTCCCGGCAAGGGCCACAACTGGGAACTCGGTTCGGTGACCTTTGCCAACCTGCGCTGGTATAACGCGGCGCCGAGCGCGCTGGCGCCCCTGCTGGTGCTGGGCCTGCCGTTTGCCGTGGCCTGGTGGCGCACCCGGCCTGGCTGGCACTTCGAACCGGTCGACCTGCTGCTGGCCGTGTTCCTGGCGCCGCAGTTCCTGTCGTTCTGGCCTTCTCCGGTGGACTGGCGGCTGGCGGCGCGCTCCTGGCCCTGGATTCCGGTGATCCTGGTTGCCGTCCTGGCCATGAAATACGGCGCCGGCCTGGTTGGGCTTGTCAAAGGGTGAACACCTGGCTTATGCCAGCCTTAAGAATGCCCCGCAAATGCACGCAAGCTGGCTCTGCACGCTTGCAGCTTCCTGTAGAATGGGCTGGAAGGGCGACCTGACCGGCATGCCTTGCCGGACGCGCCAAAGGCACCAACCGTTTCGGAGAAACGACGAATGAAAAAGCACCATCTGATCATGGCCGCAGTGGCCTTCGCCATGTCGGCCCATGTGGTCACCGCGCAGCCGGAAAAAACCGCCTCCGTCCAGCCGACCCGGATCGGCGGCGCAACCCAGATGAAACCGCTCGCCGAGCAGACCCAGGCAGCCGTCTGGGCGTCGCGCGTGCTGGGCCGCTACCACTACAAGGCGATGCCGCTGGACGACGCGATGTCGCAGAAGATCTTCGACAACTACTTCGAGACGCTGGACAGCGAAAAACTCTACTTCACGCAGACCGACGTCGACCAGTTCGCCCCGATGCGCACCAAGATGGACGACGCCATCAACAACGAGAACCTCACGGTTCCGTTCGCCATCTACAACCTCTACCAGCAGCGCTTCACCGAGCGCATGGCCTATGCGCGCCAGCTGCTCAAGACCACCCCCGACTTCACGCTCGACGAGACCCTCCAGCTCGACCGCGAGAAAGCGCCCTACGCCAAGTCCGAAGAAGAAATCCGCGACCTGTGGCGCAAGCGCGTCAAGAACGACTGGCTGCGCCTGAAGCTGGCGGGCAAGAACGACAAGGGCATCCGCGAGACGCTCGACAAGCGCTACGACAACTACGTCGGCCGCATCCGCAAGCTCAACAACGAAGACGTGTTCCAGATGTTCATGAACGCGTACGCCACCGCCATCGAGCCGCACACCAATTACCTGGGCCCGCGCTCGGCCGACAACTTCGACATCGCCATGCGCCTGTCGCTGGAAGGCATCGGCGCGGTGCTGCAGACGCGCGACGAATACACCATCATCCGCGAGATCGTGCCGGGCAGCCCGGCTGCGCTGTCGGGCAAGCTGAAGGTGGGCGACCGCATCACCGGCGTGGCCCAGGGCAACGGCGCCCTGACCGACGTGCTCGGCTGGCGCATCGACGACGTGGTGCAACTGGTACGCGGCGAGAAGGGCACCACGGTGCGCCTCGACGTGCTGCCGGCCGACGCCGGTCCCGACGCCAAGCCGGTGAGCGTGTCGATGGTGCGCAAGAAGATCAGTATGGAAGAGCAGGCCGCCAAGAAGTCGATCATCGAAGTCAAGGATGGCGGCGTGAAGCGCCGTGTCGGCGTGATCTCGCTGCCGACCTTCTACCTCGACTTCGAGGCGCGCCGCCGCGGCGACAAGGACTTCCGCAGCGCTACCCGCGACGTGTCCCGCATCCTGGGCGAACTCAAGAAAGACAAGGTCGACAACGTCCTGATCGACCTGCGCAACAACGGCGGCGGCTCGCTGACCGAAGCGATCGAGCTGACCGGCCTGTTCATCGACAAGGGCCCGGTGGTGCAGCAGCGCGACGCCCAGGGCCGCGTCGAAGTCGAATCCGATACCAGCGCCGGCCTGGCCTGGGACGGCCCGGTGGGCGTGCTGATCAACCGCGGCTCGGCCTCGGCATCGGAAATCTTCGCCGCGGCCATCCAGGATTACGGCCGCGGCCTCGTCATCGGCGAGCCGAGCTTCGGCAAGGGCACGGTCCAGACCCTGATCGACCTCGACCGCTTCTCGCCGGGCGAGAAAGTGCGCTACGGCGAGCTGAAGATGACCATCGCCCAGTTCTTCCGCATCAATGGCGGCACCACCCAGCTGCGCGGCGTGACGCCGGACATCAAGCTGCCGGTGCTGTCCGACTCCGACAGCTTCGGCGAGTCGTCCTATGACAATGCGCTGCCGTGGGTGGCCATCAAGCCGGCCAGCTTCGCCGCCGCCGGCGACCTGAAGGAACTGATCGCCCCGCTGCAGAAGCGCCACGAAGCGCGTATCGCCAAGGACAAGGAATTCCAGTTCCTGCAGGAAGACATTGCCGAGGTAATGAAGGTGCGCAAGGAAAACGCCATCTCGCTGAACGAAGCCGTGCGCCGCAAGGAGCGCGACGCCCAGGACGCCAGGGCCAAGCTGCGCGAAGCACGCCTGGCCGGCGGCAGCGGCAACGCGACCGACGAGCCTGCGCTCGGTCCGGCAGGCAAGGAAGCGCGCGGCAAGGTGCCGGCGCCGACCAAGCCTGCCAAGACCACCGTGGCCGTGCGTGGTTCGCCGCGCCAGGACGACGGCCTGCAGTTCGACGAGCGCGACCTGAAAGCCGAGCTGGCCGCGGAAAAGGCGGCCAAGGATGCCAAGGATATCCTGCTGCAAGAGGCTGCCAACATTCTGGCGGACGAAGTCGGCATGCTGCGCCTCGACTCCCGCATGGCGTCGCGCGCCATGCCTTACATGGCGTCGCCACGGGGTAACTGATCGCGGCGCCGGTTCTCCGGCGCACTAAAACAATGGCCGGACCTGCATGCAGGCCGGCCATTTTTCGTTGAGGTGCGATTGTCCTATGCTGTCGCCCCCCGGTATACAGGTCGGCCTGCTCCGCGCCGATGCATGCCAGTTGGCGCAAGGCCCGCCTCATTTGACTGCCAGGGAGCGGTCTATCGGCTGACATCCCCACCAAAGCCGGGGTGCGTTGGCGCCGGCGCGAAAAAAAATGTTGTTAGATACGTGAGCCGGCCTTGCTTTTTGTAGGACAAGCGGCCGCCGGCCGCTGTCTTATTGTTGCAATAAGATAACTCAGCAATGACGTTTTCCCTCCTAAAAGAGACAGTCAAGGCTAGTTCAGAGATCCAGCCGTCATAAATTGCAAAATTTGCAATGAGTGTGGCAGCGAAATGTTGTCTGGGCAAGATCCTCGTAAGAACAATCCTACTCCAAAGCGCGGCATATTCTGGCAATCATACCTCCCGCACGGTTGAGTTACCGGTCTTGTTGTATTTTTTCTATGTATGTTAGGATAATCCCACGTTGTAAGAAAAATAATTGAATCTCAACTTAGGAGTTAATCCCATGACAATTCGTCACCTCGTTATTGCTGCGCTGATGGTCAGCGCAGGTGCTGCCCAAGCTGATACGATTTCGTCGAGCACTTCCGCGCCACCGACTTTCCTGTCCGGCTGGACAGCCGGCAACGGGGTTGATGTCCTCGGCTCCGGCGTGCTCGAAGGCGGCCTGAAGCTGATCGGCGGCGTTGCCCACTCGGCCGGCGCCTCGTCGGCAGCTTCCCTGGCAGACATCCTGGACGGTAAGGCTTCGGCCTCGATCGCCCAAGACAATGGCCAAACCACCATGTTCTTCAAGCGCGGCATCGAAGGCGACTACCTGCTGGGCTCGAACATGGCCATCATGGCAGCTGCCATGGGTACCGGCGTTTCGCTGGTCGGTTCGGCTGACGGCGCAGTCGTCCAGGAGGCAATTGTCTCGCGCGGTGCAACCGCGGGCGGCGGCGCAGCCAGCGGTCCTAGCGGCTCGACCGGCTCGGGCTCGAACGGCGCGAACAACGGCGGCAATGGTGCTTCGGGTAACAACGGCGGCACCGTCACCGTTCCAGGTAACGGCGTCGGCATCGGTAACGGTAACGGCAACGGCGTGAACGTGATTCCAGGCACGGATGCAGTCGACGTGCCGGAACCGGCAAGCCTGGCGCTGATGCTGGCAGGTATGCTGGGTGTCGGCGCAGCCCGCCGCCGCAACCGTTAATTGTTCTCCCGCAGGGCGGCGCTGCCCGCCCTGCATAAGCGCCATGTTTCCGCTTGGCGCTCCGCTTGATTGCGGTACAATCCTTGTGAACGGTCGTGCTTTTCCGGGCGCCCCAATAACAAGGAGACTACATGGACCTGCATTACTCGGACGAGGACCTGGCCTTTCGCGACCAGGTCCGCGCCTTCCTCGATTCCCATCTTCCTAAAGACCTGCAAGCCAAGGTGCTCAAGCACCTGCGCCTGAACAAGGACGACTTCGTCCGCTGGCACAAGATCCTCGCAGCACAGGGTTGGGTTGCACCCGGCTGGCCGGCCGAATTCGGCGGCCCGGGCTGGACCCCGCTCCAGCGCCATATCTTCGAGGAAGAGTGTGCCCGCGCCGGTACGCCGCGCATCATGCCCTTCGGGATCGACATGGTCGCCCCGGTGATCATGGCCTTCGGCTCCCAGCACCAGAAAGAGTATTTCCTTCCGCGCATCCTGTCCTGCGAAGACTGGTGGTGCCAGGGCTATTCCGAGCCCGGCGCCGGCTCGGACCTGGCCTCACTCAAGACCACCGCCACCCGCCATTCGGATGCGGAGGGCGACTACTACCTCGTTAACGGCCAGAAGACCTGGACCACGCTGGCCCAGCACGCCGACATGATCTTCTGCCTGGTGCGCACCGACAGCTCGGTGCGCAAGCAGGAGGGGATTTCCTTCCTGCTGGTCGACATGCATGCGCCCGGCGTGACCGTGCGCCCGATCATCATGCTCGACGAAGACCACGAAGTGAACGAAGTCTTCTTCGACAATGTGCGCGTGCCTGCCGCCAACCTGGTGGGCCAGGAAAACCGCGGCTGGACCTACGCCAAATACCTGCTCGGCCACGAGCGCACCGGCATCGCCGCGGTCGGGCGCAGCAAGCGCGAGCTGGCTTTCCTCAAGCGCCTGGCCCGGCGCGAGCAGAAGAACGGGCTTCCGCTGCTGGAAGATCCGCTGTTCGCGGCCAAGGTCGGCGCGCTCGAGATCGAGCTGATGGCGCTGGAAATGACCGTGCTGCGGGTGCTTGCGCAAGCGCACAAGGCGCCGGGGCCGGAAGCCTCGGTGCTCAAGGTGCGCGGCACCGACATCCAGCAGATGCTGACGGAATTGATGCTGGAAGCGGCCGGCCCGATGGCGCTGCCTTTCGACGCGGCCTATCTCGACGGCGAGCACGAACACAGTATCGCCGGCGACGACGATGCCGCGCCGCTCGCGCCGTATTACTTCAACTACCGCAAGACCTCGATCTACGGGGGCTCGAACGAAATCCAGCGCGGCATCATCACCCAGATGATCCTGGGACTGTGAGGAGAACCAGATGAACTTCAATCTCAAGGAAGAACAGGTCCAGTTCGCCGACGCGCTCAAGCGCTGGATCGGCCGCGACTACAGCTTCGAGCAGCGCCGCGCCATCATCGCCTCGCCCGAGGGCGTCTCCAGCCAGGCCTGGGCCACCCTGGTGGAACTGGGCATGACGGCGCTGCCGGTGCCGGAACAGCACGGCGGCTTCAGCGGCGGGGCGGCCGACATGTTCGTCGTGATGCGCGAACTCGGCCGCGGCCTGGTGGTGGAACCCTATTTCGCCACCGTGCTGGGAGCACGGTTCCTGGCCCTGGGCGGCGCGCACGGATCCCTGCTGGAAAGGGTCGCCGGCGGCGAGCTGAAACTGGCCTGCGCGCTGGGCGAGCGCCAGTCGCGCCACGAGCTGCGCGACATCCTTACCCGTGCGGAACAGGCCGGCGATGGCTGGCGCCTGAGCGGCGAAAAAAAGGCGGTGATCCATGGCTCAGAAGCCGGGGTCGCGATCGTGTCGGCGCGCAGCAGCGGCGCCCAGCGCGACGAGGCGGGCATCACGCTGTTCGCGGTGCCGCTCGATGTGCCGGGCGTGCAGGTCGCCGGCTACCGCATGCTCGACGGCCTGCGCGGTGCCGACCTGCGCTTCGACGGCGTGACGCTGCCTTGCTCCGCCGTCATCGGCCAGGCGGGGGAGGGCTGGGAGATCCTGGAGCAGGCCGCCGACTACGGCGCCGGCCTGCTGTGCTTCGAGGCGCTGGGTGCGATGGAAGCGCTGTTCGACGCGACGCTCGACTACCTGAAGACGCGCCAGCAGTTCGGCGTGCCGATCGGGAAATTCCAGGCCTTGCAGCACCGCATGGCCGACATGTATATCCACCTGGAGCAGGCGCGCTCGATGGCCTTGCTGGCGGCCGTCAAGCTCGACGGGACCGACGCGGCCGAGCGCCGGCGGACAGTGGCAGCGGCCAAGTACCGGATCGGCGAGGCGGCGCGCTTCATCGGCCAGCAGGCGGTGCAGCTGCACGGCGGCATGGGTGTGACCGACGAGCTGGCGGCGTCCCATTACTTCAAGCGCCTGAGCACCATCGACCTGACCCTGGGCGACCGCGACCATCACCTGGCGCGCTTCATCGCCGAGCCGGGCTTCCAGGAGGCCGCGTGAGCCAGGCAGGCCCGCAGCGCTACTTCGAGGACTTCTACGTCGGCCAGGAGATCGACCTCGGCACGCGCAGCGTGAGCGAAGAGGAAATCATCGCCTTCGCGCGCGATTTCGATCCCCAGCCTTTCCACGTCGATCCGGACGCGGCGGGGGAATCGATCCATGGCGGCGTGATCGCCAGCGGCTGGCATACCTGCAGCCTGATGATGCGGCTGGTGGTCGACGGCATGATGGGCTCGGCCGCGAGCATGGGCTCGCCGGGCCTGGACGGCGTGCGCTGGCGCCGGCCGCTACGCGGCGGCGACACCCTGCGCGTGCGCTATGTGACGACCAGGGTCAAGGCCTCCGCCTCGAAGCCGGACCGCGGCGTGGTCTGGTCGACCTGGACCGCCACCAACCAGCACGGCGAACAAATCTGCACCATCGACGGCATGGGCCTGTTCAGGCGCCGTCCGGTAGCCGGCGCCTAGCGGCATGGGGCTTTAGCCCCCGGGCGCCGCGTACTTGGCCAGCTCCAGCTTGGCCACCGCATTGCGGTGCACTTCGTCCGGGCCGTCGGCCAGGCGCAGCGTGCGGTTTCCGGCCCACTGCCAGGCCAGCGGGAAGTCGTCCGAGACGCCGGCCGCGCCGTGGGCCTGGATCGCCCAGTCCAGCACGTCCTGGGCGACGGTGGGCGCCAGCACCTTGATCATGGCGATCTCGGCGGCCGCCTGCTTATTGCCGACGGTGTCCATCATGTAGGCGGCCTTGAGCGTCAGCAGGCGCGCGGTGTCGATGCGGATGCGCGACTCGGCGATGCGCTCGCGCCACACGCCTTGCTCGGAAATCTTGCGCCCGAAGGCCACGCGCGCGTCCAGCCGGCGGCACATCAGTTCCAGGGCGCGCTCGGCCACCCCGATGGCGCGCATGCAGTGGTGGATGCGACCCGGGCCCAGGCGGCCCTGGGCGATCTCGAAGCCGCGCCCTTCGCCCAGCAGCATGTTGGCGGCAGGGACCCGGACGTTCTCGAACAGGATCTCGCAGTGGCCGTGCGGGGCGTCGTCGTAGCCGAACACCGGCAGCGGGCGCACGATGGTGATGCCGGGCGTGTCCGCTGGCACCACGATCATCGACTGCTGCCGGTGGCGGGGAGCCTGCGGGTCGGTCTTGCCCATCACGATGAAGACCTTGCAGCGCGGATCGCCCGCGCCGGAGATCCACCATTTGTGGCCGTTGATCACATAATCGGTGCCGTCGCGCTCGATGCGGGTGGCGATATTGGTCGCATCCGACGAGGCGACCTCCGGCTCGGTCATGGCGAAGGCCGAGCGCAGTTCGCCGCGCAGCAGGGGCTCGAACCAGCGCGTCTTGATGTCTTCGGAGGCGTAGCGTTCCAGGGTTTCCATGTTGCCGGTGTCCGGGGCCGAGCAGTTGAACACTTCCGGCGCCCAGGGCACCCGGCCCATGATCTCGCACAGCGGGGCATAGTCGAGGTTGGACAGGCCTTCGGGCGCCCGGCTCGACTTCGGCAGGAACAGATTCCACAGGCCGGCGTCGCGCGCCAGCGGTTTCAGGCGCTCGATCAGGTCGAGCGGCAGCCAGCGCGTGCCCTTCTCGCGGGCGTTGGCCGCGATCTCGTCGAGGAAGGCGCGCTCGTTCGGGTAGATGTGCTCGTCCATAAAGGCGAGCAGGCGCGCCTGCAGTTCCTGGCAGCGGGCGGAATAGGCAAAATCCATGTGCGTTTCCTTGTGATCGAAAGTGGGCTCAGGCGCGGCTGCGCGAGGCGAACTGCCAGGCCATCTCGGCCATCGGCCGCGCCGCCTTGCCGTTCTCCAGGGCCTGGGCGCTGGAGGCGGTGCCGTCCACATAGCGCTTCATGATGCCCTGCATGATGCCGGCCAGGCGGAACATGTTGTAGGCCAGGTAGAAGTCGAAGTCCTCGGCGCGGATCGTCTTGCCGGTGCGCTGGCAATAGCGGGCGACATAGTCTTCCAGCGATGGGATGCCCAGTCCGGCCAGGTCCAGGCCCGCGATGCCGCGGAACTTGCCCGGGGGGATATGCCAGCTCATGCAGTGATAGGAGAAATCCGCCAGCGGGTGGCCCAGGGTCGACAGTTCCCAGTCGAGCACGCCGATGATGCGCGGCTCCGTCGGGTGGAAGATCAGGTTGTCCAGCCGGTAGTCGCCATGCACGATGCTGGTGTCCTCGCCCGGCGGGATGTGCTGCGGCAGCCATTCGGTCAAGCGGTCCATGGCCTCGATGGTTTCCGTGGCGGAGGCCTGGTACTGCCTGGTCCAGCGCTCGATCTGGCGCGCAAAATAGTTACCGGGCTTGCCATAGTCGGCCAGGCCGATGGCGGCGTAGTCGATCGTGTGGAGCAGGGCGATCACGCGGTTCTGCTCGTCATAGATGGCGGCGCGCTCGCTCGGACTCATGCCGGGCAGGGACTGGTCCCACAGCACCCGGCCCTCGACGAATTCCATCACGAAGAAAGCGCGGCCGATGATGGATTCGTCCAGGCACAGGGCCAGCTGGCGCGGCGCCGGGAAGCCCGCGCCGTGCAGCGCCCCCATCACGCGGAACTCGCGGTCGATGGCGTGGGCCGAGGGCAGCAGCTTGGCCGCCGGTCCCGGCTTGGTGCGCAGCACATACTGCTTGCCGCCCGCCGACAATTTAAAGGTGGGATTCGACTGGCCGCCCTTGAACTGCTCGACCTTCACGGGCCCGCCGGGGTAACCCTCGACCTGGGCGCGCAAGAAGAAGTCCAGCGCATCGACATCGAATTTCTGGCGTTCGGATACTGGCTTGGTGCCCATCATTTCCTCGAACATCGCGTCTCCGTTGTTGTGGTTGTCCTTCATTCTAGCCCGGCTGGCCGAGAATGTGTACGGGCGTGCTATTTCAGGCGAGGGCTCAGCGGCCCTTGCGGTATTGCTCGAACAATTGTTCCATCGTGGTGGTGCGCGCGCCCGGCTGCAGCGGACCGGGGGGCACGTAGTTCACGAAGCGTACGACCCAGTCGCGCGCGTCCTCGCCCACGTCCAGCGCATTGATGCAGCCGGCCGCCTGCGACAGGCCGCCGAGGAACATGCGCTGCCCGGTGAGGGCCAGCGACAGGATCGCGCAATTCACGCCGCCATGCAGGACCAGCAGCACCGTGTCCCAGTCGGCATGAAGGCGCAGGCGGTCGATCGCCGGATGCACCCGGTCCATCATCTCGCCGACCGATTCGCCGCCGAGGAAGCGCTGGTCCTGGTCCACCACGCCTTCGAAGGCCCCGGTAAAGGCGCGCCGCAGTTCGTCGGTCGGAATGGTCGACAGGCGCCCGCCGCGGATTTCGTGCAGCTCGGGCCAGACCTCGGGTTCGATGTCCTGCTTCGATGCGGCCAGCACCCGCCGCGCCGTCTCATTGGTGCGGGGCAGGTTCGAGGTGATCACCCGGTCGAAGCGCACGCCCGCGTCGAAGAAGGCGTGGCCGGCGGCATCGGCCTGGGCCTGGCCGGTGTCGTTCAGGGCCACGCTCTCGGGCAGGTAGGGTTTGCCGCTGTCGTCGAAATAGGTCACGCTGCCGTGCCGCATCAGGTAGATGCGGCGGCGCCGGGCGCGCTCGCTCGGTTGGGTCATGGAGTCTCCTGTGATGGCCGGCGGCTGGCCGGAAGCCCGCCGTCCTTGTCAGCTTGTCCAGCGATCTTACACGCCATGCCAATTTGACGAGGCAAAACGGCGACACTTTCCAGGCGGAGAACTAATTCCAGCAGTCAATTTATTCTGGTTCTGGCATAAAATGTTCGTTGCAAGATATAAAAAAAGGGATGTTCATGGCAAGGCCGGAAAAAATTCGCCTGGGCGAAGTGCTGATCCAGCAAAAGCTGCTGTCGGAAGAACAGCTGATGCAGGCGCTGGCGGACCAGAAGCGCACCGGGCGCAAACTCGGCCGCGTATTCGTCGAAAGCGGTTTCGTCACCGAAGAGCAGATCTCCGGCGCGCTCGCACGCCAGCTCAACATTCCCTATATCCACCTCAAGTTCTACAACATCAACGCCGAGCTGGTGCGCCTGCTGCCGGAGACGGCCGCGCGGCGCTTCCGCGCGCTGGTGCTGGAAGACCGCCGCGAGACCATGCTGGTGGGCGTGTCCGACCCGACCGATCTGTTCGCCTATGACGAGATCGCGCGCCTGCTGAAGAAAGGCGTCGAGCTGGCCGTGGTCAACGAGACCGAGGTGCTGGCTGCGATCGACCGCATCTACCGCCGCACCGGCGAGATCACCGACTTCGCGCGCGAGGTCGAGGCCGACCTGGGCGACACCTCGATCGACTTCGGCGCGCTGGCCGCCAATCCGGGCCTGGAAGAAGCGCCGATCGTCAAGCTGCTGCAGTCGGTGTTCGACGATGCGGCCCAGGTGCGCGCGTCCGACATCCACATCGAGCCGCAGGACGGACGCCTGCAGATCCGCTTCCGCATCGACGGCGTGCTGCACCTGCAGACCGAAGCCGACATCAAGGTCGCGACGCCCCTGGCGCTGCGCCTGAAGCTCATGGCCGACCTGGACATCTCGGAAAAGCGCCTGCCGCAGGACGGCCGTTTCGCGGTCAAGGTACGCAACCAGCGCATCGACGTGCGTATCTCGACCATGCCCACCCAGTACGGCGAATCGGTGGTCATGCGTCTGCTGAACCAGGGCGGCACCACCTTGCGCCTGGACGCGATCGGCATGCCGCCGCGGATCGTCGAGCGGTTCCGCGCGCTGGTGCAGCGCCCGAACGGCCTGGTGCTGGTTACCGGGCCGACGGGTAGCGGCAAGACCACGACGCTCTATAGCGCGCTGTCCGAACTGAACTCGGTCGAGAAAAAGCTGATCACGGTCGAGGACCCGGTCGAGTACCGCCTGGCCGGCATCAACCAGGTGCAGGTCAACGACAAGATCGAACTCTCGTTCGCGCGCGTGCTGCGTTCGGCGCTGCGCCAGGATCCGGACATCGTGCTGGTGGGCGAGATGCGCGACCAGGAAACCGCCCAGATCGGCCTGCGCGCCGCGATGACCGGTCACCTGGTGCTCTCGACGCTGCACACCAACGATGCCGCTTCCACGCCGCTGCGCCTGATGGACATGGGCGTGCCGCGCTACATGGTGGGCGGCTCGCTCCAGGCCGTGCTGGCCCAGCGCCTGGTGCGCGTGATCTGCGAAAGCTGCACCATGCCTTACCAGCCCAACCCGGGCGAGCTCACCTGGCTGCAGCCGGAACTGGGCCAGCATGCCGCCGCCACCCAGTTCTTCCACGGGAAGGGCTGCTCGCACTGCAACGGCACGGGTTTCCGCGGCCGTACCGGCGTGTACGAGCTGCTCGAGATGACGCGCGCCGTGACCGATGCCGCCAACCACCCGGACCCGGCCCACTTCCTGAAGGTCGCGCATGCGGCGATGGAAGGCGAGACCCTGCGCCGCCATGGCGTGCAGCTGGCCGTGCAGGGGCGCACCACGATCGCCGAAGCCATGCGCATCAGTAACCAGCTCGACGACTGATGGCCTTCTTCGCCTACAAGGCCCGCAATGCGCGCGGCGAACTGCTGCAGGGTGTGCTCGAAGGCGCCGACAGCGGCGCGATCGCCGACCAGCTGTTCGGCAGCGGCGCCACGCCCATCGAGATCAACCCCAGCCGCAAGGGGCCGGCCTCGAAGGATGGCGGCGCCGGCCTGTGGGCGCGCCTGACCGACAAGAAGGTCACGTCGATGGACGTGCAGCTGTTCAGCCGCCAGATCTACACCCTGCTCAAGTCCGGCGTGCCGATCATGCGCGGGCTGGCGGGCCTGCAGGAATCGGCGATCAACAAGTCCTTCGGCCGCGTCATCAAGGACTTGCGCGAATCGCTCGATGCAGGTCGCGAGCTGTCCTCGTCGATGGCGCGCCACCCGAACGTGTTCAACAGCTTCTACCTGTCGATGGTGCGGGTGGGCGAGATGACCGGCCGCCTGGAAGACGTGTTCCTGCGCCTGTTCGACCACCTGGAATTCGACCGCGACATGCGCGAGCGCGTGAAAACCGCGCTGCGCTACCCGAGCTTCGTGATCATTGCCATGATCATCGCCATGGTCATCGTGAACATGTTCGTGATTCCGAGCTTCACCTCGGTGTTCAAGCAGTTCGGGGCCGAGCTGCCCCTGATGACCCGGATCCTGATCGGCACTTCGGACTTCACAGTGCGCTACTGGCCGCTGATGGCCGGCGTCGGCGCCGGCGCGGTGGTGGGCTTCGTGCGTTGGTCGCGCACGGTTCGCGGCCGGCTGGCCTGGGACCGCTACAAGCTGCGCCTGCCGATCGCGGGCAAGATCATCCACAAGGCCACGATGGCGCGCTTTGCCCGCAGCTTCGCGCTGTCGCTGCGCAGCGGCGTGCCGATCGTGCAGGCGCTGACCGTGGTGTCGCAGACCTCCGACAATGCCTACCTGAGTTCGCGTATCGAGCAGATGCGCGACGGCGTCGAGCGTGGCGAAAGCATCCTGCGCACGGCCACCGCCGCCAGCGTGTTCACCCCGATCGTGCTGCAGATGATCGCGGTGGGCGAGGAATCCGGTTCGCTCGACGACCTGATGGACGAGATCGCGCTGATGTACGAGCGCGAGGTCGACTACGAACTGAAAACCCTGTCGAGCCAGATCGAGCCGATCCTGATCACCTTCCTGGGCGTGATGGTGCTGGTGCTGGCGCTGGGCATCTTCCTGCCGATCTGGGACCTGGGCAAGGCTGCCCTGCAACCGAAATGATGCGCACGGCAGCCAGGCGAAAGGGAGCAGGGCTCGGGCGCGGCGTGAGCCGCCTCGAATGCCTGGCGCTGGCCGCGCTGTCGCTGTTGTTGGCGGGCTGGATGCTCGCACGGATGCTCGAATACCACGCGCTGCTGGAACGCACCGCCGCCATGCAGGTAGTGTCGGCAACGCGCACGGCGATGGCGGTGCGGGTGGCGCGCATGGCGGGCAGGGGGCCGGAAGCGCTGGAGGCGCTGGCCCAGGAAAATCCGGTGAGCTGGCTGGCGCATCCGCCCAGGAATTACCAGGGTGAGTACTACCGGCCGGCCGCTGGCACCATCAAGCCCGGTCACTGGTATTTCGACCGTTCTGATAAGAGTTTCAACTTTTTGCAAACTAACGACACTTTTTCTCCAAGGACATCAAAATTGCTTAAGTTCAAGGTAGAATTGTTGCGTGAGCTCGCTCCGGACGGCAAGAATGGACGGAATGTAGCGATTCTCGGACTGGTGCTCAGGTCAGTAGTCGACCGGGTGGCATCCAAACACCACTAAAAAACGCGGGTCGTCCGCACCATTTCTTTAAACGGAGAGCGCTTCATGAACAAGAATTTCCAGGCCGGTAAGCAAGGCGGTTTCACCCTGATCGAACTGATCGTCGTCATCGTCATCCTCGGCATCCTGGCCGCGACCGCGCTGCCGAAGTTTGCCGACCTGGGCGGCGATGCCCGCCTGGCCAGCATGAAGGCAGCCAAGGGCGCAGTGGCTTCGACCTCGGCCATGGTGCATGCCAAGGCGCTGATCAACAACAATGACAATGCTGTCAGCCTCGAAGGCACCAGCGTCAGCGTTCTCAACCGTTATCCAAACGCGAACGACAACTTTGCGACCGCAGCCGGCCTGAGCTCGACCGACTACAATTTCTCGACCGCCAATGGCGTGATGACCGTGACCGTCAAGGGCGCTGTCACTCCTGCGACTTGCGGCTTCACCTACACCAACGCTGCGGCCAATGCGGCACCGGTGATCGCCGACATCGCTTCGCTCGACTGCAAGTAATCCCCGGGCCAGCCCCGCTGGACCACCCGCCACCCTGGACGACATGAGGAACCGATGAAACATCGTTTCGCGCCTGTTAGCCAGGGTGGTTTCACGTTGATCGAACTGGTCGTCGTGATCGTCATCCTCGGCGTGCTGGCAGCCATCGCGCTGCCGAAATACGCCAGCATGGGCGGCGACGCCCGCGCAGCGAGCCTCAAGGCGGCCAGGGGCGCGATCGTCGCCGCCGCGGCCATGGCCCACGCCCAGGCCCTGCTCGACAGCAGCGCCGCCACGGTCACCATGGAAGGCGTGCAGGTCGCGCTGACCAATGGCTATCCGGCCGCGGGCACCGACCTTGAGGCGCGCACCTTCGCCGAACTGGCGGGCTTGAGCCCCGACGACTACGACTTCGAAACCTTCAAGGACGAGCTGATCGTCCGTCCCAAGGGCGTGAGCGCCGCCAACGAGATGCGTTGTTTTGTCAGCTACCAGCCGCCTGCCTCGGCCAACCGCGGTCCGTCGATCACCGAAGGCACGCTGGAAGGCACCCGCAATTTCAGCTGCGGCTGATTTCCTTCCGACTCCTCGCATTGCACCGTGCCTGCCTCGGCGCAGGTCTTTTCGACGGCTGCGCGCCTGCTTCCCCGCCACGCAACCATGGCGTGACCAGAGTGGCGAATTCACAATAGCTGTCGCTTGTTCATCCCTTGGCGGTTCGGATGACATGTCTTGACAACGAAAACGTCCCCGCAGAGCGAAAAACCCGTTTCTTTTACGCCCTTGTACCGCTTTTTTTGATCGGTTGCGGCGCGTCTTGAATATAATCAAGACTTGGATCAATTCATTTCTTCGCCGACAGGACAGTTGCCGCTTGATGCGTTTTTTTAAGAAAGCCAGAAAGAAGGAAGGGTGGTTGGCCATTGCTGTCCAGCGTGACGGCGTGGCCGCGGCCAGCATCAAGCGCGGCGACGGCAAGCCCTTCGTACGCTTTGCACACTTTCTTCCCGGCGAGGCCGATGCGGTGCTGGAAAAGGCTGGCCGCGAAGGGCATGCCGACGCCTACCGCTGCGCGACCTTGCTGGGCGGCGGCGAATACCAGGTCCTGAGCGTCGAGTCGCCCAACGTGCCGAAGGAAGAAATGCGCACGGCCGTCCGCTGGCGCCTGAAGGACATGCTCGACTTCCCGGTGGCCGAGGCCACGGTGGACGTGCTCGACATCCCCGTCGACCAGGGCGGCGCCGCCCGCGCCCAGCAATCGATCTTTGCCATTGCCGCGCGCAACAGCGTGATCGCTCCGCGCCAGAAGCTGTTCCTGGACGCGAAGATCGACCTGGCCGTGATCGACATCCCTGAAATGGCACAGCGCAATATCTCGGCCTTGCTGGAGCCCGAAGGGCGCGGCGTGGCCATGCTCTCGTTCGGCGCCGACGGCGGGCTGCTGACGGTGTCCTTCCGCGGCGAGCTCTACCTGTCGCGCCGCTTCGACGTGACGCTCGACCTGCTGCTCGAGACGGACCACGACCGCAAGCACGCCAGCTTCGACCGCATCACGCTCGAGCTGCAGCGTTCGCTCGACAACTTCGAGCGCCAGTTCTCCTTCATTAGCGTTTCCAAGCTGCTGCTGGCGCCGTCGGCCGTGACCGGCCTCGACGAATACCTGTCGAGCAACATGTACATGCCGGTCGAGACGCTCGACCTGGCAACCGTCTTCGATTTCAGCCGCACCCCCGAGCTGGCCGACGCCGCGCAGCAGGCGCGCTTCTTCCTGGCCCTGGGCGCGGCCCTGCGGGTCGAGGTGGCGGCATGAGCCAGCAGATCAACCTGTTCAACCCGGCCTTCCTGCCGCAGAAGAAGGTCCTGAGCGCGCCGATGATGGGCGCGGCGCTGCTGGTGCTGGTGGCCGGCATCGCGGGCCTGAACGTGGTGCTGCGCGCCCAGACCGCGCGCATGCAGGCCGAGGCCGACGCAGGGGCCACCGAGCTGGCGCGCAAGCAGGCGCGCCTGGCGTCGGTGAATGCCGAATTTGCGCCGCGCAAGAAGACCGCCGAGATCGACGCCGAGATCCAGCAGGCCGACGCCCAGCTGGCCGGCCTGCGCCATGTCTCGGGCGTGCTCCAGCGCGGCGAGCTCGGTTCCACCGCGGGCTTCGCCGGCTATTTTCAGGCCTTTGCGCGCCAGAGCGTGCCCGGCCTGTGGCTGACGGGCGTCACCATCGCCGGCCAGGACATCGGCATCCAGGGTCGCACGCTCGACCCGGCCCTGGTGCCCGGCTATATCAGCCGGCTGACCCAGGAGCCGCTCCTGCAGGGCAAGTCGTTTGCCAGCCTGCAGATTGGCCAGGCCGAGCAGCTCACCACCACCGATGCGCAGGGCAAGCAGAGCAGGGCGCCGGCGCCTTACGTCGAATTCAGCCTGCAATCGGTGCCGGCGAGCACGGAGGCGCCGCGTCCATGAAACAGCGCCTGATCCAGCTGGCCGCGCGCGTGGACGCGCTCACCCTGCGCGAACGCGCCCTGGTCTTCGGCGCGGCGGTGGTGCTGGTCGCCTTTGTCGGCTACCAGCTGGTGCTCTCGCCGATCTACCGCACCCAGGAAGCCTTGCTGGAGCAGATCCTCCAGCAGCGCAACAACATGATGGGCATCGACAGCGAGATCGTGGCCAAGGTCGAGGCCTACCAGGTCGACCCGGACGCCCAGGCCCGCAGCCGCCTCGAGAACCTGAAACAGGAAACCGCGCGCATGGGCGAGTCGCTGCTGGGGATGCAGGACGGCCTGGTGCCGCCGGAGCGCATGGCGCCGCTGGTCGACGCGATCCTGCGATCCAATGGCCGCCTGCAGCTGGTGGCGCTGCGCACGCTGCCGGTCGAAACGATTTCCGCCGGCGCCACGCCGGCCGCGGCGCCTGCCACCGCTCCTGCCGGCACGGGCGCCACGGCCGCGGCGCCTGCGCCGGTCGAGGCCGCTGCCGGCGCGCCAGCCGACCTGCTGTTCCGCCATGGCGTCGAAGTGACGGTGCGCGGCAATTATCTCGACATGATCAACTACATGAGCGCACTCGAAGCCATGCCGACCCGGCTGTTCTGGGGCAAGGCGCAGCTCGACGTGGAGCAATACCCGGCCTCCCGCCTCACGCTCACGCTGTATACCCTGAGTCTCGACCGGAATTGGATGAAGCTGTGAAGACATCGACCGCACTGACCCTGGCCGCATTCGTGCTGGCTTCCCCTTACGCGGCGGCGCAGGCCGGCGCCCAGCTGACCGACCCAACCCGGCCGCCGGCCACGCTCGGCCTGCGCGCCGGCGCGGACGGCGCCAACGATGGCCTGCCGCGCCTGCAGTCGGTCCTGATTTCGCCGCGCCAGGGCGGCCGCCACGTCGCCGTGATCGACGGCGAGACCGTGCGCCTGGGCGAGCGCTTCAAGGGCGCGCGCGTGGCCCGCATGACGCAGACCGAAGTGGAGCTGGTGCGCGGTAGCGAACGCCAGGTGCTGCAGCTGCATCCGGCCGCCACGCTGGCCGGCGCGCCCGCCGCCAAACTGGCCAATTGACGGAGGCCTAGATGCGCACCTTCCTGATTCCCGGCGCCGTCCTTGGCGCGCTGTTGCTGGCCGGTTGCCAGAGCGCGCCGAAGCAGGACGCCTATGACGCGATCGGCCGCGAAATGGCGCGCGCCAACAGCCAGCCTTCGGCCACGCCGGCGGTGGACGACGCCGTCGCCAATGCACTGCTGCCGCCGGCCGCGGCGCTGGCCGGCAGCCTGCCGAAGGCGCGTCCGGCGCTGGAAGAGCGCTTCAACGTCTCGTTCAACAACGTGCCCGCGCAGCAGTTCTTCCGCTCGATCGTGGCCGGCACCCGCTACAACATGCTGGTGCACCCGGACGTGGGCGGCAGCATCAGCGCCAACCTGAAGGACGTCACCCTGCTCGAGACGCTCGAGGCGGTCAAGGAGATGTACGGCTACGACTACAAGATCGACGGCACCCGGATCACCATCCGCCCGCTCACCATGCAGACCCGGATGTTCCACGTGAACTACCTGGTGGCGCAACGCCGCGGCACCTCGAACCTGCGCGTGACCTCGACCTCGGTGGCGAGCGCCGGCACCAGCAACAACGGCGGCAACGGCCAGGGCAACCAGGGCAACCAGGGCAACAACAACGGCAACCAGGGCAACAACAACGGCAACAACGGCAACCCGAACGGCAGCGCCGGCGTGCTGATGGAAAGCACCGACGTCAACACGACTTCGGTCAACGATTTCTGGGCCGACCTGAAGGCGGCGGTCTTGGCCATCGTCGGCTCGAACGAGGGCGGGCGCAGCGTGGTGATCAGCCCGCAGTCGGGCGTGCTGGTGATCCGCGCCATGCCCGACGAGCTGCGCAGCGTCGACATGTACCTGAAGGCGACCCAGCTCTCGGTGGACCGACAGGTGATCCTGGAAGCCAAGATCCTCGAAGTGGAACTCAACGACAGCTTCCAGAGCGGCATCAACTGGGCGTCCTTCGCTTCGTTCCGCGGTTCGCACGCCAACCGCGTGTCCGCCGGCATGATCTCGCCGGGCGCCAACCTGGCGCCGCTGCCGTTCGACGGCGGCCAGCCGGCCCTGATCAACAACGGCGCAGGCCTGGCCGCCAGCACGGGCTTTTCGCTGTCGCAGGCGGCCAATGCGGCCGGCTCGCTGTTCGGCTTCGCTTTCCAGACCAATAATTTCGCGGCCTTGATCTCCTTCCTGGAGTCGCAGGGCACCGTGCACGTGCTCTCCAGCCCGCGCGTGGCGGCGATGAACAACCAGAAGGCCGTGCTCAAGATCGGCACCGACGAGTTCTACGTCACCGGCGTGACCACCACCACCAACTCCACCGCCTCGGGCAACACGACCACGCCGAGCATCACGCTGCAGCCTTTCTTCTCGGGCGTGGTGCTGGACGTGACCCCGCAGATCGACGACAAGGGCAACATCCTGCTGCACGTGCACCCGTCGGTGAGCCAGGTCACCACCGTCAACAAGGGCGTCAACCTCGGCACCGGCGGCACGTTGAACCTGCCGCTGGCGGCATCGTCCACCAGCGAGCTCGACAGCATCGTGCGGGGGCAGAACGGCCGCGTGGTCGCCATCGGCGGCCTGATGCGCCAGGCCTCGACCGGCGACACCGACCAGCTGCCGGGCGCCGGCCGGGTACCGGTGCTGGGCGCGCTGTTCCGCAACAAGAGCCGTGTCAACCAGAAGCGCGAACTGGTCGTGCTGATCAAGCCGACCATCGTCGAAGGCGCCAACGACTGGAGCCAGGATCTGCTCGACACCAGCCGCCGCATCGACAGCCTGGACCCGTCCAGCCAGGACATCACCCGTCCGGCCCAGCCGGGTCGCAAGTAATGTACGCGGCACACTTCGGCCTGCGCGAGCTGCCGTTCGGGATCACCCCGGACACCAGCTTCTTCTTCGGCAGTCCGCGCTCGCAGGAAGCGCTCAACACGCTGCTGGTCGCGGCGCGCAGCGGCGAAGGCTTCATCAAGATCACCGGCGAAGTCGGCACCGGCAAGACCCTCCTGTGCCGCAAGTTCATGGCCACCTTGGGCGACGGTTTCGTCACCGCCTATATCCCGAATCCCTACCTAGAGCCGCGCACCCTGATGCTGGCGCTGGCCGACGAGCTCGAGATCGTGCTTGGGCGCGACGTCGACCAGCACCAGCTGCTCAAGGCCATCAACGAGCGCCTGCTGGCCCTGGCCGGGCACGGCCTGCAGGTGGTGCTGTGCCTGGACGAAGCGCAGGCCATTCCAGTGGAGAGCCTGGAGGCATTGCGGCTCCTGACCAACCTCGAGACCGAAAAGCGCAAGCTGCTGCAGATCGTGCTGTTCGGCCAGCCGGAACTGAACCGCAAGCTCGAACTGGACCAGATCCGCCAGCTGGCCCAGCGCATCACCTTCCACTACCATCTCGGCCCGCTCTCGCGCGACGACCTGGATTACTATGTGGCGCACCGGCTGCGCGTGGCGGGGTTCACGGGCGCGCGCATGTTTTCCCCGGGCGCGATCCGCCGCCTGTACACCTATAGCCGCGGCGTGCCGCGCCTGGTGAACATCCTGGCGCACAAGTCGCTGATGCTGGCCTACGGGCAGGGCAGGCAGCAGGTGGGCGCCGGCCACGTGATGACGGCGGCGATCGACACCGTGGGCGCCAGGCGCCGCTACTGGCCCTGGCTGGCCGCGAGCGGCGTGCTGGCCGGCGCCGCGGCCGGCATTGCATGGGCATTCGTACGATGAGCTTGATTAACAAGATGCTGCAGGACCTCGACGCGCGCGGCGGCCATCCCGGTCCGCTTGCCGCGTCGCCCGAGATCAAGACCGTGCTCGCACCCGAGCGCGGTGTTCCATGGGTGCGCGTGGCGCTGATCGGCGGCCTGGTGGCGGGGCTCGGGATGTCGGCGTATGTGGCGTGGCGCCTGCAGCAGGGCGGGGCGGTGCAGCCTGCCGCGAAGGCGGCGCTCGCACCGGTGGTGTTGCCGGTCGCTGCGCCTGCGCCTGCGCCCGTGGCGGCCGCACCGGTGGTGGAACAGGCCGAGCCGCCTGCACCGGCAGAACCCGAGCCGGTCGTGCAGGCGCCCGCGCCAGCGCCGGAGCCGAAGCAGACGCCCAAGGCGGAACCGGCACCGGTGAAGAAGGAAGCGCCGCCGCGCGAAAAGGCAGTAGCGAAGGCGCCCGTGAACACCGAGGCGCCGCAAGCGCCCGCTGCCCGGCCCGCCGGACCGGCCAAGGCCATCGCCGGCCGCGTCGAGACGACGGCGCAGCGCGCCGAGAATGGCTACCGCCGCGCGCTGGCCAGCCTGGACGAGGGCAGGGTGAGCGAAGCGATCGGCCACCTGCAGTCGGCCCTGCGCGCCGACCCGCGCCACGACGCCTCGCGCCAGACCCTGGTCAGCCTGCTGATCGAAGCCAAGCGGCCGGAGGAGGCCATGCGCCAGCTCGGCGCCGCGCTCGCGCTCGATCCGGCCCAGCCGGCCATGGCGATGCTGATGGCGCGGCTGCAGATGGAGCGCGGCAGCCCCGGCATCGATACCCTGCTGCGCACCTTGCCGCATGCGGCGGGCAATGGCGAATACCATGCCTTCCTGGCCGGCGCGCTGCAGCGCGAAGGCCGCCACCGCGAGGCGGCCGAGCATTACCAGGCGGCGCTGCGCACGGCGCCGCAGAATGGTGTGTGGTGGATGGGGCTGGGGATTTCGCTGCAGGCCGAGAAGCGCAATGCGGAGGCGGGCGAGGCGTATGCGAAGGCGCGCGCGAGCGCAACGCTGTCGCCCGAACTGCAGGCCTTCGTCGAGCGCAAGCTCAAGACCCTGGCGCGTTGACGTTCATTCGCTCGTGACCGCCTGGGCAGGAAACCTGCCCACCCTACGGGATCAAGGCGACGACGGCTTCAGAGCCGGGCGAGGCTTTCCAGCGCCCGGTGCAGCGTCTCATCCTTCTTCGCAAAACAGAAACGCACGATCCCCGATTCGGTCGGCTGGCTGTAGAACGCCGACACGGGAATGGCCGCCACTTTCGCTTCCACTGTCAGCCAGGTGGCGAAGTCCGCTTCCGGCAGGTTCGATATGGCGCCGTAGCGCACGCACTGGAAGTACGTCCCGTCCGAGGGCAGCAATTCGAAGCGCGATCCGGCCAGCCCTGCGCGGAACAGGTCGCGCTTTTGCTGGTAGAAGGCGGGCAGCGCCAGGTAGGGCTGGGGATCGGCCATATAGGCCGCGATCCCGTGCTGCATCGGCGTATTCACCGTGAACACGTTGTATTGGTGGACCTTGCGAAATTCCTTCATGAGGGGAGCCGGCGCCGCCACATAGCCGACCTTCCAGCCGGTGACGTGGTAGGTCTTGCCGAAGCTCGAGATCACGAAGGCCCGTTCGGCCAGCCCTGGGTAGCGCGCAACCGATTCGTGGCGCTCGCCATCGAACACCATGTGCTCGTAGACCTCGTCGGACAGCACCAGGATGTCGGTGCCGGCCACGATGCCGGCCAGCGCCTCGAGGTCGGCGGCGCGCAGGATCGCGCCGGTGGGATTGTGCGGCGAGTTGACGACGACCATGCGCGTGCGCGGCGAGACCGCGGCGGCCACCGCATCCCAGGGCACGCTGTAGCCGTCTTCGCCTAGCCGCATCGCCACCGGTTTCGCCACGCCGCCGGCCAGCGCGATCGCCGGCAGGTAGCAGTCGTAGGCCGGCTCGATCACGATCACTTCGTCGCCCGGGTGCACGCTGCACAGGATCGCGCTCTGGATCGCCTGCGAGGCGCCGCTGGTGACGGTGATCTCGGCGGCGTGGTCGTAGCGGCGCCCGTACAGGGCCTCGACCTTGGCGGCGATCGCCTCGCGCAGGGCCGGCACCCCGGCCATGGGCGGATACTGGTTATGGCCCGCGCGCATGGCCTCGTTCACGTGGTCGACCAGCTTCGGATCGCAGCCGAAATCGGGGAAGCCCTGTCCCAGGTTGACGGCCTTGTGCTCGAGAGCGAGTTGGGACATCCGGGTGAAGACGGTGGTGCCGACCTGGGGCAGGCGGGTGCGCAGTACGGGTGTGGTCATGGCATGAAGAATAAAAAACGATAGGGCTATTCTAGCGCGGCGGCGTGTTGCTCACTGAGCCTGGCCTTGAGCCAGGCCTCGGGCAGCATGATGCGAAACATGCCTTCGCGCGTGGTGCGCCGGTTCAGCTTGAGCAAGGCCTTGTCCTTGGTGATCAGGACGGCGGCGCCGGCGTCGCGCGCCAGTTCCAGGAATTTCTGGTCGTCGTGGTCGGTGCAGACCGGCAGGCGCACGTGTTTCGCGTCCGGCGCCACCACGTGCAGCAGGGAATCGAAGCGGCTTGCCGCCTCGGCGCGCGAAGCTTCGTCCAGCGGCAGGTGCGGATAGCGCAGCACCGCCAGGTATTCGTCGCGGCAGTCGGCGCGCGTCACGGCCAGGATCTCGCCCGATTCCAGCGCGCCGAGCAGCTCGGCCCAGCGCGGATCGCGGAACACGAACAGGTCGAGGCAGACATTGGTGTCGATGACGATGGCTTGGCGTGGAACGGGTATCATGGCGGAAATATTTTCTTGAATTAACTTAAGCAAAGCTGTCTGAAACGATGCTGATTGTCCTGTCGCCCGCCAAATCCCTCGATCTCGAATCCCCCAGCACCACCAGGAAACACACGACACCGGAATTCATCCCGCAGGCCCACGAGCTGATCGAGGTGCTGCGCGCCTATTCACCTGGCCAGGTCGCCGAGCTGATGGACCTGTCCGACAACCTGGCGATACTCAACGTCTCGCGCTATGCCCACTGGGACGCGGACCATGCGACCGCGCGCCAGGCGATCATGTCCTTCGACGGGGACGTGTATGGCGGCCTGGACGCCCGTACGCTGGGCAGCAAGGAACTCGACTACGCCCAGCGCCATGTGCGTATCCTGTCGGGCCTGTATGGCCTGCTGCGCCCGCTGGACCGCATGCATCCTTACCGGCTCGAGATGGGCACGCGCCTGCCGAATGCCCGCGGCAGCAACCTGTACGCGTTCTGGGGCGACAGTGTGACCGCCGCGCTGAACCGGCAGGCCGTGGACACCAGGGCAAAGGCGCTGGTCAACCTGGCCTCGGAAGAATACTTCAAGTCGGTCAAGCCCAGGCTGCTCGAGGTACCCGTCATCACGCCGGTATTCGAGGACTGGAAGAACGGCAAGTACAAGATCATCTCGTTCTTCGCCAAGCGCGCACGCGGCCTGATGGCGCGCTATGCGGCCCAGCACGGAATCAAGAAGCCAGAACAGCTCAAGGACTTCGACCTCGATGGCTATGCCTTCGACGCCGCCGTTTCAAGCGAACGCAGCTGGGTGTTCCGCCGCCGCGCCGAATGAAAAGCGGCGCGGCCGGTTCGAGACCGGCCGCGCAGGCGGGTACATAGCTTAGAGCGCGTCTTTCGGCGAGGGCTTCGGGCCGGACTTGGCCCAGAACTTCCACCATGGCGCGTCGCCCGTCGCGTTCGGGTTCAGGAAGCGGCTGTTCGGGTAGTTGGCCACGAACACGCGCTGGGCGTCGTCGCGCAGCACCGGCATGCCGAGCTTGTCGTAGGCGCGGATCATGATGAACATGGCTTCCTCGCGCGCCGGCGCGTCGCTGTAGTCCTTGACCGCAGCCTGGGCGCGGTTGAGGGAGGCCAGGAAGGCGCCGCGGCGGTAGTAGTAATTCGCCACGTGCACTTCGTACTGGGCCATCGCGTTGACCAGGTAGTTCATGCGCGAGATCGCGTCCGGCGCATATTTACTGTTCGGGAATTTATCGACCAGCACCTTGAAGGCGGCGAAGGCTTCGCGCGTGGCCTTCGGGTCGCGCTCGGTCGGATCCTGCGAATAGATGAAGCTCAGGAAGCCCAGCTGGTCGTTGAAATTGATCAGGCCGCGCAGGTAGTACATGTAGTCCACCTGCGGGTGGTTCGGGTGGAGCTTGATGAAGCGCTCGACCGCGGCCAGGGCCTCGGCCTGGTCCTGGGCCTTGTAATGGGCGTAGGCGATTTCCATCTGCGCCTGCGCGGCATAGGTGCCGAACGGATAGTTCGATTCAAGGCGCTCGAACAGCTTGATTGCCGCTTCATAGTGGCCGCCATTCATCTCATCGCGCGCCTCAGCGTATAATTTCTCCGCTGACCAGTTTTTGGTGTCATCGGAGCGTTCCGGCAGCATACTGCACGCGGACAGGCCGACAAAGGCGCAAGCGGCAACCAACACAGACAATTTTTTTTGCATAGCTCTTTGCAAGAAATGTTTTACCTAGATTCAACGAACGGCTGATTATAGCCGATGGGACTCACGTGATATTAACTCCTGCGCCGAATTCGGCGGAAATGCCTTTTGACCCCGATCTCGAGACCAATCTCGACGATGACCTGGAGGGCGGCTTCGAGCTCGCTTCCCCAGGCATCGACGCGTCGCCGATCACCCTGCACCTCACGCCCGAGGTCTGCGGACAGCGCCTCGACAAGGTGATTGCCGGCCTGGTGCCGCAATTCTCGCGCGCGCGCCTGCAGCTCTGGTTCGAGGCCGGCTTCGTCAAGGTCGACGGCAAGACCGCGCGCGGCAAGGACACCGCCTACGGCGACGAGACCGTCGTCATCGAACCGCAGGCCGCGCCCGAAGACACGGCTTTCACGCCGGAAGCCATGGAGCTGGACATCGTCTACGAAGACGATGACATCCTGGTGGTGAACAAGCCGGCCGGCCTGGTCGTGCACCCGGGCGCGGGCAACTGGTCGGGCACGCTGCTCAACGGCCTGCTGCACCACGCGCCGCAACTGGTGGGCGTGCCGCGCGCCGGCATCGTGCACCGCCTCGACAAGGACACCAGCGGCCTGATGGTGGTGGGCAAGACGCTGGCTGCGCAGACCGACCTGGTGCGCCAGCTGCAGGCGCGCACCGTCAAGCGCGAATACTTCGCGCTGGTCTGGGGCACGCCGCGCCTGCGCGGCACCATCGACGCCGGCATGGGCCGCCACCCGAAGGACCGCGTCAAGATGGCGGTCTCGTCCAGCCCCTTCTCCAAGCCGGCGATCACGCACTACAAGCTGGTCTCGACCGGCACCCTGGACCGCCGTCCGGTATCGCTGGTGCGCTGTAACCTGGAGACCGGCCGCACCCACCAGATCCGCGTGCACATGCAGCACCTGGGCTTCGCGCTGATCGGCGACTCGGTCTACGGCAAGCAGCACCTGACCCCTGTCTTCCACCGCCAGGCGCTGCAGGCACGCCGCCTCGGCCTGGTGCACCCGGCTACCGGCGAGCCATGCGAGTGGACCGTGCCGCTGGCCGCCGATTTCGCCGAACTGATCGCGCGCGCCGGCATGCCGGAGCCGGGCGACGCCAACGCCGAAGACTGATGCAGCACGCCGATCTCGTCTGGCCGGACTGGCCCGACCTGCCGGCCTCGGTGGGTGCGCTGGCGACCGGCCGTCGTGGCGGGGTCAGTACCGGGCCCTACGATGACGGCAAGGGCGGCGGAGGCCTGAACCTGGGCCTGCACTGCGGCGACGATCCCGACGCCGTGCGCGTCAACCGCGAGCGCCTGCAGGCTTTCCTGCCGGGGCGTCCTGCCTGGATCGCGCAGGTGCATGGCGCCGACGTGGTCGACGCGGCGACCGTCGGGCCGGACCAGCCGGTGCGCACGGGCGACGCCAGCATCGCGTCGCGCGCCGGCCTGGTGTGCGCCGTGATGACGGCCGATTGCCTGCCGGTGCTGTTCGCCGATCTGGAGGGCAAGGTGGTGGGCGCGGCCCATGCCGGCTGGCGCGGATTGGCGGCCGGGGTGCTGGGCGAAACGGTGCGCGCCATGCGGCTTGCCGGCGCCGGCGAGATCACTGCCTGGCTCGGACCGGCGATCGGCCCGACCGCCTTCGAGGTGGGTGAAGATGTGCTCGAGGCTTTCATGACGGCGTTGCCGGGCGAGGCGACGCGCGCGGCGTTTGCGCCAAAATTTGACCAACCGTCAAAATATCTGGCCGACATGGGTGCGCTGGCGCACCTGATGCTGGCGCGCGATGGAATCACGCGCATCCACGGGGGCGGCCTGTGCACGGCCACGGCGCCAGAACGTTTCTATTCCTACCGGCGCGACCACGTCACCGGCCGCCAGGCCAGTTTGATCTGGATCAAATAATCCAAGCTGGTCTCGGCGACAATATTCAGTCGCCACCGCCGCCATCGCCGCCGCCGTCATCCCCACCGTGATCGTCAGCGTGCGGCCTGCCCCCCGCTTTTGCCGGCATCGGGGCAGGCAGTCCTCCGTCTCCCGCGCCCGCCTGGACGGCGGCTTCGCGCCCGGCCCGGGCCGCGCGCCGCGCACGCCGCCGTTTCGACCCGGTGAGATAAAAAAGGATGGATAATGGCAGCACGCAATAGCAGAGGAAGGTCATGAGACCGTGCACGATACTCGGTTCGGTTGCAGCCATGAGCGCGACGACGTATATCCAGGCAACGGCTACGATCCACATGATGTTCCCTTGAATTCAAGAATGTAATCGCTGATTCTACCAACGGATGCCTACATGAACATGCCTGACCCGCAAGCTTTCGCCGCCACCTGGATGTCCCAGTTCGCCGACCCGACGCTCTGGCAGGGCTGGATGACCGCGCCACAGGCGATGCCGCCCGTGGCGCCGCCGATGGGCGCCAATCCCTTGGCCGCCATCCTGAAAGATGCCGGCGCCGGCATCCCGCCGGCCAGGCTGGAAAGCCTGCGCGACGACTACCTCAAGAAAGCCGGCCAGCTGTGGCAGGACTTCGTGGTCGGCAAGAAGCCCGAGCTGCACGACAAGCGCTTCTCGGCCTCCGAATGGCAGGAGAACCCGCTGTCGGCCTTCTCGGCCGCGTCCTACCTGCTCAATTCGCAGTTCATGCTGGCCCTTGCCGATGCGGTGGAGGCCGGCCCGCGCGAGCGCCAGAAGATCCGCTTCGCGGTGCAGCAGCTGGTCGACGCGATGTCGCCGGCCAATTTCTTCGCCACGAATCCGGAAGCGCAGAAGAAGCTGCTCGAAACCAAGGGCGAAAGCCTGGCCAAGGGCTTGAGCAATATGCTGTCGGACATGCAGAAAGGCCGTATCTCGCAGACCGACGAATCGGCCTTCGAAGTGGGCCGCAATGTCGGTACCTCGGCCGGACAGGTGGTGTTCGAGAACGAATTGTTCCAGCTGATCCAGTACACGCCGACTACGCCGACCGTCAAGGCCGTGCCGCTGCTGATGGTCCCGCCCTGCATCAACAAGTTCTACATCCTCGATCTGCAGCCCGAGAATTCGCTGGTGCGCTACGTGGTGGAGCAGGGCAATACCGTGTTCATGGTCTCGTGGCGCAACCCTGACCGCGAGCTCGGCAACACCACCTGGGACGATTACGTCGAGACCGGCGCCATCAAGGCGATCGAGGTCGTGCGCGAGATCACGGGCCAGGAAAAAACCCATGTGTTCGGCTTCTGCGTGGGCGGCACCATCGCCGCCACCGCCTTGTCCGTGCTGGCTGCGCGCGGCCAGCAGCCGGCGGCCAGCATGTCGCTCCTGACCACGCTGCTCGATTTTTCCGACACCGGCGTGCTCGAAGTCTTCGTCGACGAGACCCAGGTGGCCCAGCGCGAGCAAAAGCTGGCCAAGGGCGGCCTGATGCCGGGCCGCGACCTGGCCACTACCTTCTCGGCCCTGCGCCCGAACGACCTGGTGTGGAACTATGTGCAGCAGAACTACCTCAAGGGGAAGGAGCCGCCGGCCTTCGACCTGCTGTACTGGAATGCCGACAGCACCAACTTGCCGGGGCCGATGTTCTGCTGGTACCTGCGCAATACCTACCTGGAAAACAAGCTGAAGGTGCCCGGTGCGCTCAGCGTGTGCGGGGTGCCGGTCGACCTGGGCCGGATCGAGGCGCCGGTCTTCCTGTACGGCTCGAAGGAAGACCATATCGTGCCCTGGGAAGCGGCGTTTGCGTCGATGGAGCTGCTCAACCCGAAGAACCCGAAAGCCAACCGCTACGTGCTGGGCGCCTCGGGGCATATCGCTGGCGTGATCAATCCCGCCTCGAAGAACAAGCGCAGCTACTGGGTGAACGACAAGGGCGGCAAGCAGCGTCCGAAGACGGCCGGGGCCTGGATGGCAGGCGCGGTCGAGAACAAGGGCAGCTGGTGGCCGGAGTGGGCGAAGTTCCTGTCGGAAAATGGCGGGGCGGATGTGCCTGCGCCTGCCGTTGCGGGCAACGGGCGTTACCAGCCGACCGAACCGGCCCCTGGCCGTTACGTCAAGGCCCGGGCAGACTGAACCTGCGGCGTGGGGAATGCGCGGCAAATCGGGATCGCGATCGCCGCCGCACTACGCGTTTGCATTGCCAAAACATCCACGAACGTGAGCAGTCTAATAATTGCTGCACCTGCGTGCGGGTCGTGGTATGGTTAGATCCTGTTCGTCCCGCAGGGCAATATCCGGCTCGGCGGTGCAGGACAAGCGCCGGTTTTTTGGACCTAACTAAAAAAAATAGCGCGCGGCATACCCTGCCGCAGCGCACAACGACGAGACACGAGATGAGCAGTACGAAAAAAAGTGCAGAACGCCTGATCAAGAAGTATCCGAACCGCCGTTTGTACGATACGCAGACCAGTTCCTATATCACCCTGACCGACGTGAAGCAGTTGGTGCTCGACGCCGACGAGTTTACCGTGGTCGATGCCAAGAGCAACGAAGACCTGACCCGTGCGATCCTGCTCCAGATCATCCTGGAAGAGGAAGCCAATGGCGCCCCGATGTTCTCGAGCGCCGTGCTGTCGCAGATCATCCGCTACTACGGCCATGCCATGCAGGGCATGATGGGGTCCTACCTGGAAAAGAACGTGCAGGCCTTCACCGACATCCAGAACAAGTTCACCAGCAGCGCTGCCGGCGCCGTCGAGGGCAAGCCCTTCAGCCCGGAAATGTGGACCCAGTTCATGAACGTCCAGGGCCCGATGATGCAGGGCATGATGAACAGTTATATCGACCAGTCGAAAAACCTGTTCCTCCAGATGCAGGAACAGATGCAAAGCCAGAGCAAGGCCATGTTCGGCGCTTTCCCTTTCCCGGGCATCGTTCCGCCGCCGACGGACAAGAAGTAATAGTGTAGCAATGACCGGCCCGCACACCCTGTTGCGGCCGCCGGCAAAACCTCCCGGGTGGTTCGACTGGGCCATCCGCTTCCTGTACAATCGCGGATTGCCCAGAATCTTTGCATCCGCCCATGACTGAACTCCGCCGCAATCCGATCCTCGACTCCGCCACCGCCAACGCGGCTGCCAGGGTTGCCCCCGCCGTCGCTCCCGCGCTCGTCATTCCGAGCCCGGCGGCAGGCGTGGCGGCGCCGAAGGTCGGCTTCGTCTCGCTCGGCTGCCCGAAGGCGCTGGTCGATTCCGAGCAGATCCTCACCCAGCTGCGCGCCGAAGGCTACCAGACCGCCAACTCCTACGACGGCGCCGACCTCGTGATCGTCAACACCTGCGGCTTCATCGACGCCGCGGTGCAGGAGTCGCTCGACGCGATCGGCGAGGCCCTGGCCGAGAACGGCAAGGTGATCGTCACCGGCTGCCTGGGAGCGAAGAAGGACGCCGCTGGCGACGACATCATCACCAAGGTGCACCCGAAGGTGCTGGCCGTGACCGGCCCGCATGCGGTGACCGAGGTGATGGAATCGGTCCACCTGCACCTGCCCAAGCCCCAGCACAACCCGTTCCTGGACCTGGTGCCGGATACGGGCGTCAAGCTCACGCCCAAGCACTACGCCTACCTGAAGATTTCCGAGGGCTGCAACCACCGCTGCAGCTTCTGCATCATCCCCTCGATGCGCGGCGACCTGGTGTCGCGCCCGATCCACGAGGTGCTGCAGGAAGCCGAGAACCTGTTCAAGGCCGGCGTCAAGGAACTGCTGGTGATCTCGCAGGACACCAGCGCCTACGGCGTGGACGTCAAGTTCAAGCTTGGGTTCTGGAAGGGCCGCCCGGTCAAGACCCACATGACCCAGCTGGCCGAAGCCCTGCGCGAGATGGCGCGCGAGCACGGCGCCTGGGTGCGCATGCACTATGTCTATCCTTACCCGCACGTCGACCAGGTGATTCCCCTGATGAGCGACGGCCACCTGCTGCCTTACCTGGACATCCCGATGCAGCATGCGCACCCGGATGTGTTGAAGCGCATGAAGCGCCCGGCCAGCGGCGAGAAGAACCTCGACCGCATCCTGGCATGGCGCAAGATGAATCCGGACCTGACGATCCGCTCGACCTTCATCGCCGGCTTCCCGGGCGAGACCGAAGAGGAATTCGACTACCTGCTGGACTTCCTGCGCGAAGCCCAGATCGACCGCCTCGGCTGCTTTGCCTACTCGCCGGTGGAAGGCGCGACCGCCAACGAGCTGGCCAATCCGGTGCCGGAAGCGGTGCGCGAAGAGCGCCGCGCGCGCGTGATGCTGCTGCAGGAAGAGATTTCGCTCAAGCGCATGCAGGCCAAGGTCGGCCGCACCATGCGCGTGCTGGTGGACGAAGTCGGCGCGCGCGAAGCGATCGGCCGTTCCAGCGCCGATGCGCCGGAAATCGACGGCGTGGTCCACATCAAGCGCTCGCTCACCCCGGGCAAGGCCAAGCCGACTGTTGGCCAGTTCATCGACGTGGTCATTACCAAGGCCGACGCCCACGACCTGTGGGCCAGCGTCGCCTGAGCTGTTGACAACCCGAAGCCGCGAGGGCGCAATCGCATGAAGAAGACGTCGGTCCAGACCTCCCTGATCCACAGCGATTACCTGCCGCCCGCCGGCTTCGACGCCTTTCCGCCCGGGATCCACCACGCCTCGACCGTCCTGTTCGAGAACGTGGCCGCGATGCGCTCGAGCCAGTGGAAGGACAAGAGCGGCTATACCTACGGCCTGCACGGCACCCCCACCACCTTCACGCTGGAAGCGCGCCTGGCCGCCATCGAAGGCGGGCAGCATTGCCTGCTCGCGCCCTCGGGCCTGGCTGCGATCGCGATGATCGACTTCGCGCTGCTCAAGAGCGGCGACGACGTGCTCCTGCCCGATAATGTCTATAACCCGAACCGCGAGCTGGGACGCTGGCTGGCGCAGGATTTCGGCGTCACCGCGCGCTTTTACGACCCGATGGCCGGCGCCGGGATTGCGCAGCTGATCCAGCCGAATACGAAGCTGCTCTGGGCCGAGGCGCCCGGGTCGGTGTCGATGGAAGTGCCCGACCTCCCGGCCCTGTGCCAGGCGGCAAAGGAGCGGGGCGTGCTGGTCGCACTGGACAATACCTGGGCCGCGGGGCTGGCCCTGCGCGGCTTCGACGTCGGCGCCGACATCGTCATGCACGCCCTGACCAAATACCAGTCGGGCGGCGCGGACCTCTTGATGGGTGCGGTGATCACGCGCGAGCGTGAACTCAACGACCGGCTGGCGCAGGCCCACATGCGCCTCGGTTATGGGGTCGGCGCGGACGACGCCTACCTGGTGATGCGGGGCTTGCCGACCATGAAGCTGCGCTTCGATGCGCACGATGCCGGTGCGCGCATGGTCGCGGCCTGGCTCAAGGCCCGGCCCGAGATTGCCAGGGTGCTGCACCCGGCCTTCGAGGACTGTCCAGGCCACGCCAACTGGAAGCGCGACTTTTCCGGGGCCGGCGGTTTGTTCTCGGTCCTGTTCGATGCGCGCTACAGCGAAGAGCAGGTCGACCGTTTCGTGGACGCCCTTGCGCTGTTCGGCATCGGCTACAGCTGGGGTGGTCCGAACAGCCTGGTGATGCCATACCGGATCCGCGCGATGCGGTCCAGCTGGGAAGACAAGGGCGTACTGGTGCGCCTGAATATCGGCCTGGAAGATACTGCCGACCTGATCGGCGACCTCGAGCGGGCGCTCGGCGTGCTCGGATAGCGTTGGCCAGTTGGCGAAAGAAGAGACCACCTCCGGGTGGTTTTTTTACGCCCATACTCGAGCATCTGTTGCTGTGAGACAATATTAGTCTGTGGAAAGGCATTTCCATGCGGAAACTTCCATGTTAGACTTGCCCAATAGTAAGTTAACTTGCGTTTAGGGAAAGCCTGCCTGAAGGCTCACAAGGAAAACACGATGACCACCACTACCTCGTCCGTCACCACCACGCTGAACTCGACCACCGATGATTTGACCCTGACGGGCACGGCCGACATCAACGGCACAGGCAATTCGCGTAATAACGTGATCACCGGTAACTCGGGCGCCAACGTCCTGAATGGCCTGGCCGGTGCGGATACGCTGATTGGCGGCGCGGGCGACGACACCTATGTGGTCGACAACGGCGCCGACGTGGTGGTCGAGCAGGCGGGCGAGGGCAACGACACGGTGCAGGCGGGGGTAAGCTACACGCTGTCCGACAATGTCGAACACCTGGTCCTGACGGGCAGCGGCAGCACCGCCGGTACCGGCAATGCGCAAGACAACACCGTCACCGGCAACAACGGCAGCAATGCCTTGAACGGCGGCAGCGGCAACGACACCCTGGTGGGCAACGCCGGCAACGACAGCCTGGACGGCGGCAGCGGCGCCGACAGCCTGCAGGGCGGCGCGGGCGACGACAGCTATGTGGTCGACGACGCCGGCGACATCGTCAGCGAATCGGCGGGCCTGGGCAACGACATCGTGCGCTCGAGCATCAGCTACACCCTCACCGACAACGTCGAGCAACTGACACTGACGGGCGACGCCGCCATCGACGCCACCGGCAACAGCCTGGACAACGTCCTGATCGGCAATATCGGCAACAACAGCTTGAGCGGCGGCGCCGGTAACGACAGCCTGATCGGCGGCCTCGGCGCCGACCTGATGACCGGCGGCGCCGGCAACGACAGCTATGTGGTCGACAATGCCGGCGACCTGGTGGTCGAGGCAGCCGCTTCCGGCACCGACACCACCCAGTCCAGCATCAGCTACACCCTGACCGACAACGTCGAGAACCTGGTGCTGACCGGCCTGCTCGGCGTGGACGGCACCGGCAACGAACTGGACAACAATGTCAGCGGCAACAGCGCCGCCAACAGCCTGTTCGGCCTGGCCGGCAACGACACCCTCGACGGCGGCGCTGGCGCGGACAGCCTGCACGGCGGCATCGGCGACGACACCTACGTGGTCGACAACGCGGGCGACGTGACGGTCGAGAGCGACGGCGAAGGCGTCGACCGGGTACTGGCGAGCGTGAGCCACACCCTCGGCGCGTTCGTGGAAAACCTGACCCTGACCGGCAACGGCGCCACCAACGCCACCGGCAACGAACTGGACAACACGATCACCGGCAATGGCGGCAGCAACGTGCTGTCCGGCGGCGCCGGCAAGGATACGCTGGTCGACAACGGCGGCAACGATACCCTGGACGGCGGCCTCGGCGCCGATACGATGCAGGGCGGCGCCGGCAACGATATCTACGTGGTCGACGATGCGGGCGACCTGGTCATCGAAGGCGTCAACGCCGGCCTGGACACGGCCCAGTCGAGCATCGACTACGTCCTGACCGACGGCGTCGACAACCTGGTCTTGACCGGCGCGCAAGACCTGAAGGGCGGCGGCAACGCGCTCAACAACCTCATCACCGGCAACGGCGGCGCCAACACCATCGACGCCGGCGCGGGCCTGGATACCGTGCATGCGGGCGAGGGCGACGACACCGTCAACGGCGGCGACGGCAACGACCTGCTCAATGGCGACGGCGGCAGCGATACCCTCTACGGCGACGCCGGCAACGACCGCCTCGACGGCGGCGCGGGCGCCGACCGCATGGCCGGCGGCATCGGCGACGACACCTATGTCGTCAACGACGGCGGCGACCTGGTGGGCGAAGACGACGGCGCGGGCATCGACCTGGTCGAGTCCAGCATCACCTACACGCTCACGACCAACACCGACAACCTGACCCTGACCGGCACCGCGGACCTGAACGGCACCGGCAACGTCCTGAACAACGTCATCAACGGCAACGCGGCCAACAACAGCCTGGACGGCCTGGCCGGCAACGATACGCTCAACGGCAATGCCGGCAACGACAGCCTGGTCGGTGGCGAAGGCAACGACGTCCTCAACGGCGGCGTGGGCGCCGACAGCATGGCCGGCAATACCGGCGACGACACCTATGTGGTCGACAATGCGGGCGACGCGGTCAACGAGGTGGCGGGCGAAGGCAGCGACACCGTGCAGGCGAGCATCGACTACAGCCTGACCGCCGACGTCGAGCACCTGACCCTGACCGGCAACGCCCTCATCAGCGGCACCGGCAACGAGCTCGACAACACGATCACCGGCAACGGCAACAGCAATGCGCTCAATGGCGGCCTCGGCAACGATACCCTGGTCGACAACAACGGCAACGACCGCCTCGACGGCGGCCTGGGCGCCGACAACATGTCCGGCGGCGCCGGCAACGACACCTATGTGGTCGACAATGCGGGCGACCTGGTCAACGAAGGCGTGAACCTGGGCGTGGACACGGTCGAGTCGAGCATCGACTACACCTTGACCGCCAACGCCGACAACCTGGTCCTGACCGGCACCAGCGACCTGGTCGGCCACGGCAACGTCCTGAACAACGTCATCACCGGCAACAGCGGCAACAACATCACCAGCGCCGGCGCCGGCATCGATACCGTCAACGCCGGCGATGGCAACGACGTCATCAGCGGCGGCGACGGCAACGATACCCTCAATGGCGAAGCAGGCGACGACCAGCTCGACGGCGACGCCGGCAACGACCGCCTCGATGGCGGCCAGGGCGCGGACCGCCTGGCGGGCGGCCTCGGCGACGACACCTATGTGATCGACAACGACGGCGACATCGTGACCGAGGCAGGCGGCGCGGGCACCGACGTCGCCCAGTCGAGCATCACCTACACCCTGACCGGCAACGTCGAGAACCTGGTCCTGACGGGCGCGGCAGACATCAACGGCAGCGGTAACGAGCTCAACAACAACATCATCGGCAACACCGGGGCCAACGTCCTGGACGGCAAGGCCGGCGACGACACCATCAGCGGCAATACCGGCGCCGACACCCTGATCGGCGGCGACGGCAACGATAGCTTGGCCGGCGAGGCGGGCGACGACACCCTGCGCGGCGACGCCGGCAACGACACCCTCAATGGCGGCCTGGGCGCCGACAGCATGCTCGGCGGGGGCGGCAACGACACCTATATCGTGGACAGCGCCGCCGACGTCACGGTCGAGCTGGAAGGCGAAGGCGTCGACCTGGTGCAGGCGGGCGTGAGCTACACCCTGCTCGACAACGTCGAGAACCTGACGCTGACCGGCACCGGCAACATCAACGGCGCCGGCAATGCGCTGGACAACGTCATCAACGGCAACGCCGGCAGCAATGTCCTCAGCGGCGGCGCCGGCAACGACACCCTGCTGGCGGGCGTGGGCAACGATACCCTGGACGGCGGCACGGGCGCGGACAACCTGCAGGGCGGCGCGGGCAACGATGCCTATGTCGTCGACGACGCCGGCGACCAGGTGACCGAAGCGCTCAACGCGGGCACCGACACCGTCACCGCCAGCATCGACTACGCGCTGGGCGCGAACCTGGAGAACCTGGTCCTGGCCGGCGCTGAGAACCTGCAAGGCCTGGGCAACGCCGTGGCCAACGCGATCACCGGCAATGGGGGCGACAACCTGATCGACGGCGGCGCGGGCGCCGACACCATGAGCGGCGGCGCGGGCAACGACACCTACATCGTCGACACCACGACCGACGTGGCCAGCGAGGCGGCCGGCGGCGGCATCGACACCGTGCGCGCCAGCGCTACCTTTACGCTCGGCGC
Organism: Telluria sp. AZSoR62; assembly: GCF_058111565.1. Lineage (NCBI taxonomy): Bacteria > Pseudomonadati > Pseudomonadota > Betaproteobacteria > Burkholderiales > Oxalobacteraceae > Telluria > Telluria sp. AZSoR62. Next base: position 201,293 of record NZ_JBYTST010000004.1, read on the forward strand.
CAACGTCGAGAACCTGTACCTGACCGGCAGCGCCGCCATCAACGGCACCGGCAACACGCTGGACAACACGATCGCCGGCAACGAAGCCGCGAACGTGCTGGCAGGCGGCGCGGGCAGCGACACCATGAGCGCGGGCGGCGGCAATGACACGGTCGACGGCGGCCTCGGCGCCGACGCCATGAGTGGCGGCACCGGCAACGACAGCTATGTCGTCGACGACGCGGGCGACAGCGTCGTCGAACTGGCCGGCGAGGGCACCGACGCCGTGCTGGCCAGCGTCACCCACACCCTGGCGGCGCATGTCGAGAACCTGACCCTGGGCGGCACCGCCGCCATCGACGGCGCCGGCAACGAACTGGATAACCTCGTCACCGGCAATGCCGGGGCCAACGCGCTGCTGGGCGGCGCCGGCAACGACACCCTGGCCGGCGCCGCCGGCAACGACGTCCTCTCGGGCGGCACGGGCGACGATACCTACCGCTTCAACCGTGGCGACGGCGCTGACCGCATCAATGACACCCAGGGCGCCGACATGCTGCGCTTCGGCGCCAACATCGTCCAGGGCGACCTGGTGGCGACCCAGTCCGGCAACGACCTGGTACTGGCCATCAAGGGCACGTCCGACAGCGTGGTCCTGACCGGCTGGCTGGCCCAGACCGAGGGCGTGAACCGCGTCGTGTTCGACAACGGGACCTCGCTCGACCGCGCCGGCATGGTCGGCCTGCTCGGCGGCGTGCCGGTGGCGCTTGCCGACAGCATCAGTGCCCGCGAAGACGGCGGCATGGTGCAGGTCGCGGTGGCCGACCTGCTGGCCAACGATACCAATCCGTCCGCGCGCATCGTCTCGGTCGGCGGCTCGACACTGGGCGCCACCGTGGTGTTGAGCGGCGACACCGTGCAATACGACATCGGCGCGCGCTTCCAGGACCTGGCGCAGGGCGACACTCTCAAGGACAGCTTCACCTACACAGTGCGCGACAACCTGGGCCGCACCTCGACCGCCGTGGTCAACGTCACGGTCGCCGGCAGCAACGACGGCCCGGTGGCCACCTTCGACAACGCACTGCTGGCCGAAGGCCAGGCTGCAAACGTCACCGGCAACGTGCTGGCCAACGACACCGATATCGACAAGGGTACCGTGCTGCAGGTCGCCAATGCCGGCAGCTTCAACGGCGCCTACGGCACCCTGGTGCTGGCCCAGGACGGCAGCTACACCTATACGCTGGACGCGAAACTGGGCACTGCGCCTCCCGGCGCCGTCATCACCGAACGTTTCGACTACACCGCCACCGACGGCATCGCGACCTCGGCTTCGACCCTCGAAGTGAAGGTCACCCGCGCCAACCAGGCGCCGAGCGCCGGTGGCGACGCCGCCCAGGTCGCGGAAGACGGCGCGGCCGCCAGCGGCAACCTGCTGTCCAACGACAGCGACCTGGACGTCGGCACCGTCTTGACAGTTGCCGCACCGGGCAGCTATGCGGGCGCGTATGGCACCCTGGTGGTCGCAGCCGACGGCAGCTACACCTACACCCTGAACAACGGCGACGCCGCCGTCCAGTCGCTGGCCCAGGGTCAATCGCTGGCCGACAGCTTCAGCTACGCTGTTACCGACGGCATCGCCACGACCGGCTCGAGCCTGGTCGTCACCATCGCCGGCAGCAACGATGCCCCGGTTGTCACGGCCGACGTGGCGCAGGCAGGCGAGGGCGTGGCCACCAGCGGCAACGTGCTGGCAAACGACAGCGATGTCGACGCCGGCACGGTGTTGCGCATCGCCGCACCGGGCAGCTTCGCCGGCGTCTACGGCACCCTGGTCATCGCGGCCGACGGCAGCTATGCCTATACCGTCAACAGCGGCGACGCCCGCGTCCAGGCGCTGGGCCAGGGCGAGCAGGTGGAAGAGAGCTTCGGCTTTGGCGTCACCGACGGTGTCGCAAGCACCGCTTCCTCGCTGAAGTTCACCATCGCCGGCAGCAACGACGCTCCGGTGGTGAGCGCGGACGCCGTCTCGGTGGCCGAAGACGGCGCCGTGCAGGCAAGCGGCAACGTGCTGGCCAACGACCGCGATGCGGACGCCGGCGCCAAGCTGGCCGTCGCCGCCCCGGGCACCTTCGAAGGCGCCTACGGCACGCTGGTGCTGGCCCAGGATGGCAGCTACACCTACCGCCTGAACAACGGCGACGCCAAAGTACAGTCGCTGGCGCAGGGCCAGGTCGTGGTCGACAGCTTCACCTACGCCGCCACCGATGGCAGCGTCGCGAAAGAAGCGGTCCTGCAAGTGACCATCACCGGCGCCGACGACGCGCCGACTGCGACGGTCGATACCGCCGCTGTGGCCGAAGACGGCGCCGTGGCAGCCAGCGGCAACGTGCTGGCCAACGACCAGGATGCGGACGCCGGATCGCAGCTCGTCGTGGGCGCGCCGGGCAGCTACGAGGGCGCCTACGGCACCCTGGTACTGGCCAGCGACGGCAGCTATACCTACACCTTGCGCAACGCCGACGCCGCAGTGCAGTCGCTGGCGCAGGGCCAGAGCGTGGTCGACAGCTTCAGCTACGCCGCCACCGACGGCGTCGCCTCGACGAATGCCGGCCTGCACTTCACGATTACCGGCGCCAACGACGCGCCGAGCGTGACTGCCGACCTGACCCAGGTCGCGGCCAGCGGCGCGTTCACGGCCACCGGCAACGTGCTGGACAACGACGCCGACCGCGACACCGGCGCCAGCCTGAGCGTGGCGGAAGCGGGCAGCTTCACCGGCACCTACGGCACCCTGGTGCTGGCCAAGGACGGCAGCTATACCTACACCCTGGCCCATGACAGCGCAGCCGTGCGCGCGCTCGCTGCCGGCCAGTCGGCGGTCGACAACTTCAGCTACGCGGCAACCGACGGCATCGCATCGATCGTCTCGAACCTGGCGGTGACCGTGAATGGCGCCAACGAAGCGCCGGTGGTGACGCTCGACACGGCAGCCGTGGCCGCAGGCGGCGGCAGCGCCAGCGGCAACGTGCTGGCCAACGACAAGGATACGGACGCGGGCACCCAGCTGCAGGTCGCCACCGCCGGCACCTTCGCCGGCAAGTACGGCAGCCTGGTGCTGGCCGCCGACGGCAACTACAGCTACCAGCTCGACGCGTCGTCGGCCAAGGTGCAGGCGCTGGCCCAGGGCGAATCGGTTCTCGAATCGTTCAGCTACACGGCAACCGACGGCAGCGTGCAGGTGGTCTCCAGCCTCGACATCACCGTCACCGGCACCAACGACGCGCCGGTGGTCACGGCCGACGCGGTCCAGGTAGGCGCGGGCGGCAAGGCCGCGGCCACCGGCAACGTGCTGGCCAACGACCGCGACGTCGATGCCGGCACCGTGCTCACGGTCTCCACCGCAGGCTCGTACGCCGGCAGCTACGGCACGCTCGAGCTGGCGCAGGACGGCAGCTACAGCTATGTGGTCAACAGCGAAAACGCGGTAGTCAAGGCGCTGGAGCTGGGCCAGACCCTGGCCGAGACCTTCGTCTACAAGGCCAGCGACGGCATCACCAGCAAGGCCTCGGACCTGAACATCACGATCCAGGGCGAAGCGCAGAAGCCGGTGCTGCAGGCCGATAGCGTGACCATCACCGAAGACCAGTTCATCGCCATGGGCAACGTGCTGTCGAACGACAGCGGCAAGTTCCTCAGCGTGGTGACCGACGTCGATTTCGGCAACTACGGCGTGTTCACGGTGCTGCCGAACGGCAGCTTCGTCTACGCCCTGGCCAGCGCCACCGACAAGGTGCAGTCGCTGGGCCGCAACGCCTCGGTCGTCGACCACTTCGAGTACACCGTGAAGGACGGCCGTACCGCCATCACCTCGACCATGGACGTGACGATCCAGGGCCGCAACGATGCCCCGGAACTGGCCAGGGCCCTTGCCGACAAGTACATCAACTTCAACAAGGCCTTCTCGTTCCAGCTGCCGGCCAACAGCTTCACCGACATCGACAAGGGCGATACGCTGACCTACTCGGCCAAGCTGGCCAATGGCGCGGCGCTGCCGTCGTGGCTGAAGTTCGACGCCGCCACCGGCACCTTCTCGGGCACGGCGCCCAAGACGGTCAGCTCGATCGAGGTGCGCGTCACCGCCACCGACAAGGTCGCGGCAACGGGCAGCACGACCGGCAGCCTGTCGGTATCGGATGTGTTCAAGCTGTCGGTCGGCCACGGCAACAACGGCTGGGGCAACGGTGAAGATGCACCGCCGCCAGGCCAGGACACCGACAAGGACGTGTTCGGCGGCATGGGCGACTTCTGGGTCAACCTGCTGGGCGGATCGAGCAGGCTCGAGGCGACGCTGCCGGCCGATACGACCGGCGTCGACGCCGGCACGGCTGCCGTGCTGGTGGGCGTGCAGGCCCAGGACGGCTTCGGCTTCCCGGTCTACTAAGCACCGGGCCGGCGCACCGCGCGCCGGCCGTTTCAAGGAAAAACGGGCGCGTCACCCAGGTTCACAGCCTGGATGACGCGCCCGTTTGTTTGCCTGCGCGGCGGCTTACACCGGCATCGGCTTGTTGCTGTTGAGGTCGAGGAAGCCGCGGATGATGCGGTAGGCCATCCACAGCCAGGCCAGGGCCCAGATCACCATCGCCACCGGGATCCCGATCAGGGTGATCCACAGGGCGCCGCCGGCGACCATCCAGACCAGGTACCACCAGAACGAGCGGATCATCCAGGTATGGTGCGAGTACACGATGGTGCCCTGGGTGTCGGGGCGCTTGACGTAGTTGACGATCAGGACCAGGATCGACAGGGTGCCGACCGAGAAGAAGAAGGTGAGGGCATGCGCGATGTACAGGATGCGTGCGAACTGCTTGGCATCCTCGACATTGCGGTCCAGGACGAGTTGCTGTGACATGGCATTCTCCAGTTGAGGGGACGATAAAAACCGGTGTCGGACGCCGGCAGTTGCTGGAATGATAACCTATCGGCGTCCGGCGTGGGACAGCTGCGATTGCACCCACGCCGCGATGCCGCGCGCATCCATGGCGCCGGCCTGGCGCGCGACTTCGCTGCCGCCGCGGAACAGGGCAAGGGTCGGGATGCTGCGGATCGCGAAGCGCGCCGACAGGTCCTGGTTGCGCTCGGTGTCCACCTTGAGCAGGCGCACCGCGGGCTCCAGCTGCGCGGCAGCCTCGGCAAAGTGCGGCGCCATCATCTTGCATGGCCCGCACCACTCGGCCCAGAAGTCCACCAGCACCGGCAGGTCGTTGCGCGCGATGTGCTTGGCGAAGCGGGCGCCGTCGACCTCCAGCGGCTTGCCGGAGAACAGCTGTTGTGCGCACTTGCCGCATACCGGGGCGTCGCGCAGGCGTTCCTGGGCGAGGCGGTTGACGGCGTCGCATTCGGGGCAGACGACATGGATCGGGTCGCTCATCGGGTGCTTCTCCGTTCTGTGGGGATGCGATTATTCTAAGCGTTTTTGCCGCTTCCTCGCAGGCAGCCGCGGCCAGCCATGCGCCGTTCGGCCCCGGCATTTCGTAGAATCGCCCCATTGCCACTTTGCTTACTCCCATGGCGGACCACCTCGATTCCCCCGGGCGCCTGCTGGTCGGCACCGCAGGCTGGAGCCTGCCCAAGGCCTCGGCCGCCGCGTTTCCCGACACCGGCAGCCATCTCGGGCGCTACGCCTCCGTCTTCCCGGCGGTCGAGATCAATTCGTCCTTCTACCGGCCGCACCGTCCGGCCACCTATGCCAAATGGGCTGATTGCGTGCCGGAGGATTTCCGCTTCGCGGTCAAGGTGCCGCGCGCGATCACGCACGATGCGCGCCTGGAGAAGGTCGAGCAGCAGCTGGTGCAGTTCGCATCCGAAGCCGGGGAACTGGGCGACAAGCTCGGCTGCCTCCTGGTGCAGCTGCCGCCCAAGTTCGGCTTCGTCGACGAGACCGCGCGCGAATTCTTCCGCCAGCTGCACGGGATCTTCGGCACCACGGTCGCCTTCGAGGCGCGCCATCCAAGCTGGTTTTCGGAAGCGGCCACCGACTTGCTCACCGAAAGCCGGGTGGCGCGGGTGATCGCCGATCCCGCCGCCGGCCAACCGGGCCCGCACGTGCCGACCAGCAGCGATGCGACCTATGTGCGCCTGCACGGCAGCCCGCGCATCTACTATTCGCGCTACACGCCCGAATATGTCGAGTCGGCGCGGCGCCTGCTGGCGGCGCGCGCCGCGGCCGGGCAGACCTGCTGGTGTATCTTCGACAATACCGCTTCCGGGGAAGCCACGGCCAATGCGCTGGAAATGCTGCACGGCCTGGAGGGGCAACCGCTGGACGAGGAAGCCATCCTGGCCGCGCCATGGTAAGCGCCACCTTTCGCTTCTACGACGCGCTGAACGATTTCCTGCCGCGCGAGCAACGCGGGCGCGACATCACGACTGCCTGCGCGCGCGAGGCCACCACCAAGCACATGATCGAAGCGCTGGGCGTGCCGCACACCGAGGTCGAGCTGCTATCGGTAAATGGGGAGCCGAGCAGCTTCGCGCGCATCCTGTGCGAAGGCGACCGCGTTGCCGCCTATCCGGCTTTCTCGCGGCTCGACATCGCGCCGTTGCAGGCGCTGCGCGCCCGGCCGGGCGGGCGTCCCCGTTTCGTGGCCGATGCCCACCTGGGTGGGCTGGCGAGGCTGCTGCGCATGGCCGGCTACGACACGCTCTACGACAACGGCTATCACGACGACGAGATCGAGCGCATCGCGCGCGAGGAGGTCCGGGTGCTGCTCACGCGCGACCGCGAGCTGCTCAAGCGCCGCACGGTCGAGCTGGGCTGTTACCTGCACGCGATCGACCCGCCGGGACAGCTGCGCGAACTGTTCGCCCGCCTGCGCCTGGCCGCGGACATGCGCCCCTTTGCGCTGTGCCTGCATTGCAACCTGCCGCTATGCGCCGTCGCAAAGGAGGAGGTCGCGGATCGCCTGCCGCCGCGGGTGGCTGAGTCCCGGACTGAGTTCACCACCTGCGACGCCTGCGGGCGCGTCTACTGGAAAGGCTCGCACTACGAGCGCATGCGCGGCCTGCTCGCCGGCCTGGCTGATGTAGAATTGGCCGCGACCCTCCATCCCCACCCTTGACAGCGTGAGCGAACCCCTTCCGCCACCGGCTTTTCCCATCCGCACCGAGTGCCCGCCGGGCGCCTGCGTGTGCGACCGCAAGCGCGTACTGGCCGACCCGGCTGCCGACCAGCGCCCGCTGGCCCTGACGCGCCTGCAGGAACAGAAACTCATCGAACGCATCGAGCGCATCACGAGCTACGAGGACCTGCGCCACGTGCAGGCCCTGATCCACAAGAACCTCGGCGCCGAACTGCGCATCGAGCCGGGACCGAACGAGGTGCGCACGGTGCGCGGCATCATCGTGGTGCTGGAAGACAAGCCGGGACTGTGCAAGAAGACGCGCCAGAACGTCCCGGCGGCCGTCAGGCGCTGCCTGAACGAACGGCCCGAGATCGCCTATGCGCTGCTCGACGCGCACGACCTGTTCGGCTCGCCCGGACCCGCGTGAACGCCGGCCCAAAAAAAAGCCGGCTGCTGCCGGCTGTTGCGCCTTAGCGGCGGTAATGGAAAGGGAAGCGCGTCCCGATACTGCCGCCCCAGCCGCGGTGGTGTCCCCAGCCACGGCCGAAATTGAAACCCAGTCCGATCGACACCGGCGGGTAGTAGTAGCGCGGCTGGTACACCGGTTCCGGCACATATACCGGCTGCGGCACGTACACCGGGTAGCCCCCGTATACCGGTTGCGCGCCGTACACGGGTGCGCGCTGGGTGTACACGGGCGCGCTGCTGTAGGTGGTGCCGGTCTCGCCGGACGCGGCGGCGCGGGCGCCCGTGCCGAGCGGCACCGGCGTCACCGACACGACTTGCCACTGGCTGGGGTCGCCGCCCTGGCCATAGGCACGGCTGCCGTACTGGTTCGGGCCGGGCGCGGCGCAACCGGCAAGCACGGCCAGCGAAGCGGTAATAACGATGAGTTTTTTCATGGCGGTCCTCCTGATTCCTCCATGATAAAAAATTTCTCCCTCGCGCGCCGCCCGCTATTACAGAGTGTTACACACCCTGTTCGACCGGAAACATGGCGAGCACTGCCGTCACTCAGGTGACCAGGTTCGCCAGCACGCCCAGCGGCACGGCGCCGGCCATGGCCTGGTAGCCTGCGTCGTTCGGGTGCAGCCAATCGCGGCTGTTGTATGCGGCACGCAGGCGGTCCGGCGCATCGGGATCGCGCAGCGTCGCGTCCCAGTCGATCACCGCATCGAATTCGCTGGACGAGCGCAGCCAGTTGTTGGCGCCGATCCGCACCGCTTCGCGCGCCGCGTTGTAGTAGACGAAGCCGTTCATCGGCGGCATGGTGGCCCCGAGGATGGCGACGCCGCGCGCGTGGGCGCGGGCGACCAGCTGGCGGTAGCCGCCGACCAGGTCTTCCACCTTCACCAGTGTCGAGCCCGAGCTGTAGACGATGTCGTTGATCCCGATGAGCATGATCACCGCGCGGACCCCGGCGGTGGCCAGCACGTCGCGGTCGAAGCGCTCCAGCACTTCGCGCCCGGGCAGCAGGAAATTCGGGTCGTCCGCCAGCAAACGGTTGCCGGCGATCCCGCGGTTGACCACGCCGATCCGGCCCAGGCTGCCCAGCTCGGCCTGCATGCGCCGGGCGAGGTAGTCGGGCCAGCGCCGGTTCAGGTTGGTCGAGCTGCCCTGGCCGTCGGTCATCGAGTCGCCGACGGCCACGATGGCCGGCGCGCCGCCGTCGACGTCGACCTCGGTCAGGAAGGGCCAGGACGCCATGGTGCGTTCGACCGTAAACGCGGTACTGGCGGCAAAGTTGCCGGCGCTGGACACGTAATTGGCCTGCCAGGCATCGCGGTGGATCGTGGTGCCGCTGGCCGTGCCGGGGAAATACAGGCTGACGGCCAGGTCGGCATAGGGCGCCACCTGCATGGTCACCGGGTCGGACAGCACGGGCGAGCCGGCGGGAATCGTGACCGAGCTGCGGCCTCCGAAGGTGAGCGGGTGGTTGGTTCCCGCGACCACCGCCACGCCGCTGTTGCGGCGCCCGATCTGGGCCGCGCCGATCGTCAATGGGGTGCTGCCCATCTCGTTTGACAGGCGCACGCGCACGCGGTTGCCGCCGATGCTGGCGCGCACGATCAGGCGCACGGTCTGGCCGCTGAAGCTCATGGCGCTGCTCGACGACGGCGGGCCGGCCGGCGCGCAGCCCCAGGTCGCGCACCAGCCCTCCGACCGCCAGTTCTGGGCCAGCACGCCCGCGGGCGCAAGCGACAAGGCGCCGGCCAGGGCCGGCATGCCCAGCAGCAGGCGCCGCCGGCTGCGGTCCGGCGGCGCATCGTCGCGCGGCGTGGCGCCGGTGTTGTCAAGGGGTGGGAAGGACGCGCGCAAAACCGGGGTAGTCATGGCAGGCTCCTGTCGAGTGATGGGGCCGCGACGCGGCCGCACCGTCAACATAGCCCAGCCGGGCTCGCCATCCAATCGTGCGCGGCACGAGGTTTGTTCTGCGTCTGAGCTCTTTCTGCGCGCCTAGATTGCCAAATCCTGCAAGCGTTTCCGGCCGGTCATGCCTTCGTGTGAAAGCCCATGCGCGAAGCGGTGCAGCGGAGGTGTCAGGCCAGGATGGCCAGCAAGCCGTCCAGGCCGGAAAAATTCAGCGCCACATGGGCCTGGCCGCGCACCACCGGCTTGGCGCGGAAGGCCACCGACAAGCCGCCGACACCCATCATCCGCAAGTCGTTGGCGCCGTCGCCCATGACGATGGCCCGGCGCGGTTCGATTCCCAGGTCCGCGCACACGCGCTGCACGGTGCGCATTTTCTCTTCCGCATCGACGATGCCGCCCAGCACGCGGCCAGTGAGCTTGCCGTCCACCACCTCCAGCACGTTCGCGTGGCTATGGTCGAGCCCCAGGCGGTCCTTGAGGCGGTCGGTGAAGAAGGTGAAGCCGCCCGAGACCAGCAGCGTCTTCAGGCCCGCGGCCTGCACCGCTTGCAGCATCGCTTCGCCGCCGGGCGAGATCTGCAGGCGCTCGTCGTAGACGCGCTGCAGCGCCGAGGCATCGAGCCCTTCGAGCAGGGCCACGCGGCGCGCCAGGCTGGCCGCGAAATCGAGCTCGCCGCGCATGGCCGCCTCGGTGATCGCGGATACCTGGGGCTTGAGGCCCTGCATGTCGGCGATCTCGTCGATGCATTCAATGGTGATCAGGGTCGAGTCCATGTCCATCGCCACCAGGCCGAAGTCGGCCAGCTTGCGCCCGGCCTCGATGAAGCAGGCATCCACGCCGGCGGCGAAGGCGGCTGCCTCGACCTCCTGCTTGACCTGCGCGGAAAACGGAACGTCTTCGCAGCGCAGCGCGTGCGCATGCAGCTGCACGACACGCGCGGGCCTGGTCAGTTGCGCAAGGTTTTCCAGCGTAGCGAGAGGGGCTTGCGGCCCCTGGAGCACCAGATTCATCGTCATCGGGATCAAGCCAGCAGTTGTTTGATGGTGGTCTTCAGTTGCGTCACGCGCGCCGCCAGGTCGGGCATGCTGGCGGTGATGCGCAGCTTGTCCTGGCCGGCCAGCTTGATGTGGCGGTTCTTCTGGATCAGGGTAATGATCCTGATCGGGTCGATCGGCGGCTTTTCCATGAACTGCAGGTTGGCCGCTTCGCCGTGCGCGTCGATCTTGACGATGCCGACCGACTTGGCTGCAATGCGCAGGCGGTGGGTTTCGATCAGCGCCTTGACCGGCTCGGGCAGCTTGCCGAACCGGTCGATCAGTTCTTCCTGCATGCCGTCGATCTTGTCCTGGCTTTCGCAATTGGCCAGGCGCTTGTAGATCGACAGGCGCTCGTGCACGTCGCCGCAATAGTCGGACGGCAGCAGGGCCGGCACGTGCAGGTTGATCTCGGTGGTCGAGGATAGCGGCGCGGCCAGGTCCGGCTCCTTGCCGGCCTTGAGCGAGCGCACCGCCTCGCTCAGCATGTCGGAATACAGCTGGAAGCCGATCTCCAGCATCTCGCCGGACTGGTTTTCGCCCAGCACTTCGCCCGCGCCACGGATCTCGAGGTCGTGCATGGCCAGGTAGAAGCCGCTGCCCAGTTCTTCCATCGCCTGGATCGCATCGAGCCGGCGCTGCGCCTGCTTGGTCAGGGTCATCACGTCGCTCACCAGCAGGTAGGCATAGGCCTGGTGGTGCGAACGGCCGACCCGGCCGCGCAGCTGGTGCAGCTGCGCCAGGCCGAAGCGGTCGGCGCGGTGCATGATGATGGTGTTTGCGGTCGGCACGTCGATGCCGGTCTCGATGATGGTCGTGCACAGCAGGATGTTGAAGCGCTGCGCCACGAAGTCGCGCATGACCTTTTCCAGGTCGCGCTCGTGCATCTGGCCATGGGCCACGCCGATGCGCGCTTCCGGCAGCAGGCTTTCCAGCATCGCGCGGCGGTTCTCGATGGTTTCGACCTCGTTGTGCAGGAAGTAGATCTGGCCGCCGCGCTTGAGTTCGCGCAGGCAGGCTTCGCGGATGATCGAGCCGTCTTCGCTGCGGACAAACGTCTTGATCGCCAGGCGCTTTTGCGGTGCGGTGGCGATGATGGAAAAGTCGCGCAGGCCTTCCAGCGCCATGCCCAGCGTGCGCGGGATCGGCGTGGCGGTGAGCGTGAGCACATCCACTTCCGCGCGCAGGGCTTTCAGGGCTTCCTTCTGGCGCACGCCGAAGCGGTGTTCCTCGTCGATGATGACCAAGCCCAGGCGCGTGAACTGCACGTCCGGCGAGAGCAGCTTGTGCGTGCCGATCACGATGTCGAGGGTGCCGTCGGCCATGCCCTTGATCGCATTGTTGATCTCCTTGCCGGTGCGAAAGCGCGACAGCTCGGCGATCTTCACCGGCCAGTCGGCGAAGCGGTCGGCAAAGGTCTGCGCATGCTGTTCGGCCAGCAGCGTGGTCGGCGCCAGGATCGCCACCTGCTTGCCGCCCATGACGGCAATGAAGGCTGCGCGCAGCGCGACTTCGGTCTTGCCGAAACCGACGTCGCCGCAGACCAGGCGGTCCATCGGGCGGCCCGAGGTCATGTCCTTGATCACGTTGTGGATGGCCTCGGCCTGGTCCGGCGTCTCGTCGAAGCCGAAGCTGCCGGCGAAGTTCTCGTAGTCGGTGCTCGAGTATTCAAACGCGTGGCCCTGGCGCGCCGCGCGGCGCGCGTACAGGTTGAGCAGCTCGGCGGCGGTGTCGCGCACCTGCTCGGCGGCTTTTCTCTTGGCCTTGTCCCACTGGCCCGAGCCGAGCGAGTGCAGGGGCGCGTCTTCGGGCGAGGTGCCCGAATAGCGCGAGATCACGTGCAGCTGCGAGACCGGCACGTACAGCTTGGTGTCCTTGGCGTATTCCAGGTGCAGGAACTCGGTTTCGCCTTCGCCCAGGTCCATGCTGGTCAGGCCCATGTAGCGCCCGATGCCGTGGTTGATGTGCACTACCGGGTCGCCGATCTTCAGCTCCGACAGGTCGCGCACCATCGATTCGACCTGGCTCGTCGCTTCCTGCTTCTTCTTGCCGGCGCGGCGGCCCGAGCCCGCATACAGCTCGGTCTCGGTGATGAACACCAGGCGCCCGGCGTCGGCCTCGGTCAGCTCGAAACCGGCCTGCAGTGGCGCCACGCCCAGCGTCAGCCGGCTGCCGGCGGCGCGCAGGCCCTCGATGCCTTCGACCGGCGTGAGCTCCAGCCCGTACTCGTGGAAATACTGCTGCAGGGTCTCGCGGCGTCCGGCCGAATCGGCGCAGATCATCACGCGCGCGTCGCTGCGGTCGATGAAGGCGCGCAGGCTGGCCAGCGGATCGTCCAGGCGGCGGTTGACCGAGACGTCGGGAATCGGCGCCGACAGCTCGGACGCCGGCAGGGCAGGATCGCGCGCGATCGTCCAGCGCCCGTGCGGCTTGGCGCAGGTGAAGAACTGCTCGGCGCTGAGGAACAGTTCGCGCGGCTCGAGCAGCGGACGCTCGCGGGAGCTCTTGAGGAATTTGTAGCGCGATTCGGTATCGACCCAGAAGCGCTGGATGGCCGCCTCGATGTCGCCCACCAGGGCCAGCAGGGTGTCCTTGGGCAGGTAGTCGAACAGGCTGGCCGTCTCGTCGAAGAACAGAGGCAGGTAGTATTCGATGCCGGCCGAGGCGATGCCGCTGCCGATGTCCTTGTAGATCGGCGAGCGCGAAGGATCGCCCTCGAAGCGCTCGCGCCAGCGGCCGCGAAAAGCGGTCCTCGCGGCCTCGTCCATCGGGAATTCGCGGCCCGGCAGCAGGCGCACCTCCTTGACCGGGTAGAGCGAGCGCTGGGTATCGGCGTCGAAGGTGCGGATGGTGTCGATCTCGTCGCCGAACAAATCGAGGCGGTAGGGCAGCACGGAGCCCATCGGGAACAGGTCGATCAGGCCGCCGCGCACCGAGTATTCGCCCGGCGACATCACCTGCGACACATGCGAATAGCCCGCCAGCGTCAGCTGGGCCTTGAGCCTGGCTTCGTCGAGCCGTTCGCCCTGGCGGAAGAAGAAGGTATAGGCCGCCAGGAAGGAGGGTGGGGCAAGGCGCTGCAAGGCGGTGGTGGCCGGCACCAGCAGCACGTCGCACTGGCCGTTGCGGATCTCGTGCAGGGTGGCCAGGCGCTCCGAGACCAGGTCCTGGTGCGGCGAGAAGGCGTCGTAGGGCAGGGTTTCCCAATCGGGCAGCAGGTGGCAGGCCAGGGCCCCGTCGGCGAACCAGGGGATCTCGTCGAGCAGGCGCTGGCCGTCAGACGCATTGGCCACGATCACGGTCAGGTTCTGCCCCTTGGCCTTCAGGGCCAGCGCGGCGGTGGCCAGCGCATAGGCGTCGCTCGAGCCGTGCAGGTTCGGCAGCGCAAAACGGGTGCCTGGTTTGGGAAGGTTTTTCTGGAGATCGAAGGGCATTGAGCGCGCGTGGATGTTTGCAAGAACGTTTGCAAAAAGGTTCGCAAAAGGGGCTGTCCATTATAGACGAAGGCGCTTGCGGCCGCCGTGCGCGACGCACCTGGCGCGGCGTGCCGTCGGCTCGGCTGCCCGACGGTGGGGCTAGGAAGGCTCGGCAAGGCGCCGGTTGGCGATCCCGAAGGGCACGTGCACCATCGGGATCGTCCCGCCCGGTCCGGACTGCAGGTGGGTCAGCTGGTCGTCGAAGAAGATGTGCGGCCGGAACACCGACAGCACGCGCGCCTTGTTCATCCCGCCCAGGAAGAAAGTCTCGTCGGCCGACACGCCCCAGCTCCTGAGCGTGTTCACCATCCGCTCGTGCGAGGGCGCGCTGCGCGCGGTGATGATCGCGATGCGCACCACCTTGCGGTAGGCCGGGTCGCGACGCTGGGCCTCGTCCTCCAGGCGCTGCATCATGGCCAGCTTCTGGAACATGTCGGCCAGCGGCCCGGGCTGGTGCGGGCGCGCCATGTGCAGCCGCTCGTGGGCGTGGAATTCGTCCAGGCCGCTGCGCTTGAAGACGGTCTCCGATTCGTCGTCGGCCAGCACGCCGTCGAAGTCGAAGGCCACGCGCAGCTCGGCATCGTCCTCGTCGTCGGCGATGCGGGAAGGCAGCACCAGGCCGGCCGGATAATCCATCGCGATCGCGGACTTGACGTCTTCCTCGTGCGCGCTCAGGAACAGCGAGGCGTTGAAGGCTCCCAGGTAGGAATAGGGCGTGCCGCCATTCATGAAGGCCGCGCGCGAGATGTCGAGGCCATTGTGGGCGATCGAGCGCATCACGCGCAGGCCGGTCTCGGGCGAATTGCGCGACAGGAGCACGACCTCCACCGGCGCCTCCTGGGGGAAGCAGCGGTTGATGTCCAGGAAGCGTCGGATGAAGGAAAAAGCCACGCCCTTGCCCAGGATGACGTCGAGGTGGCGTTCCTGGTAGCCGCGGTAGGCGTCCGGCCCCTCGTCGACATACACCTGGTGCGACGCCGACAGGTCGAACAGCGCGCTCGAGGCCACCGCAATGACCAGTTTCTGCTCGATCTGGAAACCCATCAATCCTCCCCCTTGCGAAGCTTGTCGAAGATGCGCCGTTCCTCGCCCGCGAGTCCGGCGGCGGCTTCTTGCGCACCTTCCGCGCCGGCCTCGGCCAGCATGCGCAGCCTGGCCAGGCGCTCGCCCAGGTGCAGCGCCTGCGCCAGCGGCGGGGCGTCCGGCTGGCCGGCCTGGAGGATCGCCATGCTCACCGGCGGCGGCAGTTGCCACCAGGCCGCGATCCGCGCCGACAGCACGCGTGCGCTGTCCTGCAAGCCCAGTGCGAACGCGTCGGAGCGCGGCAGGCCTTGCGCGCCGGCGACCTGGTCGGCCAGGCGGAAGGCCACGATCAGGCCCACGTTGCGGCTCAAGCCCGCCAGGTAGGCCTCGAACGGATCGGCGCCGCGCGCGGGCGCGGCCATACTGGCGGCCTGGGCGCAGTATTCGGACAGGCTCCAGACCTGCGGCGCGGCCTGGCGCGCCAGGCGTCCGGTCTGGGCGCCGATCACGGGACGGAAGGCGACCCGCGCCAGCAGCATGCGCAGGCCATTCTGGCCCAGCAGCAGGAGGGCGCCCTCGATATTGGCGACCTTTGCCGTGGGCCCGTAGAAGGGGCTGTTGACTTCGCGGATGACTTCGGCCACCAGGGTCACGTCCTGCGACAGCTGGCGCGCCAGGTCGGCCGGCGACATGCAGTCGTCGCGCAGGCTGCGCAGCAGTTGGGGAATCACGGCCGGCACGCGCGGCACCAGGCCGGCGGCGGCATCGGGCTGGCGTAGCAGCCGTGCCAGCTCGTCCAGAATCAATTGCTCGGGCGCCTCGCCAGCATGCGCGACCGTCCCCAACAGCCAGCGGTAAAAATGCAGGTCCAGGTCGAGCGATGGTGGCGGATTAACAACGCCTGCGGCCACGTTCGGTGCCTCAGGCGTCGATGTCGTTCCTGCCACAGGAGCCGGCAGGGCCTCGGGCGCAGCCTCCCCAGGACGGGGGGAAGCCCCGAGCCAGCGCGCAAACCAGTTTTTCATAAGGGTAGAAGCTCAGGCCAGTGGACTTGAGGATTCTACCTGAGCAGGCAGGAAGCAAGGGAAGCGGATGGCAGTCGCCAGGCGACGCCATCCGAGGGGACTGCGTGACAGACTGCCGACCTGTCGCGAACCGATCAGCTACCCGTGCCCGAGCTTGGCGTCGTGGTGGCCGGTGGCGGGGTGGTCGGGGTGGTGCCGATCGCGCTGTTGGTGGTGCCGGTGTTGGTGCCGCTCGCGCCGGAGGTACCCGTGCCGGTGCCGGTGCCGCTCGTTCCCATGGTGCCGGTGGCGCCCGAGCTGCTCGAGGTGCCGCTGGCTGTTCCGGTGGCCGAATCGGTGGTGGAAGGCGTCGTGCAGGCTGCCAGCGCCAGGACCATCAGGCCGCCCAGCAGGGTGCCTTGGAAGCTGTTCTTCATGCGGTTTCTCCTTGTTGTGGATGGGTATCCCATCATGCGAGCAGGCGCGGGCGCATGAAATAGGAACACAGCGTTAGCGAATGTAGGACAGGACGTACGATCTGATAAGCCCCTCACCTACAGACGAGCTTGCTTGGCGGGGAATGGCCACACGGTCATGGACAGCATGCACGAGCGACGACCCCCACCGCGTGCTTACGGCTTGGTCTGCGGCGCGGGCGTGCTGGTGGTCGTGGCCGGCGTCGTGGTGCCGGTGGTGGTGGTGCCGCTCGTGGAGCCGACCGGGGTGTCGGTCATGGTGCCGGTGCTGCCGGCCGAGCCCGAGGTGCCCATCGTCGAACCGGAATCGGTGGTGGTGCCGGTCGAGCTGCAGGCGGTGAGGGCCAGTGCCATGATGCTGCCGAGCAGGGCGCCGTGGAGGGTGCGCTTCATGTGCTTCTCCTAGAGTTGGGTTGAACCACCATCATGCGAAGGCGAGTTCAAGCATGAAAGCGGCGCACCGCTCCAGCGGCTGTAGGAGTAGACGTACGGCCTGTTATACCGCGACCTGCTGGTGGCTCGCCAGCCAGTCCAGCAGTTCGGGCGCAGGCAGCGGGCGGCTGTAGAAATAGCCCTGGCCCTTGGCGCAGCACTGGGCCCGCACCACGTCGGCCTGCGACTGGGTCTCGATTCCCTCGGCCACGGTCTTCATGCCCAGGCTCTGCGCCACTTTCACGGTGGCCTCGATCAGCACGCGGTGGTGCTGGCTGGTGTCGGCCTGGCTCACGAATGAGCGGTCGATCTTGACAGTATCGACCGGCAGCAGGTGCAGGCTGGAGAGCGAGGAATAGCCGGTGCCGAAGTCGTCGAGCGCGAGCTGGATGCCCATCGCCTTGAGTTCGTGCAGGCGCTGCTGGATGCCCTGGTCCTGCGCGGCCAGGCTTTCGGTCACTTCCAGCTGCAGCTGCTCGGGCGGCATGCCGGTGAGCTCCAGGATGCGGCGCACGCTGTCGATCCAGCCGGGCTGGCCCAGCTGCGCGCGCGACAGGTTCACCGCGATCAGGCGTGGGGCGGCCTCGCCCAGGCGGGCCTGCCAGTCCATGAAGTCGCGGCAGGAACGCTCCAGCACGAAGTCGCCCACCGCGCCGATCAAGCCGCATTCTTCGGCCACCGTGATGAATTCGATCGGCGGCACCACGCCGCGCTGCGGATGCCGCCAGCGCACCAGCGCCTCGACGCCGGCCGCGTGGTCGGTGCCGCCGTCCGCCAGCAGGCCGACGACCGGCTGGTAGACCACGAACAGCTGTTCTTCGGCGACTGCCTGGCGCAGCTCGGCCTCGATGCCGGCGCGGCGCGCGGCGCGTTCGCGCATCGTGGCTTCGAACACCAGGTGGCGCGCGCCGCCGGCGCGCTTGGCCTCGGCCATGGCGATGCTGGCGTCGCGCAGGACTTCGTCGGCGTCGTGCCCGCAGGCGGCGCCCCAGGCCAGCCCCAGGCTGGTGCCGCAGACGACTTCGTGGCCCTGCACCCGGTAAGGCAGCGCCAGGGTGTCGAGCAGGCGGCCGGCGACACGCTCGGCGTCTTCGCGCGAGCGCATGCCGTCGAGGACGACGACGAATTCGTCGCCGCCCACGCGCGCGGCCAGCTGGCCGGTGCCGCCGCGGGTATCCATGCGGTCGCTCGGCGGCCGCAGCGCGCCGCGGATCCGCTCGCCGATCTGCACCAGGAGGGCGTCGCCCGCGGCCTGGCCGAGGGTGTCGTTGATGCGGCGGAAGCGGTCGCAATTCATGAACAGCACCGCGAAGCTGGCCGCCGGTTCCCCGGCCTCCGGGGCGGGGCGGGCCAGCATGCGCTGCAGCTGCTCGCGCACCGCTTCGCGGTTGGGCATGCGGGTGAGCAGGTCGGTGCGGGCGGCGTTGCGCAGGCGCCGCGACAGGGTCTCCTGCTCGCGCTGCACCTCCAGCGTGGCGTCGGCCACCACCGCCATCAGGCGGTCGGCGTCGAGCTTCATCAGGCTGATTGCCAGCACCTGCGGCGCGCCCGGCACGGTATTCGCCGGCGGCATGACGGCGCGCAGGCCTTCGCAGATCACGCCCGTGGTCCCGGCGAAGTCGCGCGCCAGCTGCGGTAGCTGGGGTGCGATCGGCGCCAGGACCGCGAACAGGTTGTCCAGGCCTTCCTCGCCCGCCAGCGGCATCAGGAGGTTCGAGGCCATCGGGTTGAGCATGTCGACGGCGCCAGCCAGGTTCATCTGCGCCAGCCCGATCGGGGCGCGGTACAGGAACTGGACCAGGGTTTCGTAGGCGTCGCTCGGGTCATTCAGCATTGCTGGTCCCTTCCGTCCTGGGCTGGGCCTGGTGCGCGGGCGCGGCGGCGAGCTCCGGACGCCAGCGTTCGACGCGGTTGCGGCCGGCGCGCTTGGCGGCGTACAAGGCCTGGTCGGCGCGCTTGAGCAGCAGGTCGATGCCGCCTTCGGCGTCGTGCACGCAGGCCACGCCGGCGCTGACGGTGTAGCGGATGCGGTTGCCGTCGAAATGCACCACCTGCGAGGCGATCACGGAGCGCAGGCGCTCGGCCACCACCGCCGCCCGCGGCAGGTCGGTCGACGGCAGCAGCACGGCGAATTCCTCGCCGCCGATGCGCGCCACGACGTCGACTTCGCGGAAGGTCTCGGCCAGGATGCCGGCCAGGTGCTGCAGGACGGTATCGCCGCCCGGGTGGCCGTAGCGGTCGTTGATGGCCTTGAAGTTGTCGGCATCGAAGGTGATCACGGAGGTCGAGCGCGGCACCACCCGGCTGCGCGCCAGTTCCTGCTCGGCCGCCTCGAAGAAGGCGCGGCGGTTGGCCAGGCCCGTCAGGTAGTCGCCGAAGGCTTCGCGCCGGCGCCGTTCGCTCGCTTCGCGCTTGTCGGTGATGTCGCGCAGAATCAGGCAGTACGCCGGTCCCTCGGGCTCGCGGTCGGGCAGGGGCGCGATCAGGGCGCTGCCCCAGAAGCTGCTGCCGTCGGCGCGCATGCGCTTGCCTTCGTCCAGGCTCCAGCCGTCGTTGTCGGCCTCGCGCAGGCGGTCGAGCACGCGCTCGGGCGTCATCGCGTCGGGCGGGCAGAAGATCGAATACGGCTGGCCGACGGCGTCCGTGCCGAAGCCGGTGACGCGGCCGATGCTCGGGTTCCAGTCGGTGATGGCGCCGTGGGCGTCGATCGCCACCAGTGCGTAGTCGGTGATGCCGGTCAGGATGGCGTTGAGCCAGGCATCGTTCTGGCGCAGCTGGCGCTCGCGCCGCACCTGCAGGGTGACGTCGTCGATGACGGCCATCAGGCGCTGGGCGTCGAGCTTGAGCAGGGTGATCGCCAGGATCTGCGGGATCTTGCTGCCGGTCTTGCTCGCCGAACCAGCGTTCAGGTGCACGTGCAGGCCGTCGCAGATCTTGCCGCTCGGGCGGTCGAAGACCCGGCACAGGTGGCGCAGGTCGGGCGCCACGCCTTCCAGGGCGGCGAACAGGTTATCGAGCCCGCCGTCGCGCGACAGGGGCATCAGGAGCTGGGCCGAGATCGGGTTCATCATGGAGATGGCGCCGTCGATATCGGCCTGCACCAGGCCGACCGGCGCCAGGTACAGGAACTGGATCAGCGCCTCGTGCTCGGCGCGCAGCTGTTCAATGTCGTCCACCTGGTCGTTCATGCCGGTGTACGCACCTGGCGCTGCACAAGGACGTAGCGGTGCGCGCCGCCCGGGCTGGCCAGCAGGCGCAGGGCCACCTTCACCGGGCGCATGCGCAGGGTCAGCACGTAGTCGATGGTGTCGTCCAGCACCGTCCCCTCGTCGAGGGCGTCGTCGAAGCGCTGGGCAACCATGAAGTTGTTCAGGCAGGGCGCAACGGTGGTGAACAGCGGCTGGCCCAGCACGCGCTGCGGCGACAGGCCGGCGGCCTGGGATTCGAAGGCGTTATACAGGCGCACATTGGTGTCGGCATCGAAGCCGATCACCCCGAAGTCGAGTTCGTCGAGCTGTTCAGGCGTGCAGTTGTCGAGCTGTGATGCCAGGTCGGCGGACGAGAACGACAGGGGGGCTGCATGCATGGAGTTGCTCCGGATGGAATTGGTTGATTTGAGGAAATTGATGTTGACATGCCATCAGCCGCCTTGTCAATTGACTGTGACCAGGTTCTGACACTTTTCCTTGTCGGATGTGACTTTTGGGAAACGCCGTGCGTAAAGATTGACAACATCCTGCCGAATGTGTGCACGCGGCGCTGGACGCGCCGGATCAGGCCCCGCCTGCTGTGGCGCGCGGGGGGCTAAAGGCCGTCAGTTTACGCAATGTCGGAGAGGGCTAGAGGTCGACCAGCATCTCGAAGCCGCCGTAGACCATGCGCTTGCCATCGAAAGGCATGGCTTCCGGCTTCATGAGCTCGGCCATGCGCGGGTCTTTCATGACCTTGTCGTTGACTTCGTCGCGCTGTTCGCGCGATGCATAGACGATCCAGGAGAAGACCACGGTCTCGCCGTCTTCCAGGTTGACCGCTTGCGGGAAGGAGGTCAGCTTGCCCGGCTTGACGTCTTCGGCGATGCACTCGCGGAACTGCAACGCCCCATGCTCGCGCCAGATGGCGCCCGCGTTCGCGGCGACTTCGCGGTAACGCTCGATGTTCGATGTGGGAAGGGGAAGGATGAAGCCGTCGACGTAAGCCATGCTGATCTCCTCAGGTTGGTTGCGCGATGCGGACCGCCAAGGGACAGACCGGGGAACGGCCCGCGGGTTCCCGCAACGCGCAGCAGGCCTGCGGGAACCCGGCCAGGATAGCCTAGAACAGCGGCGACGCCGCAGGCGGTTGCGGCGACGCAACAGGTGCGACGGGCGCCGCGGGCGTTGCCTCTTCGCCCGGCTCGGGTTCCTCGGGCTGCACCGCTTCGTCCGGCGCCTGCTCGATGTCGATGCTGCGCAAGTCCGGCCGCTCGGCGAACTCCGCATAGACCCAGTCGTCGTTCTCGCGCACCACGCCTTCCGGCTCGACCTGCTCCGGCTGCGGCGCCAGCTTGGCTAAAGCCACGCGCATGTAGTCGATCCAGATCGGCAGCGCCAAGGTGGCGCCGAATTCGCGCCCGCCCAGCGAGCGCGGCTCGTCATAGCCCATCCAGGCCACCGCGACCACCTTGCCGCCATAGCCCGCGAACCAGCCGTCGATCGCGTCGCTGGTGGTGCCGGTCTTGCCGGCGATGTCGTTACGGCCGAGTTTTTGCACCGACGCGGCGCCGGTGCCGTAGCGGGTGACGTCGCGCAGCATCGAGTCGGCGATAAAGACGTTGCGGGCATCGAGCACGCGGTCGCTGTCCTGCCTTGCCGCCGGCTTGTTTTCCAGGATGATGCTGCCGTTGCCGTCCCGGATCTGGGAGATCAGGTAGGGCTTGACCCGGTAGCCGCCGTTGGCGAAGACCGCATAGGCGCCCGCCATCTGCAGCGGCGTGACGGCCCCCGTGCCCAGCGCCAGCGTCATGTTCCTGGCGTGGCGCGGCAGGTCGAAGCCGAAGCGGCCCAGGTAGTCGTGGGCGTAGTCCACGCCCACGGCGCGCAGCAGGCGCACGGTCGTGACGTTCTTGGAGTGCGCCAGCGAATAGCGCATCGTGACCGGGCCGCTGAAGACGCCGTCGTCGTTCTGCGGCGACCAGGTCGCGCCCGCGTTCTCGCCCGGCATGTCGAGCGCTTCGTCGAGGATGCGGGTGCCCGGCGAATAGCCCTTGTCGAGCGCCGCCGCGTAGACGAAGGGCTTGATGGCGGAACCCGGCTGGCGCCAGGCTTGCGTGACGTGGTTGAACTTCTGCAGGTTGTAGTCGAAGCCGCCGACCAGGGCGTGGTAGGCGCCGGTGTCGGCGTCGATGGCGACAAAGGCGGCGGCCACCTGCGGCACCTGGGTGATCCCCCAGCCGTCCTTGCCGTCCTTGCCGCGGCGGCTGATGCGGATGACCGCGCCGGGCGTGATGGCGAGCGCCTCCCGTGCAGTCGGCAACAGCGCCTTCGCGGCGAATTTCAAGCCTGCGCCCTCGATGACGAGCTCGTCGCCGGCCAGGGTTTCCACCCGTACCGCCTGGCTGGACGCGGCCAGCACCACCGCAGGCAGCAGGCCGTCGCTCGACGGGCGCTGCTGCAGCGCCTCGACGATGGCTTCCTCGCGCTGCGCCGGGTCGGGCGGCAGCGCGATGCGCGCTTCCGGACCGCGGTAGCCGTGGCGCTGGTCGTAGTCCAGCACGTTGCGGCGCACCGATTCGTAGGCCGCATCCTGCTCGGCCTTGAGAATGGTGGTGGTGACCACGATGCCGCGCTCGTAGGCGGCTTCGCCGAACTGCGCGAATACGGCCTGGCGCGCCAGCTCGGCCACGTAGTCGGCCTTGGTGTCGAAGGCCTGGGGCCCGCGCTTGATGCGCAGCGGTTCGGCCAGGGCCTGGCGGTAGTCCGCTTCATCGATGTCGCCCAGTTCACGCAGGCGCTTGAGCACCGCGTGCTGGCGCAGCTGCGCGCGCTTCGGGTTGACCACCGGGTTGTGGCGCGACGGGTTCTGCGGCAGGCCGGCCAGCATCGCCGTCTCCGCCAGCGTGAGCTCTTGCAGCGACTTGCCGAAATAGCCGTGCGCCGCGCTGGCAAAGCCGTAGGAACGGTTGCCGAGGTAGATCTGGTTCATGTACAGCTCGAGGATCTGGTCCTTGGTGAGCGCGTCCTCGATGCGGTAGGCCAGCGCGATCTCCGTGAGCTTGCGCGACACCAGCTTCTCGCGCGACAGGAAGAAGTTGCGCGCCACCTGCATGGTGATGGTCGAGGCGCCCTGGCGGAAGCCGCCGCGCAGGTTCGAGCGCGCCGCGCCGGCCGCGCGGATCCAGTCGATGCCGCCATGCTCGTAGAAACGGGTGTCCTCGATGGCCAGCAGCGCGGACTTCATCAGCGGCGGGACCTGCGCGATCGGCAGGAAGTCGCGGCGCTCGACGCCGAATTCGCCGATCAGGACATTGTCTGCCGTGTAAACACGCAGCGGGATCTTGGGGCGGTAATCCAGTACCGCGTCGATCCTGGGCACGTTCGGCAGGATGGCCGACATCAGGTAGATCGCGGCGCCCGCGCCGAACAGGAGCGCGGCGGCGAGGACCAGGAGGAGGGCGTTGCGCAGGCGGCGCAGGCGCCGGCCGGGTGGTGTGGCGGTGTTGTCGACTTGCTTGCTCACTGCTTGACTCTCGAGGTAAGGCCGGTGCCGCGGGTGGCCGTCGGGGCCAATTCTACCCCCTTAAACCGCTTTCATTCCATTTCGGCATGTGCGATAGTCACGGATTCAGCCCCCTGCCAGTCAGCATTCCGAAGGAAGCCCATGCCTTACGATCCACCGCCCGATCACGCCACCGCCGCGTTCAAGCCGTATATTCCGGCCAGCGCGCAACTGCCCGAGATGACGCTGCGCGCCCTGCTCATGGGTGTGGTGCTGGGCATGATCTTCGGCGCTTCCTCGCTCTACCTGGTGCTCAAGGTCGGCCTGACGGTGAGCGCCTCGATTCCGGTGGCGGTGATCGCCATCACGCTGTTCCATACCGCGAGGAAGTTCGGCGCGCGCGAATCGACCATCCTGGAAAACAGCATCACCCAGACCGCCGGCTCGGCCGGCGAGTCGCTCGCCTTCGGCCTCGGCGTGACCATGCCGGCGATTATGATCCTCGGCTTCGACCTGGAGATATCGCGCGTGATGCTGGTGGGTGTGCTGGGCGGCCTGCTGGGCATCCTGATGATGATCCCGATGCGCCGCACCATGATCGTCGACGCCCACCGCGAACTGAAGTACCCGGAAGGCACGGCCTGCGCCGAAGTGCTCAAGGCCGCCGCCACCGAAACCTCGCGCGAAGCGGCCGGCGAAGTGCGCGAAGCCGGTTCAAGCGCCGCTCTCGAAGCCAAGCGCCGCGCCATGATCATTTTCGGCGGTTTCGGCATCGGCCTGCTGTACAAGACCCTCAGCGTGTCCTTCAAGGGCTGGCGCGACTACGTCAACTTCGAATTCGCCGCCCCGCTCAAGGGCGGGTCGGCCGGCGCCGAAGTCTCGCCGGAACTGCTGGGCGTGGGCTACATCATCGGCCCGCGCATCGCCTTCACCATGGCTGCGGGCGGGGTGCTGTCCTACCTGCTCATGATCCCGATGATCAAATTCTTCGGCGAGCTGCTCACCGTGCCGCTGTCGCCGGGCACGATGCTGATCAAGGACATGGGCCCTGACGACATCCGCAATGCCTACGTGCTCTACATCGGCGCCGGCGCCGTGGCCGCGGGCGGCCTGATCTCGCTGGTGCGCTCGATGCCCACCATCTGGAAGGGGCTCACCGGCGGCCTGTCCGGCATGGGCAAGGGCAGCGCTGCAGGCACGGCTGGCGGCGCGGTCCTGCGCACCGACCGGGACATCCCGCTCAAGTGGGTCGTGATCGGCTGCCTGGCCATCATCGCCATCATTACGGTGGCGACCCCGCTGCACATGAACCTGCTGGGCGCCTTGCTGATCCTGGTGTTCGGCTTCCTGTTCGCGACCGTGTCTTCGCGCCTGACCGGCGAAGTCGGTTCCTCGTCGAATCCGATTTCGGGCATGGCGGTGGCGACATTGCTGTTCACCTGCCTGATCTTCCTGCTGATGGGCTGGACCGGCGGCCAGTATTACGTCACCGCGCTGTCGGTAGGCGCGATCGTCTGCATCGCCGCCAGCAACGCCGGCACCACCTCGCAAGACCTCAAGACCGGCTACCTGGTCGGTTCGACCCCGCGCATGCAGCAGTACGCGATCCTGTGCGGCGCCTTTGCCTCGGCGCTGATCCTCGGACCGATCCTGCTCAAGCTCAACGACGCGGGCACGGTCTATGTGCCGGCGGCCCAGGTGGCCCCCGGCGTCACGGTCGACGCCTCCAGGCTGACCCAGACGGCCCAGCTCCAGGGCCCGCAGGCGGCAGGCGATCCCAATACCTACAAGGTCTGGCAAAAGCGCGACACCGTGGGCGGGCCGGCCGGCAAGTACCTGGTGCGCGACGACGGCAAGCTGGCCTACCTGGTCGATCCGGGTATCAACGGCACCCACAAGACCCGTCCCGACGGCACCGAAGTGAAGAAATACGATGCGCCCAAGGCGGTGCTGATGTCCTATATCATCAAGGGCATCCTCGACCGCGAACTGCCCTGGACCCTGGTGCTGTTCGGCGTGACGATCTCGGTGGTGCTGGAGATGGCGGGCGTGCAGGCCCTGGCCTTCTCGGTTGGGGTGTACCTGCCGCTGGTCTCGACGCTCCCGATCGCCGTCGGCGGCCTGGTGCGCTGGCTGGCCGACCGCGGCAACAACAGGCTGCCGCAGAACCAGAAGATGAGCGACGAGGAGCGCCAGGCCGCGGGCGACCGCAGCTCGGGCACGCTGCTGGCATCCGGCTATATCGCCGGCGGCGCGCTGGCCGGCATCATCATCGCCATCACGGCCGGCGTACTGACCGATTTCGACAGCACCATGGTGAAATGGGCCGAGGCGTCGAACCCGTTCTTCGCGGGCGAGAGCGCGAACCTGCTGACCCTGATCCCGTATGCACTCATCATCGCGCTGCTGTACTGGGTGGCGCGGGAAAAAGCCAAGCGCTAAACGGCAACGGCCCGGAGATCCCGGGCCGTTTCTTTATCCATTGCGCGTTCAGACGTGCGCCAGGTCGTGATGGCGGATCGCGTCCTCCATCCACTCGTCCGTGTGCCCGAAACGGTAGCCGAGCGCCGTGGCGCGCGAGGTATCGAGCACCAGCGGCGCGGCGAAATCGAAGGGCGACAACACGCCTGGCTGCGCGGGCTCGGCGACCCTGAGGGAGCGCGGCGCCTCGTCCAGCACCCGCGCTACCCGCGCATGCAGGTCCAGCGCCGACAGCGCGCCATCGTCCGCCGCATTGACCGCGCCGGTGAAATCCTGCGCCCCGGCCCAGGCCAGGAAATCCGCCGCGCCCGAGGCTTCCATGAACGACACCTTCGCCGCGGCATTGGCGTAGCGCAGGGGAGCGCGCAGCCGCACCAGGTCGACGTAATGCGCGAGCCTGCCGGTAAAGTCTTCGGGCCCGCCCAGCACGTGGGCCAGGCGCACGGTCGCCAGCGGCAGGCTGCCGTCGCGCACCAGGTAGGCCTCGGCCTGGACCTTGCCCGCCACATAGCTCTCGATGGCCAGCGCCGGGTCGTGCCAGGGATAGGCGGTATCGATCCGCCGGGCCTGCACCTGCAGCGCGTCTTCGGGCAGCGCCCCTTGGGTACAGGCCAGCCCGCGGTAGGCATCGATGGTCGACGTCATTACATAACGCCCGACCTTGCCGGCAAAGACCCGCACCGAGATGGCGGCGTCCAGCGGCGAATAGCACATCTGGTCGTAGACCAGGTCGAAGGAGGCGTCGCGGAAGGCGTTGCGCATCGCCGCTTCGCTGCGGCGGTCGACGCGCACGCGGGCGATGCGCGCGCCGAAGGGGTCGGGTGCATAGCCGCGCGTGGCGATGGTCACGCAGTGGCCGGCGCGCAGCAGGCGCTGGACCAGGAGCTTGCCGATAAACCGGGTACCGCCTATCACCAACGTATTCTTGGGCATGACTTTTCCTTGTAGGATCGAGTATATTTTCTGCAAAGCAGCAAAATTCATCAACCGAGAAAAAGCAGTAGCATTGAATAAGAAAAACTTATGCATGGAGGGCGCATGAAGCCCCTGCGCAGCCTGTCCGGGCTCATCGATTTCGACTGCGCTGCCCGCTGGGGCAGTTTCAAGCTTGCTGCGCGCGAGCTGCACAAGACCCCCGCGGCGGTGAGCCTGCAAGTCAAGCAGCTCGAGGAAAACGTCGGTTTCGCGCTGTTCGTGCGCCATCCGCGCCATATCGCGCTGACCGAGAAAGGCCAGGAACTGGCCATCGCCACCAGCCGCATGCTGGGCGAGCTGCGCGCCAAGCTGGCGGCGCTGCAGTGCGGCGACGAGGAAGCGGTGCTGCGGATCTCGACCACGCATTCCTTCGCCATCAAGTGGCTGGTGCCGCGCATGCACCGCTTCACCAAGCTGTACCCGGAACTGGACATCCGCATCGATTCGAACGACGCGCCGGTCGACCTGCAGGCCGACAGCACCGACGTGGCGGTGCGCTATGGGCCGGTGAGCGTGGGCGACCCGTCGGTGCTGTTCCACGAGCGCCTGGTGCCGGTGTACAGCCCCGAGCTGCTGGCGCCCGGGCAGGATGCCTTGACGCTGGCCGACCTGGCCGGGCACAGCCTGCTGGTGGTGCAGTCGCCGCAGGCCTGGCTGCAGCTCCTGAACGAGAACCGCGCGCTCAAGGGCAAGTACGATTTCTCGCGCGGCTATTCGCATTGGGGCGTGCTGGTGCAGGCCGCCGTGGCGGGGCAGGGCGTGGCCCTGGTGCCTTACGGGATCGCCTTCCAGGACATCGA
The DNA here is from genome assembly GCF_058111565.1 of Telluria sp. AZSoR62. Classification (NCBI taxonomy): domain Bacteria; kingdom Pseudomonadati; phylum Pseudomonadota; class Betaproteobacteria; order Burkholderiales; family Oxalobacteraceae; genus Telluria; species Telluria sp. AZSoR62. The sequence continues at coordinate 229,163 of NZ_JBYTST010000004.1, forward strand.
ATCTGGCGCCCTGCGCCGGATTCCCTGCCGCAACGCGCCCTTTGACAGCGGCTACCGCTTCCTGGCCAATCCGCACAAGGAGCACATGCTCAAGGTGCAGCGTTTCAAGCAGTGGATGGTGGCCGAGATGGATGCCTTGCGGGCCACGATGGATCGCGACAGTCCATGAAAAACGGCGGCCCGCAGGCCGCCGTTTTCATTAGCAGGTCGGACGCTTACTTCACGCCGTGCATCAGTTTCTGGATCAGCGGTGCGAGCAGGAACAGCAGCACGCCGCCGATCAGCAGGATCCAGAAGCCCGAGGTGTAGCCGTCCAGGGCCGAAGCCACCGACATGCCGGCGTCGCCCGAGACGTGCGAGGCGAAGATGCCCGACAGGTTGTTGCCGATACCGGTCGACAGGAACCAGCCGCCCATGCCCAGGCCCACCAGGCGGGTAGGGGCCAGCTTGGTGACCATCGACAGGCCGATCGGCGACAGGCAGAGTTCACCGATCGACTGGATCGTGTACACCGCCAGCAGGGTCCAGGCCGGGATCTGGCCGACCGGGTCGAGCAGCTGCGACAGTGCGTACATCAGCAGGCCGAAGGCCAGGCCGTTGATGATGATTCCTAAGCCGAACTTGCGTGGGATCGACGGGTTGACGTTGCGCTTGCCCAGCATGACCCAGACCGCGGCGATGATCGGCGCGAAGATGATGATCGCGACGGCGTTGACCGACTGGAAGTAGGCGACCGGGATCGAGAAGCCCAGGAAGTCGCGGTTCACGATCTGGTCGGCCAGGAAGGTGAACGAGCTGCCCGCCTGCTCGAAGAAGCACCAGAACAGGATGTTGAAGAAGAAGATGATCATCATGGCGATGGTCTTGTCGCGTGCGACCTTGCCTTCGCGGACGCCTTCGACGATCAGCATCAGCGCCAGGACGACGAACATCACCGACAGCACGATCTGCAGGGTTGCCGCGCCCAGGCGCAGCAGCAGGTAGACCACCGGGATCACGACCAGCGAGCCGACGATCACGCCGATCAGGCGCTTCGGGCTGGCCAGTTCGCCGACCGGTGCGCCGATGCCCTTGAGCTGCTTGCGGCCGATGAAGAACCACACCAGCGCCAGCAGCATGCCGACGCCGGCAGCGGCGAACACCACCTTGTAGGCAGGGGTCGTGCCGTCGCCGAATTCCTGCGCCAGCAGGCCGGTCACGATCGGCGCGAAGAAGGCGCCGGCGTTGATGCCCATGTAGAAGATCGTGAAGCCCGAATCGCGGCGGGTGTCGTGCAGCGCATACAGCTGGCCGACCATGGCCGAGATGTTCGGCTTGAACATGCCGTTGCCGACGATGATGGTGGCCAGGCCGAGCTTGAAGATGTCTTCGTTCGGCAGCGTGATCATGAACAGGCCGGCCGCCATGAAGACGGCGCCCACCAGGATCGAGCGCTGGTAGCCGATGACGCGGTCGGCCACATAGCCGCCGAAGACGGCGCCGGCGTACACCAGTGCCAGGTAGGAACCGTAGATCAGGTTGGCCTCTTGCTGGCCGCTGGTGGCGCCGCCGTGGAACTGGGCGACGATGTAGAGCACGAGGGCCCAACGGATGCCGTAGAACGCGAAGCGCTCCCAGAATTCCGTCATGAACAGCATCCACAGTGGCGCCGGATGGCCCATGATCTGTTTGAACTCTGGAATGGCTTTGTTGCCAGGTGTAGCAGCTGCACCGCTCATGCGGGTCCTCCCGAAATAGTTATCTGAATAGACGTTTTTTAATGGAGCGATCGGTTGCCCGAAAATTCCAACTGGCACGCATTTTAGTGTAAATCGGTCATCGCAAGCGAACTTTTTCGGGTTGTGGTATTGACGGCCTAAACGCGCGGTGCGGCGCCTGCGTATCGCACCGGGATTGCCCATATCGTGGGGGCAAAAGCTTGCGCTTTGGCGTATATTGGCGATTAGCCAGACTGTTACATCGCCAGATAGGGAAAATAAAATCATGACCCATGAAGTAGTCGATATCCTCATTTCTCCGGAAGGTCGCCTCGAAGTCCTGTCGAAAGCAGAAGTCACCAAGCTCCTGGACACCAGCAAGGCCGGCCTGTACGACATATTCCGCAAGTGCGCGCTGGCGGTCCTCAATAGCGGCAGCTCGACCGACGACGGCAAGGAACTGCTGGAGCGCTACCGCGACTTCGAGATCAACATCCTGCAGCGCGAGCGCGGCATCAAGCTCGAGATCCGCGGCGCCCCCGGCATTGCCTTCGTCGACGGCAAGATGATCCGCGGTATCCACGAGCACCTGTTCTCGGTGCTGCGCGATATCGTGTACGTGCATTTCGAAGTCACCGACAATCCGCGCTTCGACCTGAACCGCCCGGATGGCATTACCGACGCGGTCTTCCATATCCTGCGCAATGCCAACGTGCTGCAGCCGCAGCGCAGTCCAAACCTGGTGGTGTGCTGGGGCGGACACTCGATCAGCCGCATCGAATACAACTACACGAAGGAAGTCGGCTATGCGCTGGGCCTGCGCGAGCTCGATATCTGCACCGGCTGCGGTCCCGGCGCCATGAAGGGGCCGATGAAAGGCGCGGCGATCGGCCACTCCAAGCAGCGCATGAACGGCGGGCGCTACCTCGGGATTTCCGAGCCGGGCATCATCGCGGCCGAGTCGCCGAACCCGATCGTGAACGACCTGGTGATCATGCCGGACATCGAAAAGCGCCTGGAAGCGTTTGTCCGCACCGGTCACGGCATCATCGTGTTCCCGGGCGGCGCGGGCACGGCCGAGGAAATCCTGTACATCCTCGGCATCCTGCTGCATCCGGAAAACGCCGAAATGCCTTTCCCGCTCATCTTCACGGGACCGGCGACCTCGCGCGCCTATTTCGACCAGATCGACGCCTTCATCGGCCTCACGCTCGGTCCGGCTGCGCAGCAGCGCTACCAGATCATCATCGACGATCCGCAAGCGGTCGCGCGCGCGATGTCCGCCGGGATCGCCGAAGTGCGGGCCTTCCGCAAGGCGCACAGCGACGCCTATTACTTCAACTGGCGCCTGAAGATCGATCCGGAGTTCCAGAAGCCCTTCCGTCCCACGCACGAGAACATGCGCAACCTGAAGCTGCACCGCAACCAGGAAGCGCACATCCTGGCCGCGAACCTGCGCCGCGCGTTCTCGGGCATCGTTGCCGGCAACGTGAAGGAAGAGGGCATCCGCGCGATCGAGCAGTTCGGCAAGTACGAGATCCAGGGCGAGAGCGCGATCATGGGGCCGATGGATGCGCTGCTGGCGTCCTTCGTGGAACAGAGCCGCATGAAGCTGCCGGGCAAGGCCTACACGCCTTGCTATACCGTGGTCCAGTGAAGTAAAAAGGCGGCTCCGCTTGCGCGGGCCGCCTTTTTTTGCCTGGGCGTTTGCACGCCCTCGATCAGTCTTCCTTGCGCAGGTGCGGGAACAGCAGCACGTCGCGGATGTTCGGCGAATCGGTGATGAGCATCATCAGGCGGTCGATGCCGATGCCGCAGCCGCCGGCCGGCGGCATGCCGTATTCCAGCGCGCGGATGTAGTCGGCATCAAAGAACATCGCCTCCTCGTCACCGGCATCCTTGGCCGCGACCTGCGCCAGGAAACGCGCTGCCTGGTCTTCCGGATCGTTCAGCTCCGAGAAGCCGTTGGCGATCTCGCGGCCCACCATGAACAGCTCGAAGCGCTCGGTGATGCCTTCGCGGGCGTCCGAGGCGCGCGCCAGCGGCGAGACTTCCACGGGATAGTCGATGATGAAGGTCGGTTCCCACAGCAGGGCTTCGGCGGTTTCCTCGAACAGGGCCAGCTGCAGCGCGCCCAGGCCGGCGGTGGCGAAGGGCTTGACGCCGAATTTCTTCAGTTCCTGCTTGATGAATTCCGGATCGTTCAGCTGCTCCGGCGTATAGCCCGGCGCATACTTGTCGATCGCTTCGACGATGGTCAGGCGCTGGAAGGGCTTGGACAGGTCGAGCTCGCGCCCGCCGTAGCTCAGCACCGCGCTGCCGTTCGAATCGATCGCCGCCTGGCGGATCACCTGCTCGGTGAAATTCATGATCCACTTGTAGTCGGTGTAGGCCGCATAGAATTCCATCATCGTGAATTCCGGGTTGTGACGGACCGACACGCCTTCGTTGCGGAAGTTGCGGTTGACTTCGAACACGCGGTCGAAGCCGCCCACCACCAGGCGCTTGAGGTAGAGCTCCGGCGCGATGCGCAGGTACATTTCCATGTCCAGCGCGTTGTGGTGGGTGACGAAAGGCTTGGCCGCGGCGCCGCCCGGGATCGGGTGCAGCATCGGGGTCTCGACTTCCATGAAGCCGTTTTCTTCCATGAAGCGGCGCATCGAGCTCATCGCGGCGGTACGCGCCTTGAAGGTGCGGCGCGTCTCTTCGTTCATGATCAGGTCGACGTAGCGCTGGCGGTACTTGGTCTCCTGGTCGGCCAGGCCGTGGAACTTGTCCGGCAGCGGGCGCAGGGCCTTGGCGATCAGGCGCAGCTTCGTCACCTTGACGGTCAGCTCGTCGGTCTTGGTCTTGAACAGCGCGCCTTCGACGCCCAGGATGTCGCCCAGGTCATAGGTGCGCAGCGCATCCATGGCCGCTTCGCCGGCCGAGTCGAGCGTCACGTAGATCTGGATGCGGCCGGAAGCGGCCGGGCCCGAGCTGTCCTGCAGGGTCGCGAAAGCCGCCTTCTTGCCGGCTTCGCGGCGCAGCATCATGCGGCCGGCCATCACGACAGGAACCGGTTCGGCTTCCAGCTCTTCGCGGCTCTTGCCCTCGAAGCTGGCGGCCAGGTCGGCAGCCTTGTGCTGGGGGACGAAGTCGTTCGGGAAGGCGATGCCCTGCTGGCGGATGGTGGCCAGCTTGGCGCGGCGCTCGGCCATGATCTTGTTTTCGTCGAAGGCCGGAGCTGGCGACTGGTCTTGGTTTTCCGTAGTCATGATGAAGTGGTGATTCTGATAGGGTTATTCAGGCGAACAGCAGCTCTGCCGGCAGTTCGGAGAAATTGGCGGCAATCGCAATGACGTTGTCGAAGTCGGCGAAGCTCGACGCCGGCAGGGTGGTGGTGAGCACCACGCAGCGCATGCCGGCGCGGCGCGCCGCTTCCACGCCCAGCGGCGCGTCCTCAAAAACGATGCAGTCGGCTGGTAGGACGCCGCACAGTTCGGCCGCTTTCAGGAACACGTCCGGATGCGGCTTGCCGCGCGCCACGTCGGCCGCGCCGACCACCACCTTGAAATGGCGGCGCAGGTCCAGGCCGTCGAGGGTGAACTCGATGTTCGCCGGCGGCGCCGCGGTGGCCACGGCCAGCTCGACGCCCTCGGATTGTGCGCGCGCGATGAGCGCGTCGAAACCGGCGACGGTCTTGCGGTGCGGCGCATAGATCTCGCGGTAGACCGATTCCTTCTCGTGGTTGAGCACCGCGACGTCCTCGTCGCTGAGATCCTCGCCCATCTCGGCGCGGATGATTTCCTTGCCCTGGCGTCCGGCCGTGGCGCGGAAGAATTCGTCCGCATCGATGGCCTTTCCGCGGCGCTCGAAGAAGGTGATCCACGAGCGCGTGTGGAAGTCCATGTTGTCGACGATGGTGCCGTCCATGTCGAACACGAAAGCGCGTTTGGCCTGCATCACGCGCCCACGCCCTGCTTGAGCGACGCCGAGATGAAGTCGTCCAGGTCGCCGTCCAGAACGTTCTTGGTGTTGCCGGTTTCGAAACCGGTACGCAAGTCCTTGATGCGGGACTGGTCCAGCACGTAGGAACGGATCTGGTGGCCCCAGCCGACGTCGGTCTTGGAGTCTTCGAGCTTCTGCTGCTCGCTCATGCGGTTGCGCATCTCGAGCTCGAACAGCTTGGCGCGCAGCATGTCCCAGGCTTCGGCCTTGTTGCGGTGCTGCGAACGGTCGTTCTGGCACTGCACCACGATGCCCGACGGGCCGTGCGTCAGGCGTACCGCGGAGTCGGTCTTGTTGATGTGCTGTCCACCCGCGCCGGATGCGCGGTAGGTATCGATGCGCACGTCGGCCGGGTTGATCTCGATCTCGATCGAATCGTCCACTTCCGGATACACGAACAGCGAAGTAAAGGACGTGTGGCGGCCGTTGGCCGAATCGAACGGCGACTTGCGCACCAGGCGGTGCACGCCGGTCTCGGTGCGCAGGTGGCCATAGGCGTATTCGCCGTCGACCTTGATGGTCGCGGTCTTGATGCCGGCGACTTCGCCGTCGGACTGCTCCAGGATCTCGGCCTTGAAACCCTTGCGTTCGCAATAGCGCAGGTACTGGCGCAGCAGCATCGAGGCCCAGTCCTGGGCTTCGGTGCCGCCGGCGCCGGCCTGGATGTCGATGAAGCAGTTCGCATGGTCCATCGGATTGCTGAACATGCGCCGGAATTCCATCTGCTCGATGATCTTGCCCACGGCTTCGACGTCGCTGCTGACCGCTTCCATGGTGTCGTCGTCGCCTTCTTCGCGCGCCATGCCGAACAGGTCCGCCGCGTCCGCGAGATCGGCCTTGGCCTTCTCGAGCGTGTGCACGACGCCTTCCAGCGCCTTCTTTTCTTTACCGAGATCCAGCGCCCGTTTCTGGTCGTTCCAGACGGTCGGATCTTCGAGTTCTTCGTTGACCTGCTCTAGTTTCTCCGACTTCCGATCGAAGTCAAAGATACCTCCGAAGTTCGGCTTCGCGACCGGTCAGGTCGTTGAGCAGGGCGGAAATGGCGTTGATGCGTTCAGCTTCCATGGTCTGGGCAATCCGGTAAGTAGGTTAAATCGAACCTTCGATTATACCCCAGGACGTCCACAGGCAGGCAGTGCGGGAGGCCCAGCGGGAGCGCGCCTTGCTGGAAGGCCCGGCACTGCCTTATCATCGCCCGGTTCTCCACCCTGGAACCGCCATGGCCACCTTCCTGCGTTATCAAACCTGCATCGCGCTGCTGTCCGCGCTCGTCTGCGTGCCGGCTCTCGCTGCCACGCCTCCCAAGGCCGGCGCCACCGCGCTGCTCGCCGTGCTGGAAACCACCGATCTCCACGCGAATGTGGTCGGCTACGACTACTACAAGCTGGTCGCCGAGCCCTCGCATGGGCTGGATCGCACCGCCACGCTGATCCAGCAGGCGCGCCAGGAATTCGCCAACACCCTGTTGCTGGACAATGGCGACACGATCCAGGGCAATGCGCTGGCCGACTACCAGGCCCTGGTCAAACCGCTGGGCTGCGGCGAGACCCTGGGCATCTACAAGATCATGAACCGCCTCAAATACGACGGGGCGGCGGTCGGCAACCACGAATTCAATTACGGGCTGGCTTTCCTCAACCAGGTGACGGGCAGCCGCTTCCAGGTCGCCGGCATCGGGCAGAAGAAACGCTGCGCCGGCCCGGCCTTCCCGCTGGTGCTGGCCAACGTCTACAGCAGCAAGACCAGGAAACCGCTGTTCAGCCCCTACACGATCATCGACAAGCGGGTCAGCGCTGTCGATGCGAACGGCAAGCCGGTCATGTCGACGGTGCGGGTCGGGATCATCGGGTTCACGCCGCCCACCATCATGTCCTGGGACAAGCGCTGGCTCGAGGGGCGCGTCTACACCACCGGCGTGCGCGAGGCGGCGCAAAAATTCATTCCCGAGATGCGCAGGCAGGGCGCGGACCTCGTCATCGCGATCTCGCACGGCGGCCTGGATAACGGCCCGTACACGCCGGCGATGGAAAACGCCAACTGGCACCTGGCGCAGGTGGCGGGCATCGACGCCATGCTGCTGGGCCACGCGCACCAGCTCTTCCCCAATGCGTCCAGCACCGTCCCGCAATTCAACCTGCCGGGCGTGGACAAGGCCAGGGGAACGGTGCATGGCGTGCCGACCGTGATGGCCAACCTGTGGGGCAAGCACCTGGGTGTGATCCAGCTGCAGCTCAGGCATGACGGCAGGCGCTGGGTGGTCCAGAAGGACAAGACGGTGGTCGAGGCGCGCGCCGCGCAGACGGGCGCCAAGGCCTTTGTCGAGGCCGACCCGGCCGTGATGGCGCTGGTGAAGGAGGAGCACGAGGCAACTATCCGCTATGTGCAGACGCCGGTGGGCGCGACCGATTTCCGCATGGCCAGCTATTTCGCCGACGTGGGCGACGTCTCGGCGATCGAAGTGGTGAACCAGGCGCAGGCCGCCTATGTGGCGGACTATGTCGCCGCCAACCTGCCGCAGTACAAGCACCTGCCGGTGTTGTCGGTGTCGGCGCCGTTCAAGAGCGGCGTGGCCGGCCCGCTCGATTACACCGATGTGCAGCCGGGCGCCCTGGCCTTGAATCACGCGGCCGACCTGTACCTGTACCCGAACGCGCTGTATGCGGTGAAGGTCAATGGGGCCGAGCTCAAGGCGTGGCTGGAAAAGGCGGCGCAGCGCTTCAATACGATCGACCCGGCCAAGACCGAACCGCAGGCGCTCGTCAATGCCGCGGTGCCGAGCTATAACTTCGATACGATTACCTCGCCCGACGTGTCCTACGAGATCGACGTGACGCGCCCCCCGGGCGAGCGGATCCGCAAGCTGTCCTGGCGCGGCAAGCCGGTCGCAGGCGCGCAGGAATTCCTGGTCGCGACCAATAATTACCGCGCCAGTGGCGGCGGCAACTTCCCCGCGCTGGACGGCAGCCGCACCGTGATCGCGTCGCAGGACAATAACCGCGACATCCTGATCGCCTACGTAAAAAAGGCGAAGCAGCTCACGCGCGCAGCGAACGGGGCGGCGCGCAGCTGGCGGTTTGCGCGGGTCGACACCAGCGGGCCGGTGGTATTTTCCTCGGCCCCCGGCATGGTGGGCCTGGCCCGCGACGCGGGCCTGCACAACGTGTCGCAGCTGGCGGCCGACGACGGCCGCGGCAAGGGCATGGCGCTGTACGCGCTGGACCTGTCGAAATGAAGCGCAGCCTGATCGTGGCGCTGGCGGCGCTGGTGCTGGCCCAGCCCGTCATGGCCCAGCCCGTCATGGCCCAGCACGGCGACGAAGGCGATATCGCTTTCCGGCGCGGCCTTGCTTATCGCGGCAACGACCCGGCGCTGGCCGTGCACTGGCTGGGCGTGGCGGCTGCGCGCGGCATGCCGGAAGCCATGTTCCTGCTGGCGAACATGCTGCTGGACGGGCAGGGCCTGCCGCGCGACGAAGCGGCGGCCCGGCGCTGGCTGGAGGCCGCGGCCGAGCTGGATTATCCCGAGGCCTGGCAGCAGCTGGCCTTGATGGAGCCCGATCCGGTGCGCGCCGCGCAGCTCATGCGCAGGGCGGCCCACGCACTCGGCCATCGCAAATAAGTTCCCGCAAACGCCGTTCGCTCCATTGACGGTGGGCGGTGTGGTGCAGGCTGCCGGCCGCTAAGCTGGAAGTTCCAGGGGGCTTGCCGACGGTGGGCGCACATGAACGATGCTGGCGGAAACAACGAGATCCCCATCCTGAAAGAAGGGTCGGTCGACCCTGTCTTCGGGAGAAAGGTCAAGCTGCTGATCCTGCAGACGGAGTCGTTTTTCGTCTACATCGACGAATTCTTCGTCATCCAGTGGGGCTGGGACAGGCCGGCAGGCAAGCAGACCGATATCGGCAAGGTGCTCAACCGCCAGGCCCAGCTCGAAAGCATGGCGCGCTTCATCACCGAGGATGGGCACAGGCTGCACATCCAGCGCATGATCGCCGAGGGTGTGGCCAGGTATATGGACTCGCTGTCGGTGGAGCGCGCCCGCGAGATCCACGACGTGGTCGAGAGCGAAATACGGGAATGCAGCGTCCGGACCTCGTGGCAATGGTATTTCAGCGGCGCGTACATGCTGGCCGCGACTTCCATTGTCCTCATGCTGCTAGGCTGGCTGTTGCGTACCGACCTGCGCGGACTGCTCGGGCCCGCCGCCTTCGACGTCGTGTTCGGCACCCTCATGGGCTCGGTCGGGGCGCTGCTGTCGATCGCCTCGCGCGGCGACCGGATCACGCTGGACGCCAATGCCGGGCCCTTGCTGCATCAAACCGAAGGGCTGGCCCGGGTGCTGGTGGGCATGGCAGGCGCCTTGCTGGTGGCGCTGGCCTTCAAGGGCGGGCTGCTGCTGACCAATTTCGACGCCCGGGGCAGCAGCTTTGCGACGCTGCTCTTCCTGTGCTTCGTTGCCGGTGCGAGCGAACGACTGGTGCCCAGCCTGATCGCCAAGGTGGACGCCGCGCATGTGGGTAACAGGGAAAAAGAAAAATAAGCGCCATCGGCGGGCCGGTCAAGGCCGGCCCGCATGCCTCAATGCAGCTGCTTTTTCTCCGGCTGCACCAGCACGAACGGGCTGACTACCGATGCCCACAGGGTCGCATCCGACGCCGTCCAGGTCTGCGCCTGCAGGTCGCTGACCTTGGCCACGCTGCCGGCCGCCATCCACTTCGCAATACTGTCCTTGTCGTCGTGCGCCACCCGCAGCGCGACATCGATCAGGTCCAGTTCCTCGCTCACGTAGATCACCGAGCCGCTGGCAAAATGGCGTTCCAGCTCGCTCCATTTCACACGGCCGGTTTCGCGGTTGATCTTGTCGTGCAACTCCAGGTCTTTTTCGGGATTGGTCTTCATGCGTGTGCTTCTTCAAATGATCTCGACCGCCGGGTGCGGCGAACCCGCCCATGTTAACCGATAGGTCTGGGCCTTGCGCACATTGCCCACCAGGGCGGGACGGAAGCAGGCGAGGTTGATGCCGCCCGGATGGCGCACGCTCGGGTAGATGATGCCCATCGAGCCGGCCTCGAGCAGCTGGCTGGCCAGGGCCTGCGAGGCGATATAGCTGTCCGGGTCCAGGCAGGCCTTGTGCACTTCCACGCCGCGCAGGTCGTGGAAGGCGGCGCTGAAGTCCGCCAGCAGCGACTGGTAGGTGACGCTGTCGTCGAAGCGGTTGATTTCCTGGTATTCGACGGTCTTGTGGAAGATGACTTCGCACAGCGCCGTCTCGGCCGCGAAGGCGCAATACCAGGCGCCACGCTCGCCGTCGTTGAAGCGGCTGCCTTCGGGGCGGGCATAGGTGTAGGCCGCATTGATGATGCGGAAGTTCGGCACGCCGAACACCAGCTCGTCCATGCCGATGCCGGCCAGCTGTCCGGATTCGCCGCGCAGGCGCTCGTTGGTGGCGTTGTCGAGGTCGAACAGGTCGCGCAGGATGTCGTTGTTCTCCGCCAGCGGGGCGAGGACGGAATCCTCGACGTCGGCAAAGCGCGACGGAATCAGGCGGCAAGTGTCGATCTGGCGCAGCTGGGTCAGTTTATGCAGCACAGGCAAGATCAAAGGCCTCCGCGGCGCGCGTCCAGCAATTTACGCACGGTCTGCATGGCGATCAGGCCGCCCCCCAGCATATAGGCCAGCGGTGTGCGGCCGGCGAAGACGGGATTGGTATTCGGGAGATGGATCCATTCGTCGGCGAGCTTGTCGCCGTACAGGATGTGCAGGGCCTTGTAGATGCCCAGCAGGTAGGAAACACGGGTAATGCGGTCGACCTCGAGCACCCGCTCGGGGTGCTTCTTCCAGTCGTAATACGAAGAGGACGACAGGCCGCCGAGCAGCTCGCGCGCATCGTCGTCGCGCACGCCCCAGGCCGCTGCCAGCTTGAAAAAGCCTTTCAATGCGGAGCTGGACAGCCGCTCGCGCTCGCTGCGCGAATTCAGGTCGACCAGCACCGCCGTTTCAAACCGGCTTTTTGGGTAGCAGTAAGCTAGGCTCATGGAATCCTCCGTAATTGGACTCTTTATACTCCGATTCCGAAATCATTGCAACTACCGGTTGTCATGCGCGTGCACCGGTGACAGAATTATTAATCTTGCAAATTAGAAACGCACTAACAAGGATGAGGCCATGCGCCTGCGTTTGCTGTCTGTTTTTTCCGCTTGCCTGATGCTGCTGGCCGCAGCGTCGGCAGGCGCGCGCGAATCGAACGGCGAATTGAAAAAACAGGTCATGGATGCCGAGCGGGGATTTGCCGCAACCATGAAAATGCGCGATATCGACGGTTTCGCCCGTTTCCTGGCCGACGAAGCCATTTTCATCTCGGCCCAGGGCAACTTGCGCGGCAAGGCTGCGATCGTCAAGGGCTGGCGCCAGTTCTATGCCGGGCCGCGCGCGCCCTTCTCGTGGGAGCCGGAAGAGGTCGAGGTAGTGGAATCGGGCACGCTGGCCTATAGCGGCGGACCGGTCTTCGATGCCGCGGGCAAGCGCATCGGGCGCTTCAATTCGATCTGGCGCTTGAAAGCGCCGGGACAATGGGAAGTCGTATTCGACCGCGGATCGGATTTCGGGCCGCCGCCGAAAAAATAAGGAAACGACGCCGCGTTTTACAGCGATTCGGCGTGCTCGACCAGCAGTTGCACTTTCGTCACGCCATTGTATTCGTTGGCATCAAGCCGGAACGCCACGCGCGCCCGGTCCGCCAGGCTGTCGGTATGGCCGAACCAGATCGCGTCGTAGCGCCGGCCGTTCTTTTCCAGCAGCAGCTTGAGGTGCCGCTCTTTCAGGATGCGCTGGCTGACCACGCGGAATTCGTCGCAGAACACCGGCGGCGCAAAGCCCTGGCCCCAAACCTGGCTGTCCATCTGCTCGATGAAGTGCGTCGAGTAATACTCGTCCTCGAGCGGGCCGTCGGTCTCGACGATGCGCTCGAGCTGGGCCGCGCTCAGCCAGGCATTGCCGACCGCTTCGAAGGCCTGCGAGAAGGTGTCGAAATGGTCGGCGCGGATGGTCAGGCCGGCCGCCATCGCGTGCCCGCCGAACTTGTCGATCAGGCCCGGCACGCGCTTGGACACGAGGTCGAGCGCGTCGCGCAGGTGAAAGCCCGGAATCGAGCGCCCCGAGCCCTTGATCCAGCCTTCCATGCCCGGCGCGAAGGTGATCGTCGGGCGGAAGAATTTTTCTTTCAGGCGCGAGGCGACGATGCCGATCACGCCCTGGTGCCAGCCCTGGTCGAACACGCTGATGGTGCTGCTGCTGGCCGGCTCGAAGCTGTCCAGGTGCAGCAGGGCGGTGTCCTGCATGTCCGCTTCGATCTCGCGGCGCTTGAGGTTGATGTCGTTGAGCTGCTGGGCGATCGCCCAGGCGCGGCCCGGGTCGTCCGTGACCAGGCATTCGATCCCGAGCGACATGTCTTCGAGACGGCCGGCGGCGTTCAGGCGCGGGCCGAGTGCAAAGCCCAGGTCGAACGGCGAGGCGCAGCGCGCTTCGCGTCCCGCCACCCGGAACAGCGCCGCCACCCCGGCATGCATGCGGCCCGCGCGCATCCGCTTGATGCCTTGCGCGACCAGGATGCGGTTGTTGGCGTCCAGCCGCACCACGTCGGCCACGGTGCCCAGCGCCACCAGGTCGAGCAGGCTGTCGAGCTTGGGCTGGGTCTGGGCATCGAACACGCCGCGCCGGCGCATCTCGGCGCGCAGCGCCAGCAGCACGTAGAACACCACGCCCACGCCCGCCAGGTGCTTGCTGGGGAAGCCGCACTCGGGCTGGTTCGGATTGACGATCACGCGCGCCGGCGGCAGCGCCTCGCCCGGCAGGTGGTGGTCGGTGACCACCACTTCGATGCCGCGCCGGTTTGCCTCCAAGACGCCGTCGATGCTCGCAATGCCGTTGTCGACGGTGATGATGATGTCGGGCGCCTTTTCGCGCGCGGTGAGCTCGACGATCTCGGGGGTCAGGCCGTAGCCGTACTCGAAGCGGTTCGGCACGATGTAGTCGACGTTGGCGCCCATCATGCGCAGCCCGCGCAGCGCGACCGCGCAGGCGGTGGCGCCGTCGCAGTCGTAGTCCGCGACGATGGTCATGCGTTTTCCCGCCGCGATGGCGTCGGCCAGGAACACGGCCGCGGCATCGATCTGCATCAGGGCGCCGGGCGGCACCAGCGAGGCCAGCTCGCTGGAGAGCTCGCGCGCGTCGACCAGGCCGCGCGACGCATAGATGCGCGCCAGTACCGGGTGTACGCCGCCCTGGCGCAGCATCTCGGAGGTGCGGAACGGGCAGGGGCGGGTGGTGATGCGGGTCATGGTGCCGGTGGTGCGTTTTTCGGTGCTTGCAGGGTTCAAATCAGTCGATCCAGGGTCGGCCGGCGCCAGAACTTGCGTTGCGCCATGGCGGTGGTGGTGAATTCGGCAAGCGCGTCGCGGTGGCTCAGCACCAGGTGCAGGCGCTTGACGCGGCCCTGGACCAGTGCCGCATGCAGCGGCGCGAACAGCTTGTCTTCCAGTTGGTGAACCTGCTGCAGCCACACGCCCCAGTCGGCGGCGATGGCCGCGTCGGCCAGGGTGCCGACATAGAGCAGGCCGTCCTGGCCCAGGGCGTTTCCAACGTCGTCGAGCGAGCCGGTCTTGCGCTGCGAGAGCGCGCCGATCCAGCCGGGCGCCCCGACGCTGGTGACAGGGGTGAAAGGGGTGGCAGGGCGGGCGCCGCCAGCGGCGGCGCCCCACAGCCAGAAGGCGTTCACGGCCGGCAGGCGCCTGGCTTCGCGCGCGGCGTTCACCGGATGGGTGTGCCAGGCCATCTGCACTTCGTTCTGCAGCTTGCGGTAGGCCAGCGCCCGCGGCCCGCGCGGCACGAAATCGGTCAGGTCCATGCCCACCACGGTGTCCGGGGTCGCGGTGTCGATATGCGCCCAGTCGTCGGCGCGCAGGAACCAGGTGTGGGCGTCGCCATAGCGCAGGGGCCGGTCGATGTCCTCGCACAGCGGCCGGGCCGCCTCGAACAGGGCGCGGCCTTCGTCTTCTTCCAGGCCCAGGTGGCGCAGGTCGGCCATCATCGAGTGGCTGCGCGCGATCTGCACGTGGGCGGGGTTGACGATGAACCAGGCGCCGTCGCCGGGATCGAGCCCGAAGCCGCGCATGGCTGCGGCGGCAAAGGCCGGCTGGCCGTCCTGGGCCAGGCCGAGACTGCGCGCCAGCCATTGCTCGTGTGGCAAGGCGCGTGCGGTATCCACCGCCGCACTGCGCTCGTGCGAACTGGTGCGGGTGAGCAGGGAGGCCAGCATCGGGGTCTGCATGGCGCGCACCAGGTCGGGCGCGAATTCGGGAAACGGGAGCAGGTGGGGCAGGACGAGCGTTATGTGGGACATGCCGCCATTTTAAGGCAAATACGCGCATCGCGAACGGTCGTGCACCCGTTTGACGCAGCCCGGCGGCAGGCCGGCGACATGTTTTTGCGACAGGAAGCGCCGATGTCTGGCAAACTGTCGGGTTGGCAAACCAACAACCGGATTTCATGAGCATCACCCACAAGCTGCCCTACGAGTGGCAGGTCGGCCTGCGCTACACCCGCGCGGGCAAGCGCAGCGGGCGCAACAGCTTCATTTCCTTCATTTCGATGGCCTCGGTGGCCGGCATCGCGCTCGGCGCGGCCGCCCTGATCATCGTGCTGTCGGTAATGAACGGCTTCGAGAAGGAAGTCACGGCGCGCATGCTGTCGGTGCTGGCCCATGTGGAAATATTCGACGCCAGCGGCGCCATGCCGGGCTGGCGCGCGTCGCGCGAGCAAGCACTGCGCAACCCGGAAGTGCGCGCCGCCGCGCCTTTCGTCGAGGCCCAGGCCATGCTGCTCAGCGACGGCGTGATGAAGCCGGTGCTGCTGCGCGGCGTCGACCCTGCCCAGGAACCGACCGTGTCTGATGTTGCCAAGCACATGCGCGAAGGGCGCTTCGACGCGATCGCACCGGGCTCGTACCACATCATCATCGGCCGCGCGCTGGCCACCTCGCTCGACGTGGGCGTGGGCGACCGCATCACGCTCCTGATGGCCTCGGCCAGCGGAGCCATTCCAGGCCAGGCCGCCGGCATGATGCCGCGCACCCGCCCGCTTACCGTGGCCGGCATCTTCGAGGCCGGCCATTTCGAATTCGACTCGACCCTGGCCTTTGCCAACATCCAGGATGCGCAGGAGCTGGCCGGTGCTTCCGCCCCGGGCGGCCTGCGCCTGCGCCTGGCCGACATGCAGCGCGCCCCGCAGGTGGCCAGCCAGCTACAGGCGAGCATGACGGGCGAACTGTTCATCCGCGACTGGTCGAAGGTCAATGCGATGTGGTTCGCGGCCGTGCAGTCGCAAAAGCGCATGATGTTCATCATCCTGACCATGATCGTGGCGGTGGCCGCCTTCAACCTGGTCTCGACCCTGGTGATGACGGTGCGCGACAAGCAGTCCGACATCGCCATCCTGCGCACCCTGGGCGCCTCGCCGCGCTCGATCATGACCATCTTCATGGTGCAGGGCACGCTGGTGGGCGTGCTGGGCGCGCTGCTGGGCGTGGGCCTGGGCGTGCTGGTGGCGCTCAATATCGACGTCATCGTGCCTTTCATCGAACGCAGCTTCAAGGTGCAGTTCCTGTCGCAGGAGGTCTACCTGATCAGCGAGATCCCGTCCGAGCTGCGCTGGCTCGATGTCGGCTGGATCGGCGGCGTCGCGGTACTGCTGGCCTTCCTGGCCACGCTCTACCCGAGCTGGTCGGCCTCGCGCACCAAGCCGGCGGAGGCGCTGCGCTATGAATAAGCCCGCATTTGCCCCTGTCGCTGGCGCGGCGCGTATGGCACACTGCGGCCTCGAACAACAAGGCTGCACAGCATGAGCATCGCCCAGAACCTGCCCTACGAATGGCTGGTCGGCCTGCGCTACACGCGCGCCGGCAAGGGAAGTAGCCGCAACAGCTTCATTTCCTTCATCTCCCTGATTTCCGTCTCCGGCATCGCGCTGGGCGTGGCGGCCCTGATCATCATCCTGTCGGTGATGAACGGCTTCCAGAAGGAAGTCACCGACCGCATGCTGTCGGTACTGGCCCATATCGAGGTCTTCGACAACCGCGGCAGCATGCCGGACTGGCGTGCCGCCGCCCAGGCCGCGGCCCGTAACCCGGCCGTGCGCGGCGCCGCGCCCTTTGTCGAGACGCAAGGCATGCTGGTGGGCGAAGGCGTCATGCGCCCCTCGGTGATCCGCGGCATCCTGCCTGGCCAGGAAGACCAGGTCTCCAGCATCGCCAAACAGGTCAAGGCAGGCAGCCTGGACGCCCTGCAGCCCGGCTCGTTCAACATCGTGCTGGGCTATGCGCTGGCGCGCTCGCTCAATGTGGGCATCGGCGACAAGGTCACCATGCTGCTGGCCAAGGGCCAGGTCACGCCGGCCGGCCTGTTGCCGCGCAGCCGCAGCTTTACCGTCGCCGGCATCTTCGAGGCCGGGCATTTCGAATTCGATGCGGCGCTGTCCTTCGTGCACATCGAAGACGCCCAGCGCATGGAGCGGCTGGATGCGCCCATGGGCCTGCGCCTGCGGGTCGAGGACATGCATGCGGCGCCCATCGTCGCCGCCGAGCTGAAAAAGAGCATGCCGGGCGACCTGGACATGCGCGACTGGTCCAAGCTCAATGCCAACTGGTTCGCTGCCGTACAGACCGAAAAGAAGATGATGTTCATTATCCTCACCCTGATCATCGCGGTGGCCGCCTTCAACCTGGTGTCGACCCTGGTGATGACGGTGACCGACAAACAGGCCGACATCGCCATCTTGCGCACCCTGGGCGCCTCACCGCGCTCGATTCAAAAGATCTTCATGGTGCAGGGCGCGCTGGTGGGCATCCTCGGGACCGTGCTGGGCGTCGGCGGGGGCGTGCTGGTGGCCCTGAACATCGATACCATCGTCCCGTTTATTGAACATTTGTTGGGAGTGCAGTTCTTGTCGAAAGATATCTACCTGATCAGCGCCGTGCCGTCCGAACTGCGCTGGCCGGACGTGGCCAAGATCGGCGGCGTCTCGGTGCTGCTGGCGTTCGCGGCGACCATCTACCCGAGCTGGTCGGCTTCGCGTGTGAAACCGGCGGAGGCCCTGCGTTATGAATAACCCATCCAGCAACGCCCCGGTGCTGTCCTGCCGCGGCCTCGGTAAAACCTTCAAGCAGGGCGACTATACGGTCAAGGTGCTCGACGGGATCGATTTCGCCATCCACCGCGGCGAGCGCGTCGCCATCGTCGGCGCCTCGGGCTCGGGCAAGTCGACCCTGCTGCACCTGCTGGGCGGGCTGGATACGCCATCGACCGGCAACGTGACCCTGCTGGGCGAAGACTTCGCCACCCTGTCGGAAACCCGCCGCGGCGACCTGCGCAACTCGTCGCTGGGCTTCGTCTACCAGTTCCACCACCTGCTGCCGGAATTCTCGGCGCTGGACAACGTCATGATGCCCCTGATGATCCGGCGCGAAGCGCGCGAGTCGGCGCAGCAGAAGGCCGAAGCCATCCTGGGGCGCGTGAACCTCGGCAAGCGCGTCGTGCACCGCCCGGGCGAACTGTCCGGCGGCGAACGCCAGCGCGTGGCCCTGGCGCGCGCCCTGGTCACCCAGCCGGCCTGCGTGCTGGCCGACGAGCCGACCGGTAACCTGGACCACAGTACCGCCCAGACCATCTTCGATCTGATGCTGGAACTGTCGCGCACCCTCGGCACGGCCTTTGTCATCGTCACCCACGACATGGAGCTCGCCCGCCGCTGCGACCGCGTGCTGCGCCTGACCGAACACGGACTGCAAGCGGCCGAAAGCTGAACCATGTGGATCGACACCCACTGCCATCTCGATGCCCGTGAATTCGGCGCCCAGTCGCTCGACGTCGCGGCGCAGGCGGCCAGGGCAGGGGTGTCGGTGATCATGGCGATGGCGGTCGAGCGCGGCAACTTCGGCGCCGTTGCCGAGCTTGCTGCGAACGCCCCGAACGTCGCCTATGCGCTGGGCATCCACCCGATCTGCGTGCCGCAGGCGCAGGACGAAGACCTCGAGGCGCTGCGCGCCGCCGTCGAAGCGGCCTTGGGCGACCCGAATTTCGTGGGCATCGGCGAAATCGGCCTGGATTACTTCATCCCGCTGCTGTGCGAGCCGGCCATGCGCGAGAAGCAGGAGCGTTTCTTCCGCGCCCAGCTGCGCATCGCCCGCGACTTCGACCTGCCCGTAATGACCCATGTGCGGCGCTCGCAGGACCAGGTGCTCAAGCACCTGCGCCAGATCCGCCCGCCGGGCGGCATCGCCCACGCCTTCAACGGCAGCTTCCAGCAGGCGCACACCTTCATCGACCTGGGCCTGCACCTGGGCTTCGGCGGCGCCATGACCTTTACCCGCGCCCTCCAGATCCGGCGCCTGGCCACCGAGCTGCCCCTGTCCTCGATCGTGCTGGAAACCGACTCCCCGGACATCGCGCCGAGCTGGATCCACCCGGGCCGCAATACCCCCGACCAGCTGCCGCGCATCGGCGCCGCCCTGGCCGAACTGCGCGGGATCGCCGAGGCCGACGTGCGCGAGGCGGTGCACCGCAATTGCCTGGCCGCGATTCCGCGGCTGGCGGCCCTCGCGAAACTAGCGCCCGGCTGACCGGTTCCCGACCGTCTCTCGGTCGGGAAGTTCGTTTTTCTTGATGACGGGCCGCAATGCCCGGGCTCTTCCGTTCTGCCAATATGCATTCTTCGCTGCGACGCAGCCACGAGAACAGGGAGACGGACTTGGACAGTGCGAGCGAATTCCTGCGGATGCTGAGGCACGAGAAATCGCTGACCACCGCCCATCGCCCGATCCGGCTGCGGCTGGGCCACGCCGACCACCTCTCCGACGAACTGCTGCTGCCCCAGCGCGTGCAGGGCCACGAATCGGTCTGCGGCGGCTTCGAATACATCATCACCTGCGTCGCCGATACGCCGCGCATCCCGCTCAAGGAACTCATCGCGCTGCCCGCCGAACTGCAGCTGGTGACCGACCGCGGCCAGCTGCGCAGCATCTGCGGCATCGTGGCCGAGGCGCGCGCGGGCGACCACGACGGCGGCCTGGCCGTCTACCAGCTGGTCATGCGCGATGCGCTGGCCATCATGGAAAAGCGCGTCAACAGCCGGGTGTTCCGCTACCAGAACGAGCTCGAGATCGTGCAGGTCCTGTTCGACGAGTGGCGCCAATCCAACAGTGTCATGGCCAGCGCATTCGACTACGAACTCGACCCGCTGTTCGACATGCGCCAGTTCCCGCCGCGCGAACAGACCATGCAGTACAACGAATCCGACGCATCGTTTGTCAGGCGCCTGCTCAAGCGGCGCGGCATCGCCTGGACCTTCCGCCCGGGACGCGCCCGCGCCGGCGCCGCCGAGCAGGAGTCCGACGACACCCCGGTGCACACCCTGGTGATGTTCTCCGACGGCGCTTCGCTGCCGCGCAGCGCGGCCGGCAGCGTGCGCTACCACCGCACGGATGCCACCTCCGAGCGCGACACCGTGGTCTCCTGGTGCGCCGCCCGGCGCCTGCAGCCGGGCAGCATCGGCCGCCACAGCTGGGACTACCGCAACCCCTCGGGCACCCAGTTCATGACCGCCACCGCGCGCGGCATGGCCGACCAGGGCCGCAGCGGCAATGCGCTGGCCGCCACGCTCGACGACTACCTGGTCGAGATCCCGCATGCCGGCAACGACGTCGAAGACCACTGGCGGCTCGGCCAGGTGCGCATGAACCGCCACGAATTCGACACCAAGTGCTTCCACGGCGAAGGCAGCGTGCGCGACCTGTGCGCCGGCGAATACTTCACCCTCGCCGGGCACCCCGAGATCGACACCCATCCGGAAAGCGAGCGCGATTTCGTCGTCACGGCCGTCTGGATGGAAGCCGAGAACAACCTGCCGGCCGATCTTTCCAGCCGGGTGCGCCGCCTGATGGGCCCCTACAGCCCGGAGCGCGCCATGCTCGCTCCCAACGAGCACCCGGTGGCCGGCGACGGCGTGCGCGTGCGCATGCGTTTCGACGCCGTGCGCCGCGGCATCCCGCTGGTGCCGGCCTTCGATCCGCGCCTCGACCTGCCGCATCCCGAGCTGCAAAGCGCGATCGTCACCGGGCCGCCGGGCGAAGATGTGCATTGCGACGCGCTGGGGCGGGTCAAGATCCGCTTTCCCGGCATGCGCACGGCCGACCACAAGCATGCGCATGGGGCGGGGGTGTCGGACACCCCGGCCGATTCGGCCTGGGTGCGGGTGTCGTCGAGCTGGGCCGGAGCCGGCCCTGGATCGAAGCAGCAGTGCGGGACACTCGCACTGCCGCGCGTCGGCACCGAAGTCCTCGTGGCCTTCCTCGGTGGCGACCCGGACCGTCCAGTCATCCTTTCCCAGGTCTTCAATCAACGCGGCGAGCCGCCGCAACTGAGCGCCGGCGGCAGCCTGCCGGGAGACCGCTACCTGTCCGGAACCAGAACGCGCGAGATCGGCGGCCAGCGCGGCAACCAGCTGCGTTTCGACGACACCCGCGGCGAGATCGGCGCGCAACTGTCGAGCGACCACGGCGCGACCCAGCTCAATCTCGGATGGCTGAGCCATCCGAGGGCCAACGCAAGCGCAAGCCCGCGCGGAGAGGGCGCCGAACTGCGCACCGACCATGCCGTGGCAATTCGCGGGAAAAAAGGCGTGCTGGTGAGCGCGGAAGCGTCGCCCGTGGAGGAGGGAAACCAGTTGTCGCGCACCGGCCTGGTAAGCATTGCCGAACTTCTGCACAGCGTCGTCGACGAGATGGCGAAGCTGGCGGAGCAGCATACCGGCGACGAAGCGGGCGCGCGCCGGCTGGCGGAATTGTCCGACAAGCTCAAACGCTGGGACCAGGGTTCCAACGGTGCTGGCGGCGACATGGCTGGCGAGCCGCTGGTCGCCATCTCCGCGCCCGCCGGCATCATGATGGCCAGCCCATCCAATGTCGCGATCGGCTCCGAAAGCCAGGTCGACGTGGTGAGCGGCGGCGACGCGCAAACGACCGCTGGCGGAAACCTTTTCTTGCGGGCGGCACGCGGCATCAGCGCGTTTGCGCAGTCGCTCGGGGTAAAGCTCGTCGCCGGGAGCGGCAATATCCTCGTGCAGGCGCACCAGGGCGCGGTCGAGGTGAAGTCTTCGCGACGGATCAGCCTGATCTCTTCGGAAGCGATCCATATCGAAGCCCCCCTTGTCCGGATTGTCTCGAAGGGTGCGCAAACGGAGTGGGCCGACGGGAAAATCACGCAACAGAGCACCGGCGAGCACCTGATCAAGGCGCGGACGGTGGCGCATGTGGCCCCCGCAGGCGCAGGCCCCTCGGAACTCGATCTGGCCAGCACGCCCTTGCGTACCGACGAGCGACTGGTATTGCGGCACCTGCAGACACGCGAGCCCATCCCTTCCCAGCGCTATATCGCCCATCTGCAGGACGGCAGGACGGTCACAGGCGTCAGCGATGAGCTCGGGCGTACGGCGCTGGTCAAAGGCGACATGACCGGGCCCGTCCATTTCGAGCTTCTCCCGTGAACTTCGCTGAACAGGCTTTGCCGTCATGAGTGAATCAACCAGGCCGCTTCCGTCGCTCATCCCCTTGCCGCACGGCGGATGGCAAGCCGATTCGTTCATGTCGTCGCCGGAATTTACGCTGCGCGGATTGGGGCTCATGCCTCCCAATAACGTTGTCCCCATCATTGTTGTGCCGGGCATCATGGGCACCAATCTCAGGGCGAAACAGAAGCCCAGCCTGGGACGCATCGACGATGAAAGGAACAAGCTTGCCAGGCCCGGCCAGCCCATCTGGCGTCCTCCCAATGGTCCCGGCGAAGGACTCCGGGCTTCCAAGACCTGGGACAGTTATTCCGCGATAGAACGCCAGCGGTTGTTCGATCCTGCCACGCTCGAAGTCGACGATGGCGGCCCGGTGGTCATGCCCGATCCTGTCGACGGCTATATCCTGACCGAGCGCGAGGTGCGCGAGCGCGGCTGGGGAGAAGTGCACGCCGATTCCTATGGCCCTCTGCTGCATGCCTTGCAGATGCGCCTGAACCAGACTTTCGGGTTCGACGACCAGGGAAAAAGACGCTTCATCAAGCCACACTGGAAGGAGGTGATGGCCTGCGATCCCCAGAAATGGGGGCTGCGCGAGTTTGCCCCGCTGACCGAGCAGCACCTCGAAAAACATGCCCGCTACTATTTTCCGGTCTATGCAGTCGGTTATTGCTGGCTATCCGACTGCAAGACGTCGGCGGCGCTGCTGGAAAAGCGCATTCTTGCCATTATCGACTCCTGGACCAGGGCAAAACGGCAGTGCAGCAAGGTCATCCTTGTGACCCACTCGATGGGCGGGCTGGTGGCCAGGGCCTGTGCCAAGCGCATTCCGGGGAAGATCGCCGGTGTCATCCATGGCGTGATGCCGGCTTTGGGCGGGCCGGTGGCTTACCGGCGCATTGCCTGCGGTACCGAGCAATCGAGCCCAAGTAACAATCCTGCCGAGAATTTCTCGGCGTCGAGGGTCGCCAAGATCCTGGGAACCAGCGCCGAGAAGACGACGCCGGTCCTGGCGACCTCGCCGGGCGCACTCGAGCTGCTGCCGAATCATCTCTATCCCCACGCATGGCTCCATGTCCGTGTCGTGAAGCTGGGGGGCGGCGCGCGCACGCCTGCGGAACCGGCTGCCCTCTCCGGGTACCAGGCCAAGCCCTACGACGCCTTGCATTTTCCCAGCGCGAACCTGCAGAACCCGTACGACCTGTACCGGGACACGAAGTCGTGGTTCCGCCTGATCAACCTGTCACTTGCCGACCCCGCAAAAAAATACCGCGAAAAAATCGGGGGCGTGGAAAAAGCCGTGAGGGCTGCCGTCGACACTGCGGAAAAATTTCATCGCTCGCTGGAGAATTACTACCACCCCAATACCTACGCATTTTATGGCGACGACAACGAAAAGCTGTCCTTCGGGAACATTCGGTGGATCGCGCTCCAGCAAGCTGGATCGGCCACGGCCCTGACACCCGCGAACCTTGCTGCTGCTCAGTACATCGGCGATACCGATACCGGCCAACGACGCGTACTGGTCGAGGGGAAGACCGAGTTGCGTTTCGCGCCCGACCAGCAGGAATCCCGTGGCGACGGGACTGTTCCCCATCAATCCGGCGCCGGGCCAGTCGGGCGAGTGAAACAGGTGTTTGCGATGAGGGGATTCGATCACCAGGAGTCGTATGACAATGAGGACGTACTCATGTTAACACTCCGATTGATCACCCAGATTGTCCAGGAGATTTCGTGAAGCAATGGATCCAGACCAGGCTGGCAAGCATGCTGGCCGGGATCCTCTGCGCCGCATTGGCGGCCACCTGGGCTGCGGGAAAAGTCCTGGATAGGCAAGAGGAAGCCCGCCGGGACCAACACGAGGTAGCGCGAATGACCCAGAAGATGAAAACGGTGTGTGTCGGCAGGTTGCTGATCGATTTGCCGGAAGAAGCAGAGGCAGAGCTGACACGGGCCCGCATCGGCGGTTTCGATATCGTGGCGTTCAATGAAACTGCCGATGCATTCGAAAAGCGCGTCCGGGATCGCGAAGCCCAGCTCCGGGCAAAGCCGGATCAACTCGGCGGGAACAGGAATCTCGAATGGGCCAGGAACATACAAACCGACAGTGGGCTGACAGGCAAAATCTTCGTACACGCCCGCACGGTCACCGAAGGTACGGCGGCGAACGGTCTCGAACTGGAACGCTACCGCTACGAAAGCGTCACGGCCGAAGCCCTTGTACACGCCGCTGGCGTCAGCATCGACCTGGAAGCGGACGATTACGACCCGGGCAAGGTCGATGCCTTGGCAAAGCTGCTCACGCAACTCGTTGCCAATCCCGGGAACGCCATTCCCAGTGAACCCGGGTATTGCATCGCCCACGCATACTTCCGGGATCCGCTCACGGCCAGCCAGGGCGAACAAATCATGATGCTCGCCCGCTTGCCAAGTCATCCGGACATCGACCTGATGCTGGTGCTTTCGGCTGGACTCAAGCCGGACAAGCATGGTCTTCTCGCACGATCCGAAGCGGCGGTCGGGCGCCTGTCGATGGCGGAGAAAGCGCGCGTGTCGACCTTGCGGGCAGCGCCGCGCGAGATTGGCGGACTGCCCGGCGAGGAACTGGTCGAATTGTTTGTCGAGGAAAGCGACGCGCGTGTCCACAGCTTCTGGTGGGAAGTGAGCGGGACGGAGAACAACGTGTTCCTGCCCCATCTGGTGTTCAAGATGAATACCGGGATCGGCGCCAACGGACCCGTTCCATCGTCCCTGTCCGAAGGCAGCGCACTGGGCTTGTGGGACAAGCTCGCTTCCAGTATCCGCTTGCGGCCGACGGGCCTGCCGGCAAGTACGCGCGTCGAAGTGCCGCCAGTACCGATCGGTACCTACGCGTCTGCCGGCGAAGAGTGCCCTGAAAGTGGATGGTGGCATTGCGGTGACGGCGGCAAGGGTGTGAACGTCCAGGGCGGCCAGCGCCAATACATCAGGAAGGGCGAGCCGATGCCGCAGGCCCTGTTGCTGCCTCCCCCGACCCTGTGGGACAAGATGCGCGGACTGCAGCCAAGTTTCGAATCGAAGAACCGCACTCCCTGGAAACTTGTCGACAAGCGTGCACGCAAGCGCTCGCCTCCGGCACTTCCACTGGCAATGCCCGTCCTCCCTTCGAACACGGCCGCAGCCGGCAGCAGCCCCAGCCTGGAGGAGGCCCGCCACGTGGCCGTCGGCAGTTTTGCGGCAACGGGTTTTCCTTGCCCGGCCAGTGGCTGGTGGCAATGTGAAGCATCGCATGCGCTCGACGGTACACGTTGGTTTGCCCAAGGCGTCCTGCTTCCACCCGCCACCTTCGCCGTCCCACCCGGCGTCTTCGGCCGCTCCGCCAATACGCCCAAGTCGATCCAGCGCCGCGGCGAGTGGCGCCTTGTCCGCCTGGCCGAGGCCTCCAGCCACGACACTGCCGATCCTGCCACTCAAGACGCGAACAAGGCTTGAGCAGCGGCGCAGCGGGGACGATACCGATTCTGAAGGACAGCCAGTGGTTTGCATTCGTCGCGAGAGATCGGTAAACGTGTTGCCCGGGCTTGCCTGTACCGCAGGTTCAACTAGTGCGTTTATCGAGATGCGCCGGGCCGGTGCGCCGCCAGTTGCGGCCTGCATGCTTGAGCGCCGCTGACCATGCGCTGCGCCTCCCTGGCATTGCTGAGCGGCGTGTGCTGGGTCCAGACCCTCGCCGCGCTGCCGTCGCCGAGAGCGATCCTCGCCGCTGCCGCCATCGCTTGCCTGCTGTTGGTCCTCAAGCGCCGCATTGCCAGCCTGTGCGCCGCCGCCTTGTTCGGTGCTGCCTGGGCCGCATGCGTCGCGACGCTGGCGCTCGCCGATGCATTGCCGCGCGAGCTCGAAGGCAAGGACATCACGGTGATCGGCACCGTGGCCAGCCTGCCGCATGCATTCGACGGCGGCACGCGCTTCCATCTCGACGTCGAGCAGGTCGCCACACCCGGCGCCACGGTCCCCAGGCGCATCGCCCTGTCATGGTATGGCCGGATGACGGGAGCAAACGAAACGGCTCAGGTGGAACCGGGCGAGCGCTGGCGCCTCGTCGTGCGGCTCCAGCGCCCGCACGGCAACGCCAATCCGCATGGCTTCGACTACGAAGCCTGGCTGCTGGAGCAGGGCGTGCGCGCGACCGGCTATGTGCGTCCAGCCGGGGGCGGCAACCGGCGCCTCGAGCGCTTCGTGCCGTCCGCCGGCCATGTCGTGGAACGTGCGCGCGCCGCGCTGCGCCGCCACATCCTGGCGCAATTGGAGGGCAAGCGCTACGCAGGCGTCATCGTTGCATTGGTCATCGGCGACCAGCGCGGCATCGAGCAATCGGACTGGGACGTCTTCAACCGCACCGGCATCGGCCACCTGGTGTCGATCTCGGGCCTGCACGTGACCATGGTGGCAGGCCTGGGCGCATGGGCGATGTCGTGGCTGTGGCGCCGCTCCTGCTTCATCGCGGGCGCCGCGCTGCCTCTGCTGCTGCCGGCGCAGAAGGCGGCGGCCCTGGCCGGCGCGCTCACCGCGCTGCTGTATGTGCTGCTGGCCGGCTTCGGCGTGCCGGCCCAGCGCACCTTCTACATGCTCGCCACCGTCGCCGTCGCACTCTGGAGCGGGCGCATCGTGGCGCTGTCGCAGGTGCTCTGCCTGGCGCTCGCCGTGGTGGTCGTGATCGATCCATGGGCGGTGCTCTCGCCCGGTTTCTGGCTCTCGTTCTGCGCGGTGGCCGTCATCCTGTATGCGAACCTCGGGCGCGTACAGGGTGCTACGGGCTGGCGCCGCACCCTGGGCATTGCCGCCCGGACCCAGTACGCCGTCACACTCGGCCTGGCGCCGCTGACCCTGCTGTTGTTTTCGCAGGTGTCGATCGTGAGCCCGATCGCCAACGCCGTCGCGATTCCGGTGGTCAGCCTGGCGGTGACCCCGCTGGCGCTCCTTGGCGCGCTGCTGCCGGCGCCGCTGGCGGGATGGGTGCTGGGGCTGGCGCACCTGATGGTCGAGCTGCTGGCGCAAGCCCTGGGCTGGCTGGCGGCCGGACCGTTGGCCGTGTGGACGGCGCCGGCGCCGCAGCCCTGGGTGTTGGCACTGGCCCTGGCCGGCACGGCCTGGATGCTGGCGCCGCGCGGCTGGCCGCACCGCTGGGCCGGACTGGCAGCCTGGGCGCCGATGCTGGCCCAGTTGCCCGAGACGCCCGATGCCGGCAGGTTCACGGTCACGGCCTTCGACGTGGGGCAGGGCATGGCGCTGCTGGTCGAAACCGGCACGCACCGCCTGCTGTATGACGCCGGCCCGCAGTATGCGCCGGGCACCGACGCCGCCGGCCGCATCATCCTGCCCTACTTGCGCGGGCGCGGCATCCGCGACCTCGACGCGCTGGTGGTCTCGCACAGCGATACCGACCACGCAGGCGGGGCGCGCACGCTATTGCAGGGAATCGAGGTCGGCGAAGTGCAGTCCTCGCTCGCCGCCGGCCACGCGATCGTGCGCGCAGCGCGCAGCCACGTCCGCTGCGCGGCCGGCCAGGCCTGGACCTGGGACGGCGTGCGTTTCGAGATGCTGGGGCCCGCGCCAGGCAGCTACGCCGAAGCGGCCCTCAAGGCCAATGCGCGCAGCTGCGTGCTGCGCATCAGCGCGGGCGGCAAGGCGATCGTGCTGGCGGGCGATATCGAGGCGGCGCAGGAAGCGCAACTGGTGGCGCAGGCGCCAGGCGCGCTGCGTGCCGACGTGCTGCTGGCCCCGCACCACGGCAGCGGCACCTCGTCCACCGCCGGCTTTCTATCGGCCGTCAATCCCAGCGTCGGCATCTTCCAGGTCGGCTACCGCAACCGCTACCGCCACCCGAAGGCCGAGGTGCTTGCGCGCTACCAGGCGCTCGGCATTCGCCGCATCCGCACCGATGAATCGGGCGCGCTCACGATCCGCTTCGGCGAGGCGATCCAGGTGGAGCAATACCGTAGCAGCCACCCCAGGTACTGGCACGGCCGCTAGGCGTCAAGCGCCCGTCGGCAGGGTGACCGTCACCTGCAGCCCGCCGCCGTCGCGGTTGGCCGCGCGGATCTGGCCGCCGTGGGCCAGCACCACGCGCTGGGCGATCGCCAGGCCCAGGCCGTGGCCATCGACGCTGGCGCCGGCCGGGTTCGAGCGGAAGAAGGGCTCGAACACCGAGGCCAGGTCGGCCGGGGCGATGCCGGGGCCGCGGTCGAGCACCTCGACCTGGGCCGCTTGGCCGTCGCAGCGCAATACCGCGCGCAGCTCGCCGCCGCTGCCGCCATGCCGCACCGCGTTGCGCACGATGTTTTCCAGTGCGCTCCACAGCAGGTCGGGGTCGCCCTGCACGATCACCGGGCCGGGCGCCTCGACGCTCATGCGCAGGGGGCCAGCGCCGGGCAGGCCGCCACCGGCTTCGAAGCGTGCATCGGCGACGATTTCGTCCATGAGCTCGGCCAGGTCGAGCTGTTCGCGCCGGACCAGGGCGGGCGAGGCCTCGAGGCGCGACAGGGTCAGCAGGCCGCCGACCAGTTTGTCCATGCGCATGCTCTCGCGCTCGATGCGGTCGAGCGAGGACGCGATCTTGTCCGGCTGCTGGTGGGCCAGCCCGACCGCGGCCTGCAACCGCGCCAGCGGCGAACGCAGCTCGTGCGAGACGTCGTGCAGCAGGCGGCGCTGGCCATCCATCAGGGCGCGCAGTTGGGCGCTCATGCGGTCGAAGTCGCGCCCCAGGTCGTTCAGTTCGTCGCCGCCGCGCGCCGCTCCGCGGCCGCCGCCGGTAAAGCGCGGCGCCAGGTCGCCCGCCGATGCCGCTTCGAAGGCGCTGCGCAGGGCGCGGATCGGGCGCGAGAAATACCAAGCGAGGAGGGCGGCGAACAGCAGGCTGGCCAGCGTGCCGGCGACGATGCCGGCCACCTGGCCGACGCCGCGGCTCAGTCCCCGCCCCGGGCCGAAGCCGGGAGACGGGCGCCCGCCCGTACTCACCAGCACCGGGGAGGTGGCGACACGCGCGGCCATGCCCATCCTGTGGTTGGGCCGCTGCACGAAGGCCAGGTAGCGCGCGCCGGACGGGTCCTGGAGATGGCGGATGCCGCGCAGGGCTTCGCCCGAGGCCAGCTTGCGGTCGACCTCGGCCAGCAGCTCGGCCGGCACCACGCGCCCGAGCAGTTCGCGGCGGCTAGCGTCGAGCACGAAGACCTGCGGGCGTTTGAGTTCGCCGATCATGCCGCGCAGCGCCGGCATGCCGCCGTGCTTGAGCGTGGCGCTTGCCGCGTCGAGCGCAACGAAGGCGGGCGGGCCGGTGTCGAGTTCGGCCGCGCGGCTGCGGGACTGGTCATACAGCCAGAAGGCGCCGCCGATGCCGATGGTGGCGGCCACCTGCGCCAGCAGGATACACAGGAAGAACTTCCAGAACAGGCGCCCCATGCTAGTCCCGGATCAGCTGATAGCCCTGGCGGTAAATCGTCTGCAGGCAGGAGCGCCCGTCCGGCAGGGGGCCCAGCTTGTGGCGCAGGCTGCTCAGGTGGACGTCGATATTGCGGTCGAAGCGCGCCAGCGGCCGCCCCAGTCCCTGCTCGGACAGCTCGTTCTTGCTGACCGGACGTCCGGCCTGGCGCGCCAGCACTTCCAGCAGGTTGAATTCGGTGCTGGTCAGCTCGACCGGTGCGCCGTCCCAGGTGACGCGGCGCTGTTCCGGGAACATGGTGAGCTTGCCGACCGTGATGACCGCGCCTGGCCCCTCGCCCTGGGAAGCCTGGGTGCGGCGCAGGATGGCGCGCACGCGGGCGGTCAGTTCGCGCGGGGTGCAGGGCTTGGCGACGTAGTCGTCGGCCCCCAGTTCGAGGCCGAGGATGCGGTCGGCGTCGTCGCCGCGGGCGGTGAGCATCAGCACCGGGATGCGGCTGGCGGCGCGGATCCGGCGCAGCGCCTCGATGCCGTTCGTCCCCGGCATCATCACGTCGAGGATGGCGATCGCATGCTCGCCGCCCAGGGCGGCGCGGGCGCCGTCGTCGCCGTTGTGCACGCAGGTGACACGGAAACCCTCTTGCTCGAGGTATTCGGAAAACATCCCGACGAGTTCGACGTCGTCGTCGATCAGCAGCACATGGTTCATGAGACGCAGGATAGCAAACCTGCGGCCCCAGCCACTTGTGCCGGAGAAAGATTTACCGGTTTTTACACCGGAGACACGCCGCGTCTGGCGCGGACGTGTCGCTCCGGCGGCGCCGGGTCAGCCGAAGGGCAGGTAGGCGATGCCGCCTTCGAGCACGCCGGCCAGCGCGGCGATGTTCTCGCCGCTCTCGCTGAACTGCGCCAGCACGTCGGTGGCGCTCAGGCCGGCGTTCATCACGCCCAGCCAGTAGTCGAATCCGGCCTGGTCGGGCGCACGGTGCAGGATGTTCTGGTAGACCTTGGACAGGAAGTCGCCGTGGGTGGGCTTGGCGCCATACATGCCGATGAATTCCTGCGAGCCGATGAAGGCCGCCGCCACGTCGAGCAAGCCGGTGCCCAGCTCCATGCGGCCGATCCAGTAGCCCAGGCCGGCCAGGTCGGGCGTGCGGTTGAACGCCGCCTGGTAGAGCCGGTAGGCCTGTCCTGCGATGCCGTCGACCTCGAGGCTCACGCTGGCGTCGTCGAACGTCAAGCCTTCGACACCTGCCAGGCTGTCGACGTCCAGCTGGCCCCGGGCCGCGACCGTGCTGCCGTCCTTGCCGACCTTGACCGCGTAGTCGGCGAACTTGCCCGCATAGACCGCGACGTCCCGTCCCAGGCCGCCGTCGAGCGCGTCGCTGCCGGCGCCGCCGGTCATCTGGTCGTTGCCGGCGCCGCCTTCGATGCGGTTGGCCACCTCGTTGCCATTGAGCCGGTCGTTGCCGGCGCCGCCGCGCAGGTTCTCGATGACCGTGCCGAAGTTGACCGTCACCTGGCCCGCCTTGACGATCGAATCGGCCAGGGTGCCGAGATGGCCCCAGTAGCCCGGACGCAGGTCGACCACCACGCCGCCGCCGAAGGCGCTGGCGTCGAGCGTGTCGCGCCCGCTGCCGTCGCCGATGATGTTGGCGCGCTGCGCGCTGAGCACCCAGTTGGTGTCGCCGGCCGCCACTTGCTGGGCCGGGCCGTACATGTACTGCAATGCGGCCAGGTCGAGCGGGCTGTAGGCCAGCTGGTAGGGGGTCTCGTCGGTGTTGTACGACATCAGGGTGTAGCGCCCGTCGTCCTCGAAGCCGCTCAGGTAGGGGCCTTCGCCGATGTCGCCGTCGGCGTCGCCGTGGTCGAACGGGTGCTTCAGGCCGAGCACGTGGCCCAGTTCGTGCAGCAGGATCTCGACGCCGGCATTGCTGGTGGTCGGCGCCATGTTGCCGCGGATGTCGGTGGTGAGCATCAGGTGGCGGTTGCTCGCATAGCCCGATGAAGAAGGCTGCAGGTTGTTGGCCAGGACCAGCACGTCGTCGTCGTTCAGTCCACCAGACTCGCGGAACTGCACGTTGACCACAGTGCTGACGTAGTCGAACACCTGGCGCGCGAACACGCGCTGGGCCGCGTTGAAGGGCTCGAAGCCGGCCTTGTCCTCGTCGGTGAAATAGTCCGCCGGGGTCTGGGCGAAGTGGTAGTCGATGACGCGGGTCTCGCCGCTGGCGCGGGTGCCGGGCGGCTCGCTCGCAAGCGCGGCGATCCAGTTCGGCAGCTTCTGCACGCCCGGGGCCCAGGTCCAGCTCTCGATACTGCCGATCGGCAGGACCCAGTCGGCGTAGATGGTGCCCTTGTCGATGCCGCCCTTGTCCCAGACATGGTCCAGCGCGCTGCGCACCATGTAGGTGTCGTTGCCGTCGCCGCCGATCAGGACGTTGGCGCCGCTGCCGCCGTCGAGCAGGTCGTCGCCGCCATCGCCGAACAGGATGTCGTCTCCGGCGCCGCCCAGCAGCGTGTCGCCGGCGGCGTCGCCGTACAGGGTGTCGTTGCCGTCGCCTCCGTCGAGCAGGTCGCCATGGACGTCGAGCTCGAATTTGTCGGTCAGCGGGTCCCAGGGCGGACCGTTTTGCAGGATGTCGTCGCCGGCCCCGCCGAACAGCTGGTCGCGCCCGCCGCCGCCATACAGGTCGTCGTCGCCTTCGCCGCCGAGAAGGATGTCGTCGCCGGTGGCGCCGGAGAGCTCGTCGTTGCCCTTGCCGCCGTCGAGGGTGTCGCCCTTGTCGTCCTTGACATAGGTGCCGCTGGCCGCATCGAGCATCAGGCCGCTGTCGATGGTGTCGTTGCCGTCGAGGCCGAACAGGAAGTCCGCACCGCCCGCGCCGATCAGTTCGTCGTCGCCGCTGTCCCCGGTCAGGGTCTCATTGCTCCGGGTCCCAGTCCTCTTGAGTGCTGCAGCCGCCATGCTCTTGCCTTGAAAATGAAGTCGAACCAAATGTTAGCACGGAGATGCTCTGGAGAAACATTCGGTACGCATAATCGCACCGGGATGTGGCTTTCTTCACAGGCCGCTGCCTTAGGTGTTTCCCTCTAAACAAAGTTCTGGGGACGGGTTCTTTCATTACAATGGAAATCCGTTGTCATCCAGGCCAGAACCGTTCATGAGCAAACCACTGCTGCACTTCTCCCATGGGAACAGCTATCCAGCCGGCACCTATAACCGGCTGTTCCAGGCGCTGGGGACGCATTACGAAGTGCATGCCCACGACATGTACGGCCACGACCCGCGCTTTCCGGTGGGCGACGGCTGGCATGCGCTGGTGGACGAACTGATCCATCACCTCGAAGACTACGAGCAGCCGCCGATCCTGGTCGGGCATTCGCTGGGCGGCATGCTCAGCATGATGGCGGCGCGCGAGCGCCCGGAACTGGCGCGCTGCGTGATCATGCTCGATTCGCCCGTGGTGGCCGGCTGGCGCGCTTTCCTGTGGCGCATGGTCAAGAAGCGCGGCATGGGCTCGCGCTTCTCCCCGGCGAAATTCTCGGAGCGCCGGCGCAACGTCTGGCCGGACCGCCAGGCCGCCTACCAGCATTTCGCGTCCAAGCCGATGTTCCAGGCCTGGGCGCCGGGCGCGCTGGACGACTATCTCGACCACGGCCTGGCGCCGCATCCCGACGGCGTGCAGCTGCGTTTCGACCGCGCGGTGGAAACCCTGATCTACAACACGCTGCCGCACCACATGGGCGATTTCCTTCGCGAGCCGTATCCGCTGCCGATCGGTTTCATTGCCGGCACCAATTCGGAAGAACTGCGCCAGGCCGGGCTCGATGCCACGCGCAAGCTGGTCGGGGACAACCTGGTGATGATCGAGGGCGGCCACCTGTATCCGCTGGAAAAACCGGAAACGACGGCGCGCCTGACGCACGAGATGGTCCAGCGCCTGCTGGGCTCGAGTTTGCCGACAAGCATCGATACGGCACCAGAGGCGGTCAATTAGTTTAAAATCTCGGAATTGATTTCTTGGAATTTCGACAATGGCCATCAAAAGCGATAAATGGATCCGCCGCATGGCGGAATCAACCGGAATGATCGAACCCTTCGAGCCGCAGCAGGTGCGCTCGGTCGACGGCCGCAAGGTCATTTCCTTCGGTACCTCTTCGTACGGCTACGACATTCGTTGCGCCGACGAGTTCAAGATCTTCACCAACATCAACAGCACCATCGTCGATCCGAAGAACTTCGATTCGAACTCCTTCGTCGACGTGAAGAGCGATGTCTGCATCATCCCGCCGAATTCCTTCGCGCTGGCCCGCACCATCGAATACTTCCGCATCCCGAGGAATGTCCTGACCGTCTGCCTGGGCAAGTCGACCTATGCGCGCTGCGGCATCATCGTCAACGTCACCCCGTTCGAGCCGGAGTGGGAAGGCTATGTGACGCTGGAGTTCTCCAACACCACGCCGCTGCCGGCCAAGATCTATGCCGGCGAAGGCTGCGCGCAGGTGCTGTTCTTCGAATCCGACGAAGTCTGCGAGACCTCGTACAAGGACCGCGGCGGCAAGTACCAGGGCCAGCACGGCGTCACCCTGCCGAAAACCTGATTCATTTTTTCGTGCTAGGCTGTCGATACTGAATCATATTGATGGGTTCGCTCGAACCCATGACGAGGAAGGCCCGATGTCCGATTGCTGCGGCGGCGGCTGCTCTTCCAGCAAGCCGCCCGTCGATCCTCGCTACCGGCGCATTTTGTGGATCGCGCTCTGGATCAACGCGCTGATGTTCGGCGTGGAGATCGTCGGCGGCTGGGCCGCCGGCTCGGTCGCGCTGCTGGCCGATGCGGTCGACTTCCTCGGCGACGCGGCCAACTACGGCATCTCCCTGTTCGTCCTCGGGCTCGCCCCGGTCTGGCGCTCGCGCACCGCGCTGCTCAAGGGCGCGACCATGGGCGCCTACGGCGTCTTCGTGCTCGCCAGCGCCTTCTACCACCTGCGCACCGGCACCGTGCCGCAAGCCCACACCATGGGCCTGATCGGCTTTGCCGCATTGGCCGCCAACTGCCTGGTCGGCGTGCTGCTCTACGCCTACCGCAACGGCGACGCCAACATGCGCTCGGTGTGGCTGTGCACCCGCAACGATGCGATCAGCAACGTGGCCGTGCTGGTCGCGGCGCTGGGCGTGTTCCAGACGGGTAGCGGGGTGCCTGATTTGCTGGTGGCGAGCGTGATGGGCGTGCTGGGGCTGTCGTCGGCGTTCACCGTGATCACGCACGCGCGGCGCGAGCTGCGCGAGGCCGCGCTGCCGGCGCCGGCCAGCGCGGGGCCGGTCGAACTCAAACGCCGCTAGGCGAATGCGGCGTGGATGAAAAAAGGGGCCGAGGCCCCTTTTTGCTTTCTTATGCCGCGTCCTGCATCACGCAGTCCACGAAGTAGCCGCGCTTGCCGTCGACCTCGCGTTTGACCAGTCCGTGCACGTCGGTCTCGAAGCCCGGGAAGCGCTCGTTGAAGTCGCGTGCGAAGCGCAGGTAATCCACGATGGTGCGGTTGAAGCGCTCGCCCGGGATCAGCAGCGGGATGCCCGGCGGGTAAGGCGTGAGCAGGATGGCGGTGATGCGGCCTTCCAGCTCGTCGATCGCCACGCGCTCGATCTGGCGGTGCGCCATCTTTGCGAACGCATCCGACGGCTTCATGGCAGGCACCATGTCCGAGAGGTACATCTCGGTGGTCAGGCGCGCCACGTCGTGCTGCTTGTAGATCAGGTGGATCTCGGTGCACAGGTCGCGCAGGCCGCGGGTTTCGTAGCGCGGGTTGGCCGCTGCGAACTGCGGCATCACGCGCCACATCGGCTGGTTGCGGTCGAAGTCGTCCTTGAACTGCTGCAGCGCGGTGACCAGGGTGTTCCAGCGGCCCTTGGTGATCCCGATGGTGAACATGATGAAGAAGGAGTACAGGCCGCACTTCTCGATGATCACGCCATGCTCGGCCAGGTACTTGGTCACGATCGAGGCCGGGATGCCGGTTTCGCCGAACTTGCCGTCCAGGGACAGGCCCGGGGTGACGATGGTCGCCTTGATCGGGTCGAGCATGTTGAATCCTTCGGCCAGCTTGCCGAAGCCGTGCCAGTCGTCGTCGGCATGGATCATCCAGTCCTTCTGCTCGCCGATGCCTTCTTCGGACAGCACGTCCGGGCCCCAGACCTTGAACCACCAGTCGTCGCCGAATTCGGCGTCGACCTTCTTCATGGCGCGGCGGAAGTCCAGCGCTTCCAGGATCGATTCTTCCACCAGCGCGGTGCCGCCCGGCGCTTCCATCATGGCCGCGGCGACGTCGCAGGAGGCGATGATCGAATACTGGGGCGAGGTCGAGGTGTGCATCAGGTAGGCCTCGTTGAAGGCGTCCTGGTCGAGTTTCACGCTTTCCGATTCGCGCACCAGGACCTGCGAGGCCTGCGACAGGCCGGCCAGCAGCTTGTGGGTCGACTGGGTCGAGAAGATCATCGACTCCTTGGCGCGCGGGCGGTCGCGGCCGATCGCGTGCATGTTCTTGTAGAAGTCGTGGAAGGTCGCGTGCGGCAGCCAGGCTTCGTCGAAGTGCAGGGTGTCGATCTTCCCGTCCAACATCTCGCGCAGGGTCTCGACGTTGTACACCACGCCGTCGTAGGTCGACTGGGTGATGGTCAGGATGCGCGGCTTCTTGTTGACCGCTTCGCGCGCGAACGGATTGGCCTCGATCTTGCGGGCGATCGATTCGGCGGTGAATTCTTCGAGCGGAATCGGGCCGATGATGCCCAGGTTGTTCCGGGTCGGCATCAGGAACACGGGGATCGCGCCGCACATGATGATCGAGTGCAGGATCGACTTGTGGCAGTTACGGTCGACCACCACGATGTCGCCCGGCGCGACGGTGCTGTGCCAGACCATCTTGTTCGAGGTCGAAGTGCCGTTGGTGACGAAGTAGCAGTGGTCGGCGCTGTAGATGCGCGCGGCGTTGCGCTCGGACTTGGCCACCGGGCCGGTGTGGTCGAGCAGCTGGCCGAGCTCTTCCACCGCGTTGCAGACGTCGGCGCGCAGCATGTTCTCCCCAAAGAACTGGTGGAACATCTGGCCGACGGGGCTCTTCAGGAAGGCCACGCCGCCCGAGTGCCCGGGGCAGTGCCACGAGTAGGAGCCGTCGTAGGCATAGTTGACCAGCGCGCGGAAGAAGGGCGGCGCCAGGCCGTCCAGGTAGGACTTGGCTTCGCGGATGATGTGGCGCGCGACGAATTCCGGGGTGTCCTCGAACATGTGGATGAAGCCGTGCAGCTCCTTGAGCACGTCGTTCGGGATGTGGCGGCTGGTGCGGGTCTCGCCGTAGATGTAGATCGGGATGTCCGAGTTCTTGTGGCGGATCTCCTTTACGAAGGCGCGCAGGCGGGTCAGCGCGGTATCGGTCTCTTCGATCGAGCCGCCGCCGAATTCCTCGTCGTCGATCGAGAGCACGAAGGCCGAGGCGCGCGACTGCTGCTGGGCGAACTGGGACAGGTCGCCGTAGCTGGTCAGGCCGAGTACTTCCATGCCTTCCTGCTCCATCGCGGCTGCGAGGGCGCGGATGCCGAGGCCCGAGGTATTCTCGGAACGGAAGTCCTCGTCGATGATGATGATGGGAAAACGAAATTTCATGGACAGCTCCAAAGCGAAGCGCCGTGGAAGCGGCCGGCCTGGTTGGGTCGATCCGCCGGCCACGGCACCGGGAAAAAGAGGAAACGGATTTTCGCAGAAATCGCGTGCGCCGGTGCGATTATTTTTGCAATCTTGTTCTACAAGCCAGGCCTCAGACTAACGGCTGCGCGGCAATAGCGGCGCACTCTAGCTGGTCAGCTTGCGGCCCAGGCGCCGGAACACCTCGGTCAGGCCGGCGGCGCCCAGCGCGGCCAGCAGCGGCACCGCCGAGAAAGGCATGGGATCGGCCTTGATCGTGGCGAAGAAAGCCAGCGTGACGCCGAAAGCGGCGACCGCGCAGGTCAGGGTGAGCAGCCAGGTGCGGCGCGACAGCAGGGTGATGGCGGCCAGCGAGATCGCGATCTGCTGGGCCACCGAGGCCGCGGCCCACTGGCGGTGGCGGTGCAGCTCCTGGTCCGACAGCTCGTTCCATTTGGCCGATGCCGCCTCGAAGGCCTCGGCCTCCTTGCGGATGCCATCCTTCTCGACCCCGTAGCGCCGGATCTCGTCGCGGTAGTGGGCCTGGTTCACGCCCGGCAGGTTCGAGGCCAGTTCGGCCAGGTTCTGGCGGCTGGACTTGGCCTGGTAATGGGCCCAGGCGTTGGCGGCGCTGGTCTTCTCGATCGCCGCATTGCTCTTGTACAGGGCCGCATTGTTGTGCGAGGCGCTGCCGATGAAGCCGAACATGGTGCCCAGCGTGGCCAGGATCGCGATCAGGACCGCCACCTTGCCCGCGAACCCGTCGCCCCCGCGCGTACCCGGGGTACGAATTGCCTGTTCCGTCATTTAGCGCTGCTCCTTGCGTGCATAGGTCACGAAAGCGTAGCCGTAGCCGGCGCTCTCGGAATGGTGGGTCTCGCGCGCGGTCTCGACCCACACGGCCGGGTCGATCGGCGGGAAGAAGGTATCGCAGGCGAAGCGGTGGTCGATCTCGGTGACGATCATGGCGTCGGCTACCGTCATCGCTTCGTTAAAAACCTGGGCGCCGCCGATGATGCTGGCCGGTTCGCCCTGCAGCAAAGCGATCGCGGCCTGCAGCGAGCCCGCGGTGTCCACGCCCTCGTGCGACCAGTCCGGGTTGCGGGTAATGACGATGTTGCGGCGCTTCGGGAGGGGCCGGCCGATCGAATCGAAGGTCTTGCGGCCCATGACGATCGGCTTACCCAAGGTGACGCGCTTGAAATGGGCCAGGTCTTCCGGCAGGTGCCAGGGCAGCTGGTTGTCGATGCCGATGCCGCGCCCGGCATCGATCGCCACCACCAGCGTCAGCTGCGCTTGGGCCGTCATGCGGACACCGGGAGACGGCAGGGGGGAGAAACGAGGAAACGCATCGGTGTAACTGTCCCGGCTAGGAATTGTAATTCTAAGTTTGAAATGTTGTCGTTTTGCAAGGCATCTGTCAAGCGATATGTACGCAAGAACAGTCTTTATACGGCGACCGGCGCCCGGATGGCCGGGTCCGGGTCGTAGCCGGTGACCTCGAAGTCCTCGAAGCGATAGTCGAACAGCGACGGCGGCTTGCGGTGGATGACCAGGCGCGGCAGGTTTTTTGGTGTGCGCGAGAGCTGCAGCTCGACCTGTTCCAGGTGGTTGCTGTACAGGTGGCAGTCGCCGCCGGTCCAGATGAACTCGCCCACTTCGAGGCCGGCCTGCTGGGCCATCATGTGGGTCAGGATCGCGTACGAGGCGATATTGAAGGGCACGCCCAGGAAGATGTCGGCGCTGCGCTGGTAGAGCTGGCAGGACAGCTTGCCGTCGGCCACATAGAACTGGAACAGCGCGTGGCAGGGCGGCAGCTTCATGTTCGGCACGTCGGCGACGTTCCAGGCGGAGACGATCATGCGGCGCGAGTCCGGCGTGTTGCGGATCTGGTCCAGTACCTGCGCGATCTGGTCGATGTGCTGGCCATTCGGCGCGGGCCAGCTGCGCCACTGGTAGCCGTAGACCGGACCGAGGTTGCCGTTCTCGTCGGCCCACTCGTCCCAGATGCTGACCTCGTTCTCCTTCAGGTAGGCGATGTTGGTCGAGCCCTGCAGGAACCAGATCAGCTCATGGATGATCGACTTCAGGTGGACTTTCTTGGTGGTCAGCAGCGGGAAGCCGGCAGCCAAATCGAAGCGCATCTGGTGGCCGAAGACCGACAGGGTGCCGGTGCCGGTGCGGTCGGTCTTGACGGCGCCATGTTCTTTCACATGGCGCATGAATTCGAGATATTGGTGCATTGCGATAGCGAATGGGTGCAGTGCGATATTGTAACGTAGCCCGCCCGATAATTCTGGCGGACGCGGGAAAGTTTCAGGCCGCCAGTGCCTGGGCAAACCGGGCCAGCGCCGCGCGCACCTGTTCATCGGATGCCGCCACCAGATTGTCGCCCACATACAGCTCGAACGAACTGGTGCCGGGCAGCGCGCTGCTCGCAATCCGGTTGAACATCCAGATCCCGTGCTGCTCGGCCAGCTCCTGCCGGACCGCCAGCGCGCGCTCGGGCGACACAGGCAGATGCAGGTGCAGCATGTTGACCTGGGGCGCGGCCGGATTCACGCGGATGTCGGGGTGCGCCCCCAGCGCCTCGTACAAGAAGCGGGTGCGCGCCAGGTAGTCCGGCATGGCCGCCAGGCGCTGTTCGAACTGCATCGCCGCCGCCACCACATAGGGCGAGCGGTGGATCACGTTGCCGCCTTCGCGCCGGAACCATTCCGCTGCGCGGTCGATGAATTCGCGGGTTCCGGCCAGCATGGCGCCACCGAGCCCGCCGATGCCCTTGTACAGCGACACATAGGCCGAATCGAAGCCGCTCGCCACCTCGCTCAAAGGTTTGTCGTAGCCGCAAGCGGCTTCCCACAGGCGCGCCCCATCCATGTGCAGGTGGGCACCGCGCGCCTTGCAGTGGGCCTTGATGGCCGCGAGCTCGTCCCAGCTGGAGAGCTGGCCGCCGATTTCGCGCAGCGGCAGTTCCAGGCCCACCGCGCCCAGGCGGTCGGGAATGGCGGCCAGGTCGGCCTCGGTCCAGGGCCGATGGCGGTCGCCCGCCTGCAGCGCCTTGAAGTGGCCGAGCAGCTGGTAGTTGGAGCGTTCGTGCACGAAGATGTGCGAGGTTGGATGCAGGGCCACCAGGTCGCGGCCGCGGTCCTGGCAGGCCAGGCGCAGCGCGGTGACTTGCGCCATGGTGCCGCTGATGCAGAACACCGCGGCCTCGAAGCCGAGCAGGCGCGCGAGCTTCGCTTCGAATTCCTGCAGCAGGCTGCCGGCGCCGTAGACGTCGTGCTCGACCTTGTTCTCTTCGCACCACGCCGCCATCGCCGCAAACAGTTCTGCGGGAGGGCGGGCGCGGTGGCCGGGAAAGATGGTGTGGCAGCGGCGTTGCAGGTCGATGTCGGTCAAGGCAGGCTCCATTTTCAGAGCCTGCTACTTTACACCGAAGGGCGCCGCTTCGGGCGCCCGGGGTCAGCCGTGGGTAAGGGCCGGGCGGCGCGCCGGGGCGGCGACTTGCGGTGCTTCGTCGCCGATGCGGAACAGGCGCACGGCGCGCGCCAGTTCGGCCGCCTGGTCCTGCATTGCCTGGGCGGCGGCGCTGGCTTCCTCGACCAGGGCGGCGTTCTGCTGGGTCGCTTCGTCCATCGCACTGACCGAGCGGTTGACGTGCTCGATGCCGCTGGTCTGTTCCTGGCTGGCGGCGGTGATCTCCGACATGATGTCGGTCACGCGCGCCACGCTGTCGAGCACTTCGTTCATGGTCACGCCGGCTTCGGCCACCAGCTTGCTGCCGGCGACGACTTCGACGTTCGAGCTGTCGATCAGGGCCTTGATTTCCTTGGCCGCGGCGGCGCTGCGCTGGGCCAGGTTGCGCACTTCGCTGGCGACGACCGCAAAACCGCGCCCCTGCTCGCCGGCGCGGGCCGCTTCCACCGCCGCGTTCAGCGCCAGGATATTGGTCTGGAAGGCGATGCCGTCGATGACGCTGGTGATTTCCGAGATCTTGCGCGAAGACAGGTTGATGGCGTCCATGCGCTCGATCACCTGGGCCACCGTGCTGCCGCCTTTCTGGGCCACGGTCGATGCGCTCATGGCCAGCTGGTTGGCCTGGCGCGCGTTGTCGGCGTTCTGGCGCACGGTGGCGGTGAGTTCGTCCATCGAGGAAGCGGTGCCGGCCAGGTTGACGGCCTGCTGCTCGGTGCGCTGGCACAGGTCCATGTTGCCGGCCGAGATCTGCTCGGAAGCGCTGGCGATCTGCTCGGCGCCGTCGCGCACCTTGCCCACCACGGTCGACAGGCTGGCGCCGACGGCATTGATCGACTCGGTCAGCAGGCCGATCTCGTCGTGGCGCTTGCCTTCCATGCGGGCGGTCAGGTCGCCCTCGGCGATGCGGCGGGCCACTTCGCGTACTTCGGCCAGCGGACGCGAGACGCTGCTGCGCACCAGGGCGTACAGGACCGCGGCCAGCACGGCCATGGCCAGCAGGCCGAGGACGATGAAGCGGTTGCGCAGGGCGGTGGCGGCAGCCGTGATCTCGTCGCGGTAGGTGCCGCCGGCGATGATCCAGTTCCACTCCTTGACGTGGGTGTAGGCCACGAATTTCTGGCGCGGCGAGGTCTCGCCCGGATTCTGCCAGTCGTAGGTGATCGTGCCCTGCTTCTTTTCCAGTATCTCCTTGATGAACAGGCGGCCATCGGCATCCTTGCTCTCGAGCAGGTTGGTGCCTTCCTTGGCCGGGTGGACGACCAGGTCGCCGTAGGCCTTTCCGGGCGCCGCGTTCAGCACATAGAAGTAGCCGGTGTCGCCGACCTTGATCGCACGGATGCGGTCCTTGAGCACCTTCAGGTCTTCGCTGATGTCGACGCCCACGTAGAGCACGGCCACCACCTTGCCCGCCGCGTCGCGCGCCGGTTCGTACTGGGTGATGTACTGCTTGCCGAACAGGGTGACCAGGCCGACATAGGTCTGGCCGGCGCGCAGCGCGGCGTAGGCCGGGCTCTTGCGGTCGAGCTGGGTGCCGACGGCGCGCTCGCCGTTTTCCTTCTTCACCGAGGTCGTCACGCGCACGAAGTCTTCGCCGTCTGCGGCGAAGATGGTGGCGTTGCCGCCGGTTTGGGCCGTGAAGTTGTCGGGGGTGGTGAAGTCGAGGTTCAGCGGCTTGCCGTCGAGCTTGAGGGTCGGCGTAGCCTTGCCGCCGATGTCCACCGTGGTGGTGGCGTCGAGCTCGAAGGCGCCGGGCACGGTGCCCTTGAAGATGCGCCCGAAGCTCTTGGCCGAAGTGCTGACGGTCTTGTTGAAAAGCTCCACCGTGTTGGCGACGCTGTGCAATTCATTCGACACGCTCAGTGCGGCGCGTTCTTCCAGCATGCTGGAAGTCGACATGGTGATCGTGGCGATCAGCGCGGCGACGATGGCGCCCATCAGGGCAAAGGTGATGGCGCTGATACGGGTGCCGACATTCCAGTTGGCGGGGTGGTAGGTGCTGCCGGACATGAGCGACTCCAGGATGTGAACACTGGACATCATAGCGTCGGATTTTTCCTACATGCAACTCAAAGCAGACAAATATGCTGGCAGGCGGGGTTAGTGAACAACAAACCTGCCATTAAATCAACGAAAAGCGTAGGATATTGCTACGCTTTTCGAGGCCCTATGCGTGGCGAATGATTCACCCGAGCTGCTCCGCCGGGGCCGCAGGCTGGAACTGCAGCGCCGCCAGGTTGGCATACACGCCGCCGTGCGCCACCAGCGAAGCATGGGTGCCCGATTCGACCACCCGGCCGTCGTCCAGCACGACGATGCGGTGGGCGCGCTGCACGGTGGCCAGGCGGTGGGCGATGATGATGGTGGTGCGCCCGACCATGGCCGCCTCCAGCGCGCGCTGCACCAGGCGTTCTGACTCGGCGTCGAGCGCGCTGGTGGCTTCGTCCAGCAGCAGCAGCGGGGGATTCTTCAGCAGCGCGCGCGCGATCGCGATGCGCTGGCGCTGGCCGCCCGACAGGCGCACGCCGCGCTCGCCCAGGAACGACGCATAGCCTTCGGGCAGGCGCTCGATGAATTCGTGGGCCGCGGCCATTTTGGCGACCGCGATCACTTCCTCGTCGCTGGCCTCGGGACGGCCGTAGCGGATGTTTTCCATCGCATTGGCCGAGAAAATCACGGTGTCCTGCGGGACGATGCCGATCGCATCGCGCAGCGTGTGCAGCGCCAGGTCGCGGATGTCGACGCCGTCGAGCAGGATGGCGCCCGATTGCGGGTCGTAGAAGCGCAGCAGCAGCTGGAACAGCGTGGTCTTGCCGGCGCCCGAAGGGCCGACCAGGGCCACGGTTTCGCCGGCGCGGATATCGAGCTTCAGGTGCGCCAGGGCAGCGGTCTGCAGGCGCGAAGGATAGCTGAAGCTCACGTCGTCGAGCGTCACGCGCGCGCCGTTGGCGGTGCGCGGCGGCAGCTGGCGTGCAGTAGCCGGGTCCTGGATGTCGGAACGGGCGGCGAGCAGCTCCATCAGGCGCTCGGTGGCGCCGGCGGCGCGCTGGGCTTCGCCCATTACTTCCGACAGTGCGCCGACCGAGCCGGCCACGATGGCTGCGTACAGGATGAACTGTCCCAGCTCGCCGCCGGTCATGCTGCCCTGCAGAACGGCGTGGGCGCCCAGCCAGAGCACGAACACGATCGAGCCGAACACCAGCACGATGGCCAGCATGGTCAGGGTGGCGCGCGCGCGGATGCGGCGGATCGCGGTCTGGAAGGCGCTGTCGACCGATCCCTGGAAGCGCCCGGATTCGATGTCTTCGTGGGTGAAGGCCTGCACCGTCGGCATCGCGTTGAGGATCTCGCCGGCCATGGCCGACGCGTCCGCGATGCGGTCCTGCGAATCGCGCGAGAGCTTGCGCACGCGGCGGCCGAACAGCACGATCGGCAGCACCACCAGCACCAGCATCCCGAGGATGATGGCGGTGAGCTTGGGGCTGGTCACGAACAGCATCACCAGGCCGCCCACGAACAGCAGGGTATTGCGCAGCGCCAGCGAGATGCTGGTGCCGACCACGCTCTGGATCAGGGTGGTGTCGGTGGTCAGGCGCGACAGCACTTCGCCGGTGCGGGTGGTCTCGAAGAATTCGGGACTCTGGTGCACCACGTGGCGATAGACGGCGGCGCGCACGTCGGCCGTCACGCGCTCGCCCAGCCACGACACCATGTAGAAGCGCGCGGCGGTGGCCACCGCCAGCACCGAGGCCACGGCGAACAGGGCCAG
Organism: Telluria sp. AZSoR62; assembly: GCF_058111565.1. Classification (NCBI taxonomy): domain Bacteria; kingdom Pseudomonadati; phylum Pseudomonadota; class Betaproteobacteria; order Burkholderiales; family Oxalobacteraceae; genus Telluria; species Telluria sp. AZSoR62. The sequence goes on from NZ_JBYTST010000004.1 coordinate 273,795, forward strand.
GAAGGTGGCGTCCACGTGCTCGATGCTGGTGATGGCCGAACCGGCCCCGAAACCGAGGTCGATCATGCGCTTGAAAGCGGCCGGGATGGCCAGCGTGGCGCCGGCCGCCAGCAACAGCGCGATGCCGGCGAACAGGAACTGGCGGCGGTAGGGCCGCAGGAAGGGAAGCAGGCCCTTGAGGGCCGGCAGGCTGCCTTTGCGGGAGGTGTCGGTATCGGTAGGTCCGGTGCTGCCGGTGGAGCGTGAGGTCATCGTCTGCTTGCGCGTTCTTGTTCGGTTTCTAGCGTTCGTCTAAAGCTTCATCGGGCGGACATAGCCCGTCATTTCCAGGTAGCCGCGGCCCAGGCGCTTGCCGTCGCGGCCGATCGTCACCGCGCCTTCCCAGTACACCGCGCCGGTCGAGCGGCGCGAATCGAGTTCCTGGTCCTGCTGCAGGGGACGGAGCTGCCAGCGCAAGCCGCCTGTCGTAATATCCATCGCGACCGGGTACACGGCTTTGGTGCGCGGGGAGGTCCAGTGCGCGGTGGGCGTGAACACCACCTGGTCGGGCGCGTAGCGGGTGACCCTGCCGGCGCCGTCGCGATGGGTCGCGTGCGCCCATAGTTTACCACCTCCCTCCTTGCGGATCTGGAAAGCCATCAGGGCGCCGCCGCCGTCGAGGTTGGCGCCGACCCAGTCCCAGCCCTGGGCTCCGGGCTCGAGCGCTTCGCTCGACCATTCGTGGTCCAGCCAGGCGCTGCCCGTGACCGCCACAGGCGCGCTGCCCGAGCGGCCCACGCTGCCGCTCACCGCCAGGTGCGGCTCGCTGTAGTAGTGGCTGGCGTGCTGGGGGCTCGCGCCCTTGCGCGAATAGCCGCCTTCGCCCTGCACCAGCACCGCCTGGGTCGGCCGCAGGCGCAGTTCCAGCGTCAGTTCGCTCGAGCGGATGGTGACCCGGTAGCTGCCCGAACTCTCGCGCACCATGCGCCAGTCGTCCAGTTTCAGGTCGGTGTTGCCGGTGCGCGCCCAGGCCAGGCCGAAGCCTTCGCGCGCGCTGCGCTGGTCGTGCACCAGGCGACCCAGCTCGGGGTCGGACAGGGCCGCATGGCCGATCACCAGCTGGCGCGGCGCGAAGGCGCTCGGGTTCTTCGGGTCGTGCTCGGTACGGCTGCGGAAGAAGGTCACCTGGAAGCCGAGCGGCTTGCCGTCGGGCGTCTCGATCCAGCCGGTGGCGTACCACCATTCGGTACGGAATTCCGGATGGGCGCCGTAGTCGCGCGGGAAGGACAGCTTGGTCCCCGGCGTGACGGGCGCGAACTGCGGCGGCGCGGCGACGCAGTACTGGCAGATCAACAGCAACAGGCTCACGAGCGCAACGCGCATTACCAATCCTCCCTGACCGCGCGCACCGGACCGCCCGACAGCGCATAGCGTCCCGACACCAGCGCCGTGGCGACCGACGCCGCCACCAGCACCGCCGCCACGCTGCCCAGCAGCGTCCAGGGCAGGTGCAGCTGCATGGTCCAGTGGAAGGACTGCGGGTTCACAACATAAACCAGGATCAGGCTGATGACCAGCCCCAATGCGAATCCGCAGGCCACGCCCAGCAGCGTGAGCAGGCCGCCCTCGAAGGCCAGGATCTGCAGCACCTGGCCGCGCGTAACGCCCACGTGCCTGAGCATGCCGAATTCCTTCGAGCGCGCCAGCGTCTGGGCCGAGAAGCTGGCCGCCACGCCCGACAGCCCGATGGCGATCGCAATGGCTTCGAGCAGGTAGGTGACGGCGAAGCTGCGGTCGAAGATCTTCAGGCTCATCGCGCGGATGTCGCCTGCCGACATGGTCTGCAGCGAAGCGCCGAAGGGCAGGGCGCGCACCGACTGCTCGAGCTGCCCCGGGTCGGCGCCGCGCGCCGCATACAAGGCGGCGTCCGTGACCTCGGCTTCGCCGGTGAGCTGGCGATAGTCGCCCAGGCGGATCACCACCGAGCCGCTCTGGTTGGCATAATCGCGCCAGACGCCGGCCACGAAGAAGGGCGCCCGGCCGCCGCCCAGCGGCAGCGTCAACACCTGCCCGACACGCGCGCCGTACAAATCGACCATGGCCTCCGACACCCAGGCCGGCCTGGCCCCCGGGGGCGCCGCGGCCGTCTCGCCGACCAGGGCCAGCAGCTCGCCGGGCGCGCCCGCGTCGATGTCGCGCGCAATGACGATCACGTTGGGCCGGTCCGGCAGCAGCGATACCGGCCGGGTGCGCAGGAACTGGGCCTGGGCCACGCCGGGCGCGGTGCGCAGCGCGGCCTGCTGCGCCGGGCTGAGGAAACCGGTATTGCCGCCCAGCGAGGTGCGCACATACAGGTCGGCCGGCAGGATATGGCCCATCCAGTCGTCCACCGAGACCCGGAAGCTCGACACCATGATTCCCATCGCCACCATCAGGCTGAAGCTGGCCAGCACGCCGCCCAGTGCGATCGAAGCCTGGCCCGGGGCATTGGCCAGCCGCGACAGCGCCAGCGGCAGCACCGGCGGCGCGCGGCGCATGCGCAGCGCCACGCCCTCCAGGCGCCGGAACGCCACGGCGGCCAGGCGCGGCATCAGGCCGATGCCGCCGATCAGCAGCAGGGCGATGGAAACATAGCCGAACAGCGGCAGCTCGAACACGGGCGGGGCAAAGGCCAGGATCGCGGCCAGCACCAGGCAGGCGATGGCGGGCCAGATGCGGCCAAGGCGTGAGAGGGCCGCTTCGTCCGCGCCCGATTTGATCGCCACGGCCGGGCGGGCCCGCGCCGCCTCCAACGCCGGCGCCAGGCAGCCGAGCAGGGCGACGCCCAGGCCCAGGACGAAGAAGACGGCGGCTGCGACCGGCGTGAACTGGACTTGCGGCCGGATGCCCGGAAAATAGCCGGCGCCCAGGTCGCCGCCAAAAAAGCGCAGGGCCAGCGCCGCCAGAGCGTAGCCTGCCGCGATGCCCAGCGCCGCACCGACCACGCCCAGGCTCGCCCCTTCCAGCAGCACCTGTCGCAGCAACTGGCCGCGCTCCAGGCCCAGCACGCGCAGCAGCGCGAACTGGCCGCGGCGCCGCATCACCGACAGCGCCTGGGTCGAGAACACCAGGAAGGCGCCGGTGAACAGGGCCACCAGGGCCAGCACGGTCAGGTTGACGCGGTAGGCGCGGCTGAGGTTGGCGTTGCGCTCTTCCTGGTCGCGGTCGTCCGGCTGGCGCACCACGAAGCGGCCTGGGTAGGCGGCTTCCAGTTCGCGCTTGAGCGAGGCCAGGAAAGCAGCGCGGTCGACGCCGTCGCGCAGCTTCAGGTCCACCCGCGACAGTTTGCCCAGCTGGCGGAAGCGCCACTGCGCCGCGCCGATGTCCATCACGGCGATGCGCTGGCCGGCGCGCGCCCTGGCCACCGGCCCGGCCACGCGAAGCAGCACGTCCTCGGTGCCGGCGCGCAGCACGACCGTGTCGCCGCGCCGCTTGCCCAGCCAGCTCTCGGCCGCGGGCGAGAGAAAAATCGCATCGTCGCCCAGCACGTCCGTCATGCGGCCTTCGCCAGGCACGCCGGTCAGGTCGGGCGAAATGTAGCCGGCGCGGAAAGGATCGATGCCGACGATGCGCAGCGAACCGGCCGCCTGGGCAACGCCGGCCGAGAGTTCAAGCACGGGCGAGGCCACCACGACATCCGGGCGCCCGGCCAGGCGCGGATAGATCGCTTCGTCGAACAGGGGCTCGGTGCCCAGCACCTGGACGTCGGCCTGGCCGGACAGGCTTTTGACGGCGGCGGAAAATTCGTTGAAGGCGGCGGCATTGATCAGGTGGATGGCGAAACCCATCGCCACCCCGACGGCGATGGCGGCCACCGCGAGCAGGGCGCGCACCGGATGGGCGCGCCATTCGCCCAGCAGCAGCCAGCGCGACAGGAGGCTCAAGCCGGGCATTCCACCGCCAATGCCTCGCCCTGGCGCCTGGCCTTGATGCGCGCGCGCTCGGCTCCGTCGCGGCCGGCGCGTGCGATGTCTTCGTCCGCCCATTTGCGCTGCAGGCGCAGCTTGTCGCAGCGCCGGCGCTCGGCCGCCGCGGCGCGCTGCACGCGCGCGGCTTCACGCGCCTGCAGGTCTGCCTGCGCGGCGCGTTCTTTCTCGATGTCTTGCAGCAGGGCGCGCTCGCGCGCCAGGCGATCGAGCGCCTCGGCGCCATCCGGCGCAGGCTGCGCGGCCAGCACGACGGCCGTGCTGCCGCAGGGCCGGTCGTGGTAACTGACCTTGCCGCCGTCGGTGCATTTATAGATGCTGGCCCCGGATGCCACGCCGGAAACCGACCCGGCCAGCAGGCAGAGCACTGCCATGGAAACCTGCTTGAGCATTGCCGTCTCCCTCACAAAATTTTGCCAGGGTTCATAATGCCGAGCGGGTCCAGCGCGGCTTTGACGGCACGCATCATGTCCAGTTCGACGGCGCTCTTGTAGCGCGGCAGTTCATCGCGCTTGAGCGCGCCGATGCCGTGCTCGGCCGAGATCGAGCCATGGAAGGCGGCCACGCTGTCGTGCACGATGCGGTTCACCGCTTCCTGGTGGGCCAGGAAGGCGTCGTGGCCGATGCCCTCGGGCGGGGCGACGTTGTAGTGCAGGTTGCCGTCGCCCAGATGCCCGAAGCACACGAGCTGGCAGCCGGGGAAGGCCGCCTGCAGCGCCGCGGCGGTCTGCTCGATGAAGGCGGGAATGCTCGAGACCGGCAGCGAGATATCGTGCTTGATGTTCTTGCCGGCCGCCGCCTGGGCCAGCGGGATGTGCTCGCGCAGCTTCCACAGGCCCAGCGATTGGCTGCTGGAGGTCGCGAGCACCGCGTCGAGCGCGATGCCGGCGTCGAGCGCCGCGCCGATTGCCGCCTCGACCAGGTCGGCGGCGTGGTCTTCGGATTCGGTGCTCGACACTTCCACCAGCGCATATTGCGGGTAGTGGGCGGCGAAGGGCCGGGGCAGATCGGGAAACTGGGCAGCCACCAGACGCAGGCAGAAGTCGGACATCAGCTCGTAGCCGGTGAGCGCGGCGCCGCAGCGCTCCTGCATCAGCGCCAGCAGGTTCAGCGCGCCATGGGGCGAATCCAGCGCCACCAGCGCGCTCAGGACCGCCCTGGGCTGCGGGTAAAGCTTGAGCACGGCCGCGGTGACGACGCCGAGCGTACCTTCGGCCCCGATGAACAGCTCACGCAGCGCATAGCCGGTATTGTCCTTGCGCAGGCCGCGCAGGCCATCCCATACCTGCCCCTGCGCGGTGACCACTTCCAGGCCCAGGCAGAGCTCGCGCATGTTCCCGTAGCGCAGCACGGCGGTGCCGCCGGCATTGGTCGACAGGTTGCCGCCGATGGTGCAACTGCCCTCGGCCGCGAGCGAGAGGGGAAACAGCATGCCCGCTTCCATGGCGGCCTGCTGGATGTCGACCAGGATGCAGCCGGCTTCCACCGTCATGGTGCGGTTGAAGGGATCGATGGCGCGGATGCGGTCGAGGCGCCGCAGCGACAGCACGATGGCCTCGCCGCTGGCGTCGGGCACGCTGCCCAGCACCAGGCCGGTGCGCCCGCCCTGGGGCACGATGGGCACGCGCGCCGCGGCGCAGGCGGCGACGATACGGGCGACTTCGGCGGTATCGGCCGGCAGCACGACGGCGCGCGCGCGTCCGGTGAAGCGGCCGCGCCAGTCGGCCAGGTAGGGCGCCATGGCAGCCGGATCGGTGACCAGGTGGGCCTCGCCGACGATCTCTCGCAGCGAACCCGGCAGCGAGTCAGTCATGCGGTACTTTGACCTTGTCGAGCAGTTCCTTGGCCAGGCGCTTGGCTTCTTTCTTGTACGGGTGCAGGAACAGCAGCGCGCAGGCGAAATACACCAGCACCAGCGCGACTTCGCCCAGCGCCATCATGCGCGAGGCTTCCTGGGTATCGGCCCAGGCCCGCACCGCGCCTTCGGCGAAATAGATCAGGATGACCATCGACGACCATTGCAGCGTGTACAGGTCGCGCTTGATCACGCCGCGCAGCGGCAACAGCAGGGGCAGCGCCTTGAGCGCGAGCAGCGAGCCGCCCGGGCGCAGCGGCGCGACGAAGACTTCCCAGGCCACCAGCCAGCAGATCAACCAGATCAGGCTGGCAATGGCCCCGGCGTGAAAGACTTTTGCGGTATCCATCATTGCATCCCGTGCAGTTTGACCGCGGCAGTGGCCAGGCGTTTCCCGAGCGCGACGGCAAGCACGCGCTCGTCTTCGGTGAGGCCGCGCTTGCCGTCGGCGCCGGACCAGTGCGATGCGCCGTAGGGGCTGCCGCCGCTGGCCGTGTTCATCAGTTCCGGATGCGAGTAGGGCAGGCCCATCACCAGCATGCCGTGGTGGAGCAAGGGTAACATCATCGACAGCAGGGTCGATTCCTGGCCGCCGTGCAGGCTGCCGGTGGAGGTGAAGACCACGGCCGGCTTGCCCGACAGCGTGCCGTTGACCCAGTCGGCGGCAGTGCCGTCGAGGAAATACTTGACGCTGGCAGCCATGTTGCCGAAACGGGTGGGCGAGCCCAGCGCCAGGCCGGCGCACTCGCGCAGGTCGTCCAGCTCGACGTAGGGCGCGCCGTCGAGCGGGATGTCGGGGGCGGTGGCCTCGGCCACGGTGGACACGGCCGGCACGGTGCGCAGGCGCGCCTCGGCGCCCGGCACGCTCTCGATGCCCTGTGCGACCAGTTCGGCCAGTTTGCGGGTGGCGCCGTGGCGCGAGTAGTACAACACGAGGATGGTCAGGTTGGTGGGCTTCATCATTGGTATTATAGGGCGCTTTGCTCAAATGACATGCCCCCGCGAGGGGAAATCGACACCGCCTTCTCCTGATCCGATGCTTTCAAAAACCGTGCACTCGCTGTCGCGCTCCACCTCCGACATGTTCGCCCTGGGGGTGGAAAGGGCCCGCTGGCTCACGCTGGGCGAGGCGCGCGACCTGGTGCGCTTCGCGCGCCGCCGCCTGCGCGAGGAGCGGCTGCCCCAGGTCGCCGGCAGCCTGACCTTCACCACCACGCTTGCCCTGGTGCCGCTGCTCACCATCGTGCTGGCCATCCTGACGGTCTTCCCGGTATTCGGCCAGCTGCGCAGTGCCCTGGACACCTGGTTCATCCAGAACCTGATGCCCAAGGCAATCGCCAACACGATCAGCTACAACCTGACCCAGTTCGCCAGCAAGGCCAAGGGACTGTCGCTGCTGGGCGCGGTGCTGCTGCTGGTGACGACCACCACCATGATGGGCATGATCGAGCGCGCCTTCAACCAGATCTGGGGCGTGCGCCGCCCGCGGCCGTGGTCGCAGCGGGTGCTGGTCTACTGGGCCCTGATCACCCTGGGTCCGATCCTGTTCGGGCTGTCGCTGAGCGCGACCTCGCAGCTGTTTACCGCCACCGGCGGCCTGGCCAGGTCGATGCCCTTGCTTGGCACGCTGTTCTATACCCTGGTGTCGGTGCTGCTCACCACCGGGGCCTACACGCTGCTCTACATGGCGGTGCCGAACCGCCGCGTGTCCTGGCGCGACGCGCTCTGGGGCGGCTTGGCGGCGGCGCTCGCCTTCGAGCTGGCCAAGCGCCTGTTCGCGCTCTTCATCCGCCAGTTCCCGACCTATGCGCTGATCTATGGCGCGCTGGCCGCGCTGCCGCTGTTCCTGCTCTGGATGTACATCTCGTGGCTGATCACGCTGGTGGGCGCCGTGCTGGCGGCCGCCTTGCCGGTTGTCAAATACGAGCGCTGGTGGCACCAGCCGGTGCCGGGCAGCGCCTTTGTCGATGCGATGGCGGTGCTCAAGGTGCTGCACGGCAGTTCGCAGGCGACCGGCACGGCGCTGGTGCCGAGCGCCGCCATCCGCGCCCATACGCGCATCGGCTATGACGAAATGACGATGCTGCTGGAGAAAATGGTGGAGGCCGGCTGGGTCGGGCGGGTGCAGGACGAGCTGCACGCGCGTTCGCGCTGGAGCATCGCGGCGCAGGCGAACGCCGACAACTGGGTGCTGCTGGCCGATTCCGGCACCATCCGGCTGGCCGACGTCTACCGCCTGTTCGTGTTCGACGCGGCCGGCGCCGACGGCATCAGCCGCAACGAGCCGGCCCTGGCGGTTCCGGACACGCCGCTGGCGCTCGACACGTCAGCGCTGGCGCGCCAGGTGGAAGGGGCGGTGGAGCAGGGCCTGGAACAGACCCTGGCCCAGCATTTCAGTCAACCGGCCTGAACCGGGTTTTTACCAGCTCAGCTTGCCCGTCAGCATCTGCCAGTACATGACCCAGTCGGCACGGAAGGACAGCCAGGGCTGGGCGAACGAGGCCGGGCGGTTCTTCTCGTAGAAAAAGTGCCCGACCCAGGCGCCGCCGTAGCCGCTGACCACCGCGAACAGCAGCCACCACGGGTTCAGGCTGTCGATGTACTGGGCGATCGAGGCGATCGCCGACGAGGTGCCGATGAAGTGGGCGCGCCGGCAGCGGCGGTCGGCATGCTGGGTCAGGTAATAGGGATAGAACTGCGCGAAGCTCGTATACCGGACCGTCATGGCAACTCCTTTCGTTAGGTGATGGTGGCGGCGAACCCGGCCAGGGCGTCGAGCACCGCATCGGGCGCTTCGGCCATCATCTGGTGGCCGGCGTCCACGCTGACGATTTTGCCATGGGCGAGGGCGCCAGTCAGCAGTTTCGTCGAGCGCGGCGGCGTCATCATGTCTTTTTTGCCGAAGACAAACAGCACCGGGCAGTGCACCGCGGCAGCGGCCGCTTCGCCGCCGCCGTAGCTGTTGCAGGCCGCAAAGTCGGTATGGAACAGGTGGTCGGGGTTGCGTGCCGACATCCGCTGCATCAGCCGGCGCGCCCCGCCCATCACCGAGAAACCCGGTCCCGGGCAGGACGGCTTGTGCGCGATCGAGGAATGCGACCAGATGTTGACCATGTCGATGGCGGCCTGTTCGTCGCTGCGCGAGGTCTCGAGCAGGGCGTCCGACACCTTCATCGGATAGGTCGTGCCGAGCAGGGCCAGGCCCACGACGAGCGCCGGCGCGCGCTGCACGGCTTCCAGGGCGATGAGCGAACCCATGCTGTGGCCAACCAGGATCGCGCGCTGCACGCCGGCGGCTTTCAAGAGCGCAATGACCCAGTCGGCCATCGCTTCGACGCTCCCCAGGGCCGGGCCGCTGCTACGGCCATGGCCGGGCAGGTCGACGGCCAGCACCGCGTAGCCGTGGTGCGCCAGGTAGCGGCTTTGCAGCGCCCAGACGGAATGGTCGTTCTGGGCGCCGTGGATGAAGACCACGGTGGTCAGCGCAGGGTCGAAGCCCTTGCCACCGGTATAGGCATAGGCGGGGACGCCATCGACGTCGAGCAGCATCTCAGGCTCCCTTCTGCGCAAGTTTGAGCGCGCGCTTGAGGTCGTCGATCAGGTCGTCCGCATCTTCCAGGCCCACCGACAGCCGCATCGTGCCCTCGCTGATGCCGGAGGCGGCCAGCTGGTCCGCCGGGACCCGGAAGTGGGTGGTGGAGGCAGGATGGATCACCAGCGACTTGGCGTCGCCCACATTGGCCAGGTGCGAGAACACCTGCAGGCCGTCGGCGAAACGGCGGCCCGCGGCGCGGTCGCCTTTCAGGTTGAAGGTGAACACGGCGCCGCAGCCCCTGGGCAGCAGCTTCTCTGCGAGCGCATGGTCGGGATGCGATTCCAGCTCCGGGTAGGACACCGATTCGACCGCCGGGTGCGACAGCAGGAACTCCACTACCCGGCGGGTGTTGGCCACGTGCCGGTCCATGCGCAGGCCGAGCGTCTCGACGCCCTGCAGGATGGCGAAGGCGTTGTGCGGGCTCATGGCCGCCCCGAAGTCGCGCAGGCCCTCGCGGCGGGCGCGCAGCGCGAACGGGGCCACGGTCGATTCTTCGGCGAACACCATGCCGTGGAAGCCCTCGTAGGGTTCGCACAGTTCCGGGAAGCGGCCGCTGGCCGCATGCGCGGCATCCCAGTCGAAGGTGCCGCCATCGACCAGCAGGCCGCCGATCGCGGTGCCGTGCCCGCACAGGAATTTGGTGGCCGAGTGGAACAGCAGGTCGGCGCCCAGGTCGAACGGTCGTTGCAGGTAGGGCGTGGTGAAGGTGGCGTCCACCATCAGCGGCAGGTGGTGCTCGTGCGCCAGGGCGCCGATGGCCGGGATGTCCAGTACATCCAGGCCCGGATTGCCGAGCGTCTCGCCGAACAGGATTTTCGTGTTCGGGCGGATGGCGGCGCGCCAGGCATCGAGGTCGCGCGGGTCGACAAAGGTGGTCTCGATGCCGAAGCGGCGCAGCGTGTAGTGCAGCAGGTTGTGCGAGCCGCCGTACAGCGCGCGCGACGCCACGATGTGGCTGCCCGCACCGGCAATGGTCGCCAGGCCCAGGTGCATCGCGGCCTGGCCGCTGGCCGTCGCAATGCCGGCCGCGCCGCCCTCGAGGGCCGCGATGCGTTCTTCCAGCACCGCATTGGTCGGGTTCGAGATGCGCGAATACACATGGCCGGCGCGCTCCATGTTGAACAACGCCGCCGCGTGGTCCGAATCGCGGAAGGCGAACGAAGAAGTAAAGTGGATCGGCGTGGCGCGCGCGCCGGTGGCCGGGTCGGGCGCGCTGCCCGCGTGCAGGGCCAGCGTGTCGAAGCCGGGGTACTGGGGACCGCTCATGGGTGAACTCATCCATCAATCGAGATGGGCGGCATCGTAGCATTGTTTTAAGTTTGCGCAACGCCCTGGGGACCCTGGATTGGTGCAAGGCTGGATTTTTTGGTGGGCATCGGCTACAGTCGGCGTTATGCGTAATACAAATATTCCAGATATTCCAGGCATTACAAACCAACCGGACGGGGTGGCCACCATGAAAGTCTCCGAGATCCTGCAGGTGAAAGGCGAAATCCTCTATACCGTCACGCCCGACCAGCCGCTGGTACAGGCTGCCGCGACGATGGCGGAGAAGGACATCGGCTCGCTGGTCGTCATGGAATACGGCGACCTGGTCGGCATGCTGACCTTCCGCGAGGTGATCAAGGAGCTGCACGCCCAGGGCGGCACGCTCGGCGCCGGCACGGTGCGCAAGGTGATGGACGACAGCCCGATCACCGTCACCCCCGACACCGAAGTCAACGAGGTGCGCCGCATCATGCTGGAAAAGCATGCGCGCTACCTGCCGGTCATGAATGCCCGCACCCTGCTGGGCGTGATCTCGTTCTACGACGTGGCCAAGGCGGTGCTCGAGGCGCAGCAGTTCGAGAACCGGATGCTCAAGGCGTATATCCGCGATTGGCCGGCCGAGCAGGCGGCCGAGGATTGACGTGGTGGTGGGCGGATCTCGCCCGCACTGCCAGCATTGAACAAACTCGTAGCGTGGGCGGGTTTCCCGCCCACGCGTTCAGATCACGCGTGCGTTGCGTCGACGTTTGCTTTTTCCGGACAACCCTTTTACCGCTCTTGCACGCCTCGCGATGACGCTAAGGCGTGCTGACCGCGTGGGCAAGGAACTTGCCCACCCTACGGGTTGATGGCTGTTCCAATCAGGCAGCCTCGATCAGCGCCTGCTTCCCCAGCCACTCCAGCAGCGCCTCCGGCGTCAGGGGCCGCGAGAACAGGAAACCCTGCGCCAGCGGGCAGCCCAGGCTGCGCAGGATGTGGGCCTGGCGCTCGTCCTCGACCCCTTCCGCGATGACCGACAGGCCCAGGTTGCGGCCCAGCTGGATCACCATCTCCGCAATGCTGCTGCCGCGCGCCGAGCCGGTAATCTCGGTAACGAACGTGCGGTCGATCTTGAGCCGGTCCACCTGCAGCCGCTGCAGGTGCGACAGCGACGAGAAGCCGGTGCCGAAATCGTCGATCGCGATCGATACCCCGGTGCGCTTGACCTGGGCCAGCTTTTCCACCAGCAGGGCCGGCTCTTCCATCGCCATCGATTCGGTGATTTCCAGTTCCACGTATTCGGGCGGCGCGCCCGTGTCGTCGAGCGCGCGGCGCAGCATCTCGACGAACAGCGGGTGGCGGAACTGCACCTGTGAGACGTTGACCGACATCGTGAAATTCCGGTGGCCGGCCGCGTGCAGGCGCACCAGCTCGGCCAGGGCCTGGCGCAGCACCCACTCGCCGATATCGACGATCAGGCCCGAGTATTCGGCGATCGGGATGAAGCGGTCCGGCCCGATCAGGCGCCCGTCCTCGGTGCGCCAGCGCAGCAGCGCCTCGGCGCCGAAGGCGGCGTTGGTGGCCAGGTCGACCTGCGGCTGGTAAGCCAGGAACAGTTCGCCGCGCTGGAAGCCGCTGCGCAGGGCGTGCATCATGCGCACGCGCTCGCGGATCTCGACGCCCATGCTGCGCGAAAAATAGAAGTGGCCGGCGCGCTGCTGCGACTTGGCGCGCTTGAGCGCGATGTCGGCGTCCTTGAGCGCGTCGGCGCCGCTGCCGTCGTGTTCAAGCAGGCGCACCAGGCCGAGCGTGGCCGAGACCTGCACGTCCTGGCCGTCGATGTGGAAGGGCTCGCGGAACAGCGCCTGGATCGGCGCCGGCTGCACGCTGCCTGCGTCGCCCAGCACGCAGAAGATGTCGCCGCCGATGCGCGCCACCTGCAGGCCCGGATTGCCGGCCCCAAGGCGCGAGGTCAGGCGCTTGCCCACGGCGGCCAGCAGCAGGTCGCCGAAATGATGGCCCAGCGCGTCGTTGGTCTCGGCAAAATGGTCGAGGTCCACCAGCGCCAGCGTGACTGTATCGCGCCCGGCGCCGGCCAGCAGGGCGTCGAGCAGCTCGACCGCGCGGGTGCGGTTGGGCAGGCCGGTGAGCTGGTCGCGGAAGGCGGCCTGGTTCAGGTGGGTCACCAGTTCGACGTTTTCCAGGCCGACGGCGACCATGCTGGCGAACACGTCCAGCAGGCGGCGCTCGATGTCGCCCAGCGGGCGACCGAACGGGATGCAGGCGGCGAAATCGCGGCCAGCCTTGCCGGGGAAATGCAGGGTCAGCCAGCCGCCGCCATCCATGGCGCAGCGCTCGCGCAGGGTGCGCGCCGCGGCCGCTGCCAGGGCAGGATCGCGCTGCGGGCTCAGTTCCCCGCCGGCGAGATGGCCTTGTTCGCCGGCGGCCGCCACCACGCGCAGCACGTCTGGCCGGGCGTGGCCCGACTCGCGCACGCACAGCACGCCCGCGAGCGGCTGGCCGAGCAGGGTGGCCGCCTGCTGCAGCACGCCCTGGGCCACGTCCGGCACGCCCTGCAGGGCCATCAGCTCGGTGCCGGCCGACAGGATGTGCTCCAGGCCCGCGCTGCTGGCCTGGATGGCGCGCAGCTGCTGGTAGGAGCGCACGGCGGCCGCCACCGCTGTATACAGCTTGGTGCGGGTCAGTTCGGACTTGGTGCGGTAATCGTTGATGTCGTAGCCGCGGATCGCCTCGAGTTCCGGCGCGTAGCCGGGCTGGCCGGTGCGCAGGATGATGCGCACCTCGTGCATGCCCAGCTCCTCGCGGATCTGGCGCACCAACTGCAGGCCGGCGTCGGGACGCTCCATCACCACGTCGAGCAGGACCACGGCGATCCCGGCCTCGCGTTCGAGCACGGCGCGCGCTTCCATGGCGGTGTAGGCATGCAGGAATTCCAGCGGGCGGCCCTGCATCTCGACATTCTTCAGCGCGAACAGGGTCGTCGAATGCACGTCGGCGTCATCGTCCACGACCAGGATGCGCCAGGTCGGCTGCGGATGTGCGTCGCCGGGCGACGCTGCGCCGGTCCGGGCCTGGCCGGTGGCGGGGGGCGCGGGCGCTTCGTCGACGAAGAGCAGGTCGTCGTGCGCTTCGGTCGGGTTGCCTGGTGGCGTCATCGAGGCAGGCATGTGCTACGTCTCCAGTTGAGCTGGGCTTTGATATTCCCCAGTATATATGCAATTGCCAACACAAAACCCCCGGGGCCTGCCTTAAGGATAAAATATATATCCGTACGGAAACTATTTAATGGATATCTGGCGAATATGCGACAAGCCGGTGGCCGATGGCCCGGCGGTGGGACTGGTAGAATGCCAAGTCCACCATTTTGCACGCAGAGCAATCCATGTCCGGCAACTCCTTTGGCAAGCTGTTTTCCGTTACCACCTTCGGCGAGTCCCATGGTCCGGCCATCGGCTGCGTCATCGACGGCTGCCCGCCCGGCATGGCCCTGAGCGAAGCCGACATCCAGCCGGAGCTCGACCGCCGCAAGCCCGGCACCTCGCGCCACGTGACGCAGCGCCGGGAAGCGGACCGGGTCCAGATCCTGTCCGGGGTCTACCAGGGAGTGACCACCGGCACCCCGATCGCGCTCCTGATCCCGAACGAAGACCAGCGCAGCAAGGATTACGGCAACATCGTCGAGACCTTCCGCCCGGGGCACGCCGACTACACCTACTGGCACAAGTACGGCGTGCGCGACCCGCGCGGCGGCGGACGCTCGTCGGCGCGGCTGACCGCGCCGGTGGTCGGCGCCGGCGCGGTCGCCCGCAAGTGGCTGCGCGAGCAGCACGGCACCGAGTTTTTCGGCTGCATGCGTCAGCTGGGCGATATCGAGGTGCCGTTCCAGGGTTACGAACACGTGCACGCCAATCCCTTCTTCGCCGCGACTGCGGACGCCGACCTCCTGGCACGCATGGAAGCGGCGATGGACGACTTGCGCCGCGCCGGCGACTCGATCGGCGCGCGCATCGACGTGGTGGCGCGTGGCGTGCCGGTGGGCTGGGGCCAGCCGATCTACGACAAGCTCGATGCCGACATCGCCTACGCCATGATGGGGATTAACGCGGTCAAGGGCGTGGAAATCGGCGCGGGCTTCGGGTCGGTGGCGCAAAAGGGCTCCGAGCACGGCGACGAGCTCACGCCGGACGGCTTCATCGGGAACAACGCCGGCGGCGTGCTGGGCGGGATTTCGAGCGGGCAGGACATCACGGTGTCGATCGCGATCAAGCCGACGTCCTCGATCCGCACCCCGCGCCGTTCGATCGACAAGGACGGCAATCCGGTGATGGTCGAAACCTTCGGCCGCCACGACCCCTGCGTGGGCATCCGGGCTACGCCGATCGCCGAGGCGATGCTGGCCCTGGTGCTGATCGACCACGCGCTGATGCACCGCGCGCAGTGCGGGGATGTGAAGGTAGGGACGCCCCGGCTGGGGTGAAGCTGGAAAGAGTTCACCCGCTACGCCCGATGAATGTCGTCGCGGCGAAGGCCGCTATCGGCAGGGCTTGACTCTACTGGCTTCACACCCGCGTCGCCACCGCCTCCTGCTGGTGCCGCCGCTCCACGGTGCGCACCACCAGGCCGCGCAAGTCGTTCAGCAGCGAGAACTCGGTCTGGCTCAGCACCACCGACGGGAAGCTGCCGTCCCATTCGCCGTAGATGAAGCCGGCCGGCTGGCCGTGGGCGCACAGCGGGATCACGACGAAGCACCTGGCCTCGCCGAGCGTGCCTTTCCACCAGCCCGGCAGCTTGGTGGCGAAGCGTTCGTCCTGCGCGTTCTCGATGAAGATCACGCGGTCGCTGCCCAGCGCGGCGTGGAAGACGTTCGGCTCGTAGGCATCGTCGAACACCAGGTTCGGCAGCAGCGCCTTGCTGCCTTCGCCCAGGCCCAGCCGGGCCGCATACCGGGATTCGCGGCGGTTGCGCAGGAAGGCGAACGAACGCGTGAACGACAGGCCCTTGTGCATGGTTTCCAGCGCCATCGACATCATCTGGCCCGGCGTCGCGGCCAGGCCGGCGTCGCGCATGTCGGCCACGCCGCTCATCAAGACCTTGTTGCCGGCCATGCGGCTGCGGTTCGCCGCCACCTGCTGCTCGCGCTTTTCCAGCGGCTTGGCCAGCGGGGCGATCGACAGGTCGGCGGCGGCGGTTGCGCGCGCCTTGTCGATGGCGCCCATCAGGCTGGCCGCTTCGACGCCCAGCATCGGCGCGAAGCTCGCCGCCAGCTCGGCGACGCGCTCGGCGCCGGTATCGTCGTCGTTCCACAGCGCCTCGGCGGCCTGGGTCGACATGGTGCCCAGCGCCGCCAGCCAGTCGTCGTGGCCGAAGCCGTCGAAGCGCTCGCTCGGCTCGACCCGGCGCATGCCGGCGATCAGGTTGCGCGGCAGTCCCCAATGCTCGGCGGTCGCGCGGCCGACGGCTTCGAGCGTCATGCCAAGATGCGCTTCGGCGGCTGCTTCCTCGCGCCCTTCGCCGGCGGCCGCGCGCATCTGGCTCCAGCGCTCGGGCATGTAGAAGGTGATCATCATGCGGCCCAGCGAATGCAGGATCGAGCACACCACGGCTTCTTCCGGGTCGCGCGAGACCGCGCTGGCGGCGACCTGCTGCGCCACCATCCCGGCCAGCACGGCTTTTTCCATCTCGACGTGGGCGCTCTCGGTGTTGGGCGTGGACTTGGCCAGTTCCTCGATGAGCTTCAGGCCCAGCGCCAGGTGGCCGATGGCTTCGGTGCCGAGCACCAGCACCGCCTTGGACACGGTGTTGATGCGCTGGCCGAAGGCCGAGTACATGCCGCTGTTGGCAAGGCGCAGCACCTTTTGCGTCAGGACCGGGTCGGACAGCACCGTCTGCGTCATCGAGAACTCGCGCTCGTCCTCGCCGCGCATGGAGGCGAGGATGGCGTTGATGGCCTTGGTGAAGCCCGGCATGTCGCCCTGGCGGCGGATGCGTTCCCACAGCAGGGAGAGGGTGGCTTCGGCCCGGGGCGGGCGAGTGGCGTCGGGGATTGTCGTCATGGTGTGCCCGTCCGTTTGTCGGCCGGCAGTAATTCCGTGTAGAGATTTTCTTTCAGGGCGGCCAGCGCCACATGCGCCGGCATCGGCTTGCCGGTCAGGTAGCCCTGTACGTAATGGCAGCCCAGGTTGTCGAGCCAGGCCAGCTGCTCTTCGGTCTCGACGCCTTCGGCGACCACCGACAAGTCGAGGTGACGGGCGATGTCGAGCACCGCGCTGCAGATCGCTCCGTCCTTGGCCGCTTGCGGCAAGTCCTTCACGAAGGCGCGGTCGATCTTCAGCACCGAGATCGGGAAGCGCTTGAGGTAGGCGAGCGACGAATAGCCGGTGCCGAAGTCGTCGATCGCGATGCGGGCGCCGCGCTCGGCCATCTTGCCCAGCACGCTCTCCGCATGCACCGGGTCGACCATCAAGGTGCCTTCGGTGATCTCGAGCACCAGCTGGCGGCCCTTGGTCCCGGACAGCGCGAGCGCATCGTCCAGCACCGTCAGGAACTTGTCGCTCCTGAACTGGCGCGGGCTGATGTTCACCGAGATGTAGAGCTCGCGGCCGGCCACTTCCTCGAACTGGCGGATCTGCATGCAGGCCGCCTTCAGCGCCCAGGCGCCGAGCAGGTTGATCAGGCCATTGGTCTCGGCGATCGGGATGAAGCGCACCGGCGGCACCATGCCCAGGGTAGGGTGCTTCCAGCGCATCAGGGTCTCGAAGCCCTCGATGGTGCGGTTGCGCGCGTCGACGATCGGCTGGTAGTAGAGCTGGAATTCGCCCTCGCGCACCGCATTGAACATGGCCGCCTCGAGCGAGATGTCGTGCTCGGGCGGGCCCTGGTCGGCCGGGCTGTAGGTGACCGTGCGCGCCTTGCCGGTTTCCTTGGCGCGCGACATGGCCGTATCGGCCAGGGTCACCAGCCGCACCTCGTCCTCGGCATGCTCGGGATAGGTGGCCACGCCGATCGAGCCGGCCAGGTAGATCGTGTGGCCCTCGATCTCGAAGGGCGACTGCAGGGTCGCCATCAGGCGCCCGGTGACCAGCTTGATCTGGGCCTCGCCGGCGGTGCCCGGCAAGACCGCGACGAACTCGTCGCCGCCGACGCGGGCCAGGGTATCGCTGTCGCGCAGGGTGCGGCGCAGGCGGCTGGCCGCCATGCGCAGCACCGCGTCGCCCACGCCGTGCCCGAGGCCGTCGTTGACCTTCTTGAAGCCGTCCAGGCCGATGGTGGCGACCGAGAAGCCCTGGCCGGAGCGGCGCGCATTGGCGATGACCATGCGGATGCGGTCCGACAGCAGGACCCGGTTGGGCAGCTCGGTGAGGGCGTCGTGGGTCGCCATGTGGCGCAGGCGTTCTTCGGTCGCGTGCTGGCCCGACATGTCGCGGCCCACCACCAGCAGCGGCGCATCGTCGCCGCTGGGGATCACGGCAATGCGCAGCTCGAACCAGACATCGCGCTCGCCGAGGCGAAAACGCGCCTCGACCACTTCGGGCTTGCCGCTCGCGGCCGCGCTGGCCAGGGCGTCGCGCAGCGCTGCCTGGTCGACGTCGTGCACCAGCGATACCAGCGAACCGCTGCCCGAATCGAAGCCGGCAAAGGCTTGGGCGCGCTGGCTCGCTGCGCGCAGCTGGCCGCTGCGCGTGACGCGGAACACGGCGTCGCCGGCCGCTTCCAGCAAGCTGTCGAGCAAGCCCGGCGCCGGCCGGCGCGGGTCTTGCGGGTTGGGCTGGTGAGCAGCGATGGAACTGGTGTGCATTCTCGGGGTTCTGCCTTGGGTTCTGCCTACTGTTCGCTGGCCCGCGCTTCCTGCGCGGCGGGCGCCAGCCTTGTGTAAACCATGCAAGTCTATCAAACCAACGGCGACTGGTGCATCGAAAGATTCCAAAAGGCACTAAATCACACAATGGCCTGCCATGACCTGTCCATCCTTGCGCTGGCGCAGCCGCTTGTGTTGATGTGTCCTTTGCGCTAGCTTACTTGTTGCGAACTGCTAGCCTGGACAAGCATACTGCCATCCAGCATTGTCGCCGATCCTTGCAAGAAAGCAAATTTCTGCAGGCGAGATGGGGTGATTCTGATGCTGGGCTGCAACATCATCCAACGAGAGACGAAAGACATGAACGGTTTCGATACCCATGAGGTGCTCAACCAGGCTGCGCCGTTCGCGGACGTCAACCTGTTCACCTGCGACCCGGCGCTGCGCGAGGCGCTCGAGCGCGAAGGCGCCGGCTGGGCCGCGCCGCAGCTCGACGCCCTGGGCGCGACCCTCGGCCGCGCCGACGTGCTCGACCTGGCGCGCCAGGCCAATGCCAACGGCCCGCGCCTGGTGAGTTTCGACCGCGCCGGCCGGCGCGTCGACGAGGTCGAATTCCATCCGTCCTGGCATACCCTGATGGCGCTGCTGATCGGCGCCGGCGCGCATTCGGGTCCCTGGCAGGACCCGCGGCCCGGCGCCCAGGTGGCGCGCGCCGCCCAGTACCTGCTGTTCGGCCAGGTCGAGAACGGCGTGCAGTGCCCGGTCACCATGACCTTCGCCTCGGTGCCGGCCCTGCGCCGCCACCCGGTCCTGGCCGCCGAGTGGCTGCCCAAGGTGCTGTCCAACGAATACGACCCGCGCTCGCTGCCGGTCGCGCACAAGCGCGGCGCCCTGGTCGGCATGGGCATGACCGAGAAGCAGGGCGGCAGCGACGTGCGCGCCAATACCACCCGCGCCAGCGCGTTGCCGCCATCCGAAGCCCGCGAGCGCTTCGGGGAGGCAGGCGAGGGCGCCCACCGCATCGTCGGCCACAAGTGGTTCTTCTCGGTGCCGCAGTCGGACGCGCACCTGATCCTGGCGCAGCTCGACGATGCCGGCAGCAGCGGCCTGTCCTGCTTCTTCGTGCCGCGCTACCTGCCCGACGGCAGCCGCAACGCGATCCGCGTGCAGCGCCTGAAGGACAAGCTGGGCAACCGCTCGAACGCCTCGTCCGAAGTCGAGTTCCAGGATGCGGTGGGCTGGATGATCGGCGCGCCGGGACGCGGTATCCCGACCATCCTCGAGATGGGCGGCTATACCCGGCTCGACTGCGTGCTGGGCAGCGCAGCCATCATGCGCGCGGCGCTGTGCCACGCGCTGCACCACGCGCGCGGACGCAGCGTCTTCGGGCGCCTGCTCGGCGAGCAGCCATTGATGCAGAACGTGCTGGCCGACCTCGCGCTCGAATCGGAAGCGGCGACTGCGTTTGCGCTGCGCCTGGCGCGCTGCTTCGATGCCGGCGACGACCCGGCGCAGGCCCTGCTGGGGCGCATCCTGACTGCGGCCGGCAAGTACTGGATCTGCAAGCGCGGCCCGGCCTTCGGGGCCGAGGCAATGGAAGTCATGGGCGGCAACGGCTATGTCGAGGATGGGCCGCTGGCGCGCATCTATCGCGAGCTGCCGGTCAATTCGATCTGGGAGGGCTCGGGCAATGTGATGTGCCTGGACCTGCTGCGCGCGCTCGGCAAGTCGCTGCCTGACGCGCATGCGACGCTGGCGGCGGAGCTGGCGCCGGCGTATGGGCTGGATGCCCGCTTCGACGACTTCGCGGCGCGCCTGCTCCATGACCTGCCGGCGCAGGTAGCCGAGGAGGGCGGCGCGCGCGTGCTGGCCGAGCGGATCGTGCTGGCCGTGCAGGGCGCGCTGCTGCTGCGCCATGCGCCAGGATACGTCTCGAGCGCCTTCGTCGCCTCGCGCATTGCCGTGGCGCCGGGCGGAGCGTTCGGGCGGCTGCCCCCTGGGTGCGACTGCGCGGCGATCCTGGCGCGCGCGCTGGCTACCTAGGGTTCGGGGCCGGCATCGACTTTATTGTCGAAATGTGCAGAAAAAAAGGACAAACCGGCGCGTGGCTGGGATAATGCCGGTCTACCGCACCACACCCATTGCCTTGATACCGACCATGAAACAAGACCCGCGTTTCCCCAACCTCTACATCCTGAACCACCCGCTGATCCAGCACAAGCTGTCGCACATGCGCGAGCACGACACCTCGACGCGCACCTTCCGCGAGCTGCTGCGGGAAATCACGCTGCTGATGGGGTACGAGATCACGCGCGACCTGCCGCTGACCACCCGCCCCGTGCAGACGCCATTGGTGACGATCGATGCGCCGGTCATCGCGGGCAAGAAGCTGGCCATCGTGCCGATCCTGCGTGCCGGCATCGGCATGAGCGACGGCCTGCTGGAACTGGTGCCGTCGGCGCGCGTCGGCCACATCGGCGTCTACCGCGACCCGGAGACCCACGAACCGGTCGAATACCTGGTGCGCCTGCCGGACACCAACGAGCGCACCTTCATCCTGTGCGATCCGATGGTCGCCACCGGCAATTCGGCGGTGCACGCCGTCGACGTGCTGAAAAAGCGCGGCGTGCCGAGCGAGCACATCATGTTCCTGGCCCTCGTGGCCGCGCCGGAAGGCGTCGAGGTGTTCCAGAAATCGCACCCGGACGTGAAGGTGTATGTCGCCTCGCTCGACTCGCACCTGAACGACGACGCCTATATCGTGCCGGGCCTGGGCGACGCGGGCGACCGCATCTTCGGCACCAAGTAATCATGCACGCGGCCGACAAGGGATTCTTTTCGCGACTGGCGTCCTTCAACGACAGCTTCGCCAGCAATCTGCCCGCCACGCTCGAGCGCATGGCGGCGGTTGCGGCCGGCCTCGACCCGCGCGAGCCGGCGATCGCCGCCAGCGAATTGCAGGCCATGCTGCATACCGTGGCGGGGTCGGCCGCCACATTCGGCTACCGGGGCCTGGGCCACCATGCGCGCGCGCTGGAGCAGCGCCTGCGCGTCCTGATGACCTTCGACGCGGTCGCCGCCAGCGACTGGGCCAGCTGGACGGCGGAGCTGGAACAATTCGTCGAAGCGGGGCGGCGCGATCCGCGCGGCTTCGCTTGATTGCTGCATCAAATTTGCCTGCGGCATAATGCCGTAACGCAATCAGCCATTCATGGAACGTTTGATACCGCGCAAACTTACGTCCAACCATTGCCCTATATTTTCTCTACTACCGAATGCAAAGCAGGTCCGTAAAAGTTGAAGCAAGGAATTTTTATCGACTTAAATGGCTGTGTAAGAATTTTTATTTTGCAGACATGGTGTTTATTTGTTTTTATTCGGTATAATGCAGGATCGTTGGGTTGTAGGTAGTAGTGCAGTCTGTCTGTCATTCCTTTCTTGCTTCTTCAAACGATCTTAAACGGGCGCAAGCCCAACTTAACTGAAATAGGAAATTGTAATGGCAACTGGCATCGTAAAATGGTTCAATGATTCGAAGGGTTTTGGCTTCATCACCCCTGACGAAGGCGGCGAAGATCTGTTCGCTCACTTCTCGGCGATCCAAAGCAATGGCTTCAAGTCGCTGCAAGAGAACCAGCGCGTTTCGTTCGATGTGACCACTGGCCCTAAGGGCAAGCAGGCCGCGAACATTCAGCCGCTGTAATCGCTCTCCAGCGATAGCAAAAATCCCCGGACTGCCGGGGATTTTTTTCGCCTGATGGTTTGTGGCGAAGCGAGCCTTGCTGTTGCTTGCACCGCATCGGTGGATTGGCCAGTGACCCCTAGGTGGGCAAGTCCTTTGCCCACGCGTCCAACCAGTGCCCGTTTAGCGCACCTGCCAATACTCCGGCTGCGCGTAGCTCCTGCGCAAGAAATCCACGAAGGCCCGTATCCGCAGCGGCAAATGCTGCCGCTGCGCGAACACCGCATGGATGTCGTTGCCCGGCGCCGCGAAGTCGTCCAGTACCGTGCACAGCTCGCCCGCGGCGATCTGCGCACCCACTTCCCACATCGAGCGCCAGGCCAGGCCCTTGCCGGCCAGTGCCCAGGCATGCAACACCGCGCCATCGTTGCACTCCATGTTGCCGCCCACCTTGAGCGCCACCGGCTTGCCCGCGTCGAGGAAAGTCCAGCCGCGCTGGCTGCCTTCGCTGCTGATCGCCAGGCAGTTGTGCCTGGCCAGGTCCGCCAGGGTGCGCGGCGTGCCGTGGCGTTTCAGGTAGGCGGGCGA
Source organism: Telluria sp. AZSoR62 (assembly GCF_058111565.1). Taxonomy (NCBI): domain Bacteria; kingdom Pseudomonadati; phylum Pseudomonadota; class Betaproteobacteria; order Burkholderiales; family Oxalobacteraceae; genus Telluria; species Telluria sp. AZSoR62. The sequence continues at coordinate 296,523 of NZ_JBYTST010000004.1, forward strand.
GCCCACCACCACGCGGTGGTTGTCGGCCAGCTTGGTGCCGACCAGGCTCGAGTCGCTCAGGCTGGCAATGCGGATCGCCACGTCCACCCCTTCGCCCACCACGTCCACCAGCCGGTCCGTCAGGTTCAGGTTGACGGTTACCTCGCGGTGCTCGGCCAGGAAAGAGGGCAGGAGCGGGGCCACGTGCTGGCGCCCGAAGCCGGCCGGCGCCGACACCAGCAGGTGTCCGCTGGCGCGTACGCTGCGTTCGGCCGCCGCCGCTTCGGCCGCTTCGAGTTCGGCCAGGATGCGCTGGCAATCCTCCAGGAAGGCGGCGCCTTCGTCGGTCAGCACCAGGCGGCGCGTGGTCCGCTGCAGCAGCTTGACGCCAAGCCGGCCCTCCAGCGCATCGAGCCGGCGGCCGATCATGGCCGGCGCAATGCCCTCGGCCCGCGCCGCCGCCGACAGGCTGCCGCGCGCCACCACTTCGACGAAGGTCGAGATCTGCCGGAACTTCCCCATCCATCCTCCTCATTTGATACAAAAACGCACAGATGTAGTGAGAAAATGTATCGTTTAGCTATCTTCAAGTGAATATACTTGATGCTTAGACAAACGCCAAGGCGCGGCTCACGGCCGCCCGCCGCGCATCGGTTTTCGACTACCCAAGGAGAATGTGCAATGACGATCGCCACCCCCGCCGGCATGCAAATCACGGGCGCCATCCAGCCCGGCTACGAACAAGTCTTGACGCCGGAAGCACTTGCCCTGGTCGCCAAGCTCACGCGCGCCTTCGAGCCGCGCCGCCAGGAGCTGCTGGCTGCCCGCGTCGAGCGCGCGCGGCGCCTGGATGCCGGCGAGCGCCCGGACTTCCTGGCCGAGACCGCCCATATCCGCAGCGGCGACTGGAAGATCGCGCCGATCCCGAAGGCCCTCGAATGCCGCCGTGTGGAAATCACCGGCCCGGTCGAGCGCAAGATGGTGATCAATGCGCTGAACTCGGGCGCGGACAGTTACATGACCGACTTCGAGGATTCGAATACCCCGAACTGGGACAACCAGATCACCGGCCAGATCAACATGGTCGATGCGGTGCGCCGGACGATCTCGCTCGAGCAGAACGGCAAATCCTACAAGCTGAACGACAAGGTCGCGACCCTGGTGGTGCGCCCGCGCGGCTGGCACCTGGACGAAAAGCACGTGCTGGTCGACGGCAAGCGCGTCTCCGGCGGCATCTTCGATTTCGCGCTGTTCATGGTGCATAACGCAAAGGAGCAGCTGGCGCGCGGCGCCGGGCCGTACTTCTACCTGCCGAAGATGGAATCGCACCTGGAAGCGCGCCTGTGGAACGACATCTTCGTGATGACCCAGGAAGAACTCGGCCTGCCGCGCGGGACCATCAAGGCGACCGTACTGATCGAGACCATCCTGGCCGCCTTCGAGATGGACGAGATCCTGTACGAGCTGCGCGAGCACAGCGCCGGCCTGAACGCGGGCCGCTGGGACTACATCTTCTCGTGCATCAAGAAGTTCAAGCTGGACAAGGAGTTCTGCCTGGCCGACCGCGCCAAGGTGACCATGACCGCGCCCTTCATGCGCGCCTACGCGCTGCTGCTGCTGCAAACCTGCCACAAGCGCGGCGCCCCGGCCATCGGCGGCATGGCGGCCCTGATCCCGATCAAGAACGACCCGGAGAAGAACGAGGTGGCGATGGGCGGGGTGCGCAACGACAAGGCGCGCGATGCGACCGACGGCTACGACGGCGGCTGGGTCGCCCACCCGGGCCTGGTCGAGCTGGCGATGACGGAGTTCACCAAGGTGCTGGGCGAGAAGCCCAACCAGATCGACAAGCAGCGCCCGGATATTCAGGTCAGTGCAAAAGACCTGCTCGACTTCAAGCCGGAAGCGCCGATCACGGAAGCGGGCCTGCGCTACAACATCAACGTCGGCATCCATTATCTCGGCGCCTGGCTGGCCGGTAACGGCTGCGTGCCGATCCATAACCTGATGGAAGATGCGGCCACCGCCGAGATCAGCCGTTCGCAGGTGTGGCAGTGGATCCGTTCGACCAAGGGCGTGCTCGAAGACGGACGCAAGGTCACTGCCGAGATGGTGCGGGCGATGATCCCGGAAGAGCTGGCAAAGGTGAAGGTCGATGCCGCCAACGGCGATAACCCGAGCTATGCGCGGGCGGCGCAGATTTTCGAAGAGATGTCGACGTCGGAGACGTTTGCGGAGTTCCTGACCTTGCCGCTGTACGAAGAGATCTGAGCGGCTGGCCTGCTAGTTACACCGTAGGGTGGGCAAGTCCCTTGCCCACGCGTTCAACGAACCGATGCCGACCACGGAGCGTGCTCCTTGAGGTGATTTGAACGCGTGGGCAGGTGAAACAGTCCAGTGGACTGTTTTACGCCCACCCTACGGCCGCGTCAGAACACGTTCTTCCATTCTCTCAGCGCGGCAAATGCCTGTACCGGCGACGCATCAGGAGACAGGCGCCCCGCATCCACCAGGCTCTGCACGATCCCCGGCTCGGTGTAGCGCAGGAACGGATTCGTCCCGCGCTCCAGCCCGATCGTCGAGGGCACCGTCGGCAGGTGCGTCGCGCGCTTGTCCGCCGCATCCTGCATCCGCAGCGCCAGCCCCTGGTTATCCGGCTCGACCGCCTGCGCGAACTTCAAATTCGCCACGGTGTACTCGTGCGCGCAATACACCAGCGTATCGTCCGGCAGCGCGGCCAGCTTGGCCAGCGAGTCCGCCATCTGCCTTGGCGTTCCTTCGAACAGCCGCCCACAGCCGCCTGCAAAGAGCGTGTCGCCGCAGAACAGCCAGTTGGCGCCCGGCGCGCGCCGCACATAGGCAATATGTCCGCGCGTATGCCCCGGCACATCGAGTACCTCGAATGCCAGGTTCAGGCCCGCGACCTGGATGCGGTCGCCTTCGCCGAGGGCCTCGGTAACAAACCCGATTCCATCGTTGCGCGGCCCGTACACCGGCACCGGCCAGTCGGCCAGCAGGCTGGCGACACCGCCGATGTGGTCAGCATGGTGATGGGTGAGTAAAATGGCGGTAAGGGACAGCGCATGCGCGCCCAGGGCTTCACGGACCGGTCCGGCATCGCCCGGGTCGACCACCGCGGCGTGGATGCCGTCGTGAATGATCCACAGGTAGTTGTCGTTGAAGGCGGGGACGGTCAGGACCGCCAGGTCCGGGTGAGAAGTGGTCGTCATAAAGTGTGAACCGAAGGGATGGCATGGACAGCGCAGTATCCGAGAAATCCATTATAGCGCTCGACCAGTGGCTGCAATCGCCGGCGGGGGCCTACGTGCGCGCCTTCGAGCAGGCCTGCCTCGACGAGCTCACCGCGGACATCTTCGGCTTCAATGCGCTGCAGGTCGGCGTGCCCCAGCTCGATGCACTCGCCGCCAACCGCATGCCCAACAAATGGCAGGCCGCCACCCGCACCTCCACCAGCGACGAGCTGATGTTTGCGGCCGGCGGCAAGCAGATCGCGGTCGCGCTCGACTTTGCCGAGTTGCCTTTTGCCTCGCACAGCATCGACCTGGTGGTTCTGCCGCACGTGCTCGAATTCGCCACCGAGCCGCACCAGGTGCTGCGCGAAGTCGAGCGCGTATTGATCCCGGAAGGGCAGGTGATCATCTGTGGCTTCAACCCGGCCAGCCTGTGGGGCATGCGCCAGGGCGTGGGCCGGGTGACGAATAACGGCTACCTGCCTGCGTCAGGCGAATTCATCTCTATGCCGCGCCTGAAAGACTGGCTAAAATTGCTCAATCTCGGCGTGACGCGCAGCCATTTCGGCTGTTATGCGCCGCCGTGCCGGACGGCCCACTGGCTGAGCCGGTTCGCCATGATGGAAACGGCGGGACAACGCTGGTGGCCCTACCTGGGCGCCGTCTACGTGGTCCACGCCATCAAGCGGGTCAAGGGCATGCACATCATCGGACCTGCATGGAACAAGAAAACGAGCAAGCGACCGCAGGCAGTGCCGGCGGCAAACAGAGAATGAGACATGCAAGACACTGAAGCAAACGCGGGCACGACCAAGGTCGACATCTTCACCGACGGCGCCTGCAAGGGCAATCCGGGTACGGGCGGCTGGGGTGCGCTGCTGGTGGCCAACGGCCACGAAAAAGAGATTTTCGGCGGCGAGCCGAACACCACCAACAACCGCATGGAATTGCGCGCCGTGATCGAGGCGCTGGGCGTGCTCAACCGGCCGTGCGAAGTCGTGCTGCACACCGACAGCCAGTACGTGCAGAAGGGCATCTCCGAATGGATCCACGGCTGGAAGGCGCGCGGCTGGAAGACCGCGGCGAAAGAGCCGGTGAAAAACGACGACCTGTGGAAGGCGCTCGACCTGGCCCAGCAGCAGCACGCCGTCGAATGGCGCTGGGTGCGCGGCCACAACGGCCATCCGGGCAACGAGCGGGCCGACGTGCTGGCCAACCGCGGCGCGGCTTCCGTGCGCCGTTAAGCCATCCTGGGCGGTCGCCGGCTGTTATACTTCGGCCCGCCTGCATCACCGATCCACCTACTCACGTACCGCCCATGCGCCAGATTGTCCTCGATACCGAAACCACCGGCCTGAACCCCAGGACGGGCGACCGCGTCATCGAGGTCGGCTGCGTTGAAATCTTCAACCGCAAGCTGACCGGAAATAACTTCCACCGCTATATCAACCCGGAACGCGATTCGGACGAGGCCGCGCTGGCCGTGCACGGCTTGACCACCGAATTTCTGCGCGACAAACCGAAATTCCACGAGATCGCCGAAGAGCTGCGTGAATTCGTGCAAGGCGCGCAAGTGATTATCCATAATGCGCCCTTCGACCTGGGCTTCCTGAACGCCGAGTACGCGCGCCTGGGGCTGCCGCCATTCACCACCTATTGCGCCGGTGTGATCGACACCCTGGTGCAGGCCAAGGAACTTCATCCGGGCAAGCGCAATTCGCTGGACGCGTTGTGCGACCGCTACGAAGTGTCGAACGCCCACCGCAAGCTGCACGGCGCGCTGCTGGACTCGGAGCTGCTGGCCGACGTCTACTTGTCGATGACGCGCGGGCAGAATTCGCTGACGATGGATGTCGCGGCCGAAACCAGTGCCGGCGGCGAGCTGGTCGAAGCGGGCCCGCTGGGCGAGATCATCGTGGTGGCGGCCAGCAGCATCGAGGAAGCCGCGCATGAAGTGGTGCTCGCCGGCCTGGACAAGAACGTGAAAGGCAGCTGCATCTGGCGCAATTATTCTCCGCAGGGGTGACGACGGCGTGATTCTGTGCCATAATACGCCTCGTTTTGGGAGGTTAGCTCAGGGGTAGAGCACTGCATTCACACTGCAGGGGTCGCAAGTTCGAAACTTGCACTTCCCACCAAGGATTCGGCGAAAGGCCGGCAGAGATGCTGGCCTTTTTGCATTCCGTTTCCGTTTTGATCTGTTGCTGGTGGTGAGATAAACTCGGTTAGACGAGCTTACTGTCATACAGGTCGGAACAATGGATAAATTTCTCGAGATGAAGGTGTTCGCCGGCGTGGTCGAGGCGGGCAGCTTCACCGGCGCCACGCGGCTGCTCGGCATGTCCAAGGCAGCCGTCTCGCGCTACGTCGCCGAGCTCGAAGAGCGCCTCGGCGTGCGCCTGCTGCACCGGACCACGCGCAAGCTCTCCGCCACCGGCGAGGGCGAGATCTTCTATGCGCGCTGCCGCGAGCTGCTGGGCAACCTCGACGAAGCCGAAGCCGAGATCACCGCGCGCAGCGGGCAAGCCAGCGGCCTGCTCAAGCTCAATGTGCCGGTGACCTTCGGCCTCATGCACCTGGCCAGGCTGTGGCCGGCATTCATGGCGCTGCACCCGAAGCTGGGCCTGGACATCACGCTGTCCGACCGCGTGGTCGACCTGGTGGAGGAGGGCTACGACCTGGCCGTGCGCATCGGCCAGCTGCCCTCGTCCTCCCTGATCAGCCGCAAGCTCGCTTCCACCCGCATGGTCCTGTGCGCTTCGCCCGACTACCTCGCGCGGCGCGGCGCGCCCACCCAGCCGGCCGACCTGCCGCAGCACGACGTGATTGCCTACAGCCTGTCGTCCACGGGCGACCAGTGGAGTTTTACTGGTCCGGATGGCGACGCCACGGCCAGGGTGACGCCGCGGGTGCACACCAACAGCGGCGACACCTGCCGCGCGGCCGCCCTGCAGCACCAGGGCCTGATCCTGCAGCCGAGCTTTATCGTCGGCGAAGACCTGGCGCAGGGCTTGCTGGTCGAAACCATGGACCCGTGGCGCGCCGGCGTGCTGGGCATCTACGCCGTCTACCCCTCGCGCAAATTCGTCTCGCCCAAGGTGAGGCTGCTGATCGACTTTCTTGTCGAGGCCTTTGCCGAGCCCGCATGGGAGCAGGACATTGTTCCTAAGAGCGAGACAGTCTAGATCGGAAGCGCGTCTTTATCTCGGCCGATAACGAGAATAAGATGGCCCCTGTCATCGCAGCCGATGCTGCTCTTGGAAGGATGCGACATGTCTCGATTGCCCACCATTTTTCTCTCGCACGGCTCGCCCATGCTGGCCCTGCAGGACAGCCCGGCGCGGCGTTTCCTGCAAGGGCTGGGCCAATCGCTTGGCCGTCCACGTGCCATCCTCGCCGTCTCGGCGCATTGGGAAACCCGCGGCAGCACCGCCGTCAGCCTGGCGGCGCAGCCCGACACCATCCACGATTTCGGCGGCTTCCCGCGCGCACTGTTCGAGATCCAGTACCCGGCCCCGGGTGCGCCATGGGCCGCCGAGCGCGCCGCGGCATTGCTCGAGGCGGCCGGCCTGCCGGTTGCGCGCAGCCTGGGCCGCGGCCTGGATCACGGCGCCTGGGTGCCGCTGAGCCTGATGTATCCGGAGGCCGATGTGCCCGTCACCCAGCTCTCGCTGGTGCACGGCGCCGGCCCGGCCGAGCACGAACGATTGGGCGAGGCCCTGGCCACCCTGCGCGACGAGGGCGTGCTGATCGTCGGTTCCGGCGCACTGACCCATAACCTCGGCGAATTCCGGGGCCAGGGCATCGATGCGCCGGTGCCGCCCTGGGTCAGCGAATTCGAGTCCTGGATGAAGGCGAAGCTGGAAGCGGGCGACCGCGCAGCCTTGCGCGACTACCGCCGCCTGGCGCCCACCGGCGCGCGCAATCACCCGAGCGAAGAACACCTGCTGCCGCTGTACGTGGCGATGGGTGCGGCCGGGCCTGGCGCGCAGACAACCCAGCTGCATGCCAGCTACGAGCACGGCGTGCTGGCGATGGACGCCTACGCCTTCAACTGATTTCACACACGAATCAACCACCACAAGCACAAGGACCGACCATGACTACCACCACTTTCCAAGCCGCGCGCGACGACCAGGGCAAACTCCTGCTGCGCGTGCTGCTGGCCAGCCTGCTGCTGTTCCATGGCGTATCCAAGCTGTTCGGCGGCGTCGGCTTCATTACCGGCATGCTGGAGAAAATCGGGCTGCCTGCGGCGCTGGGCTATCTGGTCTACGTCGGGGAAATCATCGCGCCGCTGCTGATCCTGGCAGGCTTGTACACGCGGGCGGCGGCCCTGGTGGTGGCGATCAACATGGTCGTGGCCATCCTGCTGGTGCATGGCGCGGAATTCTTCACGATTAACAATACCGGCGGCTGGGCGCTCGAGCTGCAGGGCATGTACCTCGGCGCGGCACTGGCGGTAGCCCTGCTGGGCGCCGGCCGCTACAGCATCGGCGGCGCGGCAGGGCGCTTCAACTGATTCATACCCGGCCGAGGCGTTTGATATTGATAATTCTCAATAGCTGAGGCATAATACGGGCCACCGGGAGGTTAGCTCAGGGGTAGAGCACTGCATTCACACTGCAGGGGTCGCAAGTTCGAAACTTGCACTTCCCACCAGGATTCGTCGTCGAACAAAAGGGCTTGCACCAGATTGGTGGCAAGCCCTTTTTTCGTTCTGGAGGCGGCTTCAGTTCGCGGCCGGCTCCGCCCGCAGCCACCCATACAGTACCGCCATCATGAACGGCCCGACGAACAGGCCGATCACGCCCAGGGTCGACACGCCGCCGAGCAGCCCGAACAGCACCGCCAGGAAGGGCAGGTTGACGCGGTGCCCGATCAGCTTGGGCCGGATGAATTTGTCGACCATGAACAGCTCGACCGCGCCCCAGGTAAACAGGCCGAGGGCCGCGCCCGGATGGCCCTGCCCGAGCAGCAGGAGCGAGACCATGGTGAAGGAAAGCGGCGCGCCGCCCGGGATCAGGGCCAGGTAGCCGGTGATCACCCCCAGCAGTGCGGGCGCGGGCGCGCCGGCGACCGCGTAGGCCACGCCCAGCACCAGGCCTTCGAGCACCGCAATCGAGCACAGCCCCAGCGCGGTGCCGCGCACCGACAGCGGCAGGATGCGGCGCAGGTTGCCGTAGTACGCGGGCAGCAGGCGCTCGCCGGCGCGGTCGACATAGCGCACCACGGTCGGTCCGTGCAGGTAGAGGATGAACAGGGTCAGCAGCGTCAGGAACAGGTAGAGCGCATTGGCCAGGATGGTCGAGCCCCAGAAGCGCGCCGCGCCGGACAGGTGGGGCAGGACGTCGCCCAGCGTGGTCTGGATCAGGGCCTTCAGGCCGCCGGGGATGGCAAGGTGCTCGTTCCACCAGGCGATCACGCGCTCGGACACCAGGGGCAGCTGGGCCAGCCAGGCGGGCGCCTCGACCCCGACGTCGTTCAGGCGCGCCAGCAGGCGCTGCACGCCGACCAGCTCGTGGCCGAGCGCCTTGACCAGCAGGAGCGACGGCCCGAAGAAGCACACCAGCAGCATCGCCAGCAGCATGGCGGCGCTGGCCAGCGGCGGAAAGCCGCGCGCCACCAGCCGTTCGCGCAGCGGCCAGGTGATCACGGCCAGCAGGCCTGCCCAGGCGAGCGAACCGATGAAATGCTGGAGCAGCAGTCCCAGCGCAATGGCGAACAGTACGGGAACGACGAGCGGGGCGTAGCGCGTCCCGGTTGCAGGGCCGAGGTCCATCTCAAGCGTGCGCCATGGGCGATGGGTGGAGGCCGGGATCGGGTAGCTGCGCGCGACGGGGCGCGGGTGGAAATGCTATGCGTGTCATGGTTCCGAAGTGCTTTATCCAAAGGGACAGGGCGGGCGCGCGGGCGCAGGTGCCGATGCTGAAGGATAAAGCAATGAGCTCGTCCGGTAAAAGCGAATAATACCGAAAGATTACTTCGGAAAAACAGGAGGGGGGCTGAGGCGGCGCAGGGGCCGCCGTGCATCAGCCGTGCAGGTCGTCGTCGGTGAGGGTGCCGTTGGCGTACAGGCGCAGCAGGATTGCCACCGGCGGCGGGATCATGACGCCGGTTTCGAAGCGGCTGCCGCTGGACTGGGTGACGCCGAAGCGGCTCCAGAACTTTTCCTGGCTTTCGCGCTTGCGGATGCGCAGACGGCGCAGGTCGTGCGGCGCGGCCGGCCAGGGTGCGGCCTGGGCGGGAGCCGCCGGGATTTCCATGCCGAATTCTTCTTCCATCATCTTGCCAGCCATTGCGCCATCCTTCCGTTGTGCCATCGTGTTCTTCGCTTGCGGCCAGGGCCCTTGCCCCGACAACGCGGTAAAGACTGGATCGTAATCGGAAAGGGGTGGTCCAAGGCTCTCGAAATGTCACTGCCGAGCAATTCTTCTAATAAAGTTTTGCTACAGCTAATTGCCGGAAATGCTAAGGTGGCGGGGCCGCGGAAACCGCCGCCCCCGAACGCCATGCCTGCCCCTATGCCTACAGACTTTTCCCCGACCGGCCCCGCGCTGCCGGACACCCTCGATCCCGCCGCCATGTTCCGGGCCTTTTTCGAGCAGAGCACGTCCTATGCCGCCATCCTGGCGCCGGACGGCACCGTGCTCGACGTGAACCGGCGCGCCCTCGAGCCCTGGGGCGGGGCGCGCAGCGACGTGGTCGGACGCCTGTTCTGGGAATGCATGTGGTGGGACGGGGAGGCGGGCACGGCCGACGCGGTACGCGCCGGCACCATGCAGGCGGCAGGCGGTGCGGTCTTCCGCAGCCAGCTGCCTTACCGTACGCCGGACACCCGTAGGCACTACACGGATATCGTGATCTCCCCCCTTCACGGCGCCGACGGCGGCATCGCGATGCTGTCCGCGACCGGCACCGACGCCACCGAACGGCGCCGCGCGGCCGAACGCCTGCAGCTGCACGACGCGATCGGCGAAGCCACGCGCATCGCCGCCGATCCCAAGGCCATCCTGGAGGGCGCCACCCGGCTGCTGGGCGAGCACCTGAACGTCACCCGGGTCGCCTACGCCGACCTGGAACCGGACAACGACCGCTTCACCATCCGCCACGACTGGACCGTGCCGGGCCAGTCCAGCACCGTGGGCGTGTATTCGCTGGACCTGTTCGGCTCGCGCGCCACCTCGAACCTGCGCGCCGGACGCACCCTCTCGATCAGCGACGTCGATACCGAACTGGCCGAGGACGACGGCGCCGCCATGTTCAACGCGATCGGCATCAAGGCCATCATCTGCTGCCCCCTGGTCAAGCAGGGCAGCCTGGTGGCGATGATGGCGGTCCACCAGCGCGAGCCGCGCGCCTGGTCGGCCGACGACGTGGCCCTGGTCGAGGCCGTGGTCGAGCGCTGCTGGGCCCACATCGAGCGGGTGCGCTCGACCGAGGCGCTGCGCGCGGCCGACCGCCACAAGTCGGAATTCCTCGCCACGCTGGCGCACGAACTGCGCAATCCCCTGGCGCCGATCCGCAGCGGCCTGGACCTGCTGCGCGTCAGCGCGGGCAAGCCGGCCATGATGGACACGGTGCGCCAGATGATGGGGCGCCAGCTCGGCCACATGGTCCACCTCATCGACGACCTGCTCGACATCGCCCGCGTCTCGACCGGCAAGGTCGTGCTCAAGGTCGAGCGCACCGACCTGCAGTCGGTAGTGGGCAGCGCGGTCGAGACCAGCATGCCGCTGGTGGAAGCGGCCGGCCATACGCTGGCCCTGCGCCTGCCCGAGGCGCCGGTTCCGCTCGACGTCGACCTGGTGCGCATGAGCCAGGTGCTGAGCAACCTGCTGTCCAACGCCGTCAAGTACACGCCCGGAGGCGGACGCATTTCGGTCGAGGGCGCGCTCGAGGGCCAGCAGGTCGTGATCCAGGTGGCCGATACCGGCATCGGCATCGCACCGGAGGCGATGGGCTCGATCTTCGACATGTTCACCCAGGTCTCGCGCAGCCTGGACCGCTCGAAAGGCGGCTTGGGGATCGGATTGTCTCTGGTGCGGCACCTGGTGGGCCTGCATGGCGGGACGGTGGCGGCCGACAGCGCCGGGACGGGGCTGGGGAGCCGGTTCACGGTGCGGCTGCCTCTGGCATCGGGCGCGGCCACGCCGGCGGCGGCCGCGGCGCCCGCGCCGGCCGGCGCGCCCGCCAGCCTGGACATCCTGGTAGCCGACGACAATGTCGACGCGGCCGATTCGCTGGCGGCGCTGCTGCGGGCCGGCGGCCACACGGTGCGCACGGCCTACGACGGCGAACAGGCCGTGCGGGTGGCGCGGGCGTTTATGCCGCAGCTGGCCTTCGTGGATATCGGCATGCCGCGCATGGATGGCTACCAGACGGCGCGGGCGCTGCGCGCGCTGCCCGAACTGGAGGGACTGCGCCTGGTGGCGCTGACCGGCTGGGGCGCGCAGGAAGACCGGGCGCGTTCGCAGGCGGCGGGTTTCAACCACCATTTGCTCAAGCCGGCGGCGCCGGAGGAACTGGCGGGGATATTGGCGGCGACGGGCTCGGGCAGGGCGTAGATTTATCTGCGAAAACCCGGCCACCGTCCCGACCGGACCGCCCGGATCTCGGGTATGATCGTTAAGTTTCTTTTCGACATCAGTTCCCTTCTAGCAATGAATCAAAAGACCGAACCTGCGAGTCCTTTCGCCTCGCGCGCCGTCAACCTGGCCAACTCCGGCCTGGTCGTGCTCGATGCGGCCCAGGAGATCGTGTTGTGGAATAGCTGGATGGTGCCGCGCTCGGGCTATTCGGCCGCGCGGGTGCGGGGCCAGGCGCTGTTCGAGGTCTTCCCCGAGCTGCGCGGCTCGCGCGTCGAAGCGGCGGTGCTGGCCGCGCTGACCGAAGAGGTCGCTACCACGGTCCCGGCCTCGACCGGGCGCGCGCCTTTCCCCTTGCGCGAAGCGGGCAGTTTCGACGGCGAGCGCATCGACCAGGCCATCACGGTCGCCCCCTTCCTGGAGGATGGCGAGCGTTATTGCCTGGTCGAGATCCGCGACGTCAGCGGCACGGTCGACCGCGAGCGGCGGCTGCTCGACCATGCCGAGTCGCTGCGCGCGCGCTCCTATGTCGATGGATTGACCGGCATCGCCAACCGCCGCCATTTCGACGTGGCCCTCGACCGCGAACTGCGCCGCTCCCAGCGCAGCAGCGGGGCGTTGTCGCTGCTCCTGATGGACATCGATTCCTTCAAGGCCTACAACGACCACTTCGGCCACCAGGAAGGAGACGCCTGCCTGACGGGCGTGGCGCAGGCCCTGGCCGGCATGCTCAAGCGCGCGGGGGATGTGGCGGCGCGCTACGGCGGAGAGGAATTCGCGGCGATCCTGCCGGACACCACGGCGCAACAGGCGCGCGTGCACGCCGAGGCGATCCGCGCCCATGTCGCCTCGCTGGCCATGCCCCATGCCCCCGGCGCCGTGCATCCTTACGTGACCCTGAGCATTGGTGTGGCGACCTTCGACCAGCAGCGCCTGAACGATGCCGCCTCCCTGATCGACGCGGCCGACAAGGCCCTGTACGCCGCCAAGCGCGGCGGCCGCAACCGCGTGGTGGCGGACGGCGACGCACTGTAGGCCGCGCAGGCCCCGGGCGCGCAATCGGGTGTGGCGTGCGTGCATCGCGGGCACGCACTGCCGTCCCCATCCTGTAGAATTGCCGTAGGGAAATGAGTCCCTGCGGCGGCGTCCACCGGCCCGCCCGCGATTGGCCTCGCAAAGTGTGTAGCGCCGGGCGCGGCAGTGCTCGTGTACACTCGGCCTGCCAGGACACCGCCGCGCTGGTGTGTACTACAACGGGAAACGCGACCCTTTTCTATGCTCAACGGCCATTACGAACCGACGCTGGTGCTGCTCTCGATCCTGGTCGCGATGTTCGCGTCCTATACGGCGCTGAGCCTGGCCGTGCGGGTCAAGCAATCGCACGGCCACGCTCCGCATGCCTGGATGGCCGGCGGCGCCTTCGCCATGGGCAGCGGTATCTGGGCCATGCATTTCATCGGCATGCTCGCCTTCCGCCTGCCGCTGCCGGTCGGCTACGATCCCCTGATTACCTTCGTCTCCTGGCTGCTGCCGGTGGTCGTGTCGGGCCTGGCCCTGTGGCAGCTGCGCCACCGCCGGCTGGGCCGGCGCCACCTGGCCTGGGGCGCGCTGCTGATGGGCCTGGGCATCAACACCATGCACTACACCGGCATGGCCGGCATGCGCATGGACCCGGCGATCACCTACGATCCCTGGCTGTTCCTGGCCTCGGTCGCGATCGCGATCGGCGCGTCCGCCGGCGCGCTCTGGATCGGCTTTCGCCTGAGCGAGCACCTGCGCCACCCGCGCCTGCTGCAGCTTGGCGCCGCCGCGGTCATGGGCGGGGCCATCGCCGGCATGCACTACACCGGCATGGCCGCCGCCCATTTCGATGCGGGCAGCGTCTGCCGGGCAGCCAGCGACGGCGTCAACCAGGACCACCTGGCCATCCTGGTGGCGGTGGCGACCTTCGCGGTCCTGAGCATCGCGCTGCTGGCGGCGGTCTTCGACACCCGGCTGGAGTCGCGCAACCGCACCCTGGCCGCCTCGCTGGAAACGGCCGCCGCGCGCCAGGCGCTCTACCTGCGCGAGCAGAAGGCCCGGGTCGAAGCCGAGCACCTGAGCCAGCTGAAGGACGAGTTCCTGGCCACGCTCTCGCACGAACTGCGCACGCCGCTCAATGCCATGCTGGGCTGGTCCCAGCTGTTGCTGCAGGGCGCGCGCGACGAGGCCATGCTGCGCCGCGGCCTGGAAACCATCGAGCGCAACGCGCGCGCGCAGTCGCAACTCATCGAGGACATGCTCGACATGAGCCGCCTGATCACCGGCAAGGTGCGGGTCGAGGCGCGCCCGGTCAGCCCGAGCGAATTCGTGGGCGCGGCGCTCGAGACCGCGCGCCCGGCGGCGCTGCTCAAGCAGATCTCGCTGGGCGCCGAGATCGACTACGACGCCGGCCCGGTGACCGGCGACCTGGGACGGATGCAGCAGGTGATGTCGAACCTGGTCTCGAACGCCATCAAGTTCACCGAGCCGGGCGGCCGGATCACGGTCAGCGTGCGCCGCGACGGCGGACAGGTGGCGATCGACGTCACCGATACCGGGGTCGGGATAGCCCCGGACTTCCTGCCCTATGTGTTCGACCGCTTCCGCCAGGCCGACGCGTCGTCTTCGCGCCGCCACGGCGGCCTGGGACTCGGCCTGGCCATCGCGCGCCAGCTGGTCGAACTGCAGGGCGGCACCATCACCGTGGCAAGTCCAGGGGAAGGCCGCGGCTCCACCTTCACCCTGCACCTGCCGATCCAGCAGGCGGCAGCAGCGCGCGCGCCCGGCGCGGCGCCGCTGGCGGGCAGCAAGGCCGACGAACCGGCGCAGGCCGGCGCCGCGCTGGCCGGCCTCACCGTGCTGGTGGTGGAAGACGACCCCGATTCGCTGGAACTGGTGCAGCAGGTGCTGTTCGAAACCGGCGCCGCGATCCTGTCGGCCACCAATGCGTTCGATGCGCTGCAGATCATCGAGCGCGCATCGCCCGACCTCCTGGTCAGCGATATCGGCATGCCGGCGGTGGATGGCTTCCAGTTGATCAGCCAGGTGCGCGCCCTGGGCGACCGCCAGGCGGCCGCCATTCCGGCGATCGCGCTGACGGCCTTCTCGCGCCGCGAAGACCAGCAGCGCGCGCTCGAAGCGGGGTTCGACGATTTCCTGGCCAAGCCCTTGCGCCCGGCCGTGCTGGTGCAGGCGGTCGGGGCCCTGGCCGCGCGCCGCGCGCTGGCGCGCGCCTGAGGCAACCGCCGGCCGCTACAGCGCCGGCCGCCAGTGCATGTCGGGCATCACCAGCTGCATGCGCGGCTCGGGCTCGCCGCCGGCCGGCTGGCCGGGCAGGGCGCCATCCACGATGAAGCCGCGGTTGCGGCCCGCTTCCTTGCCCTTGTAGAGCGCGCGGTCGGCCAGCGCGATCGCCTGCTCCCAGCCGAAGGCGGGGTCCGGCGAGGGCGGCAGCAAGACCGCGCCGGCGGTGGCGCTCACGGCCAGGACACTGCCGTCTTCCAGCACTACCGGCGCGGCATTGATCGCGTTGAGGATGCGCTGCACCAGCAGCGGATACTGCGCCGCGCTCACGGCCTGCGAATACACCAGGAATTCCTCGCCGCCCCAGCGCAGCACCATGTCCGATTCGCGCACGGCCTCGTTCAGGCGCCGGCCTACCTCGACCAGCACCTGGTCGCCCGCTGCATGGCCGTGCTGGTCGTTGATGCGCTTGAAGTGGTCGATGTCGAGCAGGACGAAGCAGTCCGAGGCGGCCTGCTCGGGCGCGCCCAGGCGGCGCTCGATGCACTGCCGGTCGCGCTCGCGCATGCGCTCCACGAAAGAGCGCCGGTTATAGAGGCCCGTGAGCGGATCGTGCGCCGAGCTGTGCGCCAGTTCGGCATTGAGTTCGGCCAGGCGCCGTCCGCTGCGCTGCGATTTCCGGTACAGCATGTAGATCACGCCGGACAGCACCAGGGCCAGCGCGGCGCCCAGCGAGGTCACGGCCTGGCGCAGGGTGCGGTTGCGGATCTCGGCATCCTTGACCGCGTTTTCCTGGCGCAGGCTGGCGATCTGGGCCGCGCGCTGCTTGGCATCGAACTGCTCCTGCAGCGCCGCGAAGGCCTTGTCGCGGCGCTCGACCGCCAGCGTCTCGAGGATGCCTTCGCGCTCGCGCACGGTCTGCAAGGCCTGTTTGTACAGCCCGGCCTTTTCCAGGGCCGCGCCTTTCTCGGCCAGCAGGTTGGCCACGCCCAGCATGGCGCCGGCCTTGCGCAGTTCCGCCGCGGTGCGGTCGATATAGGCGCTGCCCTCGAGCATGCGGCCCTGGCCGAACAGGGCGAAGCCGAGATTGGCGTTGGCCATCTGGAGCGCGCTCTGGTCCTTGACGCTGTCGGCCACCACCAGGGCGGCGCGGGCGGCGCGCTCGGCCTGCGGATAGCGGTGCTCCTTGAGCCAGGCGTCGGCCACGTTGCCGAGGATGTTCGCTTCCAGCCAGTTCAGTTCATGGCGGCGCGCCAGCGCCAGCGCGCGGCCGAACGCGACGTGGGCCTGGCGCAGCTGGTCGAGCGAGACGTAGGCGCGGCCATCCATGAAATGCATCGAGGCCTCCACCAGCGGCGGCATGGCGCCGCGCGCCTCGCGGTAGGCGCGGGTGGTGTCGAGCGCCTTGGCGGCGTCGCCGGTATTCACATACAGCCGCGCCAGCGCCAGGCGCAGGTCGGATTCGCGCGGAGTCCACAGCGCGGGGTGGCGCTGCACCAGTTCCAGGCCGCGCAGGTAATGGCTGAAGGCGCGGTCGTGGTGGCCCATGACATTGTAGATGGCGCCATAGGCGCTATCGACGCTGGCCGCGAATTCCAGGTTGCCCAGGCCCTGGTACTGGGCGTTGAGGCTTTCCAGCAGGGCCATGGCGGCGGCCGGGTCGTTGTCGTTGAGGAGCTTGTGCACGCGCCCCAGGCTGGCCAGCGCGACCTGCGCCGCATCCTGCTCGGCGCCCGCCAGCTTGATCAGCTGCTCATCGACCGCATAGGCGTCGCGCAGTTTGCCGGCGTCGGCATGGGTGCGGCGCAGCAGGCGCAAATAGGCGATCCGGGTGGCATAGGGCAGGGCCGGGTCGAGGGCGGCCGCTTCGCGCACCAGCAGGGCGCGCGCCTTCGGATTGCTCTTCTCGGCCAGTTGCACCAGCTCGCGCAGGCGCGCCTGCGCCGCAGCTTGCAGGGCAGGATCGGCCGCAGCCGCCCCGCAGGACGACGCCAGGGCCAGCAGCAGCCCAGGGGCGATCCGGCGCCAGGTACTCATCGCCATGCGGTGCGGCAGCGGGGTCGTCATGGTGTGGGTCGGCCGGGGCCAAATGGAAGTTCGCCGATTATGTTCTGTTGACTTACGGAAATCAAGTACGGCAGGAAGCGGGGCATGTTTACGCAACGCAATATTTATTTTGTGTCCAAACAAACGAATTGCCGGTGTTTCATGCTTTTACTTTGATTCAAAACAACAATCTGGTGATAATGTTACGGCTGCGAAATGCAACCCCCGCAGGCAGGGCGAAGTCGGGTCCATGGCCGGCATGACGATCACCATCGACATGCACGGAGCGCAAGGGCGAGAACCGCCAGGGCGACATCATTACAGCCGTGGAACCACACTATATTTTTGATTGGAGAACAAGCAGTGAGTCTTTTCAGAACCAAGAATCTCGACACGATGCTGGCGACAGCCCAGAAGCCGGGCGGCCTCAAAAAGGTGCTGGGCCCGTTCGACCTCGTCCTCATGGGGATCGGGGCCATCGTCGGCACCGGCATCTTCGTGCTCACCGGTACCGGCGCCGTCACGGCCGGCCCGGCCCTGACGCTCTCCTTCATCATCGCCGCGCTGGCCTGCGGGTTTGCCGCTCTGTGCTATGCGGAATTCGCTTCGAGCGTGCCGGTGGCCGGCTCGATCTATACCTATAGCTATTTCACGCTGGGCGAAATCGTCGCCTGGATGATCGGCTGGGACCTGCTGCTCGAATACGGCCTGGCCACCTCGACCGTCGCGGTCGGCTGGTCCGGCTATTTCCAGTCCCTGCTCAAGGGCATCGGCGTGGTGCTGCCGGAAGCGCTGCGCGCGGCGCCGGGCGCCCAACCCGGCGTGAACACCTTGTTCAACCTGCCGGCCTTCCTGATCATGATCGTCCTGACCTGGATGCTGTCGCTGGGCGTGCGCGAATCGGCCCGCATCAATAACATCATGGTCCTGATCAAGACCGGCGTCGTGATCCTGTTCATCGTGGTCGGCGTCAACTACGTCAAGCCTGAAAACTGGCAGCCCTTCATGCCCTTCGGCTTCGGCAGCGTGATGAGCGCCGCCGCGCTGGTGTTCTTCGCCTTCATCGGCTTCGACGCCGTGACCTCGGCCGCCGAGGAAGTCAAGAATCCTTCGCGCGACCTGCCGATCGGCATCATCGGTTCGCTGGCCGTCTGCACCGTGCTGTACGTGGTGGTGGCCTCGATCATGACCGGCATCGTGCCCTTCATGAACTTCAAGGGCGTCGACCACCCGGTCTCGCTGGCCCTGCAGTTCGCGGGCCAGGACTGGGTCGCCGGCTTCGTCGACCTGGCTGCGATCCTGGGCATGAGCACCGTGATGCTGGTGATGGCCTACGGCCAGACCCGCATCCTGTTCGCCATGTCGCGCGACGGCCTGCTGCCGAAGAAGCTGTCGGAAGTGCACCCGAAATACGGCACCCCGTTCTTTGCCACCTGGATGGTCGGCATCGTCTTCGGCCTGATCGCCGCGGTCGTGCCGCTGGACGTGCTGGCCGAACTGGTCAACATCGGCACCCTGGCCGCGTTCTCGCTGGTCTCGGTGGCCGTGATCATCCTGCGCAAGACCCGCCCGGACCTGCCGCGCGCCTTCCGCTGCCCTGGCGTGCCGGTGATCCCTGCCCTGGCCATCGTGTTCTGCGTGGCGCTGATGTCCTTCCTGAGCTGGCATACCTGGGTCGCCTTCATCATCTGGCTCGCGATCGGCCTGGCGGTCTACTTCGGCTACGCCCGCAAGCGTTCGCTGCTCAACGGCACCGAGCAGTAATCCCTCCCGTGGCCGCCTCGTGCGGCCACACCCGGCGCCCGGCCTGCCTCGCAGGCCGGGCGTTGTCGTACCTGGGCCCGGCGTTTGAGGCGGCCATGCTAAGCTTTCATGCATGCCGGCCCATTCCGGGCCTCCCAAGCTGGAGACAAACATGAGCGCCATCGTGCTCGGCAAGAGCGACGCCCTCCTGGTCATCGACATGCAGAACGACTTCCTGCCCGGCGGCAGCCTGGGCGTGCCGCACGGCGACCAGGTCGTCGCGCCCGTCAATGACCTCATCGCGCTCTACCACGGCCTTGGCCTGCCGGTCTACGCCTCGCGCGACTGGCACCCGGGCGACCATTGCTCGTTTGCCGCCCAGGGCGGTCCCTGGCCGCCGCATTGCGTGGCGGGCAGCGCCGGCGCGCAGTTCTCCAGCGAACTGCGCCTGCCGGACGACGCCATCATCGTCTCCAAGGCCGACACGCAGGGACAGGACGCGTATTCGGCCTTCAACGAGACCGGGCTGGCGCGCAGCATGCTGGCTGAAGGCGTCACCCGCATCGCCGTCTGCGGCCTGGCCACCGACTACTGCGTGCTCAATACCGTGCTGGACGGGATCGATGCCGGTTTCGAAGTGCTGCTGGCCATGGAAGCGATGCGTGCGGTCGAGGTCGCGCCGGGCGACGGCGACCGCGCCATCGCGCGCATGCTCAGCCGCGGCGCGCTGCCGGTGCGGCTCTCCGGCGGCCTGCTGCTCGCCGACCTGGCGCTCGGGGCCCGGCCTTGAGCTGAATAATTGTCGTTACGAAAAGGTTTTTCGGGCTCATCAATTGTTACTTTTGTAAGCTCTCTCTTACATCCTCGCAGCGCGCCTACCGATTCTCGCAAAACAGTTCAGTCTGGATAATGAATGGATCGTCTTCCCAGACCAATTTGCTATCCGAGAGACATGAATTCGATGCTGCTAGACGCCACCACCGTCGCCGACCATGCCGCCCCCGCGATCCGGGAGCGTGCCAGGGACCTGTACTTCTCGCTCTACGACAATCCGCGCGCCAGCCGGGAGGCGGCGCGCGCCTACGTGCTCGACCAGATCGCGGCCGTGCAGGCCCTGCCTGCGGACCTGCCGCCGACCCTGGCGGAACTGCCGGCCTGGGTCGAGCAGCGCACCGACGCCGTCGGCCAGCAATACCGCGACTACCTGGCCGCGCGCAAGAACGGCGCGCCGCGCCGCTATTTCTCCTGCCGCTCGCACGCGCTGTACTTCATCAAGGCCGTGGCCCCGACCAAGCTGGTCGACGGCTCCTGGCTGTATGGCCTGCTCCGGCACTGGGACAATCCGGCCTACCACGGCCTGATCAAGACCTATATCGAAGAGCTGGGCGAGGGCGCGCCAAGCAAGAACCACGTCACGCTGTACCGCAAGCTGCTGGCCACGAACGGCTGCGGCGGCTGGGAAGCGCTCAGCGACCACCATTTCGTGCAGGGCGCCCTGCAGCTCGCGCTGGGCCACAATGCCGACCGCTTCCTGCCCGAAGTCATCGGCTTCAACCTCGGCTACGAGCAGCTGCCGCTGCACCTCTTGATCACCTCGTACGAGCTGAACGAATTCGGCATCGACCCGTATTACTTCACCCTGCACGTCACGGTGGACAATGCGGCCACCGGCCACGCCCAGAAGGCGGTGCAGGCGCTCGTCGACCTAATGCCGCGGGTGGGCGACCGCGACGCCTTCTACCGCCGCGTGCTCGACGGCTACCGCCTGAACGACCTGGGCGCCAGCACCAATTCGACCATCGCCGAATTCGACCTGCAGGGCGAACTGGTGGACATCCTGGCGGCCAAGAGCAAGGTCGGTAAAAACATGCACTCGGACTACTGCCGCGTCGCCGGCCGTTCCGTCAACGACTGGCTGGCCACGCCGGCGCAAGTGCCGGACTTCCTCGCCGCGCTGGAAAAGGCCGGCTGGATCAAGCGTGGCGAAGACGTCGAGCACAGCCGCTTCTGGGGCCTGGTCAGCGGCGAGAAGGCCGAGATGTTCGGCGTTTTCAGCGCCTACGAGCTGCAGGTGCTGCGCGACTGGATCGCCACCACGCCGGACGGCAAGCGCAGCGAAGGCCAGCGCACCATGAGCTGGCGTGCGCGCCAGCGCACCCTGGACAACCTGGGCCAGCAGGCCGACCGCGGTGGCGCCTTCCCGGAGCGCGGCCTGATCCGGCGCCACCCGCGCCTGGAAGACGCCGACAACGAATTGCGCCTGCTGGAAGAGAGAATCGCGGGGGCGGCCGGCAAGCAGGACGCCATGCAGCTGCTGGGCGGCCTGATGTCGCCCGAATTGCACCACACGGCGGCGGGCCTGATGGCCACCCGCATGTACACCCAGCTGTTCGATGCCTGAACCCCGGGGAGAGTGAGACCGTACCCGCGGGCCGCATTGCGATGCGGTCCGCACCCATCATGATTACAAGGATCCATACGTGCAAATCCTGGAACAACGCTTCCTGCGCGGACCCAACGTCCACGCCGATTCACCCTGCCTGCTCAGCGTCATCGACCTGGAAGACCTGTACGGCGTCTCCTCGAAAGAGATCCCAGGCTTCAACGAGGCCCTGCTGGCGGCGCTGCCGTCGCTGCACGGGCAGCTGCTGCCGACCGGGCAACGGGGCGGCTTCGCCCAGCGCCTGCGCGAAGGCACCTATCTCGGCCGCGTGATCGAACAGGTCACGCTCGACCTGCAGACCCAGGCCGGCGCGCCCGCCAGCTATGGCCGCACCCGCCCCGTGATTGGCCATCCCGGCCAGTTCCGCATCGTCTGCGCCTACGGCCAGGAACGCCTGGCCCAGCCGGCATTCCAGCTGGCGGTGGACCTGGTCGAAGCGCTCGGCAACGAGGAAGACTTCGACCTCGCCCCGCGCCTGGAAGAACTGCGCGAGATCGTGGCGCGCTATGCGATCGGCACCAGCACGGCGGCGGTGCTGGCCGCCGCCCACGAGCGCGGCATCCCGACCCAGCGCATCACCGAAGACGCCAACCTGTTCCTGCTGGGCTGGGGCGTGAAGCAGAAACGCCTGCAGGCCACCACCACCGGCGACACCAGCTTCATCGCGGTGAAGATCGCCAGCGACAAGCAGCTGACCAAGTCGCTGCTCAAGGAAGCCGGCGTGCCGGTGCCGGAAGGCTCGGTCGTCACCAGCGTCGACGACGCCCAGCGCGCCGCGGCCCGCATGAAGGCGCCGGTCACCCTCAAGCCGCTCGACGGCAACCAGGGCAAGGGCGTCACGGTCGACGTGCGCGACCCGGAGGGCGTGGCGCGCGCCTACGATTTCGCGCGGGAGTACGGCCGCCGCATCATCGTCGAACGCTTCGTGGAGGGGCGCGACTACCGCGTGCTCGTGGCCAATGGCCAGGTCGCGGCAGCCTCCTGCCGCCGCCCGGCCCACGTGGTCGGCGACGGCACGGCCACCGTGCGCGAACTGGTCGAGCGCGAGAACGCGAACCCGGCGCGCGGCGCCGGCCATACCAACATCCTGACCAAGATCGCACTGGACGAGCACGCGGCCGACATGCTGGGCAAGCAGGGCTTCGGTTTTGACAGCGTGCTGCCCGTGGGCGTGGCCGCCGAACTGCGCGGCAACGCCAACCTGTCCACCGGCGGCACCGCCGAAGACGTGACCGACCTGCTGCCCGAATCGACCCGCCTGCTGTGCGTGCGCGCCGCCGCCAAGATCGGCCTGGACGTGGCCGGCATCGACATCGTCTGCCACGATATCGCGCTGCCGCTGGACGCCCAGCGTGGCGCCGTCATCGAAGTCAATGCCGCCCCCGGCATCCGCATGCACCAGTACCCGAGCAGCGGCACGCCGCGCGACGCCGGCGACGCCATCGTGCAGGGCCTGATGGGCGATTCCGATGGGCGCATCCCGACCATCGCGGTGACCGGCACCAACGGCAAGACCACCACCACGCTCCTGATCGGCCACACCGTGCGCATGGCCGGCAAGGTGGCCGGCGTGACCACCACCGAAGGCGTCTTCATCGACGGCAAGCAGATCGCCAGGGGCGATTGCACCGGCTACTGGTCGGCGCGCACCGTGCTCGGTTCGCCCGAGGTCGAGATCGCGGTGCTGGAAACGGCGCGCGGCGGCATCCTCAAGCGCGGCCTGGCCTTCGACCGCTGCGACGTCGGCGTGGTGCTCAATATTGCGGCCGATCACCTGGGCCTGGACGGCGTGGACACGGTCGAAGACCTGGCCCAGGTCAAGGCCGTCATTGCCTGTTCCGCCTCGAAAGCGGCGGTGCTCAATGCCGAGGACATCCTGTGCGTGGCGATGGCGCGCCGCGTGAAACCCGAGACCGAGGTGGTCTACTTCTCGATGGACCCGGAAAACCCGATCCTCCTGTCGCACCTGGAAGAGGGCGGCCGCGCCGTCTACCTGCAGGACAATGCCGTGGTCGTGGCCGACGCCAACCTGCACCAGGAATTGCTGCGGGTCGAGAGCATGCCGGTCGCCTTCGGCGGCCGTGCGCGCTTCAATATCGCCAACAGCCTGGCCGCCGCCGCCGCCCTGATGGCCTCGGGCTTTTCGAACCTGCAGATCGCGACCGGCCTGTCCACCTTCGTGTCGAATGGCCGCACCAATCCGCTGCGCACCAACATGTTCGACATCCGCGGCGTGACCGTGATCGTCGACTACGCCCACAACCCGGCCGCCTACCGCGCCATGGCGGAGATGGCCAGGGCCTTGCTGCCGGGGCAGCTGGTGGGCATCGTCACCGCGCCGGGCGACCGCCGCGACGAAGACCTGGTGGAAGTCGGGCGGGTCTGCGGCGAGCGCTTCGACGAGCTGGTGGTGTACGAGTCGCAAAGCCGCGGCCGCGAGATCGGCGAGGCGGTCGACTTGATCCTGGCCGGCGCCGAGGAAGCGGCCGGCATCAGCGACACCCTGCACCGGGTGCTCGAGGTAGGCGACGCGATCCGCCACGGCTTGAGCCTGTGCCGTCCGGGCGACGTGCTGGTATTTGCCTGCGGCTCGTCCTTGCAGGTGTTCGTGGAAGCGCTGCGGGTGAACGATCCGGAAAGCGCGGACCTGGTGGCATCGCAGGTTTAAGCTTCGTGCGCCTCTCAAAGAGAAAGCGGCCAAGAGGCCGCTTTTTTTAATTGCAACACCGGGGTCACAACACCGGGGTCAGGTCTGACATTTGGACACGGACTCAGCCGCGGTAAGGCTGGGCTCGTGTCCGAATGTCAGACCTGACCCCGAAGTGGAGTTGGGTTAAAAGGCGAAGTTGATGCCCAGCGTCCAGGCGTCGGCCTTGGCGCCGGTCTTCTTGTCCTTGCCGAAGCGCTCGTACTCGGCGCTGAGCGCCACGCCCGGCGTGATCGAATATTGCAGGCCGAAGGCGCCGTAGATGCCGGTGTCCTGGTCCTTGCGCACAACGCCCAGGGTGCTCACCTTACGCTGGTTGTGCGCGACGCCCAGCTTGGCGTAGGCCGAGAGCTTTTCGGTGAACGGGCGCATCAGGCGCGCGGCGACGTAAGTACCGAAGCCGCCCAGGTCGATGGTGCGCGCTTCCGGCGCGGCCGTGGCCTTGCGCAGGTCGATATAGCCGCCTTCGACCGCCATGCCCTCGCCGAAAGCGACGCCGCCGAAGACTTTCGGGCTGATCTTGCTGCCCGCGCCGTTGTGCTCGCTGGAGCTGGCGGCCACGCCGGCATAGGCCTGGGGCGCGCCGGCCAGCGGTGCGGCCAGCGCGGTGCCGGCAATGCCCAGGCCCAGCAGCAGGGCGGCAAATAGTTTTTGCATTCCGTGTGGTTTCATCTTCAAGTGCAAATTTACGGTTATTCAATTGCGAGTGGGCAAGTGAAGAAAGGATACACGGCTGCAACGCGGAAGTTGTAACAAAATGCTAGAAGACAGGCTTCTAGACACATATGCATCTATCAGTTTAAGTAATACCTAAGGAAAAGCCCCGCATGGGGGCTTTTTCGCTTTCACTGGCGCAGGCTAGACGGCTTCGGCCTCGATCCGGCGCGCCAGTTCCGGCCTGGTCGGACGCAGGGCCTCGGTGAGTTCGGAAATCGAGGATCCGCAGCCGAACACCAGCACGTCGCCGGGTTGGCACAGGCTCAGGCCGTGGCGGATTGCACGGTGCACGTCCAGCTCGACGGTGAGCGAATCGGCCTCGATTTTCCCTAGCTGCGCGCCGCGCACCAGCAGGGCGGCGGTCTCGCCCTCCGCACGGCCGCGGTTCTCCGACTCGTAGACCACCAGGTCGTCGAAGCCGGCGGCGCAGGTGTGCCCGATGTCGACCAGGTCGGCGTCGCGGCGGTCGCCCGGCGCGGCCACCACGCCCACCAGGCGGCCCGCGCTCATGGCGCGCGCGCTGTCGGCCAGGGCCGCATAGGCCGCGCAGTTATGGGCATAGTCGACGATCACGGTCACGCCCTCGACGTCGAACAGGTTCGAGCGCAACGGGTTGTTCTTGCTGTCCGAGACGAAGCCGCGCAGGCCGTCCGCGATTTCGCCATTGCCGAAACCGGTCGCGCTCAGGGCCGCGGCGGCGGCCAGCGCATTGGCGATGTTGTAGCGCGCCGCGCCGCCCAGCGACACCGGCATCTGGCGTGCATCGACCAGGGCTTCGTGGCGCGCGCCGTTGGCCAGCACCAGGGTGTTGTCCTCTAGGTAGACGCCGCGTCCACCGTTTTCCAGGTGGCGCAGCAGGGTCGGGTTGTCGGGGTCGAGCGAGAAGTAGAGCACTTCCACGCCTTCGCGCAAGTCCTTGGCCATCGCCACGCAATAGTCGTCTTCGGCATTGAGCACCACCGCGCGCGAGGCGCGGCGCGCCACCACGGCTTTCACCTTGGCCAGGTCGTCCAGGGTCTCGACCCCGTCCAGGCCCAGGTGGTCGCTCGAGACGTTCAGCACCACCGCCACGTCGCAGCGGTCGTAGGCCAGGCCGCGCTTGAGGATGCCGCCGCGCGCCGTTTCCAGCACCGCGAAATCCACGCCCGGGTCGGCCAGGATGCTGCGCGCCGAATGGTAGCCGGTGCAGTCGCCCTTCAAGGTCGGGGCGCCGTCGACGTACACGCCTTCGGTGGTGGTCACGCCGGTGCGCAGGCCCGCCATGCGGGTGGTGTGCGCGATCAGCAGCGAGGTCGTGGTCTTGCCGTTGGTGCCGGTGATGGCCACGGTCGGGATACGGCCGTCGCAGTCGCCGAACAGGGCGTCGACGATCGCGGCGCCGGCGTCGCGCGGGGTGCCGCGGCTCGGGTACTGGTGCATGCGGATGCCGGGCGCCGCGTTGACTTCGATGATGCCGCCTTGCTGGGTGCGAAGCGGCTGCGAGATGTCCTGGCAGACGATGTCGATGCCGGCGATGTCCAGGCCGATGGTGCGCGCAGCGCGGATGCAGATCTCGCGGGTCTCTTCCGGCAGCAGGTCGGTCACGTCCTCGGCGGTGCCGCCGGTGGACAGGTTGGCGTTGCCGCGCAGGTCCGCGCTCGCGCCCGCGGCCAGCACGGTGTCGAAGCCAAGGCCCTGCCTGGCGAGGGTTTCCTCAGCCAGCGCATCCATCGGGATTTTTGTCAGGATATTGGTGTGGCCGACGCCGCGCGCCGGGTTGCGGTTCTCCCGCTCCACCAGCTCGCGGATGGTCGAGTGGCCGTCGCCGGTCACGCCGGGCGGACGGCGCCAGGAGGCGGCTGCGACCTTGCGGCCGGTAACCAGCACGCGGTAGTCGCGACCGGCCAGGTGCTGTTCGACGATGATACGGCGGCCGTAGCGGCGCGCATGCTCGAAGGCGCGCGCCACTTCCTCGGGCGTGGCGCAATTGGTGGTCACGCCCTTGCCCTGGTTGCCGTCGAGCGGCTTGATGGTGACCGGGCAGCCCAGGCGCCGCGCCACGCGCTGCGCGTCTTCCACCGACGAGACGGTATTGCCGCCCGGGACAGGTACGCCGGCCGCATCCAGCAGGGCCTTGGTCAGCTGCTTGTCGCTGGCAATGCCGACCGCGATCGAGTTGGTCGCGCCGGTGATGGTCGCCTGCAGGCGCTTCTGGCGGCTGCCCCAGCCGAGCTGGAACAGGTTGGCTTCATCGGTCATGCGCTGGGCCGGGATGCCGCGCCGGATCGCCGCCTGCACCACGGCGCCGGTGCTGGTGCCGATGGCATAGTCTTCGGCCACTTCGTGCAGGCGCGCGAGGGCGGCGGGCAGGTCGAACGCGCGCGCGGCCGCGACGGCATCGATCAGCGCGATGGCGGTGCGCAGGGCGGCTTCGGCCACCTGCTCGGTCGTGTAGCCGCACACCACGCGGCGGGCGCGCGGGTTGCCGGCCACGGCCAGGGTGGCGCCGAAGCCGCCGGGTGCGCCGGCCAGGCGCTGGAGCTCGTTGACGACCGGCTCGACCGCCTCGGCCAGCAGCGCATCGTCGGCCAGGCGCACGGCCGCCTCGGGGGGCAGGGCCGGCAACAGGGCGAACAGGCGGGCGGCGAAGCCCAGCGTCTTGGTGCCCGCGTCTTCGATGATGGCCATCAGGCAGGGGCTGTCGGCGTACAGGTTGGGGCCGCGCAGCAGGCGTTTTTCCTTGAGTTTCATTGGATCGGGTTCCGTTTGGTGACGTTTTCTAAGAAATCGAGCAGCGGCGGCGGCAGCCCCTTGCCGGACGCGCTGTCTTCGGTGGGCAGGTCGAACTTGCTGCCGGCCGGGAGCAGGTGCAGGCGCACGTCGATCAGTTCCGGCGTGTCGCGGTCCTTGATCTGGGCGACGTTGGTGATCATGGTGCGGCCATCGACGATCGTGACCGCGCCTTCGCCCAGCACTTCGATGCCGACGCCCAGGCCCACCACCAGCGCGGTGTCCTCGTCGATGCCGATACCCTGCAAATACGGGTTCTGGGCCACGATGGTGAGCAGTCGAGAGAGGCGCTGGCGCTCCGAGAAGTGCTGGTCGATCACCACCCGGTGCAGGAAGCCCAGGCCCGCGCCGAGGCTGACCGAGCCCTTTTCGGGCAGGGTTTCGGCGCGGCCGGTCGCCAGCATGTGCCCTGACATGGCCGAAGCGCCGGCGCTGGTGCCGCCAATGGTGGCGCCGCGTACTTTCAGGGCCACGTGCATGGCCGCGTCCAGCGCGCTGCCGCCGATCAGGGCCAGCAGGCGCTTCTGGTCGCCGCCTGTCATGAAGATGCCGGTAGCGGCGTCGACCTGGCGCACGTATTCGTCGCTGTTGGCGTCCTGGCGACTCTCGATCATCAGGTGGCTGCGCGCCGTCACACCGAGGGCGCCAAAGGCTTTGTCGTAGACCTCCCACATTTCGTCCGCGATCTGGCTGGCGGCGGTGATGACGACGATGTTCGCGTCCCGGCCGCCGGCCAGCTCGACGAAGCGGGTCAGGATTTCCATGTCGTGCTTGCGGTCTTCGTGGCCGCCGATGATGACGAGGTGGCCAGCCCGGCTGTTGTTTGTTTGTTCGCTCATCGCTGGGTCATCTTCGAATAGGGCATGCCCTGGTTGGAATGGGCATAGGCTTCGGTACGGGTCACGGCAATCAGGCCGACGCTGACATCCTCGTCGAACAGGTCGATGCCGCGCGTGAGAGCCTGCTCGAGCGGCATGCCGTCCTCGATCCAGCCGTAGACGGTGCGCGCCAGCAGGTGGCGGATGATGTGTTCGCCGATTCCGGTGGCGGCGATCGCGCCCAGCGGCCCGGCATAAAAGCCACTGCCGATGATCGGGCTGTCGCCGACCCGGCCCAGCAGGGACGGGGCCGAGCCGCCGGTGGAGCAGGCCACGGCGAAGTGGCCGTCCGCCCCGCGCACTACCGCGCCGACCGTGTCGCAGGCAGTGGACTTGGGCAGCTGCAGGGGGGTCTTGTAGTTCCAGAAGCGGTCGAACAGGCGGTTGTCGATGCCCGGCATCAGCGGCACCGAGCCGGCCAGCTCCGACATCAACTTGCGGTGGTCGGCGCGCTGGCGCTCCGAGATCGGTGCGCTCTCGGGCATGCCGAGGCTGCGCGCGAAGCGCTGGGCGCCTTCGCCGGCCAGCATGATATGCGGGGTATCGGCGACCGCCCGCGCCAGGCGTACTGGATTCCTGACGTCGCGCACGCAGGCCACGGCGCCCAGGCGCCCGCGCGTGTCCATGATCGATGCATCCATCTCGATGGTGGCGCCGTCCAGGCACAGGGTCGAGCCATTGCCGGCATTGAAGCGGCCGTCGTCTTCGAGGGTGGTCACCGCTTCGATGGCGGCGTCGAGCGCGTCGCCGTTGGCTTCGAGTTGCGCCAGTGCACGGCGTGCGGCGAGCACGCAGCCGTCTTCGTGTTCGCAGGACGCGCCAGCGCCGCCGTGGACCACGACGGCGCCTGATGTTGGAGGTGTGTTCATATGCTTCGGTGTCCCGTGATGTAATGTTGCGATGCGTAAATATATTGTCACGCAGTCAATAACGCATTATCCGCAACAAGAGTGGGACACCATATCGGTAGTGTTGCCGTGCTTGTGTAAGAGGTTGCTTACAGAGAATTGCCGGGGCGCGAGTAAAGCAGCGAGCCCGCACTCAGGGCGCGGCGCAGGGCGGCGGCAAGCTCGCGCCTTGCGGAGGGTGTGAGGAAACGTCCGACTTCGACCCGAACCCCGCGCGCCTCGAGGACCACCAGGGTGCGCATCCGAAGGTCGTCCAAGCTGACCCGGGCGTGGGACGGGTCGAGGCGGACCTGGACCCGGTGCTTGCCGTCGACGTGTTCGACCAGCAGGCAGCCCTGGGCCAGGCGGATGCGCTCGTGGTCGAGCGCGTGGCGGCTGTAGTGGAGCAGGGCGGCGCCGACCGCCGCGCTTTCCAGCAGGGCGAAAGGCAGCACCATCCAGGCCCCGCGCAGCAGAAACACCAGGGCGATGCCCAGGGTCGCGCAGCACAGTAGGGCGTAGACGGCCAGCGCCTGGCGCGGCGTCATCGAACAGTTGCGCTTCATCAGCCACTCCGTCGGGAGCGGGCAGGCGCCTGGGCTGGGACTGTTGCTCATCTTTAAAGAGGCGTAAATGCCAATATTTAGCAGTTTGCCACAGCCCCGAAAATAGGCCAGCGCGGGCAGTCGATGCCGCCGGTTATCTGTTACCATACCGCCCCTTTAAAGACAAAGGTTCTTATGGCGCTCGCTTGCGGCCTTGACTTCGGCACCTCCAATTCCACGGTCGGCTGGCTGCCCGGCAGCAGCCTGCAGCCCGGCGGCCAATCGCTGCTGGTGCTGGAAGACGGCAAGCCGACCTTGCCCTCGGTCGTGTTCTTCAATGCCGACGACGAGCAGGTCAGCTATGGCCGCGCGGCGCTGGCCGACTACCTGGAAGGCTATGAAGGCCGGCTGATGCGCTCGCTCAAGAGCCTGCTCGGCACCAGCCTGATCGACGGCCAGACCGAGGTCGCCGGCCGGGCGCTGCCGTTCAAGTCGCTGCTCGGCCAGTTCATCGGCGAGGTCAAGCGCCGCGCGGAAAGCCAGGCCGGACGCGAGTTCTCCAGCGCCGTGTTCGGGCGGCCCGTATTCTTCATCGACGACGACGTCGATGCCGACCGCCGCGCCCAGGACACGCTCGAGGAAGTGGCGAGATCGTGCGGCTTTCGCGAGATCTCCTTCCAGTATGAGCCGATTGCCGCGGCGTTCGACTACGAATCGCAGATCGACCGCGAGGAACTGGTCCTGATCGCCGACATCGGCGGCGGCACCTCGGACTTTTCGCTGGTGCGCCTGGGCCCGGATCGCGCGGGACGGGTCGAGCGGCGCGACGACATCCTGGCCAACGGCGGCGTGCACATCGGCGGCACCGACTTCGACAAATACCTGAGCCTGGCCAGCGTGATGCCGCTGCTCGGCTACGGCAGCAGCATGCTGTCGGGCGCAGCCATCCCGTCGAGCTATTACTTCAACCTGGCGACCTGGCATACGATCAACCAGGCCTATACCCGCAAGAGCATCGCCCAGCTGGCCGACCTGGTGCGCGACGCCAGGGAGCCGGCCAAGCTGGCGCGCCTGCAGGACCTGATCGACGAGCGCGCCGGCCACTGGCTGGCGATGCAGGTGGAAAGCGCCAAGATCGGCTTGTCCGCCAGCCCCACCGTCACGCTGGAACTGGACCGCCTGTCGCCCGCCGAGTCGCTGCTGGTGGAGCGCACCGGCTTCGAGCTGGCCATTGCCCAGCTGGTCGACAGCGTCGGCGCCACCGTCTTGCGCCTGTTTTCGCAAGCCGGGGTGGAACCCGGCGACGTCGATACGGTATTCTTCACGGGTGGCTCGAGCGGCGTGTCGCTGCTGCGCGAGCGCATCGCGGCCGTCGTGCCGGGCGCACGCAAGGTCGAGGGCGACCTGTTCGGCAGCATCGGCGCGGGCCTGGCGCTGGACGCGCAGCGCAAGTTCGGCTGAGCGGCTTTTTTCGTGGCAGTGACCGACAAGGAAACAAGATGAGTGTGTTTGAACGCCCGATCGTGATGCTCGACTTCGAGACCACCGGCCTGTCGCCCGACATGGGCGACCGCATCACCGAAGTGGCCGCCCTGCGCATCGTCGGCGGCGAGATCCGCGAGCGCTATGTCTCGCTGGTGAACTGCGGGGTGCGCATTCCCTCGTTCATCACCCAGCTCACCGGCATCACCCAGGAGATGGTCGATTCGGCGCCGTCGGCGGGGCGCGTGGTGCCCGAGCTGCTCGACTTCATCGGCGGCGACATGCTGTCGGCCCACAACGCCAGCTTCGACGAGAAATTTCTGAAGGCCGAAGGCTGGCGCTGCGGCCGGCCCACCGCCCATACGGGCCTGGTGTGCTCGCTCAAGCTGTCGCGCCGCCTGTTCCCGGGCCTGCCGAGCTACAAGCTGGGCAACCTGTCCAGCCGCCTCGGCATCGCGTTCCGCGGCACCGCCCACCGGGCCGAGGCCGACGCCGAAGTGGCGGCCGAGGTGCTGCTGCACGCGGCGCGCCACCTGGGCGCCACCCACGGCCTGGCGCAGGTCGCGCCCGACCTGCTGGTGTCGGTGAACAAGGTGGCCGCGGCCAAGGTGCCGCTCTTTCTGGATAAATACATGAAGCTCGAGCGCCAGCGGCTGGAAGAAGCGCGCGCCGCGGCGTGATGCAAAAATCCTTACCTTGCTGACTCAATCGCATTAGAATGCGGGCATCATGATGCGCCGTTCCGTGTTCCGTGTGCTGTTGTCGCTCGTTCTGCTGCTATCGCAGCAGATGGCGATGTCGCACGCGCTGAGCCACTGGACCAGCCAGATGGGCGGCCCCGTCGCCCAGCAGGCGGCGCAAGACTCCGAACTGTCCAGCGCCTTCGCGCACGACCGCAGCTGCGCCCAGTGCCTCGGCCTGGCGCAACTGAGTGTTCCCCTCGTTAGTTCCCCTCGCCAGTTCGCGGCGCCGGAACTGGCATCCAGCCCGGCCCTGGGCGCCGGCCTGCTGCCCTGGCGCGCACAGGCGAGCCGCGCCTACGAATCACGCGCACCTCCCGTTCTCGGATAGACCCGCTACGACCTGAGCCCGTCCCGGCAAGATCGCCTGTGGACGCAGCTTGCCTATCCCGATTCGAACAGGAAGACACGATGACCAAGAAAACCGTCTTGACCGCGGCGCTGGCCGCCATATTCGCCACCTCCATCCCGGCACAGGCTGCCGACGACAAGGACCTGGCCGCGATCCGCGCCGAGATCCAGGCCATGAAGGCCAGCTACGAAGCGCGCCTGGAAGCGCTCGAGCAGCGCCTGCAGGACGCGCAGGCGGCCGTGGCCCAGGCCCAGAATGCCGCCGCTGCGGCGCCGGCCCCCGCCCCGGCAACCACGCCTGCTCCGGCGCTGGCCAGCGCGCCCGCGCCCGCCGCCGACGGCGCCAACGCCTTCAACCCGGCGATCTCGCTGGTCCTGGGCGGCAGCTTCACCAGGCTGTCGAAGGACCCGGGCGAGTTCCGCTTCCAGGGCTTCGTGCCGCCGGAGGGCGAAATCGGCCCGGGTGCACGCAGCTTCAACCTGGGCGAATCGGAGCTGACCATCTCCAGCAACATCGACCCGAACTTCGCCGGCCAAGCGACCTTTGCCATCACGGGCGAGAACGAAATCGAGGTCGAGGAAGCCTACGTCCGTACCCGGGCGCTCGGCAATGGCCTGAACGTCAAGGCCGGCCGCTTCCTGTCCGGCATCGGCTACCTGAACAGCCAGCACGCCCACACCTGGGACTTCGTCGACGCGCCGCTGGCCTACCAGGCCTTCTTCGGCGGCCAGTACAAGCCGGACGGCATCCAGGCGCGCTGGCTGGCCCCGCTCGATACCTTCCTGGAATTCGGCGTGGAAGCGGCCAGCGGCCGCAACTTCCCCGGCAACGACCGCAACAAGAACGGCGTCGGCGCTTCGACCGTGTTCGCGCACGCGGGCGGCGACATCGGCAATTCGGCCAGCTGGCGCGCCGGCCTGTCCTACCTGCGCACCCGCGCGTCCGAGCGCGAATTCGACCAGGACGGCATGGCGGCAGCCTTCAGCGGGCGCTCGCAGGTGGTAGTCGCGGACGCGGTCTGGAAATGGGCGCCAGGCGGCAACCCGACCCAGCAAAACCTGAAACTGCAGGGCGAATGGATGCAGCGCCGCGAGTCCGGCAGTCTGGCCGCGATGGACGAGTCCAGCGGCTACCGCAGCCGCCAGTCCGGCTGGTACCTGCAGGGCGTCTACCAGTTCGCACCGAACTGGCGCACCGGCCTGCGCCACGACCGCCTGTCCTCGGGCAGCACCCGCATCGGACTGGTGGACGAGGGCATCCTGGGCATGGAAGCCTTCCCCTCGCTGGCGGCGTACAACCCGCGCCGCTCCAGCGTGATGGTCGATTACAGCCCGACCGAATTCTCGCGCCTGCGCCTGCAGTTCGCGCGCGACCAGTCGCGTCCCGAGGCCAGCGACAACCAGCTGTCGCTGCAGTACATCATGAGCCTCGGCGCCCACGCCGCGCACAACTTCTAAGGAGCGCCGGATGCACCGACTTCATACCGCCATGGCCGCCGGGGCGCTTGCCATCGCCGGCCTGCTGGGCAGCAGCAGCGCCGCCGCCGCCATCAACGTGCTGGCCTGCGAACCGGAATGGCAGGCGCTGGCCCAGGAAATCGGCGGCGACAAGGTCGTCGTCACCAGCGCGACCACGGCATTGCAGGACCCGCACCGGGTCGAAGCGCGGCCCGGCCTGATCGCGCGCACGCGCAAGGCCGACCTGTTGGTCTGCACCGGGCTCGACCTGGAAGCGGGCTGGCTGCCGCTGCTGGTCCAGCAATCGGGCAACGACAAGATCGAACGCGGCCGCCCGGGCTATTTCGAGGCCGGCAGCTTCGTGCCGCGCCTGGATGTCCCGGCCCGCCTGGACCGCGCCGACGGCGATGTGCACGCCTACGGCAACCCGCACGTGCACCTCAATCCGCGCAACATCGCACTGGTCGGCACCGCGCTGGCCAAGCGCCTGGGCGAGATCGACCCGGCCAACGCCGCCTTTTATGCGTCGCGCCAAGCGGACTTCGCGGCGCGCTGGAAAACGGCGATGCGCAAGTGGGAGCAGCAGGCCGCGGCCCTGCGCGGCACGGCCGTGGTCGAGCACCACAAGAACATGGCTTATTTGCTGAACTGGCTGGGCATGACCTCGCTCGGCACGCTCGAAGCCAAGCCGGGCGTGGAGCCGAGCGCGGCCCACCTGGGCGGCCTGCTGGCCCAGCTGCAGGCGCGGCCTGCGAAAATGGTGCTGCGCGCGGCCTACCAGGACCCGCGCGCCTCGCTCTGGCTGTCGCAGCGCGCGAAGATCCCGGCGGTGGTGGTTCCCTACACCGTCGGCGCCGACGAGGCGTCGGCCAGCCTGTTCACGCTGTTCGACACCACCGTCGCGCGCCTGACGGCGGCTGCGGCGGCCAAGTGAGCATGGCCGATTTCGACTTCATGATCGTGCTGCCGGCCTTCCTGGCCGGCCTCTTGGTGCTGGCCACCCACATCCCGCTCGGCGCCCAGGTGCTCAGGCGCGGGATCGTCTTCATCGACCTGGCGATCGCCCAGATCGCGGCGCTGGGCGTGATCGTGGCCGGCGCGGGCGGGCTCGATCCGGCCGGCTGGACGGTGCAGGTCGCGGCCGGCGTCGCCGCCGTGCTCGGCGCCTTGCTGCTGACCTGGACCGAGAAGCGCTGGCCCGACGTGCAGGAAGCCCAGATCGGGGTGCTGTTCGTACTGGCGGCCACGGCCGGCCTGCTGCTGGTGGCGCACAATCCGCATGGGGGCGACCACCTGCAGGACCTGCTGGCCGGGCAGATCCTGTGGGTCAGCTATGCCCAGCTGGCGATGCCGGCGCTGGGCGCGCTGCTCATCCTGGCGCTGCTGGCCATTAGCGGCGAGCGCCTCGGCCGGCTCGGCTTCTACCTGGTGTTCGCGCTGGCCGTGACGGCATCGGTGCAGCTGGTCGGCGTCTACCTCGTGTTCGCCAGCCTGATCGTGCCGAGCCTGGCGGTGCGCCATTATCCCGAGGGACGCAAGCTCCCGTTCGCCTACCTGGTGGGCATCGGCGGCTACGGCATCGGACTGGTGCTGTCGGTGGTGCTGGACCTGCCGTCCGGGGCCCTGATCGTCTGGTGCCTCGCCGCGCTTGCCATCCTGGCGTATGCGCTCGGACCGCGTCCTCCGAACGTGCACGTGTAAAACCTATCCATCGGCACGATTGTTCCCACGCAAACCCTGGTCGCGCAACTCTCTTAAAATTTTAGCAACGACGGGAGCTTCTTGTTCGAGATGCTTCCCGCGTCGCTGGAATCGCCGAGCGTGCCGCAAGGGTGGAGGGGGAAGGGATGAATCGCCAGAACGCTGCCCGCGACGGGTACGAAGTCTACCTGTGGTTCCATCCGGCCGCCGTGCGCGGCAACGCTTACGCGCAGTACAACCTCGGCCTGCTGTACAAGCAGGGCGAGGGCGTCGAGCGTAACGACACCCTCGCGCTGAAATGGATGAAGCGCGCGGCCAGCCAGGGATTGGCGGCGGCGCAGAACCATCTCGGCGCCATGTATTGCAATGCCAGGGGCGCTCAGCGCAGCGACGAGCTCGCCGCATGGTGGTTCGGGCGCGCCGCCGCCCAGGGCGACCCCTCGGCCCAGCAAAACCTGGGCCTGCTCTACCGGAAGGGCCGCGGCGTCGAGCAGTCCGACGTCATGGCCTTCGGCTGGTTCTACCGCGCCGCCGAGCAGGGCTTGGCCAGCGCCCAGAACGTGCTGGGCGAATGCTACCTGCGCGGGCTGGGCGCGCCGGTCAGCCATCCGCTGGCCATGGCCTGGTTCCGCAAGGCCGCGCGCCAGGGCCATGCGCCAGCCCAACTCAATCTCGCCCTCATGTACCGGCGCGGCGACGGCGTCGAGGCCGACGACGCCCAGGCGCTGTGCTGGTTCCGCCAGGCCGCGGCGCTGGGCGACCCGGTGGCCCAGCGCTACCTTGGCGTCGCCTATGCACAAGGGCAGGGCGTACAGCCCGATCCCGAGCGCGCCGTCGCCTGGCTCGAGCGCGCCGCGCTGAAACACGACGCCGATGCCCAGTATGCGCTGGCCACCCTGCTGGCTGCCGGCCACGGCTCTGGCGACGACGAGCGCGCCCTGTCCTGGTTCCTGCGCGCGGCCGACCGCGGCCACGCCCAGGCCCAATACTGCGCCGGCGCCATGCTCGCCACCGGGCGCGGCGCCCCCTGCGACCCGGGGCGCGCGGTGGAATGGTATCTGCGCGCGGCCGAGCAGGGAGCGGCCAATGCCCAGTTCAGCCTGGGCGTCATGTACGCCAAGGGCGAGGGCGTAGCGCGCGACGAGGCGCGCGCGGCCGAATGGTACCGGCGCGCGGCCCAGCAGGGCGACGCCAGCGCCCAGAACAATCTCGGCGTGCTCTACGCCAACGGCCAGGGCGTGCCGCACGACGACACCCTGGCCGCCTACTGGTACCGCCAAGCCGCCGAACAGGGCCATGCCCTGGCCCAGTACAACCTCGGCGGCATGGTCAACAGCGGGCGTGGCGTGGAGCGCGACCCGCTGCGCGCCTACATGTGGATGCTGCTCGCGGCCGGCGCCGACAACCGCGCACGCCGCCCGCGCGGCACTGGCCTGGGCAAGCCGGGAACTAGCGGCGGGGCCTGGGGCCGGGCGCTGGCCAGCCGGGTGCAATCGGCGCGCCGCCAGCGCCGTCCCGGGGCCAGCCACTAAGCTGCCTTCACCGCCCCTCATGCCGCGCGGGCAAGCGCGCGCATCGCTCGTATTGACGGGCTTTCCCATGCATAGGCGGGCGTCGATTTTCGCGTTATGATGGCCTGCGGCATCTGCCGACTCCATGATTAAACGAACGAGAACAACATGACCCTGAGACACGCAACGCTCGTCACCCTGCTGGCTGCGGCCTTCGGCGCCAACGCGGCGCTGGCACAAAGCTGCCCGGCTAACGGACCTTCCCTGACCTACCCGGTCACGAAAAAGACCGCGCAAACCGACAACTACCACGGCACCACCGTCGCGGACCCTTACCGCTGGCTGGAAGACGCGAACAGCGCCGACACCAAGGAATGGGTCACGGCCCAGAACAAGGTGACCCAGGCCTACCTGGCCCAGATCCCGCAGCGTGCGGCGATCCGCGAGCGCCTGACCAAGTTGTGGAACTACGAGCGCTTCAGCGTTCCGGGCAAGGAAGGCGGACGCTATTTCTACACCCGCAACGACGGCCTGCAGAACCAGTCGGTCCTGTTCACCCAGAAGAGCCTGGGCGACACCCCGCGCGTGCTGCTCGACCCGAACACCCTGGCCGCGGACGGCACCGTCGCGCTGGCCGGTATCGAAGTCAGCCCCGACGGCAAGCTGCTGGCCTACAGCACCGCCGCCTCGGGTTCGGACTGGAACGAAATCCGCGTGCGCGACATCGAGTCGGGCAAGGATCTGGAGGACCACGTCAAGTTCGTGAAATTCTCGATCACCGCCTGGACCCGCGATGGCAAGGGCTTCTTCTACAGCCGCTATGACGAGCCGAAGGAAGCGACCAAGCTGGCCGACGTGAACTACTTCCAGAAGCTGTACTACCACCGCATCGGCACCCCGCAGAGCGCCGACACCCTGGTGTACGACCGCGCCGACCAGAAGGAATGGGGCTTCGGCGGCCAGACCACCGACGACGGCCGTTACCTCATCATCACGACCACCAAGGGCACCGCGCCGAAATACCGCGTCTCGTACAAGGACCTGAGCAAACCGGATGCGAAGGTCGTCGACCTGGTCGACAATTTCGACGCCGGCTACACCTTCATCGACAACGTCGGCAGCGTGTTCTACTTCTCCACCGACCGCAACGCGCCGAAAAAGCGCATCGTCGCGATCGACGTGACCAAGCCGGCCGAGAGCAACTGGAAAGAGATCGTCGCCGAAAACGCCGACACCCTTGCCGGCGCCGACATCATCAACAACCAGCTGGTGCTCGAATACCTGAAGG
Organism: Telluria sp. AZSoR62; assembly: GCF_058111565.1. Lineage (NCBI taxonomy): Bacteria > Pseudomonadati > Pseudomonadota > Betaproteobacteria > Burkholderiales > Oxalobacteraceae > Telluria > Telluria sp. AZSoR62. The sequence continues at coordinate 334,871 of NZ_JBYTST010000004.1, forward strand.
ATGCGCGCAGCGTCGTGCGCGTGCACGACCTCAAGGGCAAGCCGGTGCGCGAGATCGCACTGCCGGGCATCGGCTCGGTGGGCGGCCTGTCGGGCAAGCGCGGCGAATCGGAGACCTTCTACTCGTTCACCGGCTTCACCACCCCGACCACGATCTACCGCCTGGACATGACGACGGGTAAGAGCACCGTGTTCCGCCAGCCGAAGGTCGACTTCAACCCGCCCGACTACGAAACCCGCCAGCAGTTCTACACGAGCCGCGACGGCACCAGGGTGCCGATGTTCATCGTGTCGAAGAAGGGCCTGAAGATGGACGGCTCGAACCCGACCTACCTGTACGGCTACGGCGGTTTCAATATCTCGATGACCCCGGGCTTCTCGCCGGCCAACCTGGCCTGGATGGAAATGGGCGGCGTGTATGTCGTGGCCAACCTGCGCGGCGGCGGCGAATACGGCGAAGCCTGGCACCAGGCCGGCACCAAGCTGCAGAAGCAGAACGTGTTCGACGACTTCATCGGCGCGGCCGAGTGGCTGGTCGCCAACAAGGTGACTTCGCCGAAGAAGCTGGCGATCGGCGGCGGTTCCAACGGCGGCCTGCTGGTGGGCGCGGCCATGACCCAGCGTCCGGAACTGTTCGGCGCGGCCATTCCTGCGGTCGGCGTGATGGACATGCTGCGCTTCCACAAGTTCACCATCGGCTGGGCCTGGACCTCGGACTACGGCTCGTCGGAGAACCCGGAAGAGTTCAAGGCGCTGGTGAAATACTCGCCGCTGCATAACCTGAAAGCCGGCACCTGCTATCCGGCCACCATGGTTACCACGGCCGACCACGACGACCGCGTGGTGCCGGCGCACAGCTTCAAGTACGCCGCCGCGGCCCAGGCCGCGCAGGCCGGCAGCGCGCCGATCCTGATCCGCATCGACACCAAGGCGGGCCACGGAGCGGGCAAGCCGACCACCAAGCAGATCGAGGAAGTGGCGGATCGCTGGGGCTTCCTGGCGCGCGAGCTGAAGGTGGGCGAGGGCGAGAAGGCGGTTGGCGGTAGCAACTAGGCTGTTCGCTTGAGGTAAAAAACGGCCGCCCGGGCACACCCGGCGGCCGTTGTTGTTTCGACGGGGTCAGTCGCCGGGATCCGGCGCAGCGCCGCTCAACGTTGTACAACCACCAACAAGGCCTTCGCTTCCGTCTTTCCCGCATTGCGGATCACATGGTCATGGTCCGCGGGATAACGCGCCGTCCCGCCATGCTTGATCCTGCGCTTTTCGATCCCCACCTCCAGCTCGATCGCCCCCGTCAGCACGGTCAGGTGCTCGCTGGTGCCCGGATCGTGCGCCTGGGATTTCAGCTCGCCTCCGGGCGCCAGGGTCAGCTCGTACCATTCGTACTTGCCCGCCAGGTCCATCGGCCCCAGAATGCGCAGGGAATAACCGGCATGGGCGCCGGGCAGGGTGGGCGTCTCGTGGGCGTCGACCACGCGGATCAGGTCCACGGCCCGCACCTCGGACGAGAGCAGCTCGCCGATCTCCACGCCCAGGGCGTTGGCCAGGCGCCAGGTAATGGCGATGGTCGGATTGGCCTTTTCGCGCTCGATCTGCGATAGCATCGACTTGGACACGCCCGCGATGCGCGACAGGTCTTCCAGGGTCAGGCCGCGGGCCAGGCGCATGCGCTGTAGCGTGGCGCCAACCTCGGGCGGGGCGTTATTTGTTATGGTTTTCGTCATTGCGGTGGTTGGTCACTGCGTTTGTCCCTGCGGCTTGCCAAGTGCATTAGCTAGGGGTAATATTCAATATATTGAATTTTCGTTCGACATACAGAACTTGGTTCTGCTGATCGAACGGATCCAACGGTACAACACTGCCACGCGCCGGTCAAGCCGGTCCTGGCCAAACCAGACCTTCAGGAGTGGGACACATGAGCGATCAAGCATTCTATAGCGGCCTCCAGACCAAACTCGAGACCCTGCGCACGGACGGACTGTTCAAGCCGGAGCGCGTACTGGCCTCGCGCCAGGGCGCCGAAGTCGTCGCGCAGGATGGCCGTACCCTGATCAACATGTGCGCCAATAACTACCTGGGCCTGTCGGGCGACCCGGAGACGCAACAAGCCGCCAGCGCGGCGCTGGAAAAATACGGCTACGGCCTGTCCTCGGTGCGCTTCATCTGCGGCACCCAGACCGTGCACAAGGAACTCGAAGCCAAGCTCTCGAGCTTCCTCGGTACCGAAGACACCATCCTGTACGCGGCGGCATTCGACGCCAACGGCGGCGTGTTCGAGCCGCTGTTCGACGAGAACGACGCGATTATCTCGGACGCCCTGAACCACGCTTCGATCATCGACGGCGTGCGCCTGTGCAAGGCGGCGCGCTACCGCTATGCCAACAACGACATGGCGGACCTGGAAAAGCAGCTGATCGCCGCGACCGAGGCGGGCAAGCGCCACAAGATCATCGTCACCGACGGCGTGTTCTCGATGGACGGCACCATCGCCCAGCTCGACAAGATCGTGGAACTGGCCGAACAATACGGCGCCCTGACCATGATCGACGAATCGCACGCGTCGGGCTTCATGGGCGCGACCGGCCGCGGCACCCACGAGCATTGCGGCGTTCTGGGGAAGATCGACATCATCACCGGCACCCTGGGCAAGGCCCTGGGCGGCGCCATGGGCGGGTTCACTTCCGGCCGCAAGGAAGTCATCGAGACCCTGCGCCAGAAGTCGCGTCCCTACCTGTTCTCGAACACGCTGGCCCCGATGATCGCCGGCGCGAGCCTGGCGGTGCTGGATCGCATCTCCAAGTCGACCGAGCTGCGCGACCGCCTGCACGAGAACACCGCCTACTTCCGCAAGGAGATCGAGCGCATCGGCTTCACCATCAAGCCGGGCACCCACCCGGTCGTGCCGGTGATGCTGTTCGAGGCGCCGGTCGCCCAGAAATTCGCCGCCCGCATGTTCGAACTGGGCGTGCTGCTGTCGGGCTTCTTCTACCCGGTGGTGCCGATGGGCCAGGCGCGCGTGCGCGTCCAGCTCTCGGCCGCGCACACCCGCGCGCAGCTCGACACCGTGCTGGCCGCCTTCGAGCAGGCCGGCCGCGAACTCGGCATCCTCAAGAATACTTAATCAATCACGCAGCACGCAACAGGACGGAATCTACATGGAACGCATCCTCATCATCGGCGCAAACGGCCAAATCGGCAGCGAACTGGTCACGGCACTGGCGGAGCAGCACGGCCAAGACAACGTGATCGCCTCGGACATCAGCACCACCAATGTATATGGCGCCGCGCGCTACATGCAGCTGGACGTGATGGACAAGGACCGGATGGCCAGCCTCGTCGATGCCGAGGGCATCACCCAGGTCTACCAGCTGGCGGCGCTCCTGTCGGCCACCGGCGAAAAGGCGCCGCTCAAGGCCTGGTCGCTGAACATGGACGGCCTGCTCAACATCCTGGAAGTGGCGCGCGAGCGCGGCGAGGCAGGCAAGCCGCTGAAAGTGTTCTGGCCGTCGTCGATCGCCGCGTTCGGCCCGAACACCCCGGCGGAAAACACCCCGCAGTACACGGTGATGGACCCGACCACGATCTACGGCATCAGCAAACTCGCCGGCGAGCGCCTGTGCGAGTACTACCACAGTAAATACGGCGTGGACGTGCGCTCGATCCGCTACCCGGGCATCATCAGCTACAAGTCGCCTCCGGGCGGCGGCACCACCGACTATGCGATCGCCATCTTCCACGCGGCGCTCAAGGGCGAGACCTACGACTGCTTCCTGGGACCGGACACCACCCTGCCGATGATCTACATGCCGGACGCGATCCGCGCTACCATCGAGCTGATGGATGCGCCATCCGCCAAGGTCGCGATCCGTTCGTCCTACAACGTGGCGGGCGTGTCCTTCAACCCGCGCGAACTGGCAGCGGCCATCAAGAAGGCGCTGCCGGAATTCGAGGTCGCCTACGCGCCGGACAGCCGACAGGCGATCGCCGATTCCTGGCCGAAGAGCCTGGACGACAGCCGCGCGACGGCCGACTGGGGCTGGAAGGCGAGCATCGGCATCGAAGAGATGGTCGCCAGCATGCTCAAGAACATCGACGTCGGCGTAAGTGTGTAAATGCGTGCCTGAGCGTTGAAGTCAAACCACAACAATAAAAACCAGAGAATAGTCGAGACAAACAGATGGACATGAGTGTATTTGATCTGTTCAAGATCGGGATTGGCCCATCGAGCTCCCATACCGTTGGCCCGATGGTGGCGGCGCGCCGCTTTTTGCTGGAGTGCGGCTCGCTCGAGAACGCGGTGGGCGTCGAAGCCCACCTATATGGGTCGCTGGCCCTGACCGGCGTCGGCCACGCGACCGACAAGGCCGTGATCCTCGGCCTGATGGGGGAAACCCCGCAGGACATCGATCCCGATTCGGTCGAGGACAAGCTGGCCGAAGCGGAGCTCGATGGCGTGATCAAGCTGCTGGGCACGAAGGAAGTGCCGTTCACGCAGAAAGCGAATCTCGTCTGGCACAAGGCCTCGACCCTGCCCGAGCACCCGAACGGCATGCGCTTCGTGCTGCAACTGGCGGACGGCAGCCTGATCGAGCGCGTGTATTACTCGGTCGGCGGCGGCTTCATTACCGCGGCGGGCGAGAGCCAGGCGCGTGCCGAGCAGCCGCCTTCACGCGAGATCCCGTTCCCGTTCGCGACCATGGAAGAGCTGCTGCAGCAGGGCAGGCAGCATGGCCTGTCGATCCCGCACATGCTGCGTGCGAACGAATTGGCGCGCATGAGCGAAGCCGAACTCGATGCGGGCCTGGACCGGATCTGGGCCGTGATGCGCGACTGTATCGCCCATGGCCTGGTCACGGAAGGCCAGCTTCCGGGCGGCCTGAACGTCAAGCGCCGCGCGGCCAAGCTGTGGAAAGCGGCGCACTGCGACCAGGGCAACCGCATCAACGAATTGCCGCACGACGCCACCCACCAGGTGACCTTGTACGCGATGGCGGTGAACGAGGAAAATGCCGCCGGCGGCCGGGTCGTGACGGCGCCGACCAATGGCGCGGCGGGCATCATCCCGGCGGTCGTGCGCTATTACGCCGAAGACTGCCGTCCGAGCGACGCGGTGGCCGGCATCCGCGTCTTCCTGCTCACGGCCGCCGCCATCGGCATGCTGTGCAAGAAGAATGCCTCGATCTCGGGCGCCGAAGTGGGCTGCCAGGGCGAAGTCGGCGTGGCCTGCGCCATGGCGGCGGCCGGCCTGGTGGCGGCGCTCGGCGGCTCCAACGAGCGCATCGAGAACGCTGCCGAAATCGGCATTGAGCACCACCTGGGCATGACCTGCGACCCGATCGGCGGCCTGGTGCAGATTCCCTGCATCGAGCGCAACGGCATGGGCGCGATCAAGGCGATCACCGCCGCGTCGCTGGCCATGAAAGGCGACGGCACCCATTTCGTCAGCCTGGACAACGTCATCGAAACGATGCGCCAGACCGGGGCCGACATGCAGGTGAAGTACAAGGAAACCTCCCTGGGCGGGCTGGCGGTGCACGTCATCACCGTCAACCACGCCGCCTGCTGAGCCTCAGCGCTGCCGTTTGACAAAGGCGGCGATCCGCGCCAGAACCCTTGGGGCGATCGTTTCCTCGATCTTGTCGTACTCGTTCGTGTTGCCGGTTTTCGCGGTCTGGAACAGGTGGTTCAGCGAGGGCATCACTGCCGCTTCGACCCGGCGGTTGCCGCCCGCCTTGAGTGCTCCCGTGATACCGGCCAGGTTTTCTTCGGCCGGCACCTGATGGTCCAGGCTGCCATTCAAGGCCAGCACGCGCGCCTTTACCTGGCGCCAGTCCATTCGCGGATCGCGCAGCAGCATCGTGCGCAGGTGCGGTTTTTCGGCTTCCGCCCGCGACAGCGAACCCACGTTCATCTCGTATTTTTCCACCAGGGCGCGCTCCGCGTCCGGCAGCCCTGCGTACAGCGCGGTGAGCGCCGCCATGCGCGGCTGCGGCTCGGGATGCGCGAGGATGGTCTCGTACCAGGCTCCCACATAGCGCATCAGCGTGTCCACCTCGGCCGGCGCGGCGCCGTTGTCTTTTGCGACGAGGCGGTCCTGCAGCAGGATCAGTTCGTGGCCGGACAGGCCCACTCCCGCCAGCGACACGATGAAGTCGACCGTTCCAGGAGCGCGCGCAGCCACCGCGGCGGCAATGCCCGGTCCCTCGCTCATGCCGACGATGCCGACCTGCCCGAACCCCTTGCGCCGTTCCAGCGCCGTCATGATCGCCCCAAGGTCGCTGACCAGCTGGTCGGTGGTCAGCTGCGCATAGTTGCCGGTCGAGCGGCCATTGCCGCGTTTGTCGTAGCGCAGCACCGCGATGCCCTGGCGCGCGAGGTGGTCGGCCAGAACTAAGAACTGCTGGTGCCCGGCCACGTCGCTGTCGCGCGTGGCGGGCCCGGTCCCGGTCACCAGGACCGCCAGGTTCGGACGAACGGCGCCGCGCGGCGTGGTCAGGGTCGCGCTGAGCACGACGCCGTCCGGGGCGGTAAAGTTCAGTTCCTGTTCCAGGTAGGGGAAAGGGCCTGTCGGCGTCTGCGGGCGCGCCATGCGCGGGAATTGCGCGACCCGATGCAGCGGGAAGGAAAAGGCGCGGCCGCCCTGGGAGAACACGCCGTCGAAGTGATCCTGCACCCAGGTCAGTTTCAGGGTCGCGACGTTCAGGTCCAGCTCGACCGTGTCCCCGTCTTCCTTGACGTTCGACACCGGCTGGTCGTAGGCGTGCTGGTCGGGGCTGGCGATGCTGGCCCACAGCGAGCCATCGGCGCGCGTGTAAAACTCGGCGCCGATCTTCAGGGTCGGTCCCTTGGGGATGGCCATGTCGCCCAGCCAGCGGCCCTGGTGGTCCTTGACGGGGCCGGCTGCAGCGGACAGGGGGAGAGCAAGCAGAAGGGCGAGGGAGAGTGCGCTACGGAATAATGGCATCGTATTGATTCGGTCCAATAGGGTTGAGGGGCATGCGATTAGCCCATCTTGCACGCCGAATGTGGAGGAAAGATGGAGCGCCGAAGGGCCGCGGCGACAGGCGCTATAATAAGTTTTCACTTGTGCCACAACCGGGTCTATCAACGTATGCAATATGTGTCCACCCGCGCGACGAGCGCGTCCGCAGCACGCAATCCCCAGCACTTTTCCGACATCCTGCTTGCCGGCCTGGCCCCGGATGGCGGCCTGTACCTGCCTGAAGACTACCCGCAGGTCATCAAGGCCGAGCTCGATGCGTGGCGTTCGCTGTCCTATGCCGAACTGGCCTATGAAATCGTGCGCAAGTTCGCCACCGATATTCCCGACGCCGACCTGCGCGCCTTGAGCGCGAAGACTTACACCCCCGAGGTCTACAAGAACGCCCGCCCGGACGAAGCGGCGAGCGAGATTACGCCGCTGCGCGTGCTCGAAGATGGCCCGCACGGCAAGCTGGTGCTGCAAGCGCTGTCGAACGGCCCGACCCTGGCCTTCAAGGACATGGCCATGCAACTGCTGGGCAACCTGTTCGAGTACGCCCTGGCCAGGAACAACGATGAACTGAACATCTTCGGCGCCACCTCGGGCGACACCGGCAGCGCCGCCGAATACGCGATGCGCGGCAAGCGCGGCGTGCGCGTGTTCATGCTCTCGCCGCACAACAAGATGAGCGCCTTCCAGACCGCCCAGATGTTCAGCCTGCAGGACCCGAACATCTTCAATATCGCGGTCGAAGGCGTGTTCGACGATTGCCAGGACCTGGTCAAGGCGGTGTCGAACGACCTGTCCTTCAAGGCGCGCCACAAGATCGGCACCGTCAACTCGATCAACTGGGCGCGCGTGGTGGCGCAAGTGGTGTACTACTTCCGCGGCTACCTCGCGGCCACGACGAGCAACGACCAGAAGGTCTCGTTCACGGTCCCTTCGGGGAACTTCGGGAACATCTGCGCCGGCCATATCGCGCGCATGATGGGCCTGCCGATCGACAAGCTGGTGGCCGCCACCAACGAAAACGACGTGCTCGACGAATTCTTCCGCACCGGCCGCTACCGGGTGCGCAAGGCCGCCGAGACCTACCACACCAGCAGCCCGTCGATGGACATCTCGAAGGCCTCGAACTTCGAGCGTTTCGTCTACGAGCTGGTGGGACGCGACTCCGAACGCACGCATGCACTGTTCCGCAAAGTCGACACGCACGGCGGCTTCGACCTCTCGGGCGGCCCGGGCAGCGACGGCGACGAATGGAAACTCAGCGGGCAGTACGGCTTCGCCTCCGGCAAATCGACCCATGCGGACCGCCTGCAGACGATCCGCGACGCCGCCGACGACTACGACATCACGATCGACCCCCATACCGCCGACGGCATCAAGGTCGCGCGCGAGCACATGGCGCCCGGCGTGACCATGATCGTGCTGGAAACCGCGCTGGCCGCGAAGTTCAACGAGACCATCCTCGACGCCCTGGGCACCGACGCCGAGCGTCCGTCCGGCTTCGAGGACATCGAAGCGCTACCGCAGCGCTTCGTCGTGATGCCGGCCGAGGTCGAGCGCATGAAAGCCTATATCGCCGAACGTACGGGGCTGTGATGAAGGCCCCCATGCTCTCCGTGCGTGACGCGCTGGCCCGGCTGCTCGATGGCGCGCGTCCCGTCGACGGCAGCGAACGCGTGCCGACCATCGAGGCCAATGGCCGCGTGCTGGCCGAAGACCAGCGCTCGCTGCTGAACGTGCCGTCGGCCGACAATACCTCGATGGATGGCTACGCCGTGCGCGCCGCCGATTGCGCGAGCGGCAGCGCAACCCTGCGCGTGGCGCAGCGCATCCCGGCCGGCAGCGTCGGCCAGTTCCTGGAGCCCGGCAGCGCCGCGCGCATCTTCACCGGCGCCCTGATTCCCGACGGGGCCGACGCGGTGGTGATGCAGGAGCAGTGCGAAGCGGTGGGCGACAGCGTCACCGTGCACCACGCGCCGCGCGCGGGCGAATGGATCCGGCGCACCGGCGAGGACGTGGCCGAAGGCGCGGTGATCCTGCCTGCGGGCACGCGCCTGCGCAGCCAGGAGCTGGGCCTGGCGGCCTCGGTCGGGCTGGCCGACCTGCCGGTGCTGCGCCGGTTGCGGGTTGCCGTCTTCTTCACCGGCGACGAACTGGCCATGCCGGGCGAGCCGCTCAAGGCCGGCGCCATCTACAATTCCAACCGTTTTACCTTGCGCGGCCTGCTGGAGAATGTCGGCTGCGAGATCAGCGACTTCGGCATCGTGCCCGATTCGCTGGAGGCCACGCGTGCCACGCTGCGCCGCGCGGCGCAGGAGCACGACCTGATCATCACCTCGGGCGGCGTCTCGGTCGGCGAGGAAGACCACATCAAGCCCGCCGTGGAAGCGGAAGGGCGGATCGACATGTGGCAGATCGCCGTCAAGCCGGGCAAGCCGCTCGCCTTTGGCGAAGTGCGGCGCGCCGGCGGTGGGAACGCGTACTTCATGGGCCTGCCGGGCAATCCGGTGTCGAGTTTCGTTACCTTCCTGCTGTTCGTGCGGCCTTTCCTGCTGCGCCTGCAGGGTGTGAGCGGGCCGGTGGAGCCGCGCGGCTATTCGGTGCGCGCCGATTTTTCCCTGCCCAAGGCCGACCGCCGCAACGAATTCCTGCGCGTGCGCCTCAATGCCGCCGGGGGCCTGGACCTGTTCCCGAACCAGAGTTCGGGCGTCTTGACCTCGACGGTCTGGGGCGACGGGCTGGTGGACAACCCGCCGGGCCAGACAATTGCGGAGGGCGACCTGGTTCGCTTCATCCCGTTCGCGGAACTACAGCATTAGGAAGAACATGAAGATCACGTTGCGGTATTTCGCGTCGGTACGCGAAGCGGTAGGGCTGGGGCAGGAAGCGATCGAGCTGCCGGGCGAGGCGCTCACGGTCGGGGAGGTACGCGCAGCCCTGGTTGCACGCGGGGGCGCATGGGCGCAAGCACTCGGCCCGGAGCAGGCAGTGCGGATGGCGCACCAGCAGGTGATGTGCGGCCCGGCTCAGGCAGTGGAAGAGGGAGCGGAAGTCGCGTTCTTCCCGCCCGTGACGGGCGGATAACAAAATGGGCGGCGGCGCCGCCCATCCCCTGCATCAGATCATCGTGATCGACTGCTCCGCCAGTTCGAGCAGCTTGGCGCAATTGCCGTTGCGTTCGCCGAACTCGCGCCAGGCGTTGGTGCGGGCCAGCGCCTGCCATTTGCGCAGCGCGTCGGCGTTCAGGTCGACCACCCGCGCGCCCTTGGCCTGGTACACCGAGGCCACCGCGGCATCGTCCGCGCGCGCAGCTTTCAGTGCAAAGGCTTCGAGGTCCGCGCCGACCGCCATCACGGCCGCCTGCTGCTGCTTGCTCAGGCGGTCGAACACCGTGCGCGACATCATCAGGGGTTCGAACATGAACCAGTACGCGCCGCCGCGCGCGGTGGTGAGCGAACGGGCGCTGTCCTGCAGGCGAAACGACATCAGGGAGGTCGAGGACGTCAACGCCGCGTCGAGCGTCCCGGCGCGCATGGCAGCCTGGATCTCGTTGGACGGCATGTTCGCGACCGTGGCGCCGGCGTCCAGGAGCAGGCGGTCCATCTCGGGCGAGCCGCCACGCACCTTCAGGCCGGCCACGTCTTCCGGATGCAGGATCGGCTTGCCGCGCGAGGCGACGCCGCCGGCCTGCCAGATCCAGCTGACCACGACCAGGCCCTGCTCGTTCAGGATGCGGGTCAGCTCGCGCCCGACCGGGGCATTCTTCCAGCCGAAACCCTGCTCGTACGAGGTGACCAGGCCCGGCATCAGGCCGATGTTCGCCTCCGGCGCCTCGGTGCCGGCATACGACAGCGGCACCAGGGCCATGTCCAGCGCGCCGCTGCGCAGCGCCGGGAACTGGGCGTTCGGGCCCATCAGCGTGGAGCCGGGATAGATCGAGAATTTCAGTCCGCCACGGGTACGGCGTTCGACGTCGGCCGCGAACATGCGGCACAAGCGGTCGCGGAAATCGCCCTGGGCGATGCTGCCGCCGGGGAACTGGTGCGAGATTTTCAGATTGCTTGGCTGCGCCCATGCGGACTGCATCCATAGCGGCGTGGTCGCGATTGCGCCCAGCATCGCCCTGCGGGACATTGCTGCCCTGGTCATTACCGACATACACATCCTCCAAGATGATAAAACAACACGCTCGCTGAATCGTGGCCGGCCTCGTGCGTTACAGCTCGTCATACGGGCGCCATCGTTCGTTGTAGCGGCTACAAGAATATTCCTGCCAGATCTATTGTCAAGCGGAATCTTGTGGATATGGCAAATGCATAGCCACGGCAGGGCCGCATGATCGTGCGGCCCGCCAGGCTTTGCCTTGACCCATCATGGAGGAGGCAAGGCTCAGCGCTTCTTGCCCGGCCGGTCGGGGCAGACGACGCAGGGCGTCGCCTTTTTCGCCTGGTAGTAGCGCGAACCGATGAAGATCGCGGCGGCCAGCACGGCCCAGGCCAGCGATTCGCGCCAGGCTGTCCCGAAGGCTTCGCCGCGCAGGGCGTCGATCGCTTCGATCAGCAGGAACATCGAACTGGCGGCCAGCAGGTACTGGCCGCCCCAATGAATGAGTTGTCGCATGGCGTGGGCTTTCAGGGACGGTTGAGGAAACGGCGGACTGCCTCGGCAAATGCCTCGGGCTGGTCGATCATGAGGAAATCGCGGCTGTCGTCGATGGTGGCGACCTCCAGGCGCGGCGTGCCGGCCATCTGGCGCCGGTAATCGTCGGCCTTCATCTGCGCCGTGAGTCCCGTGCGGCTGGCGTCGAGGGCGAAATGGGGCGCCAGCACCAGCACCGGCGCGGCGAGCTTCGGCAGGCCGGGGCGCAGGTCGAGCGCGAACATGGCGGCGACCCAGGCGCTGACGGCGGCGCGGTCGCTGCGCAGCATCAGCGCGGCCGCATCAAGCGCCTTGCCCATGTCGACCATGCCGCTGGACACCATGTATTCGCGCTGCTGCCGGGCGAAGGCTGCTTGCGGCGTCGCGTCCATGCGGCCCTGGATGGCCTGGGCCGCCTGCGCGCGCTCCTCAGGCGGGACTTCTTCGCTGTCCGGGAAGACGGGCAGGCCATCGACCGAGATCACGCCGCCGACCTGCGCCGGCAGGTCCTGCGCCACTGCGAGGGCCAGCGTGCCGCCCATGGCATGGCCGACCAGCACCGGCCGCGCGAGGCGGCGCGCCACCAGCAATTCCTTGAGTGCGACGCGCGCGTGCTCGAGCGGGGCGCCGGATACTGGCGGGCGGCCGTCGAAGCCGGGCAGGGTCACCGCATACAGGGTGTGCTCGGCGCCCAGGCGCCGGATCAGGTCTTGCCAGACCCAGGGGCCGCTCGCGATCCCGGGAATCAGCACCAGCGGGCGGCCGCCGCTGCCGTGGCGCTCGACCAGCAGGCCGTTCACCTCGAAGCGCTCGGCCGGCGCGATGCTGCGCTCGAAGCGGTTGGGCTGGCGCGGCGCGTCGGCGCCCAGCACGGGAGCGGCGGCAAGCGCCAGGGCAAACAGGACGGCTGCTTTCATGGCGTCTCCGGGTCGGGAATGAAAATCGATTCTATCGCCTGGCCGAACAGGCGGGCAATCGCAAAGGCGAGCGGCAGGCTGGGATCGTAGCGGCCGGTCTCGATCGCGTTGACGCTCTGGCGCGAGACCTGCAGCATCTCGGCCAGTTCGGCCTGGCTCCAGCCGCGTTCGGCCCGCAGCGCCCGGATGTGGTTGTTCATCGGCCCTTGAGCCGGCGCAGCACGCATGCGAGCATGGTGGAGATGCACAGCACGATCCAGACCGAGAACATCGACAGCCGCGGAAAGCCTGCGTTCTCGAGGAAGCCGTAGGTAAAGGTGAGGCCGGCCGTGATGCCTGCGCCCAGGCTGAGCGATTCCAGGATCAGCCGGCGGACGTATTCGTCCACGCGCCCGATGTGGCGCGCGATCGCCCACAGCATGAGACCGAAGCCGATCATGGGCGAGACCAGCAGCAGCGTGCGCGCCGCGCCTTGCTCCATCGGGCGGCCGACGCGGATGGCCAGCACCAGCAGCGCGGCGTAGACCAGCACCGCGCCCAGCATCTCGCGGTAATAGACATGCTTGATGCGTTTCTCGTACATGGCGGCCTCGAAGTAAAGTATGCTTTACATCGTAGGCGCGCTTTTCCCAAGTGTCAAGCTCCCTTTACATTTTTTTAGCAGGGCACATTCCGGCTACAATGCCGCTCCTTCCGCCACTGCCGCTTTGACCATGCTTGAACCCTCCCAGCCCACCCAACGCGTTGCCGTGATCGGCGGCGGCCCCGCCGGCCTGATGGCGGCCGAGGTACTCAGCGCGGGCGGCGTGCAGGTCGATGTCTACGACGCCATGGCATCCGTCGGGCGCAAGTTCCTGCTGGCCGGGAAGGGCGGCATGAACATCACCCATTCCGAAGCCCTGCCGGCCTTCCGCGGCCGTTACGGCGCGCGCGAGGCGGAAGTGGCGCACTGGCTCGAGGCGTTCGAGCCGCAGGCGGTGCGCGACTGGATCCACGGGCTCGGCGTCGATACCTTTGTCGGCACATCGGGCCGCGTCTTCCCCACCGACATGAAGGCTGCGCCCCTGCTGCGCGCCTGGCTGCACCGCCTGCGCGAATCAGGCGTGCGCTTCCACATGCGGCATCGCTGGCTGGGCTGGGAAGATGGGCGCCTGCGCATCGCCACGCCCGAGGGCGACATCCTGGCCGATGCCGACGCCACCGTGCTGGCCCTGGGAGGCGCCAGTTGGCCGCGCCTGGGCTCGGACGGCGCGTGGCAGCCGCTGCTGCAGGAACGCGCGGTCGAGGTCGCGCCCCTGGCGCCTTCGAACTGCGGTTTCGACGTCGACTGGAGCGCGCATTTCTCCGCCAGGCATGCGGGCGCGCCGCTCACCACCGTGGCGATCGCCTGGCGCGGGCGCGATGGTGTGCTGCAGCAGCGGCAGGGCCAGTTCGTGGTGACGGCTTCCGGTATCGAGGGCAGCCTGGTGTACGCGATCTCGGCGCCCCTGCGCGACCAGATCGCGGCCGCCGGCAGCGCCACCATCTGGCTCGACCTGCTGCCGGACCTGGATCCGGCCCGCGTGCTGGCGGAAGTCGCGCATCCGCGCGGCTCGCGCTCGCTGTCCAGCCATTTGCAAAGCCGGCTCGGGATCAAGGGTGTCAAGGCCGGGCTGCTGCACGAATGCCTGTCGAAGGAGGAGTATGCCGACACGGCGCGCCTGGCCGCGGCGCTCAAGGCGCTGCCGCTGGTCTTGCGGCGTCCGCGCCCGATCGAAGAGGCGATCAGCAGCGCCGGCGGCGTGCGGTTCGAGGCGTGTGAGCCGGGCAGCGCGATGCTGCGCGCGCTGCCCGGGGTGTTCGTGGCGGGGGAGATGGTCGACTGGGAAGCGCCGACCGGCGGCTATTTGCTCACCGCCTGCTTCGGCAGCGGGCGCGCCGCGGGACGCGACGCCCTGGCCTGGCTCAGTCGGAGAAGGTAACGCTGCCGGTCCCGGTGCGGCTCACGCTGCGCTCGGCCGGATTGCCGTTCACCTCGACGTCGCCGCTGCCGGAAATCGACGCCGCCACGCTGCGGCGCGCCTGCACGATCGAGCTGCCCGAACCGGTCTGGCCGACCTTGACGGTCTCGGTGCGCAGGTGGCGCGCATCGAGCTGGCCCGAGCCGCTGGCGGTGGCTTCCAGTTCGCGGGCGCTGCCCACCACCGTCATGTGGCCGGAGCCGGACAGGGCCGCCTCGAAGCGCTCGACGCCGGCGCCGGCGTTCAGGTCCAGTTCGCCGCTGCCGCTCAAGGCCGCGTTCACATGGCGGAAGCGCCCGTTGAAGCGCAGGCTGCCCGGGCCTTCCATGCGCACTTCGATGCGCTCGCCCGAGAAGCCGTTGACGCTGCTCTCGCCGCTGCCGTCCACCGTGACGCCGGCCAGGCTTGGCAGCACCAGTTCGACTTCCAGCGGGCGGCGGTGGCGCAGCACCATGCCGCGGATGCCGACATGCAGCACGGCGCCTTCCGCATGCACGTCCACATTGCCCAGCAGGCGCGATTCGCCGCTGACCTTGAGCGAGGGCGTGGCGCCATAGCGCAGCGTGAGGTCGATCGGGCCGTTCAGGTCCACCGCATTCACGCCGGCCGGCACGTCGCGGGTTTCGCTGATGACCTGGCGGCCCTCGGCCGCCGACGCGACGCCATTGGCGCGCAGCATGCCGTAGCTCAGGCCGATCAGCACGACCGCCAGCAGCAGCAGGCTGAACCCGACTTTGATCAGGGCGCGCATCTCAGGCTCCCCGCAACATCGACAAATTCATCCGGATATACCGCTTCAGTCCGAGCACGGTGTACTTGGTCACGACCAGCGACAGCAGGAACAGCAGGATCCCGCCGAACACGAGCCCCAGGCCGACGATGGTCTGGGTAGTGCGCGATTCGCCGTCCATGTCGGTGCTGATCTGGATGCCGGCGTCGGCCACTTTCTCGGCGCGCCGCATCACCACCGCCGACTTGGCCTCCTCGTCGCCCTCGTCGACGGTGTCCAGCGGTTCGGGCTTGTCCTCGTAGACATCGATGCCCCGTTCGCTGATCGACACCCGGGTGCGCTGGTTCTGGTTGGTTTCGCGGCGCACGCCGTCCTCGCCGATCTCGATCCGGTGCAGCGGATTATTGAGCACCAATTCATTGGCGCCGGCCAGGCCGCTGGCCGTGATTGCAATGCCGGACACATAAAAGCCCAGCGCGCAGGCATAGGCCGCGACCAGCAGGGCCGCATACACGGCGGCCGGGATCGCCATGAACAGGTTGAACACCAGCAGGCCCGCGCCGGCCACCACCATGCGCAGCGCATTGGCCGGGGACTTCTTGTCCTTGAAGGCTTCCATGTGGGCGCTGGCGCGCAGGGTGACCGCGACCTTGCGCGGGTCGCCCAGTTCTTCCGCCACGCTCTCTTCGCTACGTCCGGCCGCGACGCCGTCGACGAAGCGCTGCTCGTACCAGGCCAGCGTCTTGGCCTGCGTTTCCGGCGCCAGGCCCGTCATGGCCCGCTTGAGCGCGTCGAGATATTCCAGTTTGCCCATGTGCTGCATACCCTCTTGGTTCAATGGTGCCCGACGACCGGGATGCTGCCGATCGCCATGGCGGTGGCGGTCTTCGACCCGCCGATGAGCTCAGGCTGCACCAGCACCGCGGTGCTGGCGGCGACAAAGGCCAGCAGGGCAAGCGTGCGTACACCGAGTCGGATATTCATGTGTTTGCTTCCGTAAAGGAGAAATTCGATGCTGCTACTTTACGAAAGCGCGCTCCTGGCCGCCACCGTCGTGCGACGGGCTGCGCATTTCGCGGGGCAGGGTGCCGTAGGCGCGGATAAGCGCCGCCGCCTGCACGCCGCTGCGCACCGCCGTCTCCAGCGTCGCCGGGTAGTCGCTGGCGGTGTAGTCGCCGGCCAGCACCAGTCCCGGCAGCGCTGTCTCGTTGCCGGGACGCGCCAGGCCGGGAGTACAGGAAAAGGTCGCGCGCTTTTCCGTGATCACCCGGGTCCAGCGCGGCCTGGCCAGTTCGGGGCGACGCAGGTCCTGCGCCAGCTGGGCGGCGATCTGCGCCGCAAGCAAAGCCTGGTCGAGCCGGGCGGCGTCGCCGGCGGCGCTGACCACGACCGACAGCAGCCCCGGGCAGGCGGCATCGAGCTGGCCGCGGTCGAAGGCGAACTGGCCCCAGCGCCCGGCTTGCGGGTCGTCCAGCAGGGCGTAGAACGGCAGGTCCAGGCGCAGCGCCGCGTCGTATTGCAGGTAGCAGGTGGCGATCGGCTCGTAGCCGAAGCTTGACAGCTGGGCGCAGAGGTCCGCGGTGTCCGGCTGGCCGCCCAGCAGGGCCGCCGACTGGGTGGCGGGGGTGGCCAGCACCACCGCGTCGAAGCGGGCGCTGTGCTCGCCCAGGCTGGCCTGCCAGCCGTCGCCGTCGCGGGCCAGGGCGGCGAGCTTGACGCCGGTGCGCACCGCGCCGCCCTGCGCCTCGATGAAGCGGCTTGCAGCCTGCGGGAACAAGGCTCCCATGTCCATGCGCGGCAGCAGCATGTCCGAGGCCGCGCGGCGCCTGGCGCCCAGGCTGTCGCGCAGCACGGCCAAAAACACCCTGGCCGAGGCCCGCGCGGGCGGCGTATTGAGGGCGGCGATGCACAGCGGGTGCCACAGCAGGCGGTTCAGGCGCGCGCTCTGGCCGAAGCGCGCCAGCAGTTCGTCCACCGTACAGTCGTTGTAGAGGACCCAGCCCATCCACTTGGCGGCGCTGTGAAAGCGCGCCAGCGCCAGCTTGTCGGCGCGCTCCAATCCCTTGGCGCGCAGCAGGGCCCCGGCCAGGTGGAAGGGCGCCGGCCAGCGCGGCGCGACAAAATCCATGCCGCCGCTGCTCTCCGGGAAGGGATAGCGCATCTGCACCGGCAGGCGCAGCAAGGCCGTCTCCGGGTCGATACCGACCTGCCGCAACAGGCGCAGGGTCGCGTCGTAGGCGCCCAGCAGGATGTGCTGGCCGTTGTCGAGCACCTGGCCCTGCACCTCGACGCCGCGCGCGCGGCCGCCCAGGGTGCGCGCCGCCTCGACCAGCGTGACCTGATTGCCTGCGCGCGCGAGTTCGACGGCGGCGGCGCAGCCGGCCCAGCCGCCGCCGGCGACCAGGACCCGCTGCCCACTGCTAGGTGCGGACATAGGTTTTCCAGGCCAGCCACAGCTTGCGCAGCGGCGTGAGCGAGATGCGCTGGTTCAGCACGTGGAAGCCGTCGCGCTCGATCTCGACCAGCAGGGTGCGGTAGATCGCCGCCATCATCAGGCCGGGGCGCTGGGCGCGCCGGTCTTCCTTGGGCAGCAGGGCAAAGGCTTCGTCATAGGTGCGCTGGGCGCGCTCGGTCTGGAACCGCATCAGCGCTTCGAACTTCTCGCTGTGGCGGAAATTGAGCAGGTCGGCGGCGGTCACCCCGAACTGCTGCAGCTCGTTGACGGGCAGGTAGATGCGGCCCTTGCGCGCATCGTCGCCGACGTCGCGGATGATGTTGGTGAGCTGGAAGGCCAGGCCCAGCTTCTCGGCATAGGCCAGGGTCTGCGGATTGGTAAAGCCGAAGATGCTGGCCGAGAGGATCCCGACCACGCCCGCCGCGCGCCAGCAGTATTTCTGCAGCCCGGGATAATCGAGGTAGCGGCTCTGGTCCAGGTCCATCTCCATGCCGTCGATGATGGCCTGCAGGTGCTGCTCTTCGAGCTTGTAGACGTCGATGTGCGGCTGCAGCGCCTTGGTCACCGGGTGGGTCGGCGTGCCCTTGTACATGGTCGACACCTCGGTGCGCCACCAGGCCAGCTTGATGCGCGCGACCGAGGGGTCGGTCGCTTCGTCCACCGTATCGTCCACCTCGCGGCAAAAGGCGTACAGCGCCGTGATGGCGCGCCGGCGCTCCTGCGGCAGGAACAGGAAGCTGTAATAGAAGCTGGAGCCGCTCTGGACGGTCTTTTGCTGGCAGTATTCGTCGGGGGACATGTAATGATTGCTTATTCAGGGTGGCGATGCGAACCCGCTATTCTAGCGCCGATGGGCCTGCCGGTGCGGCAGGACGGCGGCTACATGCGCAGCGCGCCCCAGCCGACGGCCAGCCAGTCGGCCGCGGCCAGGGTGGGGCGGCGCCGGAAGACGTCGTAATCGGCGCGCTCGATGGCGTCCAGGATGCGCAGGCCGCCCTGCACGATCAGGCGCAGCTCCCAGCCGATCCGGCCGGGCAGGCGGCGCGCAAGCGGCGCGCCGGACAGCATCAGGGCGCGCGCGCGCTCGACCTCGAAGCGCATCAGGGCGCGCCAGGCCGGGGTCGCCGGATGGCCGAGCAAATCGGCTTCGCTCACGCCATGGCGCTCCAGGTCTTCCAGCGGCAGGTAGATGCGGCCCTTGCTCAGGTCGATCGCCACGTCTTGCCAGAAATTGATCAACTGCAGGGCCGTGCAGATCGCATCGGAATCGCGCAGGTTGCGCTCGTCCGCCGCCCCGTACAGTTCCAGCATCAGGCGCCCGACCGGGTTGGCCGAGCGCCGGCAATAGTCGAGCAGGGCGGTGTAGTCGGCGTAGCGGGTGGTGACCACATCCTGGCAAAAAGCCGACAACAGGTCGTGCATCGGCGCGACCGGCAGCCGGAACTCGGCCACTACGCCGGCCAGGCGCGCAAACATCGGGTCGGCGGGAACCGCGCCGCGTTCGATGGCTTCCAATGCCTGGGTGTAGGTGGCCAGGGCCGCCAGGCGCTCGGGCGGCGTGGCGTCGCCCTCGTCGGCGATATCGTCGGCGCTGCGCGCGAAGGCATAGATCGCCTCCACGGCGGGCGCCAGGCGGCGCGGCAGCAAAAAGGAGGCAACCGGGAAGTTTTCGTAATGCTCGACGGGCATATTTGACTAATGACTCTAAAGCCAGTTTTTTGGGTGTTTCCAAGATTATAATTGCTCGATAACAAATGCCCTAACTTGGGCGCGACAACGACAAAGGGTCCAACGTGTTCCAGTCATCCCGCTTCCCACGCGCCGCCCTGGCAGCGCCGCTCCTGCTCGCCATGCTTGCCGCATGCAACAAGCCCGCTCCCAAGACCGAAGAAGTGCGCCCGGTGCGCGTCATCGAGCTCGCGCCCGGCAACGGCGCCGAGCGCATCGAGTTCTCCGGCGACGTGCGCCCGCGCTTCGAATCGCGCCTGGGCTTCCGGGTCGGCGGCAAGATCGTCGCGCGCCAGGTGGATGTCGGCGCCATCGTCAAGCAGGGCCAGGTGCTGATGCGGCTCGACCCGCAAGACCTGCGCCTGGCCGAGACCCAGGCCCGGGCCCAGCTGCGCGCCGCCGAGACCGAGCGCGACCTGGCCCAGGCCGACTTCAAGCGCCACCAGGGCCTGCGTGCGGCGAATTTCGTCAGCCAGGCGGTGCTGGACGCCAAGCAGTCGGCGCTACGCGCGGCCCAGGCCAATGTCGAGGCGGCGCGCGCAGGATTGTCCGGCCAGTCGAACCAGGCCGGCTACGCTACGCTCAGTTCGGATGTGGAGGGCGTGGTCACCGCGATCGACGCCGAAGTCGGGCAGGTGGTGGCGGCCGGCACGCCGGTGGTGCGCGTGGCGCGCACCGTCGAAAAGGAAGTCGTGATCGGCGTCCCCGAAGACCGGGTAGGCCAGCTGCGGCGGGTCGAAGGCGTGAGCGTGCGCCTGTGGGCCAATCGCGACCAGGCTATTGCCGGCAAGATTCGCGAAGTCTCGCCGGTGGCCGATCCCGCCACCCGGACGTACACGGTCAAGGTGGCGCTTCCCCCTGGCGCCGACGCCAGATTGGGCATGACCGCCACCGTGGAGCTGGCAACCGGCGCCGCCGCCACGGCCTCCGCGCTGCGCCTGCCGCTCAGCGCCCTGGTGCAGGACAAGGGCGCGACCAGCGTCTGGGTGGTGGAAAAAGATGCGGTGCAGCTGCGCCGGGTCCAGGTGGCCGGCCAGTCCGGCAACGACCTGCTGGTCTCCAGCGGCGTGCAGCCCGGCCAGAAGGTCGTCACCGCCGGCGTGCACCTGCTCAAACCCGGCCAGAAGGTGCGCATCCTGACGGCCGACGTGTCGCGCCGCGGCGATACCGAGGCCGCGGCCATCGGCGGCGGGCCTGTCGCCGGCGCTGCCGGGAGTGGACGATGAGGGGATTCAATCTCTCGCGCTGGGCGCTGGAGCACATCCCGCTCACGCGCTACCTGATTGCCGCGCTGCTCATCGGCGGCATCCTCAGCTACCAGCAACTGGGCCAGGACGAAGACCCGCCGTTTACCTTTCGCGCGATGGTCATCAGCGCGGTCTGGCCGGGCGCCACCGCCGTGCAGATGGCCGAGCAGGTGACCGACCCGCTCGAGCGCAAGTTGCAGGAAACGCCCTACATCGACCGCATCCGCAGTTTTTCCAAGCCGGGCGAGACCACCATCATCATCGAGCTGCGCGAATCGACGCCGCCAGAAGACACGGCGCCGACCTGGTACCAGGTGCGCAAGAAGATCGGCGACATGGCGGCGACCCTGCCGCAAGGCGTGATCGGCCCCTTCTTCAACGACGAATTCGGCGACACCTATGGCTCGATCTTCGCCCTGTCGAGCGACGGCTTCTCGCAGGCCGAGATGCGCGACTACGCCGACTTCGTGCGGCAGCAGCTGCTCACCGTGCCGCTGGTGTCGAAAGTCGAGCAGTTCGGCGTGCAGGAGGAAAAGGTCTATATCGAATTCTCGAGCAAGAAGTTCGCCCAGCTCGGCATTCCCTTCGAGCAGATCGTGAACCAGATCGCCACGCAAAACCAGGTCGAGGCCAGCGGCGTGCTGGTCACGCCGAGCGACTACCTGCAGGTGCGCGTCACCGGCGCGCTCAAGACCGCGGGCCTGCTGGAAAACCTGCAGCTGCGCGCCGGGAGCACCACCTTCCGCCTGGGCGATTTTGCGACGATCACGCGCGGCTACCAGGACCCGCCCAAGGACAAGATGCGCTTCAACGGCAAGGAAGTGATCGGCCTGGGCGTGTCGATGGAAAAAGGCGGGAACATCATCCGCCTGGGCGAAGGACTGGACGCGACGGTGGCGCGCATCCGGTCGCAGCTGCCGGTCGGGATCGAGCTGGAACGCGTGACCGACCAGCCGGCCGCCGTCACGGCCTCGGTCAATGAATTCGTCAAGGTGCTGATCGAAGCGGTGATCATCGTGCTGGCCGTCTCCTTTATCGCGCTGGGCCTGCACACCAAGCCCAAGCTGCGCATCGACGTGCGCCCGGGCCTGGTGGTGGCGCTGACGATTCCGCTGGTGCTGGCCATTACCTTCCTGTTCATGCGCCTGCTCGATATTTCGCTGCACAAGATTTCGCTCGGCGCGCTGATCATCGCGCTGGGCCTGCTGGTGGACGACGCCATCATCGCAGTCGAAATGATGGTGCGCAAGATGGAGGAGGGCATGTCGCGCTTCGAGGCGGCGACCTTTGCCTACACCTCGACCGCGATGCCGATGCTCACCGGTACATTGATTACCGCCGCCGGCTTCCTGCCGATCGGCCTGGCCAAGTCCGCGGCCGGCGAATACACCTTCACGATGTTCTCGGTGAACGCGCTGGCCTTGTTGATCTCGTGGGTGGCGGCGGTGGTGTTCACGCCCTATATCGGCTACGTGCTGCTGCGCGTGAAGCCGCATGGGCAGGGAGAGTCCTCGCACGACGTCTACGACAGCCCGGCCTACGAGCGGTTCCGCCGGCTGGTGCACCGCTGCGTCGAATGGCGCAAGACCACGATCGCGCTGAGCCTGGGCGTGTTCGCGCTGGGCGTGTTCGGCTTCAACTTCATCGAGAAGCAGTTCTTCCCCGATTCCAGCCGCCCCGAGCTGATGGTGGAGATGTGGTCGCCCGAAGGCACCAGCTTCGCCGCCAACGAGGCGGTCGTCAAGCGCTTCGAAGGCTTCCTGAAGACCCAGAAGGGCGTGCAGAGCGTGACCAGCTATGTCGGCACCGGCAGCCCGCGCTTCTACCTGCCGCTCGACCAGATCTTCCCGCAGACGAACGTGGCCCAGCTGGTCGTGCTGCCGGTCGATGCCGACGCACGCGAAACGCTGCGCTTGCGGATCGAGGAAGCCTTCCGCAACGATTTTCCCGAAGTGCGCGGGCGCGTCAAGCTGCTGCCCAACGGCCCGCCGGTGGCCTATCCGGTGCAGTTCCAGGTGCTGGGGCCGGACATCGGCATCGTGCGGACCCTGGCCGACGGGGTGAAAGAAACCTTGCGCGCCAACCCGAACACGGTGGGCGTGAACGACAACTGGAACGAGGCGGTCAAGGTGCTGCGCCTGGACCTGGACCAGGACAAGCTGCGCGCGCTGGGCGTGACTTCCCAGGCCGTGCGCCGCGTCGTCAACACCACGCTCACCGGCACGCCGGTGGGGCAGTTCCGCGAAACCAACCGCCTGATCGACATCGTGGTGCGCCAGCCGGTGCAGGAGCGCTCCACCATCACCCGGCTGTCCGAAGCCCTGGTGCCCACCAGCAGCGGGCGCTTCGTCCCGCTCGGCCAGGTGGCGCGGGTGCAGTTTGTATGGGAGCCGGGCGTGGTCTGGCGCGAAGGCCGCGAGTGGGCCATCATGGTCCAGTCCGACGTCGTCGAAGGCATTCAGGGGCCGACCGTCACCGCCCAGGTGGACGAGAAGCTGGCCGCTCTCCGCAGCAAGCTGCCGGCCGGCTACCGCGTGACGGTCGAAGGCGCGGCGGCCGACAGCTCGGACGCCGAAGCCTCGATCATGGCCAACGTACCCTTGGTGCTGTTCATCGTGTTCACCCTCCTGATGCTGCAGCTGCACAGCTTCTCGCGCGCGCTGCTGGTGTTCCTGACCGGACCGCTGGGCATTGCCGGCGCGGCGATGGCGCTGCTGGTGTTCGGCCGGCCCTTCGGTTTCGTTGCCAACCTGGGCGTGATCGCGCTGTTCGGCATGATCATCCGTAATTCGGTGATCCTGGTGGACCAGATCGAGCAGGATATCGCGGGCGGGGCCGAGGCCTGGGATGCGATCGTCGAGGCGGCGGTGCGGCGCTGCCGGCCGATCCTGCTGACCGCCGCCGCCGCGGCGCTGGCCATGATTCCTCTGTCGCGCTCGGTATTCTGGGGGCCGATGGCGGTGGCGATCATGGGCGGGCTGATGGTGGCGACCGCCTTGACGCTGTTGTTCTTGCCGGCGCTGTATGCGGCCTGGTTCCGTGTGAAGAAGCCGGTCGGGGCGAAAGCCGCCTAGCATCAACGTGATGTGAACGCGCGGGCGGGGGACCCGCCCGCCCTGCGAGCAGCCGCAAATCGTAGGGTGGGCAAGTCCCTTGCCCACGCGGCCAACCTACACATGCATATGCCAGAGGAACCCTCGCCGCATACGGCTCAGTTCCACGCCCCCTATATAGAAGAGCTCCATCCCCCGCACGCCAAGCAAAAAACGCCCAATAGTGACAGAAAATCCAGTAAAATAATTGGCTGAAGTTGTAGCCCATAAACAGAGGAGTGCAGGGCGGCCGGTTTCACTGTCGGGCGCCCTTTGTTTTTGTGGCAGAAAATGCAATCCTGCGCGAGGATGGCGAAATTGGTAGACGCACCAGGTTTAGGTCCTGACGCCAGCAATGGTGTGGGGGTTCGAGTCCCCCTCCTCGCACCACGAATAATTATTTTTTTGGACGATTTTTATAATGGCAACTGCAGTCGAAACCCTGGGTAAACTCGAGCGTCGCTTGACGATCTCTTTTCCGGTAGCTGACGTCCGTACGGAGGTCGAAAAGCGCCTCAAGCAGCAGGCCAAGACGGCAAAAGCCCCTGGCTTCCGCCCTGGCAAGGTGCCGCTCAAGATGGTCGCGGCGCAATACGGCTACCAGATCGAGTCGGACGTGCTGAACGACAAAGTCGGCCGCGCGTTCAACGAAGCTGCCAACGAGAACCAGCTGCGCGTTGCCGGTTTCCCGAAAATCGAGCCGAAGCAGGACGCCCCTGAAGGCATGCTCGAGTTCGACGCAACCTTCGAAGTCTATCCGGAAGTCGTGCTGGCCGACCTGTCGACCATGGAAGTGGAAACCGTCGCTGCCGACGTGACCGACACCGAGATCGACAAGACCATCGACATCCTGCGCAAGCAGCGCGTGCACTACCACCCGAAAGGCGTGGCAGGCGAGCACGGCGACGGCGGCGAGCCGGTGGCCGCCAACGGCGACCGCGTGACCGTGGACTTCGTCGGCAAGATCGACGGCGTCGAATTCGACGGCGGCAAGGCCGACAACTACGCCTTCGTGCTGGGCGAGGGCCGCATGCTGCCGGAATTCGAGGCAGCCACCATCGGCCTGAAAGTCGGCGAAAGCAAGACCTTCCCGCTGGCCTTCCCTGAGGATTACCACGGCAAGGATGTGGCCGGCAAGACCGCCGACTTCACCATCACCCTGAACAAGCTCGAGTGGGCGCACATGCCCGAGATCGACGCCGAGTTCGCCAAGTCGCTGGGCATCGAAGACGGCGCCATCGAAAAGATGCGCGACGACATCAAGACCAACCTCGAGCGTGAAGTCACCGCCCGCGTCAAGGCCCGCAACAAGGAAGCCGTGATGGACGCGCTGGTCAAGGCGACCGACATGGACGTGCCGAAGGCCATGATCCAGCAGGATTCGGAGCGCCTGGCCGAGATGACCCGCCAGGACATGATGCAGCGTGGCATGGACGTCAAGGCGATGCCTTTCCCGTCCGAGATGTTCGCCGACAAGGCGGAGCGCCGCGTGCGCCTGGGCCTGATCCTGTCGCAGTTGGTTAGCGACAACAATCTGCAGGCAACCCAGGAACAGGTCAAGGCACAGATCGAAGACTTCTCGCAAAGTTACGAAGATCCAAAAGAAGTCCTCAAGTACTATTACAGCGACCGTCGCCGCCTGGGCGAAGTCGAAGCACTTGTTTTGGAAGAAAACGTCGTTAACTATGTGCTCGGTAAGGCAAAGGTCAGCACCAAGACCATCGCTTTCGATGAACTGATGGGTGGCAACGCCCAGGGTTAAGAAGATGCCGGCCCTCAGGGCCGGCTTTTTCTTCAGCCTCTTTTAACAAGGAACGAGACAGGTATGATTCATAATCCGGCATTGGATACCCAAGCACTCGGCCTCGTGCCGATGGTGGTCGAGCAAAGCGGCCGCGGCGAGCGCGCCTATGACATCTATTCGCGCCTCCTGAAGGAACGCGTGATCTTCCTGGTCGGTCCTGTCAACGACCAGATGGCCAATCTCATCGTGGCCCAGATGCTGTTCCTGGAGAGCGAAAATCCCGACAAGGATATCTCGCTCTACATCAACTCGCCTGGCGGCTCCGTCTCGGCGGGCCTGGCGATCTTCGATACGATGAACTTCATCAAGCCCGACGTCTCGACGCTGTGCACGGGTCTCGCGGCCTCGATGGGCGCCTTCCTGCTGGCGGCCGGCGCCAAGGGCAAGCGTTTCTCGCTGCCGAACTCGCGCGTCATGATCCACCAGCCGTCCGGCGGCTCGCAGGGCATGGCGTCGGACATCGAGATTCAGGCCAAGGAAATCCTGTACCTGCGCGAGCGCCTGGCGCGCATCATGGCCGAGAACACCGGCCAGACGATCGAGCAGATCCACAAGGACACCGACCGCGACCGCTTCATGTCGGCGGAAGAATCGGTCGAGTACGGCCTGATCGACCGCGTCCTGACCAACCGCGCCTAAGTAGACGCCTTGCGACGCCGCGAAGGTGTTGCCAAAAAACGCCCGGACGCATGACGTTCGGGCGTTTCGTTTTTATTTCGGGTAGCATGTTCGTACGCGCACTTGTTGCGTGTCCGTATTAGCGTTATATTCAAGCAACTAAATAGATAACCTGCCCCATGTCTGACAAAAAATCCTCCAGCGGCGAAAAACTTCTGTACTGCTCGTTCTGCGGAAAGAGCCAGCACGAAGTCAAGAAGCTGATCGCGGGACCGTCGGTATTCATCTGCGATGAATGCATCGATCTGTGCAATGACATCATCCGCGACGAGACTTCGAATGTCGAGTCGGTGGCGGGCGCCAAGTCCGACCTGCCGACGCCACACGAAATCACCGAACTGCTCGACCAGTACGTGATCGGCCAGCAAACGGCCAAGCGCATCCTGTCGGTGGCGGTGTACAACCATTACAAGCGCCTCAAGCACCTGGGCAAGAAAGACGACATCGAGCTTGCCAAGAGCAATATCCTGCTCGTGGGCCCGACCGGCTCCGGCAAGACCCTGCTGGCCCAGACCCTGGCGCGCATGCTCAATGTTCCCTTCGTGATCGCCGATGCGACCACGCTGACCGAAGCCGGCTATGTCGGCGAAGACGTCGAGAACATCATCCAGAAGCTGCTGCAAAGCTGCAATTACGAAGTCGACAAGGCCCAGCGCGGCATCGTCTACATCGACGAGATCGACAAGATCTCGCGCAAGTCCGACAACCCGTCGATCACGCGCGACGTGTCGGGCGAGGGCGTGCAGCAGGCGCTGCTCAAACTCATCGAAGGCACGATGGCCTCGGTGCCGCCGCAGGGCGGGCGCAAGCATCCGAACCAGGATTTCGTCCAGATCGACACGACCAACATCATGTTCATCTGTGGCGGCGCCTTCGACGGCCTGGCCAAGATCGTGCAGAACCGCTCGGAGAAGGGCGGCATCGGCTTCGGCGCCACCGTCAAGAGCCAGACCCAGCGTGCGGCCAGCGAGATCATGATGGAAGCCGAGCCGGAAGACCTGATCAAGTTCGGACTCATTCCCGAACTGGTCGGCCGCCTGCCGGTGGTTGCCACGCTCAACGAGCTGACCGAGGAAGCGCTGATCCAGATCCTGATCGAGCCGAAGAACGCCCTGATCAAACAGTACTCGAAGCTGCTTGAAATGGAAGGCGCCGAACTCGAAATCCGTCCTGCGGCCCTGCATGCCATTGCCCGTAAAGCATTGGCGCGCAAGACCGGCGCGCGCGGCCTGCGTTCCATCCTGGAACACGCGCTGCTGGATGTGATGTACGAATTGCCAAGCCAGCAAAATGTCGTCAAAGTCGTTATCGATGAAAATACGATCACGAACGCGGCAAAACCTTTGCTTATTTACAGTGAATCGCCAAAAGCTTCCGGCGAAAACTAAAAAAAGGCCGATTCGTTTGCAACAAAACTCTTGCCGTACGGATTCTTGAAGGTACAATTTACTTCAATAAAAGACGCAGGCTTCAATCGAAAAGCCACTCGCCGGGTAAGCCCGTGCGGTGGCTTTTTCATTTGAAAACCGGATTTTATTGGAACGGCTATATTCTTCGTTAATTGATAAACTTTTACTGAAGAAAATATTTTCGCAGTGGCCTTGAGATTTACTCTGCGAGTGCCCAAGTTCAGCAACACGCTTTTATAAGGTACGCCATGACAACTCCGAAATTAACCGAGCAAACGACGCTGCCCCTTTTGCCGTTGCGCGACGTGGTCGTGTTCCCGCATATGGTGATACCTCTGTTCGTTGGCCGCCCTAAATCCATCAAGGCCCTCGAAGCCGCGATGGAGCAGGGCAAGAGCATCATGCTGGCCGCCCAGAAGGCCGCCGCCAAGGACGAACCGTCGGCCGAAGACATCTACGAAATCGGCTGCGTGGCCAATATCCTGCAGATGCTCAAGCTCCCCGACGGTACCGTGAAGGTGCTGGTGGAGGGTTCGCAGCGTGCGCGCATCGATACCATCACCGATGGCGCGACCCACTTTACCGCCGAACTGACCCCGGTCGATTCGGAAGTCGGCGACGACTCCGAAGTCGAGGCCATGCGCCGCGCCATCGTCCAGCAGTTCGACCAGTACGTCAAACTCAACAAAAAGATTCCGCCGGAGATCCTCGCATCGCTGGCAGGCATCGACGATGCCGGCCGCCTGGCCGATACCGTCGCAGCCCACCTGCCGCTCAAGCTCGAGCAGAAGCAGGTCATCCTCGAGATCTTCAACGTCGCCAAGCGCCTCGAGCACCTGCTCGGCCAGCTGGAAGGCGAACTGGACATCCTGCAGGTCGAAAAGCGCATCCGCGGCCGCGTCAAGCGCCAGATGGAGAAGTCGCAGCGCGAGTACTACCTGAACGAGCAGGTCAAGGCCATCCAGAAGGAGCTGGGTGAAGGCGAAGAAGGCGCCGACATCGAAGAGCTCGAGAAGAAGGTCATCGCCGCCAGGATGCCGAAGGAAGCCCTGGAAAAAGCCCAGGCCGAAATCCGCAAGCTCAAACTCATGTCGCCGATGTCGGCCGAAGCCACCGTCGTGCGCAACTACATCGACACCCTGGTGTCGCTGCCGTGGAAGAAGAAGTCGAAGGTCACCATCGACCTCGAGAACGCGCAGAACGTGCTCGAAGCCGACCACTATGGCCTGGACAAGATCAAGGAACGCATCCTGGAATATCTCGCGGTCCAACAGCGCGTCGACAAGCTGAAGGCCCCGATCCTGTGCTTCGTGGGTCCTCCCGGCGTCGGTAAAACCTCGCTGGGCCAGTCCATCGCCCGCGCCACGAACCGCAAGTTCGTGCGCATGGCCCTGGGCGGCGTACGCGACGAAGCCGAGATCCGCGGCCACCGCCGTACCTACATCGGCTCGATGCCGGGCAAGGTGCTGCAGTCGCTGGCCAAGGTCGGCGTGCGCAACCCGCTGTTCCTGCTGGACGAGATCGACAAGATGGGCGCCGACTTCCGCGGCGACCCGTCGTCGGCCCTGCTCGAGGTGCTGGACCCGGAACAGAACCACACGTTCTCGGACCACTACCTGGAAGTGGACTTCGACCTGTCGGACGTGATGTTCGTGGCGACCTCGAACTCGTACAACATCCCGCCGGCGCTGCTGGACCGCATGGAAGTCATCCGCCTGTCGGGTTACACCGAAGACGAGAAGACCAGCATCGCCCAGCGCTACCTGCTGCCGAAGCAGCTCAAGGCCAACGGCCTGAAGGAAGACGAGATCAAGGTCGACGAGACCGCGGTGCGCGACATCATCCGCTACTACACCCGTGAAGCGGGCGTGCGTTCGCTGGACCGCGAAATCTCGAAGATCTGCCGCAAGGTCGTCAAGATGCTGCTGCTCAAGAAGTCCGAGAAGCGCGTCATCGTCGGCGGCAAGAACCTGGACAAGTTCCTGGGCGTGCGCCGCTACGACTTCGGCGTGGCCGAGAAGCAGAACCAGGTCGGCCAGGTGGTGGGTCTTGCCTGGACCGAAGTCGGCGGCGATCTGCTCACGATCGAAGCGGTCAACGTGCCGGGCAAGGGCGCCATCATCCGCACCGGTACCCTGGGCGACGTGATGAAGGAATCGATCGAGGCAGCCCGCACTGTCGTGCGCAGCCGCGCCCAGCGTTTCGGCATCAAGGCGGAAGCGTTCGAGAAGAACGACATCCACATCCACGTGCCGGAAGGCGCGACGCCCAAGGATGGTCCGTCGGCCGGTATCGGCATGACGACCGCCCTGGTCTCGGCCTTCACCGGCATCCCGGTCCGCGCCGACGTGGCGATGACGGGCGAGATCACGCTGCGCGGCGAGGTGCTGCCGATCGGCGGCCTGAAAGAGAAGCTGCTGGCCGCGCACCGTGGCGGCATCAAGACGGTCCTGATCCCCGAGCAGAACGTGAAGGACCTGGCCGAGATTCCGGACAACGTCAAGAACAAGCTCGAGATCGTGCCGGTGCGCTGGATCGAGAAGGTGCTCGAGGTTGCGCTGGAACGCCTGCCGGAGCCGATCGTCGATGCGCCCGCTGCGGTGGCCGTGGCGCCTGCCGCGGCTGCGGATGGGCAGACGGAAGTGGTCAAGCACTGATCGGTCGTCATCGATCGCTGAAACAGGCGCCTGCGGGCGCCTGTTTTTTTATGCGCTGGCGATGCATTTCGAGCCATCGCGCCGGACTGCACCCCCGCCAAATAGCCACATATGCGCACCAAACCTCCATGCTCCACGCATGTTGCTTGACAGACTAATGTTGCCCTTGTTTAATACGCGCTTGCACTTTTGCATGTAGACGCATGCGCGTCGAACGAATAAACGAGGGTTAGAGTGAACAAGACAGAACTGATCGAAGAAATCGCGAAGTCCGCGGACATTACCAAGGCTTCGGCCACGCGCGCACTCGACGCGATGATCGAGGCAGTGACGGAAAGCCTGAAGAAGAACGACAGCGTCACGCTGGTCGGCTTCGGCACCTTCACCGTGGGCGACCGCGCCGCACGTACCGGCCGCGATCCGCGCACCAAGGAACCCATCAAGATCAAGGCTGCCAAGGTTCCAAAATTTAAGGCTGGTAAAGCACTGAAAGATGCTGTAAACTAATGCCTTCTCTGCAGTGACATGCAGGGGAACTGCCTGAAAAGGTGGTGAATGACGTGTTTTTGTTGGAGCGGTAGTTCAGTTGGTTAGAATACCGGCCTGTCACGCCGGGGGTCGCGGGTTCGAGTCCCGTCCGCTCCGCC
>NZ_JBYTST010000005.1:0-309857 GCF_058111565.1 Telluria sp. AZSoR62
CAATCAACCAGTAAGTCCAGGTCCAACCCCCCCCCCCCCCCCCCCCCCCCCCCCCCCCCCCCCCGTCCCCCCCCCCCCCCCCCCCCCCCCCCCCCCCACGCCGCCCAGCCTGGGCAGCTGGCGCAGGCGGCGCGCCAGCTCGTTGCCGTCCATGCCGGGCAGGCCGATGTCGAGCAGACAGATGTGCGGCTCGACCAGGCGCGCCCGCTCCAGCGCGGCGCTGGCGCTGAATTCCACGCTCACCTCGTAGCCCAGCAGTTGCAGGAACATCGCGACCAGCTCGGCCGCATCGACATTGTCGTCCACCACCAGCACCCGCAGCCTGCCGGGCGCGCCCTGCACCGCCGCCGCGCCGGCGCCGGCGGCAATGCTGTCGGCGCCGTTGCGCAGCGGCAGCGTCACGGTAAAGGTGCTGCCGCGCCCCTCCCCCTCGCTGGCGGCGACCACCTTGCCGCCATGCAGCTGCACCAGGCTGCGCACCAGGGCCAGGCCCACGCCGAGGCCGCCCTGCGAGCGGTCCGGGCTGCGCTGGCCCTGGTGGAACAGCTCGAAGGCGCTGGCCGCCAGTTCCGGCGCCATGCCGATGCCGTTGTCGCGCACCGCCACCAGGGCGGCGCCGTCGGCGATGCGGGCGTCCAGCACGATGTGGCCGCGCGCCGGGGTGTACTTGGCGGCATTGCCGAGGATATTGGCCAGCACCTGCACCAGGCGCTTGCGGTCGCCCGTCACGCTGGCGGCGCCGACGCTGTTGCGCACTTCCAGGTGGTGGCCGCGGCTCTCGACCAGCGGACGCGCCTGCTCGATGGCGTCGTCGATCACGCCCGCCAGCGCTACGGCGTCCTGCTCCAGCGTCACCAGCCCGCGGGTCACCCGCGAGACATCCATCAGGTCGTCGATCAGCCCGGTCATGTGGCTGGCCTGGCGCGAAATCACTTTGGCGATCTGCTGCACCCGCGCCGGCTCGCCGGTGGCCAGCGCCAGCAGCGAGGCGGCGGTGACGATCGGCGCCAGCGGGTTGCGCAGCTCGTGCGCCAGCATCGCCAGGAACTCGTCCTTGCGGCGGTCGGTCTCCAGCAGCGCCTGCTGCGTCAGCTTGTGCTCGTGGATGTCGGTGCAGGTGCCCATCCAGCGGATGATGGCGCCCTCCTCGCCGTACACGGGCAGCGCCCGGCCCAGCACCCAGCGGTAGTGGCCGGTGTGGTGGCGCAGCCGGTACTCGATCTCGTAGGGTTCGCCCGTCTGCAGCGAGTGGCGCCACCTGTCCCAGGCCAGCGGCTGGTCGTCCGGGTGGAACAAACCGTTCCAGCCGTCGCCGTCGGTCGAGCCGTAGGGCATGCCGGTAAAGCGGTACCACTGGTCGTTGTAGTAGTCGTGGAAGCCGTCCGGCCGCGTCGACCACACCGCCTGGGGCAGCGCGTTGGCGATCACGCGAAAGCGCGCCTCGCTTTCGCGCAGGGCGCGCTCGGCCGCGCGGATGCCGGAGATGTCGAGGACATAGGCGATGCCCTCGTCCTGTCTGCCCTCGGCATTGGCCGCGCCCAGGTAGACCGGCACCCGGCTGCCGTCGGCGCGCAGGAATTCCTTTTCATAAGGCGCGGTGGCGCCCTGCGCGCGCAACTGGGCCCAGGCGTGTTCGTCGGCCTCAAGCCATTCGGGCGGCGTCAGCGCGCGCCAGGACAGGCCGGTCGCTTCATACTCGGCGCGGGTGAGCTGCAGCAGGTCGAGGAAGGCGTCGTTCGGTTCGACCAGCGCGCCGTCGGCGCGGTACTGGTAGATGCCCAGCACGTTCGACTCGGCCAGGCGCCGGAAGCGCGCTTCGCTGCTGCGCAGCCGGTCTTCCGCTTCGCGCTGGGCGGTGACGTCGAGGGCCACCCCAGGCAGCCATTCGGGCCGGCCGTCTTCTCCCATGCGCACCCTGCCGCGCGCCTCGATGTAGCGGTAGCTGCCGTCGGCGCCGCGCACCCGGTAGCTGTCGCTGAAGGCCTCGCCGCTGGCCAGCGCGCCTTCGATGCGCGCTCCCACCTGCGCGACGTCGTCCGGGTGGATCGCAGCCAGGTAGGCGTCGATCGGGCCGCCGTCGGCATCCGCCGCCGACACGCCGTAGAGCTGGGCCAGGTTGGCGTCGGCATACACGCGGTTCTCGCGGATATTCCAGGTCCAGGTAGCCACCTGGGCCGCGCTCAGCGCGCCTTCCAGGCGCAGCCGGGCGTCGCGCAGCAGCTGGGCCGTGCGGTCGGCCCGCTCCTCGGCCTCGACGTGGTCGGTAACGTCCACGCCCTCGAGCAGCAGCGCCTGCCCGGCGCCGGCCGCGCCGTCGTACAGCGGCTGGATCGAAAAGTCCAGGTAGCGGACCTGCGCCGCGCCGCCCGGGCCGCGTCCCAGGGTCACGCGTGTCTTGCGGCGCGCCATCGGCGTGCCGCTCGCCAGCACGCCGGCCAGGTGGTCCAGGTAGCCCTGCTCCGCCAGCTCCGGCAGCGCTTCGCCCAGCGGCAGCCCGATCACGTCGCGCGCGCCGACCAGCGACAGGTAGGCGGCATTGACGCGCTCGTGCACGAAGTGGGGGCCGGACAGCACGGCGATGAAACTGGACGACTGCTCGAACAGCGCCGAGATGCGTCCCACCTCGTTGGACCGGCGCTGCTCTTCGCGCATGCGCGCGGTGGTTTCGGCCACGATGCAGTGCAGGCCAAGCACTTCGCCATCGAGGCGCCGCAGCGGCGAGTACGAGTAGGTGAACCAGGATTGCTCCTCGACGCCGTTGCGGGTGAGGGTGAAGGGCACGTTCTCGAAACTGAGCGACCGGCCTGCCATTACCTTCGCGACCGCCGGCTTCACGGCCGGGTAGGCATCCGGCCAGGCCGCCTCGAAGGATTGCCCCAGCGCCGCAGGATGGCGCCGGCCGAGGATGGGCACGTAGGCGTCGTTGTACAGGAAGGTCTCGCCGCTGCCCCAGGCCATGAATACCGGGGTGGCCGAGTCGAGCATCTGGCGCACCGCGTGCTGCAGCGCCGGCTCCCATCCGGCGCTCGCTCCCAGGGGCGTGGCGGCCCAATCGCGGGTGGCCATCAGGGATTCGAGGGAAGCTGGCGCGGGGGCGGCAAGAAAGATCACGGAGTCGGCATGGGTCGGAAGCGTCGGGCGCTGCCGGACAGGTCGTATTCGGGAGCGGAGGTCGAACCCTGCGCAGGCGCGCCAGCGGATCGAAGGCAGCAGTATAGCCGAGCTGATGAAAAAATATCGCCCGGACGGGCACAGGGATGGTGTCGCCAGCAGGAATCGAACCTGCATCTAAGTCTTAGGAGGACCTTGTACTATCCATTGTACTATGGCGACACTTTGCAAGACCGGGTCTTGCAGCCCGCTATTGTACCAGCGGTCCAGCCAAAGCAGAACAGCCGCCCCCGCTCCGGACAGTCGCCGTTTTTTTCCTGTCGAAAATCTTTACAGGCGTCTCCAAGGCCAACGGACGCCTTCCGCCAAGCCCTTGTATTTGCAACACTTATTTCCGCTGGCACACATTATGCTAGATAAGCAATACTTGTTGCTAAATGGGAAAATGTAATGACTTTTACTCAATCCGCTCCGCGCCTGGCTTCCTTGCTCTGCGCCCTCGCCATGGCGGCGGTGCCGACTGCGGCGCTGGCTGCGCCGATCGTCACTGACGTCAAGGTCGGCGAAGCGAAAATGGCCAACTCGTCCGACTCGGCAGAACTCGACATGCTGCGCCGGCTGTCGGGTGACAGCAGCCTGGTGCTGGACGACAAAGTCTCCGCCGGCAGCGGCGAAGCCGTGGCGACCGCGGTTGCCGGCATGCCCGGCACCTGGATGCTGACCGACCTGTCCGGTCCCGGCTATTTCGCCCTGAAATTCGGCACCGGCGGGACCAATGCCAGCGCCACTACCTTCTTCTTCCGCAACGCCGGCGACCTGACCCAGCTGGTCTGGACCAATGCCCAGGTCCAGTTCCTGACCGGCGGCGCCTGCGCCAGCAACCAGAACAAGTGCAATATCGGGCGCCTGAGCCACTATACGACCGCCGCGGTGGTCGACGATACGCCGCGTCCACCGGTGAAGGTGCCGGAGCCAGGCAGCATCGCGCTGCTGGGATTGGGTTTGCTGGCGGCGGGGGCGAACCGGGTGCGCAAGCTGCGTCGCCGCTGACCTGTAGGGTGGGCAAATTTTGCCCACGCGTTCACATCACGGTGCTGCAGCCTGCGCGCCTGTTCACACGATGACCGCGTGGGCGAGGAACTTGCCCACCCTACGAGGCGGCGCCCTGCCAGCTTGACTCACTAAGCGCCGGCACTTCCCTCGTCGATCTTCAGGCGCCGCTTCATCGACGCCAGTTGCGCTATCAGCTCCGCCTTGTCCTCGGCCGGGATATCCCCCAGCATCTCGTCGATCCAGCGCTCGTGCACGGCCGCCATCTCGGCAAAGGCGAACCGTCCCTCCGGGGTCAGGCGCACCGCCCAGGCGCGCCGGTCGCTTGGATCGGGCACCCGCACCACCAGCTTCTCGCGTTCGAGCTGGTCGGTGATGCCGGTGACATTGCCGCCGGTGACCATCATGCGCCTGGACAGCTCGCCCATGCGCAGCCCGTCCGGATAGCGCTCGAGCTGGGCCATCAGGTCGAAACGCGGCAGCGTGATGTTGAAGGTGGCGCGCAGCCGGCTGCGGATCTCGTTCTCGATGCGCACGGTGCACGACAGCATGCGCAGCCACAGCTTGAGCGACTGGTGGTGCTCGCTCGTCAGCCTGCTCGCCAGGTCCAGCCCGGCCACGCGCTCCTGCTCCGTGGGTGGGCTGCCCGGCTCCCGCCCCTTGCCGTGGTCCTGCTCGTCCAGATCCGCCATAGTTTCCTCACCCTGCATCGTTACGAAGTTTAAACCGCTGCAGTTTACCGGTTTCGGTGCGCGGCAGTTGTTCGCGGAAGCGCACCACGCGCGGATACTTGTAGGGGGCGATCGAGGCCTTGACGAATTCCTGCAGCGCCAGCGCCGTGTCGCCCGATGCTTCCACGCCGGGTTTCAGGACCACGTGGGCCTCGACCACCTGGCCGCGCTCCGGGTCCTGGCGCCCCACTACCCCGCACTCGGCCACCGCCGGATGGTGCAGCAGCGCTTCCTCGACCTCGGCGCCGGCGATGTTGTAGCCGGCCGAGATGATCATGTCGTCCAGCCGCGAGCGGTAATAGAAATAGCCGTCCGCATCCATCTCGTAGGCGTCGCCGGTGAGGTTCCAGCCGCCGTGCACGTAGTCGCGCTGGCGCGGGTCGTCCAGGTAGCGGCAGCCGGTCGGTCCCTTCACCGCCAGGCGCCCGATGGTCCCGGGCCCTACCGGCTGGTCGTCTTCGTCCAGGATGCAGGCCACATAGCCCGGCACCGGCTTGCCGGTGGCGCCTGGGCGCACCTCGCTGCCGGCGGCCGAAATGAAGATGTGCAGCATCTCGGTGGCGCCGATCCCGTCGATCATCGCCAGCCCGGTGGCCTCCTGCCAGGCTTCGCGCGTGGCCAGCGGCAGCGCCTCGCCGGCCGACACCGTGCGGGTAAGGCTGGCGAGGTCGAAGCGCGGCGCCAGCTGCGCCATCTGGCGATAGAAGGTCGGCGCCGTGAAGCACACCGTGGCGCGGTGCTGCTCGATGGCCGCGAGCAGGGTTTCCGGACCGAGTTTTTCGATGAGCACGGCGCGCGCGCCCACCCGCAGCGGGAACAGCAGCAGCCCGCCCAGCCCGAAGGTGAAGGCCAGCGGCGGGGTGCCGATGAAGATGTCGTCGCCCCGGGACTGCAGGGTATGGCGCGGGAAGCAGTCGCAGATCGCCAGCAGGTCGCGGTGGAAGTGCATCGTCCCCTTGGGCACGCCGGTGGTGCCCGAGGTAAAACTGATCAGGCAAACGTCGTCGGCGGCGGTGTCGGGCGCCGCGAACGGGGCGTCGTGGGCGGCCATGCGCGCTTCCAGCGAATCGGCCGCGCCGGGGTCGTCGAACAGCAGCAGCGGCAGGCCGGGACGC
The DNA here is from genome assembly GCF_058111565.1 of Telluria sp. AZSoR62. NCBI lineage: Bacteria > Pseudomonadati > Pseudomonadota > Betaproteobacteria > Burkholderiales > Oxalobacteraceae > Telluria > Telluria sp. AZSoR62. The sequence continues at coordinate 6,008 of NZ_JBYTST010000005.1, forward strand.
TCCATGGCGTCGATCTCGGCGCGCAGCGGGGCGGCGCACAGCACGGCGTCGACCTGCGCGCGCTGCGCGATCGTGCCCAGCTCGCGCGCGCGCAGCAGCGGCATGGTCGGCACCGCGATGCAGCCGGCCTTGATGACCGCCAGGATGCAGGCCGCCATCGTCGGGCAGTTGGCGCCGCGCACCAGCACCCGGTTGCCGGTGGCCAGGCCCAGGTCGCGGCGCAGCACGTGGGCGATGCGGTCGACCCGCGCGCGCAGCTGCGCATAGGTGAGGCTTTCGCGCGCCCCGACCAGGGCCGTGCGCGCGTCCCAGCCGCGCGGCGCGGCGCCGTCCAGCAGTTCGGCGGCGCAGTTCAGGCGCGGCGGATACTGCAGCTCGGGCAGCCCGAACAGGAATTCCGGCCATTCGCCCGGGGGCGGCAGCATGGCGCGGGCAAAGCCGTCGGCGTAGCCGGAGGGCTGGAGTGCTACGGATGCGGTCATCTCGGGTTCCTGTAGATATTCAGGCAACAGTCCGCAGGTACTTTAAATCTAAAGTAATCGACCGGCAAGCGGAATTCTCCTCAAGCCTGCGCGCGCGCCTGCAGCGCTTGCGCGGCGTCCAGGGCATGGCGCAGCGCGGCCCCGGCGGCCTGCAGGCCGGGCTGCGCGGCGGCTGCGCGCAGGCGCGCGGCGCTGGCATGCATGCCGAGCGTGGCGCAGCCTTCGGCCAGGCGCGCCAAGGGAGCGCCGGCGGGCTGCTGCCGCGCCTCGGCGAGCTGGCGCTGCAGGCCTGCAATGTAGACCAGCAGGCGTTCGGGCGCGATGCCCAGGCGCCGCGCCACCGCGTCGGGCGCTTCCTCGGCACCGGCCTGCGTGAGCCGCGCCAGCTGGGAGCGCACCTGCTCCAGTGCGAAGGGCTTCACGATATAGCCGTCGGCCCCCAGGCGCCCGGCTTCGGCCATGGTCCCGGCGTCCGACGCGGCCGACACCAGCACGAAGGGCATGGCTGCCAGCGCCGCATCGGCGCGCACGCGCGCCAGCAGCTCCATGCCGGAGAGCTTCGGCATGCGCAGGTCGCAGAACACCATGGCCGGCTTCGGGCCGACCGCGAGCTGGCGCCAGGCGTCCTCGCCGTCCTCCGCTTCCGCGATGAGGTATTGCCCGCAGCTGTCGACCAGATGCATCAGCATCATGCGCGAAACCACGTCGTCGTCCACCACCAGCACGCCCAGGTTCATGTCACCGCCCTTGCCAGTATCATGCCGCCATTATATGCAGGAGCGCAATCATGCTCCGGACGCCTGGAATGGAGCCAGCAGCATGCGCAGGCGCGCCATCCCGGCCAGCACCCGGGCGCGCTCGCCGGCATCGGCCGCCACCTCGAGGTCGCCGCACAGGGCTTCCAGCGCCGTGTCGCCCAGGTGGGCGGCGCTGCCGCGCAGGCCGTGCAGCACCCTGCCCGCGGCCTCCATGTCGCCCGCCGCCAGCGCCGCGTCGAGCTCGACCCGGCGGCGCGGCAGGTCGGCGCTGAAGGCTGCCTGCAGGCGCGCCTTCAGGTCGTCGGCGCGGCGGCCCGGGTTGCCCGGCGCCGCTGCGTCGTCGGCCGGAGCCACGCCGAACATCGCGTCCAGCGCCGCCATCGGCGCCTGCTCGGCATCCACGCCGGCGGGCGCCGGCGGCATCGGCGCCAGCGGCACGCCACGCTGGAGCTGGCGCTCGATGGCGCGCGAGATCTGCTGGTGCAGCGCATCCTCGTCGATCGGCTTGGTCAGGAAGGCGTCCATGCCGCAGGCCAGGTAGCGCGCCCGGTCTTCGTCGCTGGCATTGGCCGTGAGCGCAACGATCATCAGGTGCTGGTCGAGCACGCGCGCGTCCGGCGTGCCGCCGGCGCGGATCAGGCGCGTCGCGGTGGCGCCGTCCATCTCGGGCATGCGGCCGTCCATCAACACCAGGTCGTAGCGCGTGCGCGCGCAGGCCGCCACCGCTTCGAGGCCGTTGTCGGCGATATCGACCTGGTGGCCCATTTCCTCGATCATCACGCGCGCGATGATCTGGTTGGTCGGGTAGTCTTCCGCGCACAGGATGCGCAGCCTGTGGGTATGCGGGGCCAGCGCCGCATGCTCGAGGTGGGGCGGCTCGGCGCCGTCGGCCAGCGGCAGCACCACGCTGAAGGTGCTGCCCTTGCCTTCGACGCTGTTGACGGCGATCGACCCGCCCATGAGGGCGACCAGCTGGCGGCAGATCGCCAGTCCCAGCCCGGTGCCGCCGTAGCGGCGGGTGGTGGTGGTGTCGGCCTGCTCGAATTTCTGGAACAGGCGCGGCAGCGCATTGGCCGGGATGCCGATGCCGGTATCGCGCACCGTGAAGCGCACCATGTTCCAGCCGTCGCCGCGCACCTGGTCCTCCAGGCGCAGCTCCACCTCGACCGAGATGCTGCCCGAGCGGGTGAACTTGAAGGCATTGCCGACCAGGTTGACCAGGACCTGGCGCACCCGCGTCGGGTCGCCCAGCACGTAGCGCGGCAGGTTGCCGGCCAGGCTGACGTCGAAATCCACGCTCTTGCCCGCCGCCTGCTCTTCGAACAGGCTGGCCACGCCGCGGATGGCGCCGTGCAGGTCGAAGTCGATGTTCTCGATACTGAGCTTGCCCGCCTCGATCTTGGAGAAGTCGAGCAGGTCGTTGATGATCGCCAGCAGGGCCTGGGCATTGGCCTGGCCGCGCACGATCTGGTCGCGCGTGCTCTCGCGCAGCGCACTATCGCGCAGCGCGAAACCGAGCATGCCGATCACGCCGGCCAGCGGGGTGCGCATCTCGTGGCTCATGTTGGCCAGGAACTCGGACTTCTGGCGGGTCGCATCCTCGGCGCGCTGCTTGGCCTGGCGCAGGAATTCCTCGTTCTCCTGCAGCGCGCGGTAGGCGCGCGCCAGCTCGTTGGACTGCTGGCGCACCCGCATTTCCTGTTCGCGCAGCTCCTGGGTCTGGCGCTCGAGCACGCGGTTCTGCTGCTCGACCTGCTCGGTGCGCGCTCCTACCTGGCGCGCCAGCTGTTCCTTCTGGCGGCGCAGGCCCGACATGCGCATGCGCACCCCGGCATATACCGAGGTAATCAGGAGCAGCGCGGCGATGGCGCGGAACCAGGGCGTGCCCCAGGGCGGCGGCTCGATCGTGATCGCCAGCGCCGCGGCCTGCTCGCTCCAGACGCCGTCCTTGTTGGCGGCGCGCACCCGGAACACATAGGTGCCGGGATCGAGGTTGGTATAGGTGGCGAAGCGCTTGCCGGCGTCGGCCTGGACCCAGTCCTTGTCGAAGCCATCGAGGCGGTAGGCAAAGCGGTTGCGCTCGGGCGCGGCAAAGTGCAGCGCCGAGAATTCGAGCGAGAACACCGAGGCCCCGGCCGGCAGCGTGATCGCCTCGGCGTGCTCGATCGGGCCCGTGAGCAGGCCGGGCAGCTCCTGCTCGATCGGGCGGTTGAAGACCTGCAGCCCCGTAATGACCGGCCGCGGCGGCACCCGGTTGTTGCGGATCGCGCGCGGGTCAAAAGCCGTGATGCCGTTGAAGCCGCCGAAATACAGCGTGCCATCACGCCCGCGCAGGGCCGAGCCGTCGAAGAAGGCGCCTTCCGTGATGCCGTCGGCCGCCGCATAGCTGCGCCAGCGGCTGTTGACCGGGTCGAAGCTGGACAGGCCATTGGTGGTGCTGATCCACAGGCGGCCATCGCCGTCTTCCTGGATCCCGGCCACGGCATCGTCGACCAGGCCGTCGCGGGAGGTATAGCGCACGAAGCTCACCGAGCCGTCGGCGGCAGTCACCATGCGGTTCAGGCCGACCGCGGTGCCGACCCAGACGTCGCCGCGGCTGTCCTCGAACAGGTAATGGACTTCGTCGTGGCTCAGGCTGGCCGCGTCGAAGGGATCGTGGCGGAAGTGGCGGAAGCGCCCGCTGGCGCGGTCCATCAGGTCCAGGCCGTCGAAGGTGCCGACCCACATCCGGCCGCGGCGGTCGTGCAGCACCGGGCGCACGGTGTCGTCGGCCAGGCTGGTGGACTTGGCCGGGTCGTGGCGGTAGCTCTCGACCTTGCGCGTGAGCGGGTCGAGCCGGTGCAGGCCGCCGCGCGTGGCGATCCACATGAAGCCGTCCGGCCCGGCCGTCACCCCGCGCACGTGGTTGGCGTCGGCGTCGCCCGGCAGCAGCTGGCGCACGAAGCGGCGCGTTAGCGGATCGAAGGAAGTGATGCCGGTACGGCTGCCGATCCACAGCAGGCCGTTGCGGTCGCGCGCCAGCGCGGTGGCCGGCCTGTCGACCAGGCTGTTGGGATTGTCGGGATCGTGGCGGTAGACGGTGGCCTGGCCGGTGGCCGGGTCGACGTGGTTCAGCGCGGTGCCGGTGCCCACCCACAGCTTGTCGCCGTCGGCCAGCAGGGCCTGCGCCTTGTTGTCGGCCAGCGCGTCCGGGGCGTCGTCGCGCCGCACGATGCGGGCGAAGCCGCCGCTGCCCAGGTCCACGCGCGAGACGCCCGCGTACCAGGTGCCGACCCAGAAGGTGCCGAGGCGGTCGCGGTACAGCGCCGAGACCTGGTTGTCGCCCAGGCTGTGGCGGTCGGTGACGGCGCGCCGGTGGCTCTCGAAGCTATCCTCGGGGCCGCGCCAGCGCAGCAGGCCGTTGTCGTGGGTGCCGATCCAGATCTCGTTGCCCGCGTCCTGGTACAGCGCCGTGATCCACCACGGGCCGACGCCGTCGGCCTGGCCGAAGCGGCGCACGGTGCCGGCCGCCTTGCCGGCCAGCTCGCGCCGTTCCAGTCCGCCCAGGCGGCCCACCCACAGGCGCTGCGCGCCGTCGATCATCAGCGCGCGTACCGGGTTCTCGCGCGGGCCCAGGCTGGAGGGATGGCGCTCGAAGCGCTCGCGCCCGGGTCCCATGCTGTCCAGGCCCGCGCCGGTGCCGATCCACAGGCGCCCGGCGGCATCCAGCGCCAGTGCGTTGACGCTGTCGTCGCTCAGGCTGCGCTCGTTGCCCTTTTCATGGTGCCAGGTCGTGAAGCGGCGCAGCACCATGTCGAAATGCTGCAGGCCGTCGCTGGTGCCGATCCACAGGCCGTCGCGGCCGTCGCCGACGATGGACGTGATATGGCGGTTGCCGTTGCCGCGGCGCGCGGTTTCCTGCGGCACGAACAGGGTGAAGCTGCGCGTGACCGGGTCGTACAGGTTCAGCCCCCCGTCCGTGCCCAGCCACAGGCGGCCATGGCGGTCGAGGTGCAGCACGCGCACCCAGTTGTTCGACAGGGTGCGCGCCTTGCCCGGCACGCTGCGGTAATTGATGAAGCGGTAGCCGTCGAAGCGCGACAGCCCGTTCTGGGTGCCGAACCACATGAAGCCGTCGCGGTCCTGGACCACGGCCAGCACCGATTCCTGGGTCAGGCCCTCGGCCACCGACAGGTGCTCGAAGCGTAGCGTCAGGCGCGGCGTGGCGGCAAAGGCGTTCGCGCACAGGGCCAGCAGCAGCGCTGCCGCCAGCATCCGCGTCAAGGCCCTCATTGCGGGAAGAACGCCAGCACGTCGTCGCGCCGGGCCAGGGTATCGTGTTCGCCGAGCCGGATCAGCTCGCGCGTATAGCTGCCCTCGAACAGCAGGTAGGACGCCAGCGCCGAGCCGCGCGATTCCAGCGCGCCGATCCCGGCCAGCAGCGTGCGCACCGGCGCCGGCAGGCTGTGGACATGGCGGCTGGCGATGTCGTCGAGCCGCTCGGAGGGAGAAATCACCAGCAATTCCATGCGCCGCAGCGGCAGCGCGGCGCGCGCTTCCAGCGGTATGCGCTCGAGGGTCTGGTTCACGCGCTGCAGGCGCTCGATGTCGGCCGCCAGGCTGTCCAGGAAGATCGAGGACAGCGCGTGGCCGGCGATCTGCGCCAGGCTCGGGTAGCCGGAATTGGGCGCCGGGTCGTTGGCCGCCTCGCTCATGCGCCCTCCCCCCACCACCAGCACGCGCGTGGCGCCCAGGTGGATGGCCGGCGCGATCGGCGCCAGCTGGCGCATCGAGCCGTCGCCGCAATATTCGCGGCGTCCGCCCAGGTAGAGCGGCACGGCCGGGAAGATGAAGGGGATCGCGCTCGAGGCCAGCAGGTGCTCGACGCTGATCTGGGTCGACAGCGCCACGCGCTGGGGCCGGGTCCAGGGCGCAATCTCGCGCGCCGACTGGTAGAAAGTGATGTGGTGGCCGCTGCTGTACGAGGACGCCGTGATCGCCAGCGCATGCAGCACGCCGTCGGCCAGCGCGGCATCGAGGCGCGGCAGGTCGAGCGCCCGGTGCAGCAGGCCGGCCAGCGGAGTGTTGTCGAGCAGGGACTGGGGCGGCGCCGCATGCCATTTGCGCAGCAGCCAGCCGAACGAGAGCAGCGACATCCAGCGCGCGCCAGAGCGCAGCACGGACAGCGAATCGGCGCGGTAGACCTGGTGCGCCGCCATCCCTTCCCACACGCCGAGCAAGCCGCGCACGGCGCTGGAAAAGTCGTCGGCGCGGCAAGCCAGCGCGGTCGCGTTCAGGGCGCCGGCGGAAGTGCCGCAGATGATGTCGAAGGGGGAACGCAGGGCCGGACGGCCCGCGTCGGCAAGAATGCGCGCGATCGCATGCATCACGCCGGCCTGGTAGGCGGCGCGTGCTCCACCGCCTGTGAGGACCAGGCCTGTTTTCTCTTTACTGTCCACCTGCCAAGCTTAGCAAAAACCGAGGTTCTCTAGGGAAATAAATACGGTGGAGTTGCGTTTGTGCCGACAAGCGCTACGGACGCGGTGTGCGGAATTGTCCCGCTAATGTTGTCGAACAGCAAGAAGTTACTTTGAAGAAAAAGTAGCTGCTGCTATAACGATGGACTGTACTACTCACCCCACCAGGCAGCTTGCCTACCCTAATTCACGGATACCACATGTCGATCAACCAACTCGTCTACGTCAGCCAAGCAACCCGGAAAATGTCGGAAGAGGACCTGCGCGCCATCCATGCCACCGCGCGTTCGAACAATGAGCACATCGACGTAACCGGCAGCCTGTTCTACAACGGCGGCTGGTTCCTGCAGGTGCTCGAGGGTCCGGCCCCAACCCTGGCCGCGCTGTACAAGAAAATCGAGCTCGATCCGCGCCACAAGAATTCGCGGGTGCTCTACAACGAGCCGGCCAGCTTCCGCACTTTCCCGCGCTGGAACATGAACATGACCAACCTGGACGACCGCCAGGCCGACAAGTACGCGGAACTGGTCGAGGTGATCGACGCCGCCCGGGGCAACCGCAAGATCGGCAGCGCCTCTCCCGCGGTCACCCTGCTGAAGATCTTCAAGGCTTGAACTAGTCGCCCTTGGCCACGCCCTCGCGCCGCGGATCGGCCCCGCCATACCACAAGGGCACGCCATGCACTTCGATGCGCTGGATCCCGTGCAGGCCCGAGGTCTGCTCCCCAAGTCGCAGCTTGTGCCCGCGCGCGCTGAGCGCCTCGATCGTGGTCGACGGGAAGCGCCCCGCTTCCAGCTCGGTCGGGCCGTTGCGGCTGCCGAAGTTGGGCAGCGCAATCGCCTGCTGCACGTTCAAGCCCCAGTCGAGCGTCCCGACCAGCACCTTGGCGACGTAGTTGATGATGGCCGGCCCGCCGGGCGAACCCACCGTCAGCACCAGCCTGCCGGTTTTCTTGTCGAACACCACGGTCGGCGACATCGCGCTGCGCGGGCGCTTGTTCGCTTCGACGCGGTTGGCGACCGGGCCGTCGGCGTCGCGCGAGGCAAACGAGAAATCGGTGAGCTGGTTGTTCAGGATGAAGCCGTCGACCATCTGGCGCGAGCCGAAGGCGTCCTCGATGGTGGTGGTCATGGCCAGGCCCATGCCGTAGCCGTCCACCACCGCGACGTGCGAGGTGGACGCGGTTTCGATGGCATTGTCCGTGCCCCATGCGACGTCCATGCCGGGCGGCTTGCCGGCCGGGGCTTCGCCCATCGAACGCTGGCCGACCAGCCTGGCGCGCTGGGCCAGGTAGCCCTTGTCGAGCAGGCTCGGGATGCCGCGGCCCGGCAGCGGCACGAAATCGGTGTCGGCGGCATAGCGGTTGCGGTCGGCATAGGCCAGGCGCCCTACTTCGCTGAACACATGCAGGGCGTCGGGCCCGGGCACGCCGTTCGCTGGGGCCAGTGCGCGCATGTCGAGGGTCTCGAACATGCCCAGCATCTGGGCCACGGCGATGCCGCCGGACGATGGCGGCGGCATGCCGCAGACCGTGTAGCTGCGGTAGTCGCTGCAGACCGGCGTGCGGACCTTGGGCTGGTAGGCGGCAATGTCGGCGGCGCTGAGCAGGCCCGGATTGGTCGGGTGGCCGGCTACCTTGGCCGCGATGTCGCGCGCGATACGGCCGGTGTAGAACACCTCGGCGCCGCCTTCGGCGATCTCGCGCAGGGTCGTGGCCAGCGCCGGATTCTTCAACAGGTGGCCGACCGGCCAGGGCTGGCCGCCGTTGCCGTAGAAATAGCGCGCCGCTTCCGCATCCTTGCGCAAGTGTACGTCGCCGGACAACAGCGCATGCAGGCGCGGGCTGACCTTGAAGCCGTGTTCGGACAGGCGGATGGCGGGTGCGAACAGGGTTTTCCAGGGCAGCTTGCCGTGCTGCTGGTGGGCCAGCGCCAGCATGCGCAGCACGCCGGGCGCGCCGGTCGAGCGCCCGCCCACCACCCCTTCAGTGCGCGACACCGGGCTGCCGTCCGGGCGCTGGAACAGGCGCTCGTCGGCCTTCGAAGGCGCGGTCTCGCGGCCATCGAAGGCCTGGGTCTGCTTACCGTCGTAATGCACCAGGAAGGCGCCGCCGCCGATGCCGGACGATTGCGGCTCGACCAGGGTCAGCACCAGCTGGGTGGCGATTGCGGCGTCGATGGCGCTGCCGCCTTTTTGAAGGATCTGGTAGCCCGCTTCCACCGCCAGCGGGTTGGCCGCGGCCACCATGTAGTTCCTGGCCGGCCAGCCGGCTTTTTCGGCATACCCGGTGGCCGCTTCGGGGGCGGCCTGGCGCGTGTCCTGCGCGTACAGGGCCGGGGCGGCGGCAAGGGCCAGCGCCAGCGCCAGCGCGAGGACAGCGCCACGCATCGTCGTATTGTTCAATCGTTTCTCCAGAAAGCAAAACGGGCACGCGGCTTGCGCCGCGCGCCCGACTACTAGCCATCGTACAACAATTGGTCAGCGCTTTCAGGAATGGCTTATTTCGGCTGCATGCGGATCGCGCCGTCCAGGCGGATCGTCTCGCCATTGAGCATGACGTTTTCGATGATGGCCTTGGCCAGGTGCGCGTATTCCTTCGGCATGCCAAGGCGCGGCGGGAACGGGACCATCTTGCCCAGCGACTCGCGCACCTCTTCCGGCATGCCCATCAGCATCGGGGTCTCGAAGATGCCCGGGGCGATGGTCATGACGCGGATGCCGCTGCGCGCCAGGTCGCGCGCCATCGGCAGGGTCATGCCGGCGACCGCGGCTTTCGAGGAACCGTAGGCGGCCTGGCCGATCTGGCCGTCGAAGGCTGCCACCGATGCGGTATTGATGATGATGCCGCGCTCGCCGTATTCGGCGCCCTCGAGCTTGCCCATGGCGTCTGCAGCCAGGCGGCACATGTTGAAGGTGCCGACCAGGTTGATGTTCACCGCGCGCTGGAAGGCTTCCAGCGGGTGCGGGCCGTCCTTGCCGACGGTCTTGATGGCCGGCGCGACGCCGGCGCAGTTGACCAGGCCACGCAGCGTGCCCAGCTTGGCTGCCGCCGCGACGGCCGCCAGGCCATCGGCCTCAAGGGTGACATCGCACTTGACGAATTCGCCCTTGAGTTTAGCCGCCAGCGCGGTGCCGGCCTCGACTTGCACGTCGGCGATGACGACCTTGCCGCCCGCTTCGGCGAGCATGCGTGCCGTGGCTGCTCCAAGCCCCGACGCGCCACCGGTCACGATGAACACATTGTTCTGAATTTGCATGGTTTTCCCTTATAGAAGTTCTAGTAACCGTTGTTCATGACGTTAACGTAAACGTCAAACAGCGGCATTGTAGCGAACTTTTCGCGAGAAAAACCAGGCTGGCGCCAAGGCGCCGTCAAAAGCACTGCATGGTGGCGCCGCTGCGGGTGCAGAGCTGGCCGCTGCTGCTCACCGCCGCATTCCCGGGTCCGGCGGCGTTATAGCCGGCGCCGCTCGTGTCGGTGCAATTGCCGCCGATGCAGCCCACAACCTGGGTGGACGAGGGACCGACCGGCCGCGGCGCCGCCTGGGGCTCGGCGCGCGGCGCCGGCGCGGGCGTCGGGGCCGCGATGCGCGGCGTGCTCTCGATGCGCTGGTCTACCGAACGCCGCAGCGCCTGCTTGCCCTTCCTGGTGGGCGGCTTGCGCTTGGCCGCGTCCTGGCTTTGCTGGCCCTGCTGGGGCTGGGCGGCTTGCGGCGCGGGACGGGCCGAGGGATCGACCTCGAGATGCTTGCTGGCCGGCGGCTGGCCGGCGCGCTCTTCCTGCGCCTGCGGCCGCGCCTCGCCGGAGGGCTGCGGCGCGGCGGCCGGCGCCGGGGCCGGGGCTGCCTGCGGGTTGAGCACCGGGCCATAGGTGGCGCTGTCGGCCGGCTTGCTCGGCGTCGGCGTCAGGCTCGGCTGGTTCTGGGCCAGCGCGCTCGCGGAACCGAGCGCGAACAGCAGGGCAATGGTGGACTGGATGGGACTCATGGCGCACCTCGGGCAATTCGAATGGTCAGGCGTTCATTATCGGCCTGCGCTTTCGAGGAGGGCGCACACGACGGCTTGTCTACCGGTAACGCGCGGCAGCCAGCCGGGAGCGCATGCGAAGATTGGCACATCGATCATGAGGAGAGCAAGGATGAACCAGGTGCAGATCCAGGACGACGACCATGTGCGCGGCAACCGCGATGCCGATGTCGTCATTGTCGAGTATGGCGATTTCCAGTGCCCGTATTGCGCGCGGGCCCGCACGACCCTGCTCGAGCTGCAGCAGCGCCACGGCGAGCGCGTCGCCCTGGTCTACCGCCACCTGCCGCTCGGGATGCACCCCAATGCCGAGCCCGCCGCCGAGGCCGCGGAAGCCGCCGGCGCGCAGGGCAAGTTCTGGGAAATGCACGATGCGCTGTTCGAGCACCAGGCCCAGGTGACGCCGGGGCAGCTGCCGCTGCTGGCGCGCGAGGTCGGCGTGGATGCGGCGCGCCTCGAGGAGGAACTGGCGCAGCGGCGCTACCGCGAACGCATCGCGGCGCAGGCGTCCGAAGGCAAGTCGCTGGGGGCGCGCGGGACGCCGAGTTTCTTCATCAACGGCGAGCGCTATGAAGGGGATTCGGACCGCGAGTCGCTTACCGCAGCGGTCGAAGGGTATTTGTAGGATGGATGGCGTCGCGGTCCGTGCGGTCGGATCGACGATGAACGATGCTGCGTGACTTCGTCCAGTCCACACGGCCGCGCAGGAGAGACGATGAGCAACTGGATTAGCGCCTGTCAGCGCGGATATATCGGCGGTAGCGTCGCCAGCATCCTGTCGACTGCCGCGCTTGCAGCGCTGGGAAAGTGGGAAACCGGCTCCGGCTACGCGCCGACCAACGCCATCAGCCACTGGTTTCATGGCGACAAGGCGGCCTTGCAGGACGGGCCGTCCATGAAATACACCGTGACCGGCTTCGCGATCCACCATGGCAGTTCGCTGTTCTGGGCGGTACTAGCCGAACGCTTCCTTGGCAAGGTGCTCGACCGTGGAGAGCCGCTGACCACGCTCCAGGTCGGGGCCGCCACCGCTGCGGTGGCGTGCTTTACCGATTACCAGTTGACGCCCCGGCGTCTGCATCCCGGATATGAAATGCGGCTATCGAAACCATCGCTGGCAGTCGTTTACGCGACGTTCGGCCTGGGGCTTGCGCTGGGAGCGATGCTGTGCCGGCGCAAGTCCTGACATCAGCCGCCCGGGATACGGGATCGAGGCCCGGGCGAGCGCATGTGCGCCGCGTGACCGGGGTCATGCAATGAGCCCTTGGGTGTACGCGCTGATCGTCCATGGGGTGCTCGGCGGCCTCGATATCGTCATCAACCATGAAATCATTGCGCGCCTGCCGAAGCAAGCTTCCTTGTGGCTGGAAGTACGCCTGCACAGCATTCGCGAACTGATCTTCGCCACGGTCTTCCTCGGCCTGGCATGGTTCGAGTGGCATGGCGCCTGGGCCGTCGTGCTTGGCCTGCTGTTCGTGGGCGAAATCCTTGTCTCGACAGTGGACACCGTGCTGGAACCCGATGTGCGCCAGTTGCCTGTCACCGAGCGCATCATGCACCTGCTCATGTTTGTCAACCTGGGCGTCGTCATGACCCTGCTGGCCCCCGTTGCAGGCGCCTGGCTCGACCAGCCCACGGCCCTGGTGCCTGCCGATCATTCCCTGCTCAGCTATGTCCTTTGCGGGCAGGGGATCCTGGCGCTAGGCTGGAGCATCCGCGATGCCCGCGCCCAGCACCGCCTGCACCAGGCGCATCGAAGGGTGATTCGGCACGCGTAGTGCGCTGCCGCATACACGAGCCGGGCTCGACCTTTACTGAGGATCGGAGGGACCCGGCGCGGTAAGGCAAGCCCGGCGAATCACCTGCATAGGCCCAGACGGCCTGCCCGATGACCGCGCAAACCTGGCAGCGCAGTGTCGCCATCGCCGATGGCGAACGGCCGAAGCAGCCCAGTCCGTGCCCTTGCCTTGTTCAAGGCAACCGAGGGTTTGCCGGACCTTCTCATCGAGGTTAACGAAAAACGGCCCCTCGGGGCCGTCTCGCTTTGATGCTGAGCTGAAGGATTACTCCGACAGCGCCGCGAAGGCGGCATCGCGCACCTGCTCGACCGGGCCAACGCCGGTGATCTTGCGGTATTTCGGCGCGCCAGGCAGGCCGGACTGGGCCCACTTGTTGTAGTAGCCGAGCAGCACTTCAGTCTGGTTGTGGTAGACCGTAAGGCGCTTGACGACGGTTTCTTCCTTGTCGTCGTCGCGCTGCACCAGCGGCTCGCCGGTGACGTCGTCGATGCCCTCGACCTTCGGCGGGTTGAACTTGACGTGGTAGACGCGGCCCGAGCCCGGGTGGGTGCGGCGGCCCGACATGCGCTCGACGATCAGGTCGTCCGGCACGTCGATTTCGAGCACGTAGTCGATGGTCACGCCGCTGTCCTTCATGGCGTCGGCCTGCGCCACGGTGCGCGGGAAACCGTCGAACAGGTAGCCGTTGGCGCAATCGGTTTCTTTCAGGCGCTCTTTCACCAGGCCGATGATGATGTCGTCCGACACCAGCTGGCCCGCATCCATCACCTTCTTGGCAGCCAGGCCCAGTTCAGTCCCGGCCTTGATCGCGGCGCGCAGCATGTCGCCGGTGGAGATCTGGGGGATGTTGAACTTTTCCTTGATGAAGTTAGCCTGGGTGCCCTTACCGGCTCCCGGTGCTCCTAGCAGAATGAGACGCATGAGTTTCCTAGATTCCTAGAGGATGTTGATGATTATTATGTTTGCCGACGGTCGGGCTTGATGCATATCTGGTTACCTTGACACGAAAGTTACCACAAAAGTTGGCATTAACGCCAATCCAAAGGCCGCCTGAGAGCAACTTTTGATCTGGCGCAGAAGGCCTGGAATGTGACTTTCCGCGCGGTCAGCTTGGGTAGTGGCGGCGCACCCGCGCCAGGTCGTTCGGCGTGTCCACGCCGCCCGGCGGCGCGCTGTCGGTGACATGCACGGCGATCGGATAACCGTGCCACAGCACACGCAATTGTTCGAGCGCCTCGATGGTTTCGAGCGGCGCAATTTCCAAAGCCGGATATGCCTGGAGGAAGGCATTGCCATAGGCGTACAGGCCGATATGGCGCAGGGGTGCGTAACCCTGGGGCAGTGAATCCTGCGTCGCGGCGAAGGCGTCGCGGTGCCAGGGAATCGTGGCGCGCGAGAAATACAGCGCCCTCCCCGCCTTGTCGAGCACGACTTTCACGACGTTCGGGTTGAACACATCGGCCACGTCAAGGATCGGATGGGCGCAGGTGGCCATCGGCACGCCGTCGCGAATGCGTGCGGCGCAGGCCGCCAGCAGGCCTGGATCGATCAGCGGTTCGTCGCCCTGCAGGTTGACCACGACCTCGTCCGGCCCCAGGCCAAGGGCCAGTGCGACTTCGGCGATGCGGTCGGTGCCGGACGGGTGGTCGGCGCGCGTCATGCGGGCGTCGATGCCGTGCGCGGCGCAGGCCGCCAAGATATCAGGATGATCGGTGGCGACGACGATGCGCGCGGCACCGGATTCGCGCGCGCGCTCGGCCACGCGCACGACCATCGGCTTGCCGCCCAGGTCGGCCAGCGGCTTGTTCGGCAGGCGGGTCGAGGCCAGCCGGGCCGGGATGATGACGGTGAAGCTCATGCCGGCCGCTTAGACCGGCTCGATCTTGCGCGCCTGGTCGGCCCACATGATCGGGATACCATCGCGAATGGGGTAAGCCAGGCGGTCCGGGCTGCAGATGAGTTCCTGCGCCTTCTTTTCGTACTGGAGGGGGCCCTTGCACAGCGGGCAGACCAGGATATCAAGCAGTCGAGCGTCCACGACATTTCTCCACGATTTGTTCGGCCAGCGCAGGATCGATCCGCGCCGTCACCGGTACGACCCACAAGCGCGGATCGTCCTTCAGGTTATCAAGTTGCCGACATTTTACTGCATCCTTCTCCGTGATCAGGATGACATCGGCGTCCAGCGCGTCGAAGGGACGGTCGAGGAAGTCGTGGTGATCGGGCAGCGGCAGCTCGTCGACCGTCAATCCGGCCGCGCGCAGCATGGCGAAGAAGCGCCCCGGATTGCCGATGCCGGCGGCCGCGACGATGCGCTTGCCGATCAATTGCGTCAAAGGCAGCCGTTCGCCCGGACGGCCCAGCGGTTCGGCAAACCCGCCCGCCAGCTGCATCTGGAAGGGCTGGCCGCCGACCGACTGCGCCAGCGCCGGCGTGATCGTTGGGGCATTGATGACGGTAAAATCGCGGCGCCGCGCAGGCGGCTCGCGCAAGGGCCCGGCCGGAAGCAGCCAGCCATTGCCGACGCCGCGGCCGTCGAACAGGACGATCTCGATGTCGCGCGCCAGGGCGTAATGCTGCAGCCCGTCATCGGTGATCAGGACGTCGACTTCGGGGTGAAGCGCCAGCAGCGCCCTGCCCGCTTCGACACGCTTGCGTCCGACCACCACCGGACAGCCGGTGCGCGCGGCGATCAGCAGCGGCTCGTCGCCCACGTCAAGCGGGCTCGACATTGGCCTGACCTCGCGCGGATTGGACTGCGCACCGCCGTGGCCGCGCGAAATCACGCCCGGTCGCATGCCGGCCGCACGCAGCGCCTCGGCCAGCCAGATCGTCAGCGGCGTCTTGCCGGTGCCGCCAATAAAGATATTGCCGACCACGATGACGGGCACTGGCAGCCGCGCACTTTCCTTGATGCCGAGGCGGTAGAGCAGCGCGCGGATGGCGGACAGCAGCCGGAAGACGAGCGCCAGCGGCAGCAAGGCGAGCGCCAGCGGGCCGCGGCGCAGCCAGGCGCGGGTCAGGGTCGATTCGAGGAAGGGTGATGCCATGCTGGAGGCGGCGGGCGCGCGTCAGGCGCGCCCGGCCCGCTTACTTCTTGGCGCCGGTCTGGGCGGCGAAGGTCAGCTTCTCGAAGCCGGCCACGCGCGCCGCTTCCAGCACGTTGATCACCATCTGGTGCATCGCGAACTGGTCGGCGTTGACGATGACGACCGGGTCCGTTGCCGGCTGGCCGCCGGGGCCGCTGCTGGCGGCGGTCTTCAAGTCTTCGGCCAGGCCGGCGACGCTGTGGAAAGACACCGGGACATTGTTCACCGTGTAGTTACCCTTGGCGTCGATGGTGACATTGATCTCGAAGGGGCGCTGCTCGACCTTGGCCGCGTCCGCCGTCGGCAGCGTGATCTGCAGCTCGGTGAATTTGCTGTAGGTGGTCGAGACCATCAGGAAGATCAGGACGACCAGCAGCACGTCGATGAACGGGATCAGGTTGATCTCCGGTTCCTCGCGCTGGCGGCCGCGGCGGAAATTCATCATTTGCGGGTCCCGTGGACGACGTCGACGAATTTCACCGATTGCAGCTCCATCTCGACGATGAAGCTGTCGACCAGCGCGCGGAAGTGGCGATAGAACACCAGCGCCGGCATGGCGATGGCCAGGCCGAAACCGGTGTTATACAAGGCCACCGAAATGCCGTGCGCCAGTTGCGCCGGGTTGTTGCCGCCGGTCGGGCTCTGGGCGCCGAAGATCTCGATCATGCCGACCACCGTGCCGAACAGGCCCATCAGCGGCGCAAGCGAAGCGATGGTGCCGAGCGTGGTGAGGAAGCGTTCCAGGCCGTGGGCGACGCCGCGGCCGGCCTCCTCGATGGATTCCTTCATGACGTCGCGCGGGGCGTCGACATTGCGCAGCGCCGCGGCCAGCACGGTGCCGAGCGGCGAATTGTGTTCGAGCTTGTCCACGACGTCGGGCGTGACCTTGCCGGCGCGGTAGACGCGAATGACTTCGTCCAGCAGTTGTTTAGGGAGGATCTTTTCGCGGCGCAGGTAGATCAGGCGTTCCACGATCAGGGCGACAGCGACGATCGAGGCGATCAGCAAGAGCCAGATTGGCCAACCTGCAGCTTGGAAGATAGCGAGCAAAACGAACTCCTGGACGGTGAGAAAGCAATTCAGCAATGTAACTTGTTGCTAGCACTGCGGCAAGTGCATTACGCCTGAGGTTCTGCACATCTTCTGTGGATAAAAATGTGTGCAAGGCTCTGCGTTCGACCAAAGAACCTTGATTTCAAACGGTATTTCAGGCGTGCGCAAGAAAACGGCATGGGTCGGAGCGGGTCGCTTCCTCTCAACTCTACTGACGAGCGAGCGTATTGAGCCAGCTCAAACATCTGTAGTTACGAACACATTCTGTGGACAAAATTGTGCGCAATGGGCTTTTGCACCCCTTAAGCCATTGATTATTAAAGACAAATCTCCCTAGCACAAAAAATGAGCATGGCTGAGCTTTGCGTTCTCCACGACGACTCTGTGAGCTTCCTCACACTTTTTGTGGACAATAATGTGATCAACCCGCTTTTCTAAGCATTAAGCCATTGATTTTTAACGAAAAAATGATACTGCACGAAATTTAATCACTCAGCCATTCGACCGGTGTTTCAATGCAAAAACAGCGATCCATGCATCAGTTGTTCAGCGCTTCAGTGCTGGATGCAGAGAAAGTTCAGCTCTGCACAGATTTTGTGGATAACAATGTGATGAAGGAACTGGACTCTCCCTTAAGTACTTGATTCTAAACGAGCTAAGCTGTCCTGCCACGCAAACGGGCAAACCCAAGAAAACGCGCCGTTCGACTTGTGCCGCCGGGGCCGGCTGTCCTTTCCCTGCGTTGCGACTTGTTCCCCGGAACCTCGTCCTCCACCCGCCTAGCATCGACAGGCGCTTGTGCACAATTTGTGTGGACAAAATTGTGAGCAAGCCAGCGCCCGATCGATTAAGTCCTTGATCTAGAACAATATACTTTCCTAGCAACATTTTTAAGCAAGACGAACGCCATGTCGCCGGATCCCACAGTTTGTTGTTTGGCTACTTCCTATACACAGCTTCTGTGGACAACAATGTGATCAAACGCCGCGTATGCATGCCAAGTGCTTGACGCATAAGGAAAGAATGCAGCAAGCCACAAAATGTCGCAGTCTTGTGTCTTATGGATGAGTTGCCCACAGATTGTGTGGATAAGATCAAGGTTCAGAGGCGGTTCGCGCTTGCAAGTCCTTGATTCCACAGTACTTCAATAGAATGCATTGAAAAAAGGCAACATCGGCGTCTTGAAGATAATCTGCACCCATGCATGCGCACGGCTGCCGCCGGCACTTGTCGTTTTCGACCAGATGTGACATAAGCATCACCTTTGTCCGTTATCCCTCGCACCCCATGGAACGTCCAGCTGACGCCGACCCCGCCTACACCGCACCGCCCGTCATGACCGTGACGGCCCTGAACCAGCAGGTTGCCCGCCTGCTCGAGCGGAGTTTTCCACTGGCCTGGATTAGCGGCGAGATTTCCAACTTCACCCGGGCCAGCTCGGGCCACTGGTATTTCACGCTGAAGGACGATGCGGCCCAGGTCCGGGCCGTGATGTTCCGCAGCCGCGCGCAATATGTCGGGTTTAATCCGCGCGAAGGCGACAAGGTGGAAGTGCGCGCGCTGGTGACGCTGTACGGCGCGCGTGGCGACTACCAGATCAATGTGGAGACGATCCGCCGCGCCGGCGTCGGCGCCCTGTACGACGCCTTCGTGCGCCTGAAGGAAAAGCTCTCCAGCCAGGGCCTGTTCGACCAGGACCGCAAGCGCGCGTTGCCGCTGTTCCCGCGCACGATCGGCATCGTCACCAGCCCGCAGGCCGCCGCCCTGCGCGACGTGCTCACCGCCCTGCGCCGCCGGGCGCCGCATGTACGCGTCATCCTCTACCCTGCCCCCGTGCAGGGACAGTTCGCCGCCGACAAGATCGCCGAAGCCATCATGACCGCTTCCCGCCGCGGCGAAGCCGACGTGCTGCTGGTCTGCCGCGGCGGCGGCTCGATCGAAGACCTGTGGAGCTTCAACGAGGAATGCGTGGCGCGCGCGATCGACGCCTGCACCATCCCCGTGATCTCGGGCGTGGGCCACGAAACCGACTTCACCATTGCCGACTTCGCCGCCGACGTGCGCGCCGCCACGCCGACCGCCGCCGCCGAACTGGCGGCCACCCCGCGCGCCGATTGGCTCGGGTCGCTGGCGAGCGACGCCCAGGACCTGCGGCGCGCGATGCGGCGCAGCCTGTCGGAAGCGAGCCAGGGCCTGGACAGCACCAGCCGCCGCCTGCTCAGCCCCTCGGCCCAGATCCGCCACCAGCGCGTGAAACTGCTGTCGGTGGCCGCCGCCATGACCCACGCCGTGCGCACGCCCTTGAACCGCCAGAGCCTGGTGCTGTCCCAGCTGCAGCAGCGCTGGGGGCGCTACCGGCCCGACCTGCGTACCCTGCGCGCCCAGCTGCTGTCCGAGGGACGCCACCTGAACGCCAGCCTGGCCAATGCGGTCAAAGGAAGGCGCGACGCGCTGGGCGCCCTGGCGGCCCAGCTCGAGCTGCTGAACCCGCAACGCACGCTCGAGCGCGGCTATGCGATCGTACGCAATGCCAAGGGCGAGGTGCTGCGCGACCCGGCCCAGATCAAGGCGCGCAACAAGCTGACCGTGCGCCTGGCCGGCGGCAGCGCCGAGATTGGCGTGTCCAGCGTGCAAGCCGTGCTCGACAATGCGCCTGAGTGACATGCCAAGCCTGCAACAACGCGCCATCCGGTTTAGAATAACGGCGCTCTGGAACAAAACCCGTCCAACCCAATAAGGAAGAAAACATGGAACATACCCTGCCGCCACTGCCATACGCCAAAGACGCCCTGCAGCCGCACATCTCGGCCGAGACGCTCGAATACCACCACGGCAAGCACCACCAGACCTATGTCACCAACCTGAACAACATGATCAAGGGGACCGAGTTCGAGAACATGTCCCTCGAAGAGATCATCAAGAAGTCGTCGGGCGGCATCTTCAACAATTCGGCCCAGGTGTGGAACCACACCTTCTTCTGGAACTGCATGACCCCGAACGGCTCGGGCGCGCCAAGCGGCAAGGTCGCGGACGCGATCAACGCCAAGTGGGGCTCGTTCGACAAGTTCAAGGAAGAGTTCAACAAGGCCGCGCTGGGCAACTTCGGTTCCGGCTGGACCTGGCTGGTGCAAAAGGCCGACGGCGGCGTCGACATCGTCAACACCTCGAACGCCGGCACCCCCTTGACCACTTCGGACAAGGCCCTGCTCACCGCCGACGTCTGGGAACACGCCTACTACATCGACTACCGCAACGCCCGCGCTAAGTTCCTGGAAGCCTTCTGGAACGTGGCCAACTGGGAGTTCGCCGACAAGAACATGGCCTGAGCCATACGCTTGCCGTCTTGACCGGTTCGATACCGGCCAGGCCCGAAGCCCGCTTGTGAGCGGGCTTTTTATTTGTCTCGCCAGGACCACGGGGCGCGATCCCGGCGCCGGGCCGCGCTGCTATAATCCCCGCATTCCCCGGGGTCGACTCTTGCGCCGAATCTTCTACCTTCTCCTGCTGCTCTGTTTGCCCCTGTATGGCCTCGCCATGCAGGACGGCCTGCCGCATGCGGATGCGTCCGCATCGCTCGCGCACGCGCTGGAGCACGAGAAGGGTGTCTACCACCATCACGACCAGGACGGGTCCGTGCACTACGACCTGTCCGACGAGTCGATCGAGCACGTGCAGGACCATTCCTGCTCCTCCCAGCCGGCCGGCTCCAGCATGGCCGCGCTGGCCGTCCCTCCCGAACAGCAGATCGTGGGACGCACGCCTTTCCTCGCCCAGGCGGTCAGCGAACCCTACCTGGACGGACCGCGAAAACCGCCTCGCCACGCCCTCGGCCACGCCGCCGGGGGAACATCGCACACCTGATCCAGTCCTGAAGGCGCGACACAGTCGCGTCCGTGCGCCCTCCCGGTGAATCGCTACCTCACCCGATGGAGAAACCATGCGCACCTGCCGCCTGTCCTTTTACCTTGTCGGCGCCCTCCTTTGCCTGCCATGCCAGGCCGAAGCGGCGCCGCCAGCCACACTGCCACACGCCGTCGAACAAGCCTGGCTGCGGGCGCCTGCCGCCCGTACCGTCGAAGCGCGCCAGGACGAAGCCGCCGCGGCGCGTGCGCTGGCCGGCTCGTGGCTGGCATCCAATCCCACGCTGGGCCTGTCGCAGCGCACCGACCAGGGCGCCTCCCAGCGCGAGCAACGCGAATCCGAGCTGTCGGTGTCGTCCTCGTTCTGGCTCCCGGGCCAGAAGTCGGCACGCGAAGCAATGGCCGCGCGCAGCGGCGACGAAGCCGCGGCCCAGCTGGGCGCCACCCGCCTTGCGGTTGCAGGACTGGTGCGCACCCGCATGTGGGAAGCGGCCGCCGCGCGGGTGACGCTGGACGAAAAGCGCGACCACCTGCATCACCTCGAGGGCTTGGCCGACGAAGTGCAGCGCCGCGTGAAGGCGGGCGACCTGGCGCGCAGCGACGGGCTGCTCGCCCAGCAGGAAGTGCTGGCGGCGCGGATCGAGGTCGGCAAGGCCCGCACGGCCGCCGCCGAGGCACTGGCCCGCTATCAGGTCCTGACGGGCTTGCCGGAACTGCCCGCGCTCGAGCCGGAGCGCTTGCGCGAACCCGCGGCGCCCGCCAATCCCCGCCTGGCCGCCGCGCAGGCGTCCGAGCAGCGCGCCCGCGCCGCCCTGCGCCTGTTTGCAGCCACGCGCGCGGCGCCGCCCACCATCGCCATGTCGGTGCGCCGCGAAGACGAGCGCACGCTGCGCGAACCGGTACGCAGCATCGGCCTCGCGCTGCAGGTGCCGCTCGGCAGCGCGGCGCGCAACCGCGGCGTCGAAGCCCAGGCGCAGACCGCCCTTGCCACCGCGGCCGCCGAAGCGTCCGAGGCGCAGGCCAGCGCCGCGGCCGAGATCGAGACCGCACGCGAGCGCCTGGCCAATGCGCGCACGGCGCTGGCCGACGCGACCGCGCGCGCGGCCGCCCTGCACGAACACACCGCCTTGTTCGACAAGGCCTTCCGCCAGGGTGAACGCGGCCTGGCGGATCTGCTGCGCTCGCGCGCCCTGACCCACGAGGCCGACGTCGCCGTGTCCCAGCAAAAAGTCGCCCTCGGCTACGCCCATGCGCAGCTCAACCAAGCTTTAGGAATCCTTCCATGAAAATCCTGTCCCTGCTGTTCGCCATCATGCTCGCCATGCCGGCGGCAGTCGCCGGCCCCGGCGCCCACGGGCCGAACGGCGAACATCTCGACGGCCAGCCCAAAGCGGGCGGCGCTGCGGCCCCGCGCATCGAGACCTTCACCGAATCGTTCGAGCTGCTCGGGCACCTGTCCGGCGGCGAGCTGTCGGTCATGATCGACCGCTACGAGACCAACGAGCCGGTCCTGAACGGCATGCTGGAAGTGCAGTACAAGAACCTCAAGGCCAAGGCCACCTTCCACAACGACGCGGGCGACTACGCCATCGACGACCCGGCCTTCCTCGCCGCGATTTCCAAACCCGGCACCCATGCGCTGTTGTTTACCCTGGTCGCCGGCGGCGAAAGCGACCTGCTCGAAGGCAGCCTGCAAGTGGGCGCCGCCGACGAGCACGACCACGAAGACGGCGCCTGGCGCCCCTGGCTGCTCGCATCCGGCGCAGGCCTGGCGATCATCGCCGCGGCCTTCGCCCTGCTGCGCCTGCGCCGACGCAAGAAAGCCACCACATGAACAAGACCTACCCGATCCTCGCGGGCCTGGCGGCCGCGCTGCTGGCCACCTCCCTGTTCGCCTCGCCCGGCGCACACGGCCCCAACGGCGAACACCTCGACGACCCTGCGGCCGGCGCTGCCGGCGGCCTGGCGCGCCTGCCCGACGGCAGCGTCAACGTGCCCAAGCCGGCGCAGCGCCGCATGGGCGTGCGCACGCTGATGGCCCGCGAAGGCGAACACGCGCACACCGTCCTGCTCAACGGCCGCGCCGCGATCGACCCGAATGCGGGCGGCCGGGTCCAGGCCCCGTTTGCCGGGCAGGTCGCGCCCGGCCCGGATGGCCTGCCGGTGGCCGGCCAGCGCGTCGCCAAGGGCCAGGTCCTGGCCCGCCTGCGCCCGGCCGGCGCGGCCATCGAACGCGGCAACCAGGCGGCCGAGCTGGCCGACTTGCGCGCCAGGCGCGCGCTGCTGGCCAAGCGCGTCGCGCGCCTGGAGTCGCTGGAAGGCGTGGTGCCGGCCAAGGAGATCGAGGCGGCGCGGGCGGAGCTGGCCGGCGTCGTCGGCCGCGAGCGCGCCGTCGCCAGGTCGATCGGCGGCGTCGAGGCGATCGTCGCGCCGGCCGGCGGCATCGTCGCCAGCGCATCGGTTGTGAACGGCCAGATCGTCGAATCGCGCGACGTGCTGTTCGAGATCGTCAATCCGCAGCGCATGCTGGTCGAAGCCCTGTCTCCGGACGCCTCGCTCGCGCGCAGGATCGGCACGGCGAGCCTGCTCGACCATCCCGGGGTTGAGCTGACCCTGCTCGGGGGCGGGCGCAGCCTGCGCGAGGGCGCGGTTCCGCTGAACTTCCGCGCACGCGCGGCAGTGCTGGACCTGGCCGTGGGCCAGCCGGTGACCGTGCTGGCCAGGCTCGACACCAAGGTAAAAGGCATCGCCTTGCCGGCTGCGGCACTGGCGCGCAACCAGGCCAACGAGACCGTGGTCTGGATCAAGTCCGGCGCCCAGCGCTTCATCGCCCTGCCGGTGGAGGCGACCGCGCTCGACGCCCGCACCGTCGTGGTGACCCGGGGCCTGAGTCCCGACAACAGGGTGGTGGTGGTCGGCACCTCCCTGATCAACCAGATCAGGTGAGCGGCCCATGTTCGATTCGATAGTGCGTTTCAGCCTGCGCAACCGCCTGTTCGTGCTGGCGGCGGCGCTGATGCTGATGGTCTACGGCGCCGTGACGGCATGGCGCACGCCGGTGGACGTCTTCCCCGACCTGAACAAGCCGGTGGTGACGGTGCTGGCCGAAGCCGGCGGCATGGCGCCGGAAGAAGTCGAGCAGCTGGTCTCGTTCCCGATCGAGACCGCGCTCAACGGCATGCCGGGCGTGACGCGCGTGCGCTCGGTCTCGGGCGTCGGCCTGTCGATCGTGTATGCGGAGTTTGACTGGGGCACCGATATCTACCGCAACCGGCAGCAGGTGGCGGAGCGGATCGCGCTGGTCAAGGAGCAGCTCCCGGGGAACATCGCGCCGGTCATGGGCCCGGTGTCGTCGATCATGGGCGAGATCATGCTGATCGCGCTGCCGATCGACGTGGCCCGGACCGACCCGATGAAGGCGCGCGAGTATGCCGACTTCGTGCTGCGCCCGCGCCTGCTGTCGATCCCGGGCGTGTCGCAGGTGATCCCGATCGGCGGCGAGGTGCGCCAGCTGCGCGTGGAGCCCGATACCGCCAGGATGGCGCAGTTCGGCGTGTCGCTGGAACAGCTCACCGCGGCGCTGCGCGGCTTTGCCGCCAATACCAGCGGCGGCTTCGTCGACCTGAACAACCGCGAATACCTGATCCGCAACCTGGGCCGCACCAACCGCCTCGAGGACATCCAGGGCCTGGCCCTGGCCTACCGCAACGGCGCGCCGGTGGTGCTCGAGCAGGTGGCCAGGGTGCGCTACGCCCCGGCCTTCAAGCGCGGCGACGCCGGCTTGGACGGCAAGCCGGCCGTGATCCTGAGCGTGCAGAAGCAGCCGGCGAGCGATACCGTGCGGCTCACGCGCGACATCGAAACCGCGCTCGCGGAACTCAAGCAGGGACTGCCATCGGGCATCGCCCAGCCGGTGGTGCTGTTCCGCCAGGCGAACTTCATCGATGCGTCGACCGGCAACGTGGTCGAGGCGCTGCGCGACGGCGCCATCCTGGTCGCCATCGTGCTGTTCGCCTTCCTGCTCAGCGTGCGCACGACCCTCATTTCGCTGGTCGCCATTCCGCTCTCGCTGGCCGTCACGGCCCTGGCCTTCCACCTGCTCGGGCAGTCGATCAACGTGATGACGCTCGGCGGCCTGGCCATCGCCATCGGCGAACTGGTGGACGACGCGGTGGTAGACGTCGAGAACATCGTGCGCCGGCTCAAGCAGCGCGCGGAAACCGGCCGGTCGGTCATCGACGTGATCTGGCATGCCTCGGTCGAGGTCCGCTCGGGCATCGTCTATGCCACCGCGATCGTGGTGCTGGTGTTCGTGCCGCTGTTCGCCCTGCCCGGCATCGAGGGCCGGCTGTTCGCGCCGCTGGGCATCGCCTACATCGCCTCGATCCTGGCCTCGATGCTGGTGTCGATGACGGTCACGCCCGTGCTGGCCTACTACCTGCTGCCCAGGATGAAGCGCCTGCACCGCGCCGACAGCCCGATCGTGCGCCGCATGAAGCAGTGGGACACGGCGGCCCTGCACTGGTCCTTCGCGCGCATCCGGCTGCTGCTGGCGGCGGCGCTGATCCTGGTGCTGGCCGCCGCCGTCTCCGTGCCCTTCTTCCCGCGCGCGTTCCTGCCGCCGTTCAACGAAGGTTCGCTGGTCATGGGCATGACCTTTACCCCGGGCACCTCGCTGGCCGAGGCGAACCGCATGGGCGCGCTGGCCGAAACCCTGGTCCGGCAGGTGCCCGAGGTGACCCGGGTCGGGCGCCGCACCGGCCGCGCCGAACTGGACGAGCATGCCGAAGGCGTGCACTCGTCCGAGCTCGACGTCGACCTGAAGCCGTCCGCGCGCAGCCGCGAGGAGATCATGGCCGGCATCCGCAGCCAGCTAGTGGTGATCCCGGCCGCGGTGGCGATCGGCCAGCCGATCTCGCACCGGCTCGACCATCTGCTGTCGGGCGTGCGGGCGCAGGTCGCCCTGAAGATCTACGGCGACGACATCGACACCCTGCGCGGCCTGGCCGACGGCCTGCAGGCACGCCTGAAGGCGGTGCCGGGACTGGTCGACCTGTCGGTGGAGCGCCAGGTCCTGATCCCGCAGATCAAGGTGCGCATCGACTACCGCAAGGCGGCCCAGCATGGCCTGGCCCCGGGCGAGGTGCTGGGGGCGCTGCAGGCGCTGGCCGAAGGCAGCCGCGTGACCCAGGTGATCGACGGCGCGCGCCGCTACGACCTGGTGGTGCGCCTGAGCGACGTCGACCGCTCGCCGCAGGACCTGGCGCGGGTCATGCTTGCCAGTCCGGCCGGCCCGGTCGCGCTCTCGACGGTCGCCACGGTCGAAGAGGGCGATGGCCCGAACCAGATCGGCCGCGAGAACGGGCGGCGCCGCATCGTGGTGTATGCCAACACCGACGGCACCAGCATGTCGCAGGTGATCGGCGAAGTGCGCAGGACGCTTGCGGCCAGCGCGCTTCCAGGCGGGTATTTCGTCAGCATCGAGGGCCAGTTCCAGGCCCAGGAGCAGGCGCAGCGGACCATTGTCGGCCTGTCGCTGGCCTCGCTGGTGCTGGTGTTCCTGGTGCTGTATGCGCGCTACCGCTCGACCACGCTGGCGCTGGTCATCATGGGCAATATTCCGTTTGCCCTGGTCGGCAGCGTGGCGGCGATGTGGATCGCCGGCGTGTCGCTGTCGGTGGCGTCGATGGTCGGCTTCATCACGCTGGCCGGCATCGCCACCCGCAACGGCATCCTCAAGATCAGCCACTACATCAACCTGTGCAAGTTCGAGGGCGAGACCTGGGGCTGGCCGATGATCGTGCGCGGTTCGATCGAGCGCCTGACGCCGGTGGTGATGACGGCGCTGGTCGCGGCCTTCGCCCTGACGCCGCTGCTGCTGGCGGCCGACGCGCCGGGCAAGGAAATCCTGCATCCGGTCGCGGTCGTGATCTTCGGCGGCTTGATCAGTTCCACGCTGCTCGATGCGCTGCTCACGCCCCTGATTTTCTGGAAGGTCGGGCGCGGCCCGCTCGAGCGGCTGCTGGCCGAGCAAGGCAAGGACAGTTATTGAGACGTCGGGCCGAGTGGCGGCGCCCATCCCGAGCCGCCCCATGTTCGAGGACGATGAACGAAATGAAGACGATGTATGCAGTAGTGGTCCTGGGCGCGAGCCTGGCCTGGTCGGGCCAGTCGCTTGCGCACGGCGCCAAGCCCGTGCACGGCGGCATCGTGCAAAGCGCGGGCGACCTGGCCTTCGAACTGGTGGTCAAGGACAGCGGCGCGACGATCCATGTCGACGACCACGGCAAGGACAAGCCGACCCAGGGCGCGTCGGGCACCCTGACCGTGTTGAAGGGAACGAAAAAGACCGCGTTGCCGCTGGCGCCGGGTGGCGGCAATACCCTGGTCGCCAAGGGCGCTGCCGGCCTGGGGCCGGGCAGCAAGGCCGTCGCGACGGTGACCTTCGCCGACAAAAAAGCCGTCAGCGTGCGCTTCTCGGTCAAGTAGGCCGCGCTGGAGTCGCCTGGCCTAGTACGCCAGGTACCGGCGCAGGAACTCCACGCACACCCGCACCCTGCCCGACCCGGCTAGCCGCTGCGGATACACCGCCCACACGCTCGCCGGCTGGGTGTACTCGGGCAGCACCTGCACCAGCGCGCCGTTGTCCAGGTAGCCGCGCGCATCCCACTGCGAGCGCAGCACGATGCCGGCGCCCTCCACCGCCCACTTCAAGGCGATCTCGCCATGGTTGGTCGACAGCGCGCCCGCCACCCGCACGGTTTCTTCGCCCTGCCTTCCATGCAGGCGCCAGGTCCCCAGCGGATGGTCGCGCTCCTTGATCGCCAGGCACTGGTGGCCGGCGAGGTCCGCCAGCGTCTTCGGCGTCCCGTGCCGGGCCAGGTAGGCCGGCGCGGCGCACAGGATGCGGTGGTTGTCCATGAGCTTGCGGGCGACGAGCTGCGGCGGGATGCTGTCGCCGATGCGCACGTCCAGGTCGAAGCCCTCGGCCACCTGGTCGACCAGGCGGTCGAATACCTCGAAGCGGATCTGCAGGTTGGGATGCGCTGCGGCCAGTCTCGCAATGACGGGCGCCACCAGCTTGCGCCCGAAGCCGAAGCTGCTGCAGATGCGCAGCCGACCGGCCGGCTCGCGGCGGCGCTCGGAGAGCTCGTCGACCATGTCGTCGAGCTGCTCGAGTATCACCTGGGCGCGGCCGTACACCTGGGCCCCGTCGTCGGTGATCACGATGCGCCGCGTCGAGCGCTCGAACAGGCGCACGCCCAGCGCGTCTTCCAGCATGCCGATGCGCTTGCTGACGAAGGCGGCCGACATGCCAAGGTCCTCGGCCGCGCCGCTGAAGCTTCCCTTGCGCACCACGCTCACCAGCACCCGCAAGTCGCCATTCTCCACATTATTCACGATTCGTGTTCCATGAACGCACAATTGCCAGGATTATAAACACTTCGTTTCTTTGCTAAGCTTGATGTCGATATCAACATGCCATTGAGGAAAAACGATGAACACCCATAGAATCGCCGTCATCGCCGGGGATGGCATCGGCAAGGAAGTCATGCCCGAAGGCCTGCGCTCCCTGGAAGCGGTGGCCAAACGCTTCGGCCTCAAGTTCGACTTCGTCAGCTTCGACTGGGCCAGCTGCGACTATTACGCGCAGCACGGCCAGATGATGCCGGACGACTGGAAAGAGCAGCTGGCGGGGTGCGAGGCGATCTTCTTTGGGGCCGTCGGCTGGCCCGACATCGTCCCCGACCACATCTCGCTGTGGGGTTCGCTGTTGAAATTCCGGCGCGAGTTCGACCAGTACGTCAACCTGCGCCCGGTGCGCCTGATGCCGGGCGTGCCCTGCCCGCTGGCGAACAAGCGGCCGGGCGACATCGACTTCTACGTGGTGCGCGAGAATACCGAAGGCGAATACTCGGCCGTCGGCGGGCGCATGTTTGAAGGCACCGAGCGCGAACTGGTGCTGCAGGAAGCGATCTTCACCCGCCACGGTACCGACCGCATCCTGAAGTATGCCTTCGAGCTGGCCCAGCGCCGGCCCAAACAACACCTGACGGCGGCCACCAAGTCGAACGGCATCGCCATCTCGATGCCCTACTGGGACGAGCGCGTGGCCGCAATGGGAGCGTCCTACCCGGAAGTGCGCTGGGACAAGTACCACGTCGATATCCTGGCGGCGCGCTTCGTGCTCTCGCCCGAGCGCTTCGACGTGGTGGTGGCCTCGAACCTGTTCGGCGACATCCTGTCGGACCTGGGCCCGGCCTGCGCCGGCACGATCGGGATCGCGCCCTCGGCCAACCTGAACCCCGAGCGCAGCTTCCCTTCGCTGTTCGAGCCGGTGCACGGCTCGGCGCCTGATATCTACGGCAAGAACATCGCCAACCCGATCGCGATGATCTGGTCGGGCGCGATGATGCTGGAATTCTTGGGTCATACCGAGGCGCACGATGCCGTGATGGCGGCGGTGGAGCATTGCCTGGTGCAGGGGCTGCGCACGCCGGACATGGGCGGGACGGCCAATACGACGCAAGTGGGTGTGGCGATCAGCGAGCGGATCGCGGCGCAAGCCTAGCCGCATGTCGCAGGGTGGGCAGGTGCTCCTGCCCGCGCGTTCAACCAACAAATGCATCCTCGCGACGCATGCACTGGGCGAACGCGTGGGCAAAATCTGCCCACCCTGCGGGTAGCTGGCTATTTCAACAGGTAGGTATTCAGGAAGTCCACCCCCGCATAGAACAGGTAATCCGCATTCGCCTTCTTGGCGAACCCGTGCCCTTCGTCGTTGGCCGTCATGTACCACACCGGCGTGCCGTTCTTCTTCACGGTCGCGACGATCTGGTCGGCCTCCTGCCAGGGCACGCGCGGGTCGTTCTTGCCCTGCACGACGAACAGCGGCTTCCTGATTCTTGCCGCGTTGTTGGCCGGCGCCATCGCCTCCATCCACTTGCGCATGTCGGGATCGCGCTCGTCGCCATACTCGACGCGGCGCAGGTCGCGCCGGTAGCTCTCGGTGCGTTCCAGGAAAGTGGCGAAGTTCGAGATGCCGACGATGTCGATGCTTGCTGCGATCCGCTCGGGATACATGGTCGCAACCGCCAGCGTCATGTAGCCGCCGTAGGAGCCGCCCACCACCGCCACGCGCGAGGCGTCCATGTCCGGCTGGGTGGCGATCCAGTCGAGCAGCGCGCCGATGTCGCGCACCGAATCCTCGCGCAGCTTGCCGTTGTCGAGCTTCAGGAAGCTCTTGCCGTAGCCGCTGGAGCCGCGCACGTTGGGATAGATGACCGTCAGGCCCATCTCGTCCATGTAGTAGTTGTTACGGCCCAGGAAGCCCGGCGTGGACTGCCCTTCCGGCCCGCCGTGGATGTTGATCACGACCGGCCGCTTGCCCGGGAATTTGTCATTTGGAGCGCGGTAGACGAAGCCGGAAATGCTGCGCTTGTCGAAGGACTGCCAGCGCACCAGCGAAGGCTCGACGAAGCGGTGCATGTCGACCTCCATCTTCTCGTGCTCGGTCCAGCGCGTGAGCGCGCCGCTCCTGGCATCGACGCTGTACACCTCGGACGGGCTGCGCGCCGAGGACAGCGACAAGGCCAGGTTGCGGCTGTCGCGATGCCACTCGATGCGGCCGATGACGCCCATCGGCAGCTTCGGTTGCGCCAGCAGCGTGCGGTCGCTCGTGCGCATCAGGCGCAGCACGCTGGTGCCGTCCTCGTTGGCCACGAAGGCCAGCAGCTTGCCGTCGCGCGAGAGGTCGATGCTGTCGATGTCCCAGGGGATGTCCGGGCTGAGCACGGTTTCCTTGCCGCTGGCCAGGTCGATGTAGACCAGGCGCGCGAATTCCGATCCGCGGTCGCTGGTCGTGTAGACGCCCTTGCCGTCGCGCGCGAACAGGGCCCTGCCGTAGGCGACCTTCTCGGCCCCTGTCTTGTCGGTCAGGCGGCGGCTCTTGCCGCTGGCGACATCCATCAGCCACAGGTAGCTCTCGTTGGCCGAGACGTATTCGCTGTACACCAGCTGCTTGTCGTCGTGCGAGAACGAGAACGCATTCCAGCCTCCGCCGGGCAGCTCGGCCAGGACGCGCGCCTGCTCCGGCTGCTGCGGATCGACGATGCTGATGGTGGACTGGATCTGGTCGTTCGAGCCCTGGCGCCCCACCGGCACCGTCACGTACAGCAGCTTGCCGCTCGCCTCGGCCCAGGCGGTGTCCTGCACGCGCCGGTTGTCGGGCGTGATCGGAATCGCGTCCGTGCTGGCTGCCTTGCTGCCGGCATCGCGGCGGTAGGCGCGGAACACTTCGTTGCCGCCCGTGTCGCGCCCGAACACATAGAACTTGCCGTGGCGCGGCTCGTACTGCGCGCTGCGCACCGGCTCGGGATAGTCCGTCATGAGCTCCAGCTTCGCACCGGGTTTGGCCACGCGGAACAGCTGCGGCGTGTTGTTGTGGCGGCGCGAGACGATCATCTCGAACTTGCGTGGATGCCAGGCGGCGTAGGACGTCGGCTTGAACTCGTTGTATTTCGCGATCTTCGCCGCCAGGCTGGCCGCCACGGGCGGCACGTTTTCCAGCACCATCGCCGCCGGCGGCGCGACGGTGGCCTCCTGGGCCAGGGCCGGCGCCGGGACAGCGCCAAGCAGGCTTGCGACGATCAGGGTCAGCCCGAGCGGGCGGCGTACAGGATTCATCCGGAGCTCCTCCAAGGTCAGTGATGTACAGCTTGCAACTGTACACCCAATCGCCGCCCGGCAGGCAGGTGCGGGCAAGGGTAAGATGGCCGCACCCGGATTGGTTTCATCGCGCATCAAGTGTCATCAAACTGTACGCAAATGTCCCCTCTTTGTAGGGACTGTGCTTTTAGACAAGTGGTCTTATACAATCTTGGACCAAGGAGAAAATGAGCATGTACCGAGTGATGTTGGTGGAAGACGATGCGCGGCTGGCCGAGCTCGTCACGGAATACCTGTCCGGCTATGAATTCGCGGTGGACCTGGTCACGCGCGGCGACGCAGCGCTCGAGCGCTTCAAGGCGCTCTCGCCCGACGTGGTGGTGCTGGACCTGATGCTGCCCGGGCTGGACGGCATGGTCGTGTGCCGCCAGCTGCGCGAGATCTCCGAGGTGCCGATCCTGATCCTGACGGCGCGCGAGGACTCCTACGACGAGGTCTCGGTGCTGGAACAGGGCGCCGACGATTTCGTGAACAAGCCGGTGCAGCCGCGCGTGCTGCTGGCGCGGCTGCGCGCCCTGATGCGGCGCACCCAGGCCCGGGGCGGCCTCGATGCGCGCGTGCTGGAGTTCGGGGCGCTGCGCATCGTCACCACCGACCGCAGCGTGACCTGGCGCGGCGAAGCCTGCGTGCT
Source organism: Telluria sp. AZSoR62 (assembly GCF_058111565.1). Lineage (NCBI taxonomy): Bacteria > Pseudomonadati > Pseudomonadota > Betaproteobacteria > Burkholderiales > Oxalobacteraceae > Telluria > Telluria sp. AZSoR62. The sequence continues at coordinate 37,890 of NZ_JBYTST010000005.1, forward strand.
GTCCAATACCGAATACAAGCTGCTGCTGGTGCTGGCCGAAGCGGCCGGCCGCGTGCTCTCGCGCGACGCGCTGCTCAAGAAGATGCGCGGGATCGAATTCGATGGGCTGGACCGCAGCATCGACAACTGCATCTCCAAGCTGCGGCGCAAGTTCGACGATGCGGAGTCGGAGAAGATCAAGACGGTGTGGGGGGAAGGCTACCTGTTTTCGCCGTCGGCGTGGAATTGATCACCGCAAGGTGCTTGGCCACTAGCTCGTAGGGTGGGCAGATTCTGCCCACGCGTTCAAATCACGTATGGAATGACGCGCCGCGATGTAGCTACCGTCCGTTGACCGCGTGGGCAAGGAACTTGCCCACCCTACGGGATGACGATGATGCTAAACGCGCGGCTTACTCGAACAGCGGCACGATCGCCAGCGGTGCACTATACGTAATGAGCTGTCCGCTCTCGCTTCCAAAGCGGTAGGTCGCCGCCGGAAAATCGTTATCGATATCCCCCGCGAACGCCGGCCCCGCCACCAGCTGCAGCGGCTGCTCGCCATCCGGGCGGCGCAGCTTGACCGACACGTCCCCGCTCTTCTTGGCGAACACCATGCGCACGCCCACGCACTGGCGCGCGCGCGCCGTGGCGTCCACGTGCCTGGCAAAGGCGAGCGCCTGCTCGCAGCCCGCGCGCAGGCCGGCCGTGTCGTAGGTATTGTCCAGTTGCGGCGCGATCGATACGCGTGCGCGCAGCGCGAAGCCGCCCAGCCGGCGGTTGGGCGCCAGCACCGCGTTCTCGTCGTAGGCGGCCTTCACCAGCGGCAGCACGCCGCGTCCCAGCGCATCGAGCGCGAGGCTGGTCTGCACCGTCTTGCCGGTCAGCGCCAGCTGCAGGCCATCGCCCAGCACGCCCCGTTCGCGCGGCACCAGCTGCAGGTGGTGGCTGAGCAGGTTCTTGGCGCCGCCATATTTTTCGAACACCACCATGGCGCGGTAGGCGTCGCGGTAGCTGGCCCATTCCGGCGCGTGCGGCTGCGCCTGCGCCAGGGCCAGGGAGGCCGTGGACAGGAGGCATACGCTAGCAGTGGCGTGGGCGAGGCGCATGATCAGAAACGGTAAGCCAGTGCGGTCGAAACCGTCAGGTTGGTGGGCCGCTCGACGAGCGGGCTGCGGCGTGCGTCGCCGGCCAGGCGGGCTGCCTGCACGGTCGAGGTCACGATCCAGGACGGCGACACGGCCCAGTTCCAGCGCGCGCCCAGGTAGACGTCCTTCATGCCGCCGCGCGGGCGGTATTCCAGGTTGCCGCTGGCCGATGCCTCGGCCGGGCTCACGCCGAAGTAGGCGCGGTTGTAGGCGCTGTTGACGAAGGTGGCGCCGGCCGACAGCGACACCGCGTGGTGCGGCGCAACCTGCAGCGCCAGGCGCTGGATCCCGAGCTGGGCGCGCACGCCGTTGCGGTCATTGCCGGAACCGGCCAGGATGCTGCTGGTCAGGCGCCACTCGGGCGCGACGTAGTAATTGAAGAAGCCGCCGCCTTCCAGGCGCAGCCTGATCTCGTCCATGCCTTCGAGCCGGTTGCCGCCGAACAGGGCCTCGCGCGTGGACACCGGCGCCAGGGTCGCGCCCTGGATGTCGCCGATGCGCCCGCCCGTCCCGGACAGGCTGCGGCGCGGATGGAGCGAGACCAGCGGGCCGTATTCCACCGTCGGACGCTCCGACAGGTGGATGCCGGCGCTCATGCCGGAAACGAAGGCGCCGCCGCTCCACTGCATCTGCAGCACCGGCAATGCGGACACCTTCCTGTCTTGCGCCCCTTCGTACCGCGGCGCCGAGACGGCGCCCAGCCCCGCATACATGTCGCGGCTGCCGTCGGGCATCGGATTGGTCGTCGGCGTCTGGGCGCTTGCAGCGCTTCCAGAGAAGACCAGGACCAGGGCGAAAAGCTTTTTCATGTCGTGACAACCGGGGAGTTCGCGTGCCGATATTTTACGTCGAGCAAGACAAACTCTCACGGATTGTTACCCTATGAGATGAATTTTCTTGGCGAAGACGACCGGTGCGCTGCTGCGGTCGACCACCACCAGGTGCGCGGGCGTGGTGATCGCCATCGTGCAGACTACGCCCGGCCCCGGCTCGGCATCGAGGTGCAGCACCTCCAGCCTGCCTTCGTTCGGCACGATGCTCGACACCGCGGTGGCGTAGCAGCCGTTCGGGCGTGCACCCAGGAACACGCCGACCACCATCTGGCGCGAGAAATCCACCGCCGGCAGGGGCAAGCTCGCTCCCGCATGTTCCTGCCACAGCGCGGCCCAGGCGTCGGCGTCGCGCACCACGACCTCGCGCGGCGCATCGACGCCGGAACGGGTGGTCTGGGACAGGGTCTGGAACGCCAGCGGTGCGCCGGGCGCCGGCAGCAGGTCGATCGTTTCGACCTTGTGCGCCGCGCCCAGGCCCAGGTCGGGCTTGTCGAGGTGCTGCAGCATGGTGTCGAACAGCGGGCGCAGGCTGGCGTCGCTGCAGGTGGTACGCGGGCCGGCGATGGTCTGGCCGGCGCTGCACAGCACGGCCTGCGGCGTCGGGCCCATCAGGGTCTGGGCGTAGGATGCGTCGGCGCACTGGCCGGCGCGGTCCCACAGCACGTATTGGCTGTCGATGACGAACAGCTTGTTGCGGGTGCCGGCGCAGGAAGCCTCCTGCGCCATCTTGATGTACTCGGAAACGACCGGCACGCCACCATTCGGCTCGCCCACGGCGATCCCCTGCCCCGCCGTGCGGTCGGAAGGCGTCGATACGGAGTCGCCCCCACCACAGGCAGCCAGGGTCACGCCGATCACGGCGGCAGAAAGCAGGACGCGCCCAGCCATGTTCATCTTGTTCTTCTCCTGCTGGCCTGTCGCCGCCAGTCGTTTCCTTGGAATAAAAAAACCCGCCGACACTCGCATATCAGGCGGGCAAACGGAAAACCAGATAAACCAGATACCTGATGTTGAGTATCTTAAGGATTGTGCATGATTGATTCCCCCCTAAACTGTCGGCGAATTGTCATCAATTTGTAAGGCCTGCCCAACCATACGCTTAAGCACCCTGCATGGCCTCCCCCAAAAGTTTTGTTTTTTGCACACTGTTCCAGCGGCCGGTTGCTCCTATACAATGCCTGCAAGGAGAAACTATGTATTGCGCAGCGTCCAGTAACCGTAAGTCATGCAGGATGGGTACGTGAACCGGATCTTCTTCCGTTTCTTCGTGCTGGTCATGCTGTCGATCACGGCCGCCACCTTCGTGATCTATTTTGCGTTCAGCCGGCTGTTCGGCGATCCGCTCGAGGACATCGCGCGCAGCCAGGCCGCGGCGCAGATCTTTTTGCTCGAGCAATACGTCGACAAGGCGCCGGCCGACGAATGGCTCACGCGCCTGAACAACGTGCGCGTGGTGTCGGAGGTGCGCTACGACCTCATCACCCTGGCCGAGGCCAGGGCGTCGCTCGGCCGCAGCGGGCGCACCGCGCTCGACCGCGGCGAGATCGTGCTCGACCCGACCGGGCGCGCCCTGTTCCGCCGCGTCGACCTGACAGGCGAGCGCTATATCGGCAGCCATGAGGAAGTGCTGCGCGCCCAGAATTTGCCGATCGACATCGGACAGGCCCTCAAGCGGGAAGCGCTGCGCTACGTGATCGTCGCGATCGCCCTGCTGCTGCCGATCGCGCTGTGGTCGCGCTCGCACTGGCAGGGCTTGCAGGCGCTCTCGCGCGTGGCCGACGAATTCGGCAGCGGCAAGCTGGGCGTGCGCGCCCACATGACACCCTCCGAGGCCGTCTACCCGCTGGCCGAGCGCATCAACCACATGGCCGGCCGCATCGAAGCGCTGCTGGAATCCCAGCAAAGCCTGCTGCATTCGGTGTCGCACGAGCTGCGCACCCCGATCGCGCGGCTCGAATTCGCGCTGGAACTGCTCGACGCGCGCGCCAGGGACCCCGACCTGAGCCGCCGCATCGCCGCCATGGAGGGCGACCTGCGCGAACTCAACGCCCTGGTCAACGAGCTGCTCGACATGAGCAAGCTCGACAGCAGGCGCAACCTGCAGGCCGAGCTGACGGCCGTCGAACCGGTGCTGCGCGACTGTACGGAAATGCTGCCGCCCTCCCCGCACCGGCTCGACTGCACGCTGGCCGCGGACCTGGGCGAGCTGGAAGTCGACCGCCGCCTGCTGGCGCGCGCCGTCTGCAACCTGCTGCGCAATGCGCAGAAATACGCCGGCGGCCGCATCGTGCTGGCGGCCACGCGCGGCCCGCAGGCGCTCGAGATCACGGTCGACGACGACGGCCCCGGCATCCCCGAGGACGAACGCGAAAAAATCTTCGAACCCTTCTACCGGCTCGACCGCAGCCGCGACCGCGCCACCGGCGGCTTCGGCCTGGGCCTGTCGATCGCGCGCAAGGCCGTGGCGCTGCACGGCGGCAGCCTGCGGGCGGAAGCATCCACGCTCGGCGGCGCGCGCTTCGTCATTACCCTTCCCGTCTGAGCCTCTCGGGACATCCACGAAGCGCGGCCCTGCAGGCAAGGTCAGGCTGCCGCTCGCCTTCCCGCCCGGCGCGCATTACACTGGTTTCATATAACGGAGAACCACCATGACGATGCGCTTGCGCTGCCGCTGCGGCAAACTACAGGGACAGGTCGACCCGGCGCGCGTGGTTGCGCGCGCGGTCTGCTATTGCAAGGACTGCCAGGCCTACGCGCGTTTCCTCGGCACGGACGTGCTCAACCCGGCCGGCGGCACCGAAGTAGCGGCCACCCTGCCTGCCGCCGTGCGCTTCGACACGGGCCTGGAGCACCTGGCCTGCATGTCGCTCAGCCCCAAGGGCCTGTACCGCTGGTATGCCGGCTGCTGCCGCACGCCGATCGGGGCCACGCCGCGCGACCTGCATACCTCGTATATCGGGCTGGTGCGGGCCTGCCTGGATGCGTCGCCGGACGAGATGGATCGCCAGCTGGGCCCGCTCAAGTCGCACGTGAACACCGAGTCGGCGACCGGGCCCGTGAAGTCCAGCAGCCTGGCAACGGCCCGGGTAGTGGCAAAGGTCGGAATGATGATGTTGAAAGCGCGCCTGGGAGGCGGCTACCGCGACAACCCCTTCTTCGACCCGCAAACGGGCCAGCCCGTGAAAACGGTGCGGGTGTTGCCTTTGGAGGAAAGGAAAGCGCTGACCCGGCCGGGCCAGCGCTAGCACGGGATCAGCGCTGGCTGGTCTCGGGCACGGTGCGTACGTGGGTGATGCCGTACCAGAGGTGTTCCCACCAGTGGTCGCGCGAACGGACGGTGACAAGGCAGGCCTTGTCGATGCCGCCCTTGAAGAGCGGATCGGGGCACTTGTTGGTCATCAGGGCGTAGCGCTGGTTCTCGGCATTCACCAGCGCGATGGCGAGCCAGATCGCCAGGCCCGCGCAGAAAGCCGCCAGCGACCACGCGATGTGGTTCACATGGCTGGTCTCAAACAGGTCGTCCTCGTTGGGCCGGGACCCATCGTACATCTTGAGGACTTCGCGTTCGACGTCCTTGCTCATTTGCTCTTGGCTGCCTTCGCAACGAGTGCGTCCATGACCTGGGCGGTCGCCTGCAGCATCTGGCCGACGTCCTGGATCTTGTTCGCTTCGGCCACCTGGCCTGGCGAGACCACGTACTTGCCGTCGATGACGATGGTCGGGGTGCCGGTAACCTTGTAGGAAGCCTGCACCTGGCCGAGGCGGCGCAGCTTGGTGGTCACGCCGAACGAGTTCCAGGTTTCCATGAACTTGGCCTTGTCCAGGCCGTTCTTGACGGCCCAGTCGATGATCGCGTCATCGGTCATCAGGCGCTTGCGCTCGACGTGCACGGCGCGGAAGATCTTCGGGTGGAATTCTTCCAGCTTGCCCATCGCTTCGAGCGTCAGGAACAGGTGCGCTTCCGGATCGGCCGGGCCCTGGAACGGCAGGTGGACGCGGCGCACGACGATGTTGTCGCCCTGCTTCTTGATCCAGCCGTTGAGCATCGGCTCGACCATGTTGCAGGCCGGGCAGTGATAAGCGAAGAATTCGATGACTTCGACCTTCTTGCCCGCCGCCTGGACCGGCTGGGGAGCGCTCAAGGTCTGGTAGTCCACGCCGTTCTTCGGATCCGCGGGCGACGCAAAGGCAGTGCTGGCGACCATGGTGGCGGCGATGAGGGCAAAACGCAGGGAACGCATAGATTTCCTTCCACAAGTGATTGAGCAAACGCCGGGAGATTACCACCTTTTTACGCTTCCCTCGAAGCTGGGGCGGCAATTTTGCATTTGCTTACGGATTTAACGGTTTGATGTTGAGTTAGTGGCAGCGGAACTGACCTGGATCCCGGCCTGCGCCGGGATGACGGTGTTAAAGCCGCCCGCCGAACTCACCGTGGCCGCCGTTGCCTCACCTTGTCCAGCGCCTCGCACAAGGCGGCCGCTCCTTCGACCGTGCGCGGCCCGGGGCGCGTCAACAGCTCGCCATCGACCGTGATCAGGTTTCCCCGTTTCACCGCCGTCATGCCCGGATACGGCGCCCACACCTTCAGCCCCGGATTGGCCGGGTCGTGGCGCTTGCCCGCCAGGATCGCCTCGGGGTCGGCCGCCAGCACCGCCTCGACGCCCACTTCCGGCGCCACCACCTTGAGCGCACCGAACACATTGCGCCCGCCGCAGAGGCGGATCGCGTCGCTGGCGATCTGGGCGTCGTTGAGCGTGTAGAGCGGCTGGTCCCAGATCTGGTAGAACACCGTCACCGGCGAACGCTTGCCGTAGCGCGCTGCCAAGGCGTCCAGCTTCCTGCGCAAGGCCGCTGCCGCCGCCTGCGCGGTGGCCTGGGTCCCCAGCAGCTGCCCGAGCCGCTCGATATTGGCTGGGACCTGCGCCAGCCTGGTGGGCTCGCTGTGGAAGATCGGGATCCCGAGCGATTCGAGCTGGGCGATCTGGCGCGCCGTGTTCCCGGTATGCCAGACCACGATCAGGTCGGGCTTGAGGCTGAGCACCCGCTCCATGTCGATCTGGCTGTTGCTGCCCACCAGCGGGATGGCCTTGGCCGCTTCCGGGTAGTCGCTGTAGTTCATGGCGCCGACCACGCGCGCGCCGCCGCCGGCCGCGAACAGCAGCTCGGTGGCATGCGGCGCCATCGAGATGATGCGCTTTGCCGGCGACTGCACGGTGACGCGGCGGCCGGCGTCGTCGACCACGCTGACCGCCGCCGCGGCGCTCCCTTGCGCCAGGGCCAGCAGCAGCGCCGGCAGCATGCGGTTCAGCGTGCGCATCAGAACTCGTAGCGCAGCGACAGCTTCAGCTGGCGGCCATCGCTCGGGTAAATGCCCGAGCGGCAGCCGTAGGCGTTGCTGTAGTACTGGCGGTCGGCCAGGTTCAGGCCGGTCACGGCCGCTTCCCAGGCGCCCACGCGGTAGGCGTAGCGCGCATCGAACGTGGCGTACGAAGGGATGCGGGCGCCGCAGGTATTGGTGAAGTCGTTGCCGTAGCGCTGGCTGTCGACCCACTGGGCGCCGATGTCGGCGCTGTGGGCGCGGTTCGGCGTCCAGGCCAGGCGCGCGGTGACGACGTTCTTCGGCACCAACACCATCTCGCGGCCTGCGTTCGGTCCGTCCGTGAACTCGGCCTCGACGCGCTGCCACTGGCCGGTGAAGCGCCAGGCCTGCCCCAGCGCCAGCTGGCCTTCGACTTCGACGCCCTGGCGGCGGGTCGGGTCGAGGTTGGTGTTCGCGCCCCAGCCGCCGGAGAGCGTCGGGTCGAAGAAGATCTCGTTGCGCAGGCGGTGGCGGAACACCCGCGCCGCGATGCGGCGCGCGTCGCTGCCCGCGCTCACACCCAGCTCCAGGTCGCGCGAGGTCTGCACGTCCAGCAGCGCGCCGCTGGAACGGTAGCCGTTTTCGTCGGCGTTCGGGATGCGGTAGCTATGGCCGGCCTTGGCATGCAGGGTCAAGCCCGGCGCGGCATCGATGCTGCCCTCCACGCTCCAGCCGTTCTGCGATTGCTCGCCTGCCGGCACGCCCAGTGCCGCATTGGCCTCGTCCTTCTCGAAGCGCTCATGGCGTCCGCCCAGCGCCAGGCGGGCGTTCAGCGGGCCGGCAAAGCGCATCTCGTCGCGCAGGTAGATCGCTTTCGAGTCCTGGCTCGCGCTCGAGCCGAAGCTGGTGTCGCGTTCCCAGCGCACCAGGTCGATCCCGGCCACGAATTCGTTCTGCAGGCCATTCCAGCGCGCGCTCTGGCGCAGCCGCGGCGAGAACTGGGTCTGGCGCGAGCGGTAGGTCGCTTCGGACAGGAAGCCGCCGAAGTCGTAGGCCGACTGCACTTCGCGCTCGCGGTGGCCCAGTTCGGCGGCCAGTTCAAGGTTGCCGATGCGATGCTCGGCAAACGCGGTCACGCGGTCGCTGTCGGTGGAACCGAAGTCGTTCGGCGTCAGGGTCCGGCGCGGATTGGTTTCGAACTGCGCTTGCGTCAGCGAGCCCGGGAAACGCATGTGCTGGCGCGCGCTGTCCACGCGCAATCCCAGGCGGGTCGCATCCTGCGCCCACTGGAAACCGCCGCTGATGCTCTTCTGGCGGAACTCGTTATTGTCGCGGTAGTTGTCGGTGCCCTGGTGGGCCGCGGCCAGGTCGAACGAGAGCGGGCCGGCGCCGTGGCGCACCGAGGCGCGCACATCGTGCTGGTCGAAGCGCCCGCCTTCCACGCTGACCGAGCCGTGGTAACCGGGCGCGGCGCCGCGCTTGGTGATGACATTGATGACGCCGCCGGTGGCGCCTTCGCCATACAGCACGCTGCTGCCGCCGCGCGTGATCTCGATGCGCTCGACGGTATCGACCGGGATCGAGGCCAGGGTCGCGCCGGAGAGTTCGTTCTCGTTCATGCGCACGCCGTCGACCAGGATCACCAGGTTCTGGCTGCTGTTGGAGCCGAAGCCGCGCAGGTCCAGGCCGAAGTCGGGCGAGCCGTCCAGGCTCTGGCGGCCGTAGACGCCGCCGATCTTGCGGATCGCACCGTTCACGTCGGTGGCGCCGGCGCGGCGGATCTGGTCGGCGGTGATGACGGTGGCGGCGATCGGCGCGTCCGCTTGCGCGGGGAAGCGCGCGCCGGTGATGACGATCGGGGCCAGTTCAGGGACCTGGGCGCCTTGTTCCTGGGCCAGGGCGTTCGCAGCGAGGATGGAAGACGACAAGGCGCAAGCCAGCGCGAGCGGCGTGAGGGCCGGCGCGCTGCGTGGTACGGCAGCAAATTTCATGTGATGGTTCTCGGTAAAAGCACCGGCCTGCGTCCCCGCACACCGGAGTCAACGGAAGACGCGACGGGCATGCGGGCCCATGGCGCTTCCACCTGTCCTGGCCGGTATCCGGGCTTGCAAGACCGACCGCCTCACCTTCCTATGCATGTGCACAGTGGTTGTCGAGGCGGCCTGCCGTCTGCAGGAGAGTCCTGCGGGACGGCGCTTGTTGACCGTTGCGGGGGCAGCACATCCCGGCAGCAGCGCGCAGCACTGTTGCCTCGTGTTTCCCGTTTAACTGCGCTCGCTGATCGCGGGCGCGGGCACCAAAACGCGGTGATTATAACCTAGCCAGTCTGGCAAGGCTTCCGTCGGCGCTTTCGCCTTCCTGTCGCAAAAGCTTGGCTTTTCGACCACCCTCTCGCTATAGTCGGGCCGGGTACAAGAACAACATCGACAAGGAGTGCCGTATGCCCCTGCAAGGAACACATCGACGCCTGCGCGCCGCCGCGCTGGCAGCGCTGCTGGTCACTGGCGCGGCCAGCGCCTGGTTCGCGCAAGCCGACACGCCCGCGCGCAGCGTGCCGCCATCGCTCGACGGCATCGCCCTGGCCGCGCCCGATGCCGCCGCCGTGACGGTGCCCAGCAGCCCGGCCGCCTGGGGCGGCATCCGCGGGCCTGGAAAGGCCACGCTGTCGGACCGCGTCGCGAATTACCGCATCGAGGCCACGCTCGATCCGGTCAGGCACGTGGTCACGGGCCGCCAGCAGCTCACCTGGCGTAACCGCAGCGCCGTGCCGGTGCGCAGCGTCTACGTCCACCTCTACATGAATGCCTTCGAGGGCGAAGGCAGCACCTTTCATACCGAGCAGCGCCAGCGCGGGGAGCGCTTCCGCAGCGGCCAGGCCAGCGGCGACGGCGAATGGGGCCATATCGCCCTGCGCAGCGTGACGCAGGGCGGCGCGCAGGTCGCCTGGCATTTCGTCCAGCCCGACCGGGGCCCGGCCACCGACCACACGGTGGCGCGCCTGGACCTGCCGCAGGCCGTGGCGCCGGGCGCCACCACCACGCTCGACATGGCCTTCACCACCCAGCTGCCGCGCGTGACCGCGCGCACCGGCTATTTCGACAGCTTCCACCTGGTGGCGCAGTGGTTCCCGAAGATCGCGGTGCTGGAGCTGCCGGGCGAACGTGGGGCCACGGCGCCACGCTGGAATGCCCACGAATTCCACATGGAGTCCGAGTTCTACGCCGACTTCGGCAGCTACGACGTGAGCCTCACGGTCCCGAAAGGCTATCTGGTGGGGGCCACCGGCGAACTACAGGGCGCACCCAGCGAGAACAAGGGCCTGCTCACCCACCGCTACGTGCAGCACGACGTGCACGATTTCGCCTGGACCGCCGACCGGCGCTCTGCTGCCCCGCTGGTCGACACCTGGACCGGGCCGGGCAGCCCGCCCGTCAGCATCCGGGTGCTGTACCCGCCGGAATACGCGGCCAGCGCCCGCCCCGCGATGAAGGCGGCCAAGGACTCGCTGGCGTACTTCTCGCGCACGCTCGGGCCCTATCCCTACCGCACGCTCACCGTCGTGATCCCGCCGTACAACGCCCAGGAGGCGGGCGGCATGGAATACCCGACCTTCATTACCGCCTCCGGTTACGCCGAGGTGCCGCCGGACTCGCTGGCCGAGTATGAACTCGATGGCGTGACCATCCACGAATTCGGCCACGGTTATTTCTACGGTATCCTGGCCAGCAACGAGTTCGAGGAACCGATGCTGGACGAAGGCCTGAACGAATACTGGAGCAACCGCATGCTGCGCGAGCGCGGCCAGCACGTGAATCCGCTGCCGCCTTTCCTGCAGCGGATCGGCGTGGCGCCGGCCTTTGCCCCCTTCGACACCCTGCGCATGGCCTCGCCGCGCGACCGGCCGGCCGATGCGCCGGGCCAGAACGCCTGGCAGCGCCTGCAGGGCCTCGGCCCCGTCTACACCCGCAGCGCGACCGTTCTGCGCGACCTCGAGGCGCGCATCGGCAGCGCCGCCATGGAGCGCGGCTTCAGGGAATACTACCGCCGCTGGCAGTTCCGCCACCCGAGCATCGCGGACTTGCGCGAGGCGCTGGCCGACGGCAGCGGCGCCCGTGCCGCGGTGGAAGACGTCTTCGCCAGACAGGTGTTTGCGACCTCGCGCGTGGACGACCGCATCTCCGACCTGTCGAGCGAGGAAGAGCTGCCCCTGGCGGGCACGCGCATCGTGGACGGCCGGCGCGTCGAAGAGACCGCGGCGGCGCTGGACAAGCGCATCGCGGCCATCCGCAGCCAATGGGAGAAAGCCCATCCGAAGGCGAAGAAAGGCACGGGGCCCTTCGCCTGGCGCACCCAGGTGACAGTGCGGCGCGAAGGCGCGAACGTGCCGCAGACGCTGGTGGTGAAGTTCGCGGACGGCAGCAGCGAGACCGTCCTGTGGCATGCCGATGAAAAGTGGCGCAGCTTCAGCTGGAGCAAGCCTGCGCGCGCCGTCTCGGCCGAGCTCGACCCGCAGCGCCGCCATTACCTCGACGTGAACAAGCTCGACGACAGCCGCAGCATCGAGCCCGATAGCCGCGCATCGACCCGCTGGGCGAGCCAAGCCGCGGCCCTTGTCCAACTCATCCTGAGCTTGATCGCTACCGTATGACGACCATGAACACACCTGTCGCTACGTCCCGGGCGCCGCAAGCGGCAGCGCCGCTGGTACGCCGCTCCGGCCTGCTGCGCGCACTGCGCCCTGCCCTGCAATGGCGCCTGATGCTGCTCTGGCTGCTGGCGCTGCTGCTGCCGGCCATGGTGGCCTCGCTGCCCTTGTGGCGCATGCTGGGCGCCGCCTTCGACCGCTCGGTGCACGCGCCGGTCCTGGCGCGGCGGCTCGACCTGGTCGCCATCACCGACGTCCTTGGCCTGCACGCCCAGCATGCCTCGGCCCTGGCCAGCGGCGGCCTGGTGGCGCTGGCGATGACGCTGCTGCTCTCGCCCCTGCTCACCGGCGCGGCCATCACGGCGGCGCGTGCCCCGGCCCCGGTCGGGTTTGCGGCGCTGGCCGCCGGCGGCGTGCACGAATACGGACGGCTGCTGCGCATGATGCTGTGGGCGGTCGTCCCGCTCGGCCTGGCGGCCTTCCTGGGCGCCATCGCGGTCGGCGCGGCGGACGAACATGCCGCCAGGGCGGTGCTGGAATCGTCGGCCGGCAATGCGCAGCTGGGAGCGGCGATCGTCACCGGGATCCTGGTGCTGCTGGCCCATGCCACGCTCGACGCGGGGCGCGCGGTGCTGGCGCTGGACCGGCGCCGCAAGTCGGCCGTGCTGGCCTGGCGCGATGGGCTCGTGCTGCTGGCGCGGCAGCCGCTGGCGATGCTCGGATTTTATCTGGCGGTGACGGTGATCGGATTGGGCGTGGCCGGTGCGCTGTCGGTGGCGCGGCTGAACCTGCCGGCGCTGGGTGCGGGCAGCCTGCTTGGCGGGCTGCTGCTGGCGCAGCTGGCGGTGCTGGCGCTGGCGTGGATGCGCTGTGCGCGCTTGTTCGGCTTGATGGAGCTGGCGCGCGGGGTGCGCGCCAGTTGACGGGCACTCAGGTGCCGCGCTTGCCGCGCGCGGCTTCTTCGGCCTTGCGCGCCGCTTTCTCTTCGGCGATGCGCGCTTTTTCCGCTACCTCGGCCGCATGCTGCGCCAGGGCCGCGGCGCGGCTTTCCGGCGTCTCCAGGCTGATGCGGCCGAGCGCGCCGGTGCGGTAATCCTGCAGCAGCGTGTGCGCGCCCTTTTCGTAATCGAACTCGCCGCCGCGCACGCGGAAACCCCGCCGCGCCGCCACGCCTTCGATCACCGAAATGCCGTCCATGCCCTCGGTCTTGAAGCCGTAGCGGGCCGTGAGCAGGTTCGGATAGCGCTCGAGCAGCAGGTTGCCCAGGAATTCCGCCACTTCTTCCTCGATCAGCGCATTGGTGCCGATCGCATGGCTGGCGGCGAGCATCAGGCCGTCGCTGGCCATGGCGATCTTCGGCCACAGCATGCCGGGGGTGTCGACCAGCACGGTGTGCTTGCCGAGGTAGAGCTTTTGCTGGACCTTGGTCACGGCCGGCTCGTCGCCCACCTTGGCCACGCGCTTTTTCAGCAGCGCGTTCATCAGGGTGGACTTGCCGACGTTCGGGATCCCCATGATCATGATGCGCAGCGGCTTGGTCGGCACGCCGCGGTGCGGCGCCAGCGACAGCGCCAGGTCCGGGATGCGCGCAACATCCGCCGGCTTCTTGGTCGTCATCGGGTAGGCAGTCACGCCCTTTTGCGCTTCGTAGAAGGCTTTCCACGCGGCGGTGGCGACCGGGTCGGCCAGGTCGGTCTTGTTCAGGATTTTCAGGCAGGGACGCTGGCGGAACTTGCGCAGCTGGTCTACCAAGGGGTTGCAGCTCGCCTCGGGCAGGCGGGCGTCGAGGACTTCGATCACCAGATCGATGTTCTCCATCTGCTCGGCGGCTTCTTTCTTGGCCGCATTCATGTGCCCCGGGAACCATTGTATCGACATGCTCTGCTCTCTCAATCTTCAATCAGGGCGCTATTTTACGCTGCTGTTGCGGCATCGAAGCAACAGACCAGCCGTTCCGGCCAGTCTGTTGATGCATTGCAACGCATTTATCGACGGTCTCGCCACACTCAGGGCTTTCAGTCACCCGGAGCCGCCCATGCGCACAGTCCCTGTTCACGGATTCAAGAAAACCTTTGCCCGCTGGTTCGCTTTCGGGATGCTGTGCGGCGCCATCGCCGGGGCATGCCTGGCCGATCGTTTGCCCCTGCTGCCGGCCTGAATGTTGCACCACGCAGGCGCGCCCGCAACAAATTACCACGGTGCAATTTCATTGGTATATGCTCCGGATTTGGCTGCCGTTCCAGGAGCATCGTCATGCAAACCGCTTCCCTTCCGCCGCACGCGAGGGCCACGCGCCACGCGCTGGCGCCATTCCAGCGCAACGCATTGATTGCAGCGGCCGTCATCGGCGTGATCACCACACTCCTGATGCCCTTCGCGGCCGACAAGTGGCCGAACATCCCGGCCTTCGTCCCTGCCTACCAGACCGCCCTGATCGGCGCCTACCTGATCGCCGCCTACCTGATGTACGGCTACTTCATGCAGCTGCGCGCCCGCGCAGTACTGTGGCTATGGGGCGGCAGCGTCTATACGGCCGGGGTGCTGCTGGCGCAATTCCTGTCGCTGCCGAACGCATTCGTGGCCGAAACACGCCTGCTCGGCGGCGCCCAGAGCACCATCTGGCTCTGGTTCTTCTGGCATGTCGGCGCCAGCGGCATGCTGTTCGCCTATGCCTGGTGCGAGCTGCGTGCGCCCGGCGCGCTGGTGGAACAGCCGCGCCCCGCCTTTGCCCGCTGCGCCGGCCTGACCGCCGCCTGCCTGGCCGCCACCCTGGCCGCGGTCACCTTCCTGCACGACCTGCTGCCGCCGATGGACGCCGCGGGCGACTTCAGCCGCATCACCACGACCGGCTACGCGCCGCTGATCCAGGCCATCATCATGGCCGCACTATATATGCTGTGGCGCGCGACCCGCTTCGCCACCCCGATCAGCGCCTGGATCGGCGTGGCCATGGTGGCCCTGGCCCTCGACAACGCCATCACGATGGCCGGCGGCTCGCGCCTGACGGCCGGCTGGTATGTGGGACGCATCAACGCCCTGCTCTCGGCGCTGGTCATGCTGATTTTGTACATCAAGGAAGTCAACCGGGTGTACCTGAAGGCGGCGGCCAATGCCGGCCAGCTGGCGGTGGCCAAGGCCGAACTCGAACGCCACCAGGAGCATCTCGAATCCCTGGTCGCCGAGCGTACCCGGTCGCTGGAAGAAACCAAGGACGCGCTGATGCACGCGCAGAAACTCGAGGCGATCGGCAAGCTGACCGGCGGCGTGGCGCACGACTTCAACAACGTCCTGCACATCATCAACGGCAACCTCGACCTGATCCGCCTGTTCTCGCCCGGGAACGAGAAGATCCTGCCGCGCTGCGCCTCGGCCCAGGAGGCGGTGCGGCGCGGCGCCAAGCTGTCCTCGCAGCTGCTGTCGTTTGCGCGCAAGCTGCCGCTGCAGCCGGCGCCGACCAGCCTGGCGGCGGTGTTCTCGAACATGGACCTGCTGCTCAAGCGCGCCGTCGGCGAGCGCATCGAGATCGAGATCGACATCGCCCCCGACGCCTGGAACGTCAAGGTCGACCCGCAGCAGCTGGAGAACGCGGTGCTCGACCTGACGCTCAACGCCAGCGACGCGATGCCGCATTCCGGACGCTTCAAGATCGCCGCGGCCAACGCGGCCATGCCCGAGGGCGACTTCGTGCGCATCGCCTTCATCGACACCGGCGCGGGCATGAGCGCGGACGTCAAGGCGCGCGCCTTCGAGCCCTTCTTCTCGACCAAGGACGTCGGCAAGGGCACTGGCCTGGGCCTGTCGATGGTGTACGGCTTCGTCAAGCAAAGCGGCGGCCATATCGAGATCGACAGCCAGCCGGGACAGGGCGCGTCGATCGTGATCCTGCTGCCGCGCAGCCTTGATTCGGCGGTGGAAAAACGCGTGGCCCAGGGCGGCGATGTCACCGGCGGCAGCGAAACGGTGCTGGTGGTGGACGACGAAGCAGACATCCGAGAGAACGTCGGCGTGATCCTGGCCGGCCTGGGCTACCGGGTGCTCAAGGCCGCCAGTGCGGACGAGGCGCGCGGCATGCTGGGGCAGCATCCGCGGATCGACCTGCTGTTCACCGACGTGATCATGCCCGGCACGACCAGCAGCACCCAGCTGGCGGCGCTGGCGCGCACGGCCCATCCCGCCATGCGCGTGCTGTTTACCTCGGGCTATTCGGAAGACGCCGTGATCCACGACGGCCGTCTCGACGAGGGCATCAGCCTGCTCAACAAACCGTACAGCCGCGACGACCTGGCGCGCGCGGTGCGCGCCATGCTGGCGCCGGCCCAGCCGCAGCCGGCCTGATTCGCCTTCAAGGCGCGCCCAGGGGGCAGGCAGGCGGCGGCAGCGGCTGATCCGGCGCGAAGCCGGCAAGGCGCTCGCGCGCCGCGATCCGGTCTTTCGCATATTCGGCCAGGTAGCGGTCGCGCTCCTCGCTCTGCCATTCCGCGTTCGACACCCCGTTCATCGACTTCGTACGGCTGGCAAGCACGCGGCCCTGCAGGCGCGGCATCAGGAGCCGGTCCGGATCGGCGTTCTCGCGCAGCAGGTAGCCGTCGACGTCGCGCAAGCTCAAGGGCAAGGCCGGCGCTTCGTCGGTCATCAGCTTGCCGAACACCGTCAGCTTGATCTCGCGCGGGCCGGTTTCCAGCACCTCGTTGAAGGTCGCCACCGCGAACGGCCGGCCGCGGGCGTCGTCGACCCGCCCCGTGACGACATAGCGTCCAGCCTGGCGCACGTCCGCGCGCAGGTAGAAATGCAGCGACCCGTTCTCGACCGCTTCGCGCACCTGCCCGCTCCAGGTGGCCGGCAGGGTCGGCGTGTAGATGACGTCGAACAGCGCAAAGCCATTGCGCCCGCCCGCCGTGTAGCGCACTTCGGTACGGATGGTGCCGTGAAAGCCCGCCAGCCCGGTCTGGCCCGGCGCCAGCACGCCGGCAAAGGCATTGTCGCCCGCCACCGGGTCGGCGCCGGCGCCGTCGTCCGCGAAGGCCAGCGCCACCTGGCCCGTGGCGCGGCTGGCGCCATAGGTCATGCCCTGGGCGACCGCGCGCGTGACCACCAGCGGCACGGTCTCGCCCTGGGCATTCACGGCCCGCAGCGAAAAGGCGGCCGATTCGCCGGCCGCCAGGTAGACATGGGATTGCGAGGTCTGCAGCAGCACGGTGCTGTTCGCGCCACCGCCTTCGACCCGCATCGGGTGCATCTCGGTAACCGGCTGGTTCGGGTGCAGCTGGTCCGGGTTGTGCGCGGCAGGGCGCGACTCCATCGGGTATTTGCTGCCTTCGCGGTAGCTGCAATAGGTGTGGTCGGTGAGCTGGACATGCTCGAGCAGCTGGCGGCGGCGCTCGGCGCGCTCGCCCGGGATGGCCAATCCATCGTTGCCGCCGACCTGGCCGAAGAACTGGGGCCCGGATGGCGGCGGCGCGGTGACGGCGGCGGGAGCCGCGTGTTCCGCGCCTTGCATCCACAGTCCGATGGCGGCCAGCGCCGCCACGCCGAGCCCCAGGGGCCAGGCATGGCGGCGCCAGCCGCGCGGACTGTCAAGCGTTCGCCTAGTAGGCACTGTTGACGACGGCGTTGCGCACGACGCCCACGATGCCGCCCCAGTTGCCGTTCGCGTAGTGGTTGTAGGCCTCGCTGTCGTCGCGGAAGATCACCGAGTGGTAGCTCCACTTGGCGCTGCCGCCCTCGTTGGCGGCGGTGCCCAGCGCCAGGTCGTTGCAGAACCAGTCGCTCGGGTTGCAGTAGGAGCCGCCCGAACTGCCGGACACGCCGCCGGTGCTGTGGTAGGCCACGGCTTCGTCGTCCTGGCCCGGCAGGATGCCCGAATAGGCGGTGCCCTTCGAGGCTGCGTACATGTAGAACCAGACGTTGCGCGTGGTGTTGTGGTTGTACATGGCGCGCGCGGTGGTGGTCTTGAGGTCCTGCACCAGCGGTTCGGAGGTGGTCCAGGAACCGGCGTCGGACAGTTCGGAGCCGCCGGCCGCGCCGGAGGCGGCGCGCACCCACTTGATGTTCCAGCCGGTTTGCGACGTGCCGTCGCTGTTGCCGCAGACGCCGCTCGTAGCGGGGCTGGCGTTCTTCTTCAGGCGCGCCGAGCCGCCGTAGTTGGCCAGGGTGTAGCCCATCATCAGGTCGCCCGCGCTATGGGTGACGACATAGCACCAGTTGGTGCCGGTGCAGAAGCAGTCGAGCGCATCGCGCACCTTGCCGCTCTGCGAGGCGATGCTGCTGCGGCCGTCCCAGTTGACGGCCTTCTTGTTGACGCCCGCCGCGGTCGTGGACGGGCCCCAGTAGGTGAAGTCGTTGTAGTTGCCGATGGCCCCACCGCCGGTACGGCCGTTGATCCACAGGGTGTAGTTGGCGGCGGCTGCCATGCTTGACGCGAGTAACAGGCACAGCGCGCAGATGATGCGTATTTGTCTCACTGTCTTTCTCCTTTTGTCGTCGTTGTCGGCCGTATGCACGGCTGAGTTCGACTCTATGCCTGACATTTACCCGTGTCAATTTGCACAATTGGAAAAAGAGTGGACTGTCGCTTTATCGCCCGGCCCGCTCACAGCGCGGTGGCCACCGCGCTGCGCACCACGCCGACGATGCCGTCCCAGGCGCCACCAAGGTCGTGGTGGTAGTCTTCGCCGTCGTCGCGCAAGACCAGCACCGAGGCGACGTGTCAGGAAGTGTTAGATCGGCAGGAGGAAGGCTGCGCCCGGCCCGGTATTTATTCGAGCTCCGCCAGCACCTTCAGGTGCGCCACCACGCTGCGCCCCAGGGCCGACAGCGCATAGCCGCCCTCGAGGCAGCTGACGATGCGGCCCTGCGCATGCTGCCTGGCCACCTCCATCACCTGGCGCGTGATCCAGGCGTAATCGGCTTCGACCAGGCCGATGCCGCCCATGTCGTCCTCGCGGTGGCCGTCGAAGCCGGCCGACACGAAGATCATTTGCGGCCGGTGCGCATGCAGCGCGGGCAGCCAGTGCTCCAGCACCAGCGTGCGCACCGCTTCGCCGTCGCACAGCGCCGGCACCGGCACGTTGACGCTGGTGGCCGTGATCGGCTCCGGGTCGCAATACGGATAGAAGGGATGCTGGAACAGGCTGGCCATCAGCACGCGCGGATCGGTGCGGAAGGCGTCCGCCGTGCCGTTGCCGTGGTGGACGTCGAAGTCGACGATGGCCACGCGCTCGAGCCCGTGCACTTCCATCGCATGGCGCGCCGCGACCGCGACGTTATTGAAGAAGCAAAACCCCATCGGCTCGCTTGGCGTCGCGTGGTGGCCCGGCGGGCGCACCGAGCAGAACGCGTTGTCGACTTCGCCACGGATCACGGCGTCGGTCGCGGCCACCGCCGCGCCGGCCGCGCGCAGCGCCGCCTGGTAGCTGTGGTGGCACAGGATGGTGTCGCCGTCGAGCGGATAGTAGTCGCCTTCCGGCGGCACGTGGTCGCGCACCAGCGCCACCGCGCCAGGCGTGTGGTTGCGCAGGATGTCGGCCATGTCGGCCAGCGGCGCGCTGCGCTTTTCCAGCAGGCCGTCGATGCGGGCCAGGATCAGCTGGTCGTCGATTGCCTGCAGGCGCGCGGGCGACTCGGGGTGCCAGTCGCCCATCTCGTGCCGCAGGCAGTCGGGGTGGCTGTAGATTGCTGTGCTCATTGTGCGTGTTCCGTGCCTGCCTGTTCGTGCCGGACCGCGCATGCGCCATGCATGCGCGGCCGCGCCTGTTCACTCGCGCGCCCGTTCTCGCATAGAATCGATGCGAAGGCTTGTTGCCGACGGAGTATAAAGCTTGCCAATGGCGCTAATCTACCATGCCGGCGCCAGGCTTCGCGCGGCGCCCCGTATCGAATGAATCACCGGAACCCAACCATGTTCAATCAATTGCATGCCGCCGCGCGCCAGGTGTCCCAGGTCGTGGTCGGGAAAGACCAGCAGGTGCGCCTGGCCATCACCTGCCTGCTGGCCGGCGGCCACCTGCTGCTGGAAGACCTGCCCGGCGTGGGCAAGACCACGCTGGCGCATGCGCTGGCGATCTCGCTGGGCCTGAAGTTCAACCGCGTCCAGTTCACCAGCGACCTGCTGCCGGCCGACGTGGCCGGCATCTCGGTCTACGAGCGCGAAAAGAACGACTTCGTGTTCCACCCCGGCCCGATCTTTACCCAGGTGCTGCTGGCCGACGAAATCAACCGCGCCACGCCCAAGACGCAATCGGGCCTGCTGGAAGCCATGGAAGAACGCCAGGTCAGCGCCGACGGCGTCACCCGCGCCCTGCCCGAGCCCTTCTTCGTCATCGCCACCCAGAACCCGGCCAGCCAGGTCGGCACCTTCCCGCTGCCCGAATCGCAGCTCGACCGCTTCCTGATGTGCCTGTCGCTGGGCTATCCGGACGCCACCGCCGAGCGCGCCCTGCTGATGGGCGAAGACCGGCGCGCCATGCTGCGCAATCTGCAGCCGGCGATGCAGCCGACCGAACTGGCCCAGGCCCAGCGCGCGCTGAAAGAAATTCACGCATCGAGCTCGCTGGTCACCTACGTGCAGTCGCTGGCCCAGGCTTCGCGCCAGAACGGCCTGTTCGCCGAAGGCCTGTCGCCGCGCGCGGCCATCGCCCTGCTCCAGGCCGGCCGCGCCTGGGCGGCGCTCGAGGGACGCGACCACGTGATCCCGGAAGACATCCAGGCCGTGCTGGTGCCGGTCTGCGCCCACCGCCTGCGCCCGCTCAAGGCCGCACAGGGCATGGCGCTGGCCAGCCGCGACCTGGTGCTGCAGCTGCAGAAGTCGGTCGCGCTGTAGATGGCGGCGGAGCTGGGACAGTCCATGGGCGGCCTGCGCGGCTGGGCGCGCCGCACGACCGGCAAATGGCTGCCGCGCGGCGGCACGCTCGATACGGGCGAAGTGGTGCTGGGCCAGCACCGCATCTTCATCCTGCCTTCGCGCGCCGGGATCGGCTTTGCCGCACTGCTGCTGGTGCTGCTGATCGGCTCGATCAACTACACGCTCGGCCTGGGGTTTGCCCTGACCTTCCTGGCGCTGTCCTGCGCCCTGGTCGACATGGTCTTCACCTACCGTAACCTGGCCCACCTGGCGCTGCAGCAGGGCCGCGTGCCCGCGGTCTTCGCCGGCCAGGAAGCCCAGTTCGAACTGCACCTCGCCAACCGCAGCGCGCTGGCGCGCTATGGCGTCTGGATCGATTTCGCCGGCATGCGCGAGCCGCGCCACGTCGCCGACATCGCCGCCCACGGCAGCGCCGCGGTGCTCCTTGGCGTGCCCACCAGCGCGCGCGGCTGGCTGCAGGCGGAGCGCGTGGTGCTGTCCACGCGCTTCCCGCTCGGCCTGTTCCGCGCCTGGAGCTACTGGCGCCCGGCCGCGCGCGCCCTGGTGTATCCGCGTCCGGAAGAAGGCGCGCCGCCCCTGCCCTCGAGCGGCAGCGGCGCCGGCAGCGGACGCGTGGGCGGCAACGACGACTTCGCCGGCGTGCGCAATTACCAGCCGGGCGACTCGCCGCGCCAGCTGGCCTGGCGCCAGATCGCCCGGCTCGACCCGGCGCTGGGCGGCCAGCTCGTCACCAAGCATTTCGAAGGGGGCGTGAGCGACGAGCTGGTGCTCGACTTCGCCGCCCTCCCCGCCAACCTCGACCTGGAGCTGCGCCTGTCGCGCATGACGCGCTGGGTGCTGGACGCCGAGCAGCGCGCCCTGCCCTATGCCTTCCGCCTGGGCGCCACCCACTACGATGCCGCCGCCGGCGCGGCCCACCAGGCGGCCTGCCTGCGCGCGCTGGCACTGTACGGCGCCAGGGAAGCCGCATGAAGGCGCTGGCCGCATTCAAGGCGCTCCCGCGCGACAAGGCCGACACCCTGCTGCTGCTGGCCAGCGCGGTGCTGGTGCTGGCGCCGCACGCCGCCCACCTGCCGCTGTGGGTGTCGCTGCTGTGCGCGGCCACCCTGGTGTGGCGCGCCGCCGTCACGCTGCGCGGCAAGCGCATGCCCTCCACCCTTGTGCTGCTGCCGATCGCCGCCGCCGCGATGGCGGGGGTGCAGTTCAGCTACGGGACCATCCTCGGGCGCGACGCCGGCGTGGCCATGCTGGTGCTGCTGGTCGCCTTCAAGATGCTCGAGATGCACGCGCGCCGCGACCTGTACGTGGTGATCTTCCTGTGCTTCTTCCTGGTGCTGACCAACTTCTTCTACGCCCAGGGCATCGGCAGCGCACTCCTCATGGTGGCCGCGGTGCTGGCCCTGCTCACGACCCAGCTGTCGTTCCAGTTCACGGGCGCCGTGCCGCCGCTGCGCGCGCGCCTGGGGCTGGGCCTGAAGATGCTCTTGTTCGCCGCGCCGATCGCGGTGGCGCTGTTCGTGGTGTTCCCGCGCCTGGGCGGGCCGCTGTGGAGCATGCCGGGCAGCGGCGGCGGTGGCGGCAGCGGCAAGTCGGGCCTGTCGGAGCGCATGGCGCCGGGCTAGATGTCGAACCTGGCGATGTCGAACGAACCGGCCTTCCGGGTGCGCTTCCATGGCCGCGTGCCCGCCAAGGGGCAGCTCTACTGGCGCGGCCTGGTGCTGGACGCCTTCGACGGCGTGGCCTGGACCCGCGGCGGCTCGGTGCCCACCGGGGCCAGCGTGCCGCTGCGCGTGCGCGGCGAGCCGCAGCGCTACGACGTCACGCTGGAGCCGTCCGACACGCGCTGGCTGTTCACGCTCGAGATGCCGCGCCACCTGCCGCTGGTGCCGGGACACAAGGTCAGCGTCTCGCACCAGCTCGAGTTGAGCAGCAGCCGCCCGCTGGCGCAGCGCGCGCGCTACACGATGGTCTCCTATCCCGACTACACGCTCGACCGCGCCGATGTACTGGAGGACCCGAGCCAGTGGCTGCTGCTGCCCTATGGCTTCAATCCACGGGCGCTGGCCGCCGGCCTGGCGCTGCGCCGCGAACCCGAACCTGCGCGCCGCGTGAATGCCGTGCTGCGCCAGTTCCGCGAGCAGGCGTTCAGCTATACGCTCGAGCCGCCCCTGCTCGGGCGCCACTCGATCGACGAATTCCTGTATGGGACGCGTGCAGGCTTTTGCGAGCATTACTCGGGCGCCTTCGTGTTCCTGATGCGCGCGGCCGGCATCCCGGCGCGCGTGGTCACCGGCTACCAGGGCGGCGAGCTCAATCCGATCGACGGCTACGTGACGGTGCGCCAGTCCGACGCCCACGCCTGGGCCGAAGTCTGGATGCAGGGGCGCGGCTGGGTGCGGGTGGACCCGACCGCCGCCGTGGCGCCGGAACGGGTGCGGCGCGGCCTGGCGTCGGCGGTACCGGCGCCGGCGCCCTTCGGCATCGACGCCTTGCGCGGCCTGTCGATGTTCGACCTCGGGCGCGATTCGGTGCTGGGACGCCTGCGCGATGCGATCGGCGCGGTCAACAATGGCTGGAACCAGTGGGTGCTGAACTACACCCCTGAGCGCCAGCGCGGCGTGATCAAGAGCCTGCAGGCCGGCCTGGGCGGCTGGCGTTTTATCGCCCTGATAACGTTTGCCCTGATAGTGTTGCTTTTGGGCAGATTTTTGCTTCGCCGCCGGGAAATTGATCCTATCGAAGCGGTATACTCTTCCCTATGCAAGCGCCTAGCCCACCTGGGCCTGGCCCGTGCAGCGGACGAAGGGCCCACCTCTTATGCGGCCCGGATCGCGGCCACCGGGCAGCTGGCGCCGCCATCACGTGAAGCCGCCGCCGAGTTCTTGCGCCGCTACAGCGCATGGCGTTATGCGCCACCCCAGCCCCAGGCCAACCTGCGGCTGGCCGCTACCTTGAAGAGCCTATTGTCGCAAGTTAGATGAAATCCATTGTTCCCCTGTTTGCCGCGCTGGCGCTGGCCTTTGCCCCGATCGGGCAAGCCGATGCCGGCGTGAAGGATCCGCACGCTCGTAGCGCGCAAGCCAAGGCCAAGGCCGCCAAGACCACCGCCAAGGCCAAGCGAGCGAAAGCCGGCCGGCAGGTCTCGGTCAAGTCGAGCCGCATCATCAAGGCTGCGCCTGCCGCCGCCGTGATCGACTACGACGGCGAGCACAGCAATTTCCTCGAATGGCAGGCCATGCGCGCGTTCATCGACGAGATGGTCAGCCAGCACGGCTTCGAGCGCGCCTACCTGGAGTCGCTGTTCGGCCAGGCCCGCTTCATCGATTCGGCGGTGCAGCTGGTCAAGCCCATGCCGCCGGGTAAGCCGAAGAACTGGCAGGTCTACAGCAGCCGCTTCATCGAGCCGATCCGCATCAAGGCCGGCGTGCGTTTCTGGAACGAGCACGCCGCCACCCTTGCGCGCGCCGAAGCCGCCTATGGCGTACCGGCCGAAATCATCGTCGGCATCATCGGCGTCGAGACCATCTATGGCCGCGACACCGGCAAGTTCCGCGTGCTCGATACGCTGGCCACGCTCGCCTTCGGCTATCCGGACACCCCGAACCGCGCGAGCCGCATGCAGTTCTTCCGCAGCGAACTGGCGCAAACCCTGCTGTTCGCGCGCGAGCACAAGATCGACCCCTTCTCGCTGCTCGGTTCGTTTGCCGGCGCGGTCGGCATGCCGCAGTTCATGCCGGGCAGCATCCTAAAATTCGGCGTCGACTTCAATGGCGACGGCCAGATCGACCTGCGCAATTCGGCCGAGGATGCGATCGGCAGCGTCGCCAATTTCCTGGTCCAGCACGGCTGGAAAACGGAGTACCGCGACCCACCTGCCGTACCGGCCGACGTGTCGTCCAACCACGCCTGGGAAAAGCTGCTGGATCGCGGCCTTGCCGCCACCCTGCGTCCGGAAGAGCTGCGCGCAGCCGGCGTGACGGTGGCCTCGCCCCTGCCGGCCGAGCGCCTGTATGGCCTGGTCGACTTGCAAAACGGTGCCGAAGCGACCGAATACTGGGTCGCGAACGATAACTTCTTTGCCATCACCAAGTACAACCGCAGTTATTTCTATGCCATGTCGGTGATCGAGCTGGGCCGCGCAGTCAGGCAATCACGGGCCGATTAAGCCTTGCTTGGCGGGAAAGTTTGTATCGAGTTGTAACGCTCCAGCTTTGTTGCAGCCGCATTAACACACTACGCTCAGGTGCATACCCCCCGGGGGTATGTACCATTCTAGTCTCGATTCTCCCCAGAAACATCCCCGTCCCTTCCATACTCCCCGTTTTGTTGCAATCCTGTCAGGCTTTCCCATACTGTGCGGCATCAGCGCCCAGATGGTTCTACACTCACGCTTAATCAAAAAACAATTAATATTTCCGTGACTTTATGAGAGAATTGCATTGGGGCTATTGTTGCGTTATGACAACAATACTCAGGATAGCTGTCTGATTCTTGTTGCTAGTGAGTATCAGATTAAAATTAGTTGTACAATTGAATAGATAATTACGAAATACAAATTCGGAGTCGAGCGCCGCATGGGGGCTCCGTCCAACCCAAAATAGGATATTGAATCATGACAAACCAAGTCGGCATCGATATGAACAGCGATTCGGAGTCCGATGAACTCCTGCAATACAATCCGAACCGCCTGCTCGACACCCTGATCGAGAACCTGCGCCTGAAGAACGACGCAGCACTGTCGCGTGCCCTGGAAGTGGCGCCGCCGGTGATCTCGAAGATCCGCCACCACCGCCTGCCGGTCGGCGCTTCGCTGCTGATCCGCATGCACGAAGTCAGCGACCTGTCGATCCGCGACCTGCGTTACCTGATGGGCGACCGCCGCGCCAAGTTCCGCATCAGCGACAAGCAGTTCAAGCCGAAAGAAGGCGCATCGCCATCGAAAGAGGCGTGATCGCCGGCGGGGCCGGTTGACGGGCCACGGTCCGCTGCTTGCCCCGTCTGCCGTAGCTTGGCTATCGAAGATCGCGAGACGCATCCTGTGCTCGCGTGCATCGGCATCCCGGCTCCAGACAGCAAAAAAGCCATCCGTCGGATGGCTTTTTTATTGGCTGAGCGTGGCGTCAAGCGGGGAATACACCCGTCGACAGGTAGCGGTCGCCGCGGTCGCACACCACGAACACGATGGTCGCGTTCTCGACCGTCTGCGAGATGCGCAGCGCCACCTCGCAGGCGCCGGCCGCCGAGATGCCGCAGAAGATCCCCTCCTCGGCCGCCAGGCGGCGCGCCATCTGCTCGGCCGCGGCCTGGCTTACCGGCTCGACCTGGTCCACGCGCGCACGCTCGTAGATCTTCGGCAGGTAGGCTTCCGGCCACTTGCGGATGCCCGGGATCGACGAGCCTTCTTCAGGCTGGGCGCCGACGATGCGGATCGCTTCGTTCTGTGCCTTCAGGTAGCGCGACACGCCCATGATGGTGCCGGTCGTGCCCATGGCGCTCACGAAATGCGTGACGCGGCCGTCGGTGTCGCGCCAGATTTCCGGGCCGGTGCTCTCGTAGTGGGCGCGCGGGTTGTCCTGGTTGCCGAACTGGTCGAGGATGATGCCCTCGCCGTTCTTCTGCATCTGCTCGGCCATGTCGCGCGCGTATTCCATGCCGCCCGACTTGGGCGTGAGGATGATCTGCGCGCCGTAGGCGGCCATGCTCTGGCGGCGCTCGATCGACAGGTTGTCCGGCATCAGGAGCACCATCTTGTAGCCGCGGATCGCGGCCGCCATTGCGAGCGCGATGCCGGTGTTGCCGCTGGTCGCTTCGATCAGGGTGTCGCCCGGCTTGATCTGGCCGCGCTCTTCGGCGCCGCGCAGCATCGACATGGCGGCGCGGTCCTTCACCGAACCGGCCGGGTTGTTGCCCTCCAGCTTGCCAAGAATGACGTTGTTGCGTGCTTCGGCCTCCGCGCCGGGCAGGCGCACCAGGCGCACCAGCGGGGTATTGCCGATCGTGTCTTCGATGGTCTTGTAAGCCATTCCTTGCTCTCTCGCGATTTCCTAAACCGCTATTCTAATCCGGACGGCAGGGTGGCGTACGAGGCCGGCCTCTAGGGCGAGGCCGGCTTCCAGTGCTGCAGGCTTGCGCTGGATCAGCGCTGCGGCAGCGGGTAGGTGGCGACGCTGACGTTGCCGTCCTTGTCGACCGCCTGCACGCCGAAGAACACATTGTCCTTCGACAGGTCGACCGTGGCTTCCACCACGTTGCCGACCCACTTCGCACCCTGCCAGTTGGAGGCGGTGGTCTCGCGCCACACGATGCGGTAGCCTGCCAGGTCCGGCTCGGCATTGGCCTGCCAGACCAGGGTCGAATCGTTGGTCAGCTTGTCGGTGCGCAGCTTGACGTTCGTTGGTGCGGCCGGGGCCAGTGCCAGCGAGGCCAGCGCGGCCGCATTCACCTTGGTCACCTTGGCGATGTAGTCGTAGTCGTTGAACTGGACCAGGTCGCCGTAGACCTTGCCGTTTTCGGTGCGCAGGTCCTGGTGCTGGTGCGCGAAGTCCTCGGCCGGCTCGGTAAAGCGCAGCGCCGCATAGCCCTGTTCCAGGAACGGCATGTGGTCGCCCCCGCGCAGGTAGCGGTCGGCGCGGTGGATCACCGACACCTTGAAGCCCTTGACGTAGCGCTCGCCCTGCTCCTTGGTATGGCGGGCCAGCTGCCGCGAGAGCGAATCGCTGTCGCCGCCGGTGGCCACCAGCTGGCGCACGGCCTCGCTCATTTCCTTGGTGGCCGGAATGCTCTGCGAGAACAGGCGCACCTGCTTGTTGTCCACCTTGCCATTGTCGGCGCGCGAGCTGCCGATGATGTCGTTGGTGTACATGCCGGCGATGTTCAGGTTGTTCTTGCGCGCCTGCTCGGCCCAATGGCGCGCGCCCAGCAAGCCTTGCTCTTCGGCGGCCACCGCCATGAACACGATGGTGGCGTCGAACTTGTACTTGGCCATGACGCAGGCCAGCTCCATGGCGGCGGCGGTACCCGAGGCATCGTCGTTCGCGCCGGGCGCGTCGGCCGTGTAGTTCATGACGTCGGTCACGCGCGAGTCGTAGTGGCCGCTGGTGACATAGATGCGGTCCTTCGAGGCCGCCTGGGTGCCCGGCAGCGTGGCGACCACGTTGACGATCTCGGTCGGGCGCGAGATGCGCGCCGAGACCGGGGCGATGTGGCTGTCGAAGGCCACCTGCAGGGGCGTGCCGGCGCCGCAGCGTTCCAGCTCGGCCTTGATCCAGCGCCGCGCCGCGCCGATGCCGCGGGTCTCCGATTCGGTTTCCGACATCGTGTGGCGGGTGCCGAAGCTCACCAGCTTGGCGACATAGCCTTCGATGCGCTTGGGCGAGATCTCGGCGATGATCTTGTTGATCTGGGGTTGCTGGCGCTTGAGGTCGGGGGCGGGCGGCGCGGCCGGACCGGCCGGGGCGGCGACGGCCGGGGCGGCAACGGCGCCGAGTGCGGCGGCCAGCAGCGAGGAACGGGCGAAGGAAACGGTGCGTGCGTGAGGCATGACTACCTTTCTGATTGTGGGAGCGGACAGCGCCCATCTTCTCATGCGGTGTAGCCGCTGTCAGTCAATACAGGCGGCGCGTGCGCCGCCACGCATCCATGCAGGGCTAGACGGCGCTGCGGTTCCTGCCGCCGGCCTTGGCGCGGTACAGGGCGGCGTCGGCCAGGGCCACCATGGCGGCGCCGCTGCCGGTATCCGGTGGCACCGCGGCGTGGATGCCCAGGCTGATGGTGACCACGCCGCAGGGGGCATCGGGATGGACGATCGCGCAGGCCTGGACTTCGGCACGGATGGCCTCGGCCACCTCCTGCGCGCCGTCCAGGTCGGTGTCGGGCAGCAGCACCACGAATTCCTCGCCGCCGTAGCGCGCGGCCAGGTCGCCGCCGCGGCGCAGCACGCGTTCGATGGCATGCGCCACCGCGCGCAGCGTGGCGTCGCCGGCCTGGTGGCCATAACGGTCGTTGTACTTCTTGAACAGGTCCACGTCCAGCATGACCAGCGCCAGCGGTGCCTGGTTGCGCACGGCGCGCCCGAGCTCTCGCTCGAGCGCCTGTTCATAGTAGCGTCGGTTGAACAGTCCGGTCAGGCCGTCGATGTAAGCCATGGTCGTGAGCGCCTGGTTGGCCTTTTCCAGCCCGGACTTGGTCGCCATCAGTTCGCGTTCGAGCTGGTCGCGCAGCAGCACCTGGCGCACCACGCGCCGTCCCAGCGCGAACAGGCCGGCCACCAGCGTCAGCACGGCCACGCTGGCCAGCATGGCGGAATGCCACCAGCCCGCCAGCACGCTGTCCTGTTCCTGCACCACCGCGATACTGGCCGGATAGCCGCCGATGCGCGCATGGGTGCCGATATGCAGCTCCCCATGGATCAGCGCGTCGCGCTTGCCGTTCGGCCCGCGCTGGCTGGCCTGCCACTGGAACAGCGGGTCGGACGAGATGTTGCGCCCCAGCTCGGCTGTTTCCATGGGTGCGCGCAACAGCAGGGTGCCGTCGTCGAGCGTCATCAAGACCTCGCCGCCGGCGCCCAGGTCCAGGCTCTCGTACAGCTTGCGATAGTAATCGATCCGGATCGTGGCCAGCGCCACGCCGGCGAAGCTGCCGTCCGGATGGTCGATGCGGCGCGACACCGGCAGCACCCACAGGCCGCTGGTGCGTCCGATGACGGGTGCGCCGATGTGCACCCCGCGATCGGGCGTGTGCTGGTGATACTTGAAATAGGCGCGGTCGGCGTTGTTGCGGCCGTCGAAGTTGCGGCCCGCCGAATTAGCGATCCAGCGCCCGGTTTCGTCGTAGACGAACAGGCCCTGCAAGGCCGGGAGGTGGGCCATCTGCCTGGCCATCAGCAGCCGCAGGCGCTCGGCATTGCCCTCGCCCCAGCCTTCGCCCTCGATCCGGTCCACCAGCGCGACCAGCACGGTGTCGGCCACGCTGAAGGATGCATTGGCCTGGTTGGCCAGGGTCAGCGCGGTATTCGATACGGCGATCCGGGCGTTTGCCATCTGCAGCTGGCGGGTCTGGACGATGTTCCAGGCCAGCATCGCCAATGCACACAGGCAGGCCAGCAGCACCAGGCCGGCGGTGGCTGCGGCCAGCGGGCGGCGCTTGCGGTAGAGCGAGCCCACGCGCGAGCCATCCGCCGCGCGCGCCGGTGTGCCTGTATTGTCGCTAGCCGTCATGCCTGCCCGCCCCGTTCGTTTCGTCCATCCTGTATGACACCAGTTTATTGCATCAACACAATAGAATGTGCTTACGGGGCAAGATAGAATGCAGCGTTACAACAGTATTCGCCGGATGGCCGGGCTCAGGCCGCCAGCGCCAGCCGTGCCGACGCGCTGGCCGGCTGCCGCGCCGCATCGAGGCGGAACACGCTCACCACCTGCGCCAGCTGCTCGGCCTCGGCTTCCAGGGCGGCGGCCGACGCCGTCGCCTGCTGCACCAGCACGGCGTTCTGGCGCGTGGCTTCGTCCATCTGGCCGATCGCGTCGTTGACCTGGCCGATGCCGGTGCTCTGCTCGGCGCTGGCGTGGGTGATGTCGGCCATGATGTCGGTGACGCGGCGCACCGAGCTGACGATGTCGTCCATCGTGGTGCCGGCTTCGTCGACCAGGCGCGCGCCGGCGTCGACGCGCTCGACCGAGCTGCCGATCAGTTCCTTGATCTCCTTGGCCGCTGCCGCCGAACGCTGCGCGAGGCTGCGCACTTCGGTGGCGACGACGGCAAAGCCGCGGCCCTGCTCGCCGGCCCGGGCCGCTTCCACGGCGGCGTTCAGCGCCAGGATATTGGTCTGGAAGGCGATGCCGTCGATGACGCCGATGATATCGACGATCTTCTTGGACGACGCATTGATCGAGGCCATGGTCTCGACCACCTGCGACACCACGGCGCCGCCGCGCAGCGCCACTTCCGAGGCCGATTCGGCCAGGGCATTGGCCTGGCGCGCATTGTCGGCGTTCTGGCGCACGGTGGCGGTGAGCTGCTCGACCGAGGCGGCGGTCGCCTCGAGCGTGCCGGCCTGGCGTTCGGTACGGCCCGACAGGTCGCGGTTGCCGTTGGCGATCTCGGTCGACACGCTGGCGATGCTCAGGGTGCCGTTACGGACCTGCTCGACGATGCCTACCAGGCTGTCGCGCATGCCCTTCATGGCGAACAGCAGGCTGGCCTGGTCGCTCGGCGCGGTCTCGATCTTCACACCCAGGTCGCCGGCGGCGATGGCGCCGACGATCGAGGCGGCGTAGTCCGGCTGGCCGCCGAGCTGGCGCAGCAGGCCGCGTGCGATATACCAGGCGCCCAGTGCGCCGGCCGCGATGGCGCCCACGCACAGCAGCACCATCCAGCCGAAGAAGCCGGACGCCACGGCGCGCGCGCCGGCGGCGTCATCGTTGTTCAGTTTTTCCTGCAGGTCGATGAAGCGGTTGATGCTGGCCAGCCAGTCCACGAAGGCAGGCGCCGCCTGCTGCGCCAGCAGCGCATTGGCTTCCTGCACCTGGCCTGCGGCCTGCAGCGCGGTGACGCGCTCGATCAAGGGCTTGGTGCGGCGTTCCTGGTCCTTGATTGCGGCCAGTGCGTCCTTCTCGGCCGGCGAGATTCCCTCGAGCTCACGGAACAGCTTGTCCATCGGCCCTGCCGAACGCGCGTAGTTCTCGTCGAGCGTCTTGATCAGGGCAGCCGGCGCAGCGGCGGCGGCCGCGTCGGCCGCCAGCACCACGTCGCGCAGGGCGATGGCCCGGTCGTGCACGCTGCCGCGGAAATTGATGGCGTAGCGCTGCTTGACGTTGTTGACGTCGTTGATCCGGTTGAGCGTCTGGTCGATCTGCCCGACACGGCTGATTGCCAGGCCGGTGAGGACGATCATCAGGAAGAATACGGCGCCGTAGCCGATTGCGAGGCGGGCGCCGATAGTCAGGGACTTCTTTGTCATGGCAGGTTGGTTGTTCGTGAATGGGTTGGCCTGAGGTTTAAATAGTTTCCAGGCGGCAAGCAAGAGAATAGCACGAACGTGAAATTATTGACGAATTCGTCAACAAAGTTGTTCAAATCCAACATGCCTCCCAATTATCGGCAGATCGAATTGGGCTAAAGTGACGAAATTGAGCGCCTCTTACCCAAACATTGCGATATCCGCGGGCCCTGTCCATAAAAAAAACCCGCGTCTCCGCGGGTTCGGGTTTGCTTCGTACACGCTTACATCGCTGCCTTCTGCTCCGCCGGCTTGCCCTTGGCGTCGCTCTTGGCCGAGGTTTTCTCGGCCTTGGCCGCGGCCGGCTTGGCCGCCGCGCCTTCCTTGGCCTTGCCGTTGACCTGCAGGCCGGCTTCGGACAGCTTCATGGCCTTCTTGTCGCCGACGCCCTTCACGCGCTGCTGGAAATCGGCCCA
This sequence comes from Telluria sp. AZSoR62, assembly GCF_058111565.1. Lineage (NCBI taxonomy): Bacteria > Pseudomonadati > Pseudomonadota > Betaproteobacteria > Burkholderiales > Oxalobacteraceae > Telluria > Telluria sp. AZSoR62. The sequence goes on from NZ_JBYTST010000005.1 coordinate 70,069, forward strand.
GTCCTTGAACTCGCCCTTGGCGCGTTCGTCGAGGATCATTTTCGACATGCTCGGGCCCACGCCCTTGACGCCGTCCAGCGCGGCCGCGTCGGCCTTGTTCACGTCCACCTGGGCGAAGGCGAAGCTGGTCGAGGCGACCAGGGCGGCGACAGCAAGCATCAGTTTCTTGATCATTGAATGGTTCTCCGTTGGTTTTCGCAGGATGGACGACGACGCCGCCCATCCCTGCACTAACGAAGCTGCCCGGCCGCCGTTGACGGCCTGGGTTTGACCAGGCTCAACCGGGGAACAGTTCCTCGCGGGTGACGGTCGCCGTGCCCAGCTTGCCGACCACGATGCCGCCGGCGCGGTTGGCCGTGGCCAGCGCTTCGGCCAGCGGCGCGCCCGCGCCCAGCATCGCGGCCAGGGTGGCAATCACGGTGTCGCCCGCGCCGGACACGTCGAACACTTCGCGCGCGTCGGCGTGCACGTGCAGCACTTCGTTCGCGCTGTACAGGCTCATGCCCTCTTCCGAGCGCGTCAGCAGCAAGGCGTCCAGGCCCAGCTCCTTGCGCAGGCCCTGGGCTTTCTCAAGCAGCTGCGCCTCGGTCTTCCAGGTGCCGACCACGCGCTGCAGCTCCGAGCGGTTCGGGGTCAGGATGGTGGCGCCCTGGTAGGGCGAGAAATCGTCGCCCTTGGGGTCGACCAGCACGATCTTGCCGGCCGCGCGCGCGGCCTTGACCATCTCGGCCACGTTCACCAGCGCGCCCTTGTTGTAGTCGGACATGATGATCACGTCGTAGTCGGGCAGCAGGGCCTTGAACTGGTCGAGCTTGTCGCGCAGGATGGTTTCGGTCGGGGCGTCCTCGAAGTCGATGCGCACCATCTGCTGCTGGCGGCCGATCACGCGCAGCTTGATGATGGTGGAGATCGCGTCGTCGCGTTTCAGGTAGCTGTGGATCGCGGCGCCCTTGAGGAGCTTCTCGACTTCGTCGCCCGCCTCGTCGTTGCCGGTCACGCCCAGCAGGCCCGTATGGGCGCCCAGCGCGGCGGCATTGCGCGCCACGTTGGCCGCGCCGCCCAGGCGCTCTTCGCGACGCTCGATGCGCACCACCGGCACCGGGGCTTCCGGCGAAATGCGCGAGACCTCGCCGAACCAGTAGCGGTCGAGCATGACGTCGCCGACCACCAGCAGGCGGACGCTCGAGAGTTGCGGGGCCGCCTGCTGGCGGAAGCTGTCAGCCGCCAGCAGGCGGCTCGGGGTCAGGTCGGTCATAAAGTCATTCAGGATGCGGCAAGCCGCATCAGTTCATCACGTTGAGTTCTTCGGTACGGCGCGGCGGGTAGGTCTCCCAGCGGCTGCAGCCCGGGCACTGCCAGTAGAACTGGCGCGCCTTGAAGCCGCAGTGGCTGCACTGGTAGCGCGCCAGCTTCTGGGTATAGCGCTGCACCAGGTTCTTCACCATCGACAGCTCTTCCCAGACGTGGGCCGGGGCGTCCATCAGGCGCGCTTCCAGCAGCTTGTCCAGGCCGAGCAGGGTCGGGTTGCGGCGCAGTTCCTCGATCACCAGGCCCTTGGCCGCTTCCACGCCGTCGAGTTCGATCACGGCCTTGAACACCACTTCGATCAGATCGATCGAGGATGCTTCGGCCAGGTAGGCGCGCAGCAGGTTGACGCCTTCCTGCGGGCGGCCGACCTTGCGGTAGCCGTCCATCAGGCGTGCGGCCACCAGGGCCACGTGCGGCACGCTCTGGTGCTCCACGCGGCGCCAGGTCATGATCGCGGCCTCCACGTCGCCCTGGGCCAGCTGGGCGTCGCCATACAGGATGGTGGCGCGCACGCTCGAGCGGTCGACCTGCAGGGCCTTGTCGAGCAGCTGCATGGCTTCGAACGGCTGCAGGTGCACGATGGCGTCCTGGGCCAGCTCGCAATAGAACTGGGAGATCTCTTTCTGGCGCGCGCCGGCGCCCGACTCCTGCAGGCCGACGGCAACGTCGATCGCGCGGCGCCATTCCTTTTCGCGCTGGTAGATTTCCAGCAGCGCGCGCCGCGCCGGCACCGCATAGGTGGTGTCGACCAGCAGGTTGAAGGTCTCTTCGGCGCGGTCGAGCAGGCCGGCCTTCAGGTAGTCCATGCCGAGTTCGTACTGGGCCTGGGCCTTCTGCTCGGCCGGCAGGTCGGGACGCGAGAGCAGGTTCTGGTGGACCCGGATGGCGCGCTCGGTCTCGCCGCGGCGGCGGAACAGGTTGCCGAGGGCGAAGTGCATGTCGGCCGATTCCGGGTCGAGCTTGACGATCTCGATGAAGGAGTCGATCGCCTTGTCCGGCTGGTCGTTGAGCAGGTGGTTCAGGCCCTTGAAATAGCCGCGCGGCAGGGAGCGCGATTCGGACACGATCTCATTGATGTCGACGCGGGCGGCGATCCAGCCCAGGCCGAAGAAAAAGGGGATGCCAAGCAGCATCCAGATTTCGAATTCCATATGTTCTTATTCTTTGTGGCGAGTAAGCAGGCTTACAGCGCCGGGTTCACGGCATCCGGCTGCGGCTGGGCGGCGCCGGTGCCGGCGGCGCTTTGCAGGGCCTGGATGGTGTTCTTGTGCTGCGAGGTCTGGCGGCGCTGGCGGAACACGGTCGGGGTCAGGGCCAGGATGCCGAGGGCTGCGCCGGCAATGAAGAAGGCCAGCAGCATCAGCACGAGCGGGCCGCGCAATTCATAGTTGAGGAAGAAATGCAGGTCGACTTCCTGGGTGTTCTTCAGGGCGAAGCCGAAGAACAGCACGAACAGGATGAAGCCGGCGATGGTCGAAACGAATTTCATCGGGAATGGCCGCTGGTTGAGTGCGCAATGGCGCAGTGTCGCATATCCAACATGATATTTCAAAAGGCGAGCTGGTGCCGGGCGGATGAGCCGATACGCAGGCACAAAAAAAACGGCATCCCCGAGGGGACGCCGTTCTTGCCTGCCAGCTCGCAGACGATTTCAGTCTTCGATGATCGGTTGCCCGACCATGGCGTCCACCCGCTCGCGCAACTGCTTGCCCGGCTTGAAGTGCGGCACCCGTTTTTCGGGCACCATCACCTTGTCGCCGGACTTCGGGTTGCGGCCGATGCGCGGAGGCCGGCTGTTCAGCGCGAAGCTGCCGAAACCACGGATCTCGATGCGCTGCCCGGTCGCCAGGGCGTTGGTCATCGCATCGAGGATGGTCTTGACGGCGAACTCCGCGTCTTTCGCCACCAGCTGGGAATAACGCTCAGCCAGTCGGTTGATCAGCTCGGACTTGGTCATCTGGTCGCCTCAAGGACTATTAGTTCTTGTTGTCGAACTTGGCCTTCAGCAGTGCGCCCAGGCTGGTGGTGCCGGTGGCAGCGCTGTTGTCGTTGGCCAGCTTGCTCATTGCTTCCTGGGTCTCGACATTGTCTTTCGCCTTGATCGACAGCTGGATGCTGCGAGCCTTGCGATCGATGTTGATGACCAGAGCTTCGACCTTGTCGCCCACTTTCAGGTGGGTGCCAGCGTCTTCCACGCGGTCACGCGAGATTTCCGAAGCGCGCAGGTAGCCTTCGACTTCATCGCTCAGGGCGATCACGGCGCCTTTTGGCTCAACCGATTTCACGGTGCCGGTGACCAGGGTGCCCTTGTCGTTCAGCGACGAGAAGTTGTTGAACGGGTCGCCTTCCAGCTGCTTCACGCCCAGCGAGACACGCTCGCGCTCGACGTCGATTGCCAGGACCACGGCTTCCAGCTCGTCGCCCTTCTTGAAGCGACGCACGGCTTCTTCGCCGGCTTCGGTCCACGACAGGTCCGACAGGTGGACCAGGCCATCGATGTTGCCTGGCAGGCCGATGAAGACGCCGAAGTCGGTGATCGACTTGATCGAACCCTTGACCTTGTCGCCCTTCTTGTGGGTGACGCCGAAGTCGTCCCATGGGTTCGCCTTGCACTGCTTCATGCCCAGCGAAATACGGCGACGCTCTTCGTCGATTTCCAGGACCATGACTTCCACTTCGTCGCCCAGCTGGACAACCTTGTTTGGAGCCACGTTCTTGTTGGTCCAGTCCATCTCCGACACGTGCACCAGGCCTTCGATGCCCTGCTCGACTTCGACGAACGCGCCGTAGTCGGTGAGGTTGGTGACTTTACCGAACAGGCGGGTGCTCTGTGGGTAACGACGCGACAGGCCGGTCCAAGGATCGTCGCCCAGCTGCTTGACACCCAGCGAGACGCGGTTCTTTTCCTGGTCGTACTTGAGGACCTTGGCGGTGATTTCCTGGCCAACCGACAGCACTTCCGACGGGTGACGCACGCGACGCCATGCCAGGTCGGTGATGTGCAGCAGGCCGTCGATGCCACCCAGGTCCACGAACGCGCCGTAGTCGGTGATGTTCTTGACGACGCCGGTAACCACGGTGCCTTCTTTCAGGGTTTCCATCAGCTTCTGGCGCTCTTCGCCCATCGAAGCTTCGATGACGGCGCGGCGCGACAGCACGACGTTGTTACGCTTGCGGTCGAGCTTGATGACCTTGAATTCCAGGGTCTTGCCTTCGAACGGGGTGGTGTCCTTGACCGGACGGGTGTCGACCAGCGAACCCGGCAGGAATGCGCGGATGCCGTTGGTCAGGACGGTCAGGCCGCCCTTGACTTTACCGTTGACGGTACCGGTGACGATCTCGCCCGATTCCATTGCTTTTTCCAGGGCCAGCCACGATGCCAGGCGCTTGGCCTTGTCGCGCGACAGGATGGTATCGCCGAAACCATTTTCCAGCGATTCGATGGCCACGGAAACGAAATCGCCAACAGCGACTTCCAGTTCGCCCTGGTCATTCTTGAATTCTTCGATTGGGATGAAGGCTTCCGACTTCAGGCCAGCGTTGACGATCACGAAGTTGTGATCCAGACGAACGACTTCAGCGGAGATGACTTCGCCCGAACGCATGTCTTGACGCGACAGCGATTCTTCAAACAGGGCGGCAAAGCTTTCCATACCGGTTGCTTCGGTGGTTGCAGTAGACATAAAGGTTATTACTCGAGTGAGCCCAGCAGGCCGGCGATAATGCGGACTGAACTGGGGTTAGGTTGAAACACACCTGCGAGCACGGAATTGTGTTCGCAGGCACCCTACGCGGACGATGTGCTGTGGTTGGGGGTGATGTGCCAGGAGCATGAACTTCCGCCACCTGTCATATTCGCCACCTGCCCCGGCACGTCGTCCCGGCGCAAGCCGGGACCCAAGTTACTGTGCGTTTCCCGCGGCGATGACTCGAGCCAACGATGACGCAACAAGCTTGGATTCCGGCCTTCGCCGGAATGACGGTCTGAAAGCTAGCTACTCTTTCAAACCGCCATTTCAGAACTTTTCAAGACAAAACTACGCATCCGCATACCACGCCAGGACCTGCTCGACTGCTTCCGCAGCCGTCATGTTCGAGGTATCGAGGAGATGCGCATCTGCCGCGGGGACCAGCGGGGCGACTGCGCGATGCGTGTCGCGCTCGTCTCGCGCCTGCAAATCCGCCAGCAGATCGTCCATATTAGCAGAAATTCCTTTGTCAATCAATTGCTTATACCTGCGCTCGGCACGTGCCTTGACGCTTGCGGTCAAGAAAACTTTTAACTTCGCGCCGGGAAAGATGACGGTGCCCATGTCGCGCCCGTCGGCCACCAGGCCGGGAGCTTCCCGGAAGCCCAGCTGCAGTGCGAACAGCGCCTGGCGCACGGTCGGCAGCGCGGCGATTTTCGATGCCATGTTGCCAACTTCCTCGGCGCGGATGGCCGCCGTCACGTTCTCGTTGTTCAGGAAGATGTCGCCGCCGTTGAAGCGCGCGGGCAGGTGCTCGGCCAGCTTGGCGATGCCGTGCTCGTCGCGCAGCTCCAGGCCGCGGCGCAGCGCCTGCAGGGCGGTCAGGCGGTACAGGGCGCCCGAATCGAGCAGGTGAAAGCTCAGGCGCTCGGCGACTTTCGATGCGACCGTGCCCTTGCCCGAAGCAGTGGGCCCGTCGATGGCGATGACAGGAATAGGATTGTTCGGCATAGGGAGGGTGTGTTGTGGGCGGCAGGCCGCCCACAGGTTAATGGAATTAAAACAACTCGTTCTTGGCGATGCCGGCGAAGGCTTCGAAATATTCCGGGAAGGTCTTGGCCACGCACTTCGGGTCGTTGATGCGCATCGCGTTGCCGCGCCGCGCCTTGCCGTCCAGCGAAGCGAGCGAGAAGCACATCGCCATCCGGTGGTCGTCATAGGTGTCGATGGTGGCCGGCTTCAACTGCTCGGGCGGGGTGATGCGGATGTAGTCCGGCCCCTCCTCCACCTCGGCGCCCACCTTGCGCAGCTCGGTCGCCATCGCGGCCAGGCGGTCGGTTTCCTTCACGCGCCAGCTGGCGATATTGCGCAGCGTGCTCGGGCCGTCCGCATACAGCGCGGCCACGGCAATCGTCATCGCGGCATCGGGAATATGGTTGAAGTCGGCGTCGATGGCTTTCAGGACGCCATTCGAGCGCGCCTCGATCCAGTTCTCGCCGCGGGTGACAATCGCGCCCATGCGCTCGAGCGCATCGGCAAAGCGCACGTCGCCCTGGATGCTGTGCTCGCCCACGCCTTCGACCCGCACCGGCCCGCCGCCGATCGCGCCGGCCGCCAGAAAGTACGACGCCGACGAGGCGTCGCCCTCGACGTGGATGCTGCCCGGCGAGGTGTAGCGCTGGCCCGGATGAACCGTAAACGAGGCCCAGCCGTTCTGCTCCACCGTCACGCCGAAGCGGCGCATCAGGTTCAGGGTGATCTCGATATAGGGCTTGGAAATGAGCTCGCCCACCACGTCGATCGACACCGCGTGGGTCGTGGCCATCAGGGGCGCGGCCATCAAGAGCGCGGTCAGGAACTGGCTCGACACATTGCCGCGCACCGCCATGCGGTGGGCCGTGATGTGGCCGCGGCGGATGCGCAGCGGCGGGAAGCCCGCTTCGCCGGTGTACTCGATCTGGGCGCCCACTTCGTTCAGGGCTTCCACCAGATCCTTGATGGGCCGTTCGTGCATGCGCGAGACGCCATGCAGGGTGTAGTCGCCGCCGATCACGGCCAGGGCCGCGGTGAGCGGCCGGATCGCGGTGCCGGCATTGCCCATGAAGAGGTCCGCCTCGTGCACCGGCAGCACCCCGCCGTTGCCATGCACAATCACGGTGCGCTCGTCGACCTCGTCCCATTTGATGCCCAGCGAGCGCAGCGCGCCCAGCATCACCATGGTGTCATCCGAGGCCAGCAGGTCGTGGATCGTGGTCGTGCCTTCGGATAGCGCCGCCAGCAGCAGCGTGCGGTTCGAAATGCTCTTGGAGCCCGGCAGGCGCACCGATCCTTCGACGTGGATGACCGGCTCCAGGTCGATATGTTCGGGGTAGTGTTTAGACTGCGTCATTCTGTGTCCTGATGGTGCGGCGGGGGCGAGCCGGCCTCGATCGCCTCGATCCATTCGCGCCGCGCGCGCTGCGCGTTGGCGTAAACGGCTTCGAGACCGGGACCGTCGGCGGCTGCTAGGGTAGCCCGCAATGTCGTTAATTGTGCCAGATAAGCATCGAGCTCGTGGAGCAAGGCGTCGCGGTTGGCCAGGCTGATGTCGCGCCACATCTCGGGCGAGGACCCCGCGATGCGCGTGAAGTCGCGAAAGCCGCTGGCGGCATACTGGAACAGCATGCCGGCGTGCGGTTTGCCAGCGATGTCGTCCACCAGCGCATAGGCCAGCAAATGCGGCAGGTGGCTCACCGCCGCGAACACGCGGTCGTGGTCCTGGGGACTCAAGGTATGGACGAGCGAGCCGCACAGGCGCCAGGCGCCGGCGACGCGCTCGACATCGGCGGCGGCGTTTTCCGGCAAGGGCGTAAGCACGGTCTTCTTGCCGCGGTACAGGCCCGCCATTGCCGCATCGGGGCCGTTCGACTCGCTGCCGGCGATCGGGTGGCCCGGCACGAACTGGCGCACGCGCTCGCCCAGCGCCGTGCGCGCCGCCGCCACCACGTCGCACTTGGTGCTGCCGGCGTCGGTGATGAGTGTCGATGGCTCGAGGTAAGGCAGGAGCGAATCCAGGATGGCGCCGGTCTGCCCCACCGGTGCTGCCAGCAGCACCAGGTCGGCGCCGCGCATGGCTTGCTCGGCACTAGCGCAGACTTCATCGACGATGCCCAGTTCCAGGGCCCGCGCCATCGCCTCCGGCGACCGCCCCAGGCCAGCAACGGTGCGCACCGCGCCGGCCTGTTTCAGCGCCAGCGCGAACGAGCCGCCGATCAGGCCGACGCCGACGATGACGAGCCGTTCGATCATCAAGCCTGCGCGCTCGCGCCTGTCAGCGCTCGCTTCAGCGCTGCGATGAAGGTGGCGTTTTCCTGCGGCAGGCCGATCGAGATGCGCAGCCATTGCGGCAGGCCGTAGTTGCCGACCGGGCGCACGATCACGCCCTGCTTGAGCAGCGCCAGGTTCACGCGCGCGCCGGCGGCATCGTCGCTGCCGACCTTCACCAGCACGAAGTTGCCGAACGAGGGCACGTATTCCAGGCCCAGCTCCTCGAAAGCGGCGACCATCTGCCGGTAGCCCTCGGCATTGTTGCGGGCGCCCTTGTCCAGGAATGCCTTGTCGTTGAGCGCGGCGATCGCGGCGGCCTGCGCCAGCGAGTTCACGTTGAAGGGCTGGCGGATGCGGTTCATCAGGTCGGTCACCGTAGGCTGGGCGATGGCGAAACCCACGCGCAGGCCGGCCAGGCCATAAGCTTTCGAGAAGGTGCGCGACACCACCAGGTTCGGATACTTGCGCACCCAGCTGCTGGACTCGAACTGGTGTTCCGGCGCCAGGTATTCGTTATAGGCTTCGTCCAGCACCACGACCACGTTGGCCGGTACCTTGTCCAGGAAGGCTTCGATCTGCGCAGCCGAAATAAAGGTGCCGGTCGGGTTGTTCGGGTTGGCGACGTAGACCAGGCGGGTGTCGGATTCGATTGCCGCGGCCATCGCATCCAGGTCGTGGCCGTATTGCTTGGCCGGGACCACGATCGCGCGTCCGCCCACGCCTTGCGTGGCCAGCGCATACACGGCAAACGAATACTGCGAGTACACCACCGACTCGCCTTTTTGCACAAAGGCGTGGGCGGCGATTTCAAGGATGTCGTTGCTGCCGTTGCCCAGGGTGATCCATTCGGCTGGCACGTCGTAGCGGGCCGACAGCGCGGCCTTGAGCTCGAAGCCGTTGGCGTCCGGGTAGCGGCCGAGGTCGGCGGCCGCCTGCGCCATCGCGGCGCGGCTCGATTCGGGCACGCCGAACGGGTTCTCGTTCGAGGCCAGCTTGACGATATTGGCTTCGTCGAGGCCGAACTCGCGGGCCACTTCAGCGATGGGTTTGCCGGCCTGGTAAGGGGCGATGGCGCGAACGTAATCTGGACCGAATTGGGACATGGGATTCTCGAAAAATAGTAAAAGGGTTCAGAGGCTTTGCGGGTAGGAGCCCAGCACCTTGAAGAAGGCGGCATTGTCTTTCAGCTCGGCCAGGGCGCGCGCGACTGGCGCGTCGATCACATGGCCTTCGATGTCGACATAAAAATAGTATTCCCAGGTGCCGATGCGCGCCGGGCGCGACTCGAAACGCGTCATCGACACGCCGTGTCTCGCCAGCGGCGCCAGCAGGTTGTAGACGGCGCCGGCCTTGTTCGGCACGGCCAGCACGACCGAGGTATGGTCGCGGCCCGACGGGCCGGTCTGCAGGCTCCCGATCACGGCGAAGCGGGTGCGGTTGTGCGGGTCGTCCTGGATATGCGCCTGCACTACCCCCAACTGGTACTGCTCGCCCGCCATCTCGCTGGCGATCGCGGCAACCGTCGGATCCTTGCTCGCCAAAATCGCGGCTTCCGCATTGGACGCCACGGCGCGGCGTTCGATGCCGGGATGGTGCAGGTTGAGCCAGACCTGGCACTGGGCCAGCGCCTGCGAGTGCGCGCAGACGACCGTCACGCCATCCATCGAGCCGGTTTTCGTCATCAGGCTGTGGTGGACGGGGATGGAAATCTCGCCGCTGATGACGGTGGTGGTGGCCAGCATCAGGTCCAGCGTGCGGTTGATCGCGCCTTCGGACGAATTCTCGACCGGGACCACGCCGAAGTCGGCAGTGCCCGCCTCGGTGGCGCGGAAGACTTCGTCGATCGACACGCAGGGCAGCGTCTCGATGGCGGTGCCGAACTGCTGGAACACGGCCTGCTCGCTGAAGGTGCCGGACGGGCCGAGATACGCCACCGTGACGCGCTTTTCCAGCGCGCGGCAGGCCGACATGATCTCGCGGAAGATGGTCTGGACGTCCTGGTCCTTCAGCGGACCCGGGTTGCGCTCGGCCACGCCGCGCAGCACCTGGGCTTCGCGTTCGGGGCGGAACACCGGGGCATTGGTTTCGGCCTTGACGTGGCCGACCTCTTGCGCGACGCGGCCGCGCCGGCTCAAGAGGTCCAGGATTTGCGCGTCGATCGCATCGATCTGTTCGCGCAGGGGGGTGAGTTTTTCGGACATGTGGTTCAACCAGAAATCGGGCGTTGAGTGATGCGCGGCGGCGCAGGCGTTCGTCGAACGCGCGGCCGGCATTGCCGGCCGCCCTGCTGCCTTATCGTCCCGCGAATTCGTTCAAATAATCGACGAGGGCTTGCACCCCCTCGAGCGGCATCGCGTTGTAGATCGATGCCCGCATGCCGCCGACGGACTTGTGGCCCTTCAGTTGCAGCAGCCCGCGCGCCTTCGCGCCGGCCAGGAATGGGTCGTTCAGGGATTCGTCGCGCAGGAAGAACGGTATGTTCATGCGCGAACGGTATTCCGGCGCCACGCGATTCTGGTAAAAATCGTCGGCGTCCAGCGCCGCGTACAGCAGGCGCGCTTTCTCGATATTGATCTGTTCCATCGCCGCCACCCCGCCCTGGCGCTTCAGGTGGGCGAACACCAGCCCGGCGATATAGATCGCATAGGTCGGCGGCGTGTTGAACATCGACTCGTGCTCGGCCACCGTCTTGTAGTGGAAGGCCGAGGGGCAGTCCGGCAGCGCGTCGTCCAGCAGGTTGTCGCGCACGATCACGATGGTCAGGCCGGCCGGGCCGATGTTCTTCTGGGCGCCGGCGTAGATCACGCCGTATTGCGAGACGTCGATTTGCCGCGACAGGATGTGCGAGGACATGTCGGCCACGATCGGCAGGCGCGGATCGACCCTGGGCACGAAGTTGTACTCGACGCCGTCGATGGTCTCGTTGGTGCAGATGTGCAGGTAGGCCGCGCCGGGGGTCAGGCGCCAGCTTTCCTGCGGCGGCACCGCGGTGAAACCGCCCGCTTCGCCGGAAGCGGCGATGTTGACGTTGGCGTAGCGCTTCGCTTCCTTGATCGACTTGCCCGACCAGGTGCCGGTATGGACGAAGTCGATGGTGGCTGGCTGGCCGCAGCAGCCGGCCAGGTTCATCGGGACGATGGCGTTCTGCGCCAGTCCCCCGCCCTGCATGAACAGGATCTTGTAGTTGGCCGGGACCGCGAGCAGTTCGCGCAGGTCGGCCTCGGCCTGCTGGTAGATCGAGACGAATTCCGGACCGCGGTGGCTCATCTCCATCACCGACATGCCGCTGCCGTGCCAGTCGAGCATCTCGGCAGCGGCTTGTTGCAGCACTTCCTTCGGAAGCACGGCCGGGCCGGCCGAGAAGTTAAAGATCTGCGTGGGTTGGGCCATGCGGCGGTCCTTTTCTTAGGCGTTACGGTTTCTGTGCGTCCTGCATCACATCTTGCATCAACTTGCCCAGGCGCGGGGTGACGACACGCTGGCCGATGGCCATGCCTTCGGCCGAAAGCTTGGGGGCCAGCGTCATCATCTTGCGGCCTACCGGGGTCTGGTAGAAGGCGGTCAGCTGCTTGATCTCGGCAATCGTGTAGTTGTTGGCGTAGAGCGGCACCATTTCGGTGATCATCTCGTCGATCAGGGCCGGGTCGCTGAAAATCTTGCTTACTGCCTGGGACACGCCAGGGAGCATCTTCTCGACTTTGGCCGCGGCGTCCTTCTTCTGCTCGGCGCCCAGCTTGGGGTCGGCCTGGATCATGGCGATCGCCTGCTGGCGCATGATGGCCGGCATGGCCTTCTGCATCTCGGCGGCCATGGCGTTCATGTTCTTGCGCATCTCCATCGCCTCGAGCATGGCCTTCACGGCAGCGGTGGCCTGCGGGTCGGCGCCGGGCGCGGCCAGGGCGAACGATGGGAGGACTGCGAAAGCGGCACTGGCAGCCAGGGCGAGGACAAGCTTCTTCATTGGATTGGTGCGGGCCGGTACGCCCTGTATGAGGTCATGCGCGGCAGGCTTACCAGGCCTGGCGATAAAAAAACGGGCCGCGTCGATGCGGCCCGTCTTGATGCTGTTACTCAGGCGCCTGTTCGAGCTCGACCTCTTCGAGGTCGGTCTCGACGATGCGCTGCAGGCCGGACAGCTTGGTGCCGTCTTCCACGGCGATCAGGGTCACGCCCTGGGTCGCGCGGCCCATCTCGCGGATCTCCGACACACGGGTGCGGATCAACACGCCGCCGGTCGTGATCAGCATGATCTCGTCCGTGGTATCGACCAGCGTGGCGGCGACCACCTTGCCGTTACGCTCGGAGGTCTGGATCGCGATCATGCCCTTGGTGCCGCGGCCGTGGCGGGTGTACTCCGTGATCGGGGTACGCTTGCCGAAGCCGTTCTCGGTTGCCGTGAGCACCGACTGCTGCTCGTTCTCGGCCACCAGCAGCGCGATGACCTGCTGCCCTTCTTCCAGGTTCATGCCGCGCACGCCGCGCGCGGTACGGCCCATCGGGCGCACGTCGTTCTCGTCGAAGCGCACTGCCTTGCCGCCGTCCGAGAACAGCATCACGTCGTGCTGGCCGTCGGTGAGGGCCGCGCCGATCAGGAAGTCGCCTTCGTCCAGGTCGACGGCGATGATGCCGGCCTTGCGCGGGTTGGAGAAGTCGCGCAGCGGCGTCTTCTTGACCGTGCCGAGCGAGGTCGACATGAACACGTAGTGGTCTTCCGGGAAGGTCCGGTTCACGCCCGACAGCGGCAGGATGACCGTGATCTTCTCGTTGTCCTGCAGCGGGAACATGTTGACGATTGGTTTACCGCGCGAGTTGCGCGAGCCCTGCGGCACTTCCCATACCTTCAGCCAGTACATGCGGCCGCGGTTGCTGAAGCACAGCATGTAGTCGTGGGTGTTGGCGATGAACAGCTGGTCGATCCAGTCTTCGTCCTTGGTCGCCATCGCCTGCTTGCCACGGCCGCCGCGCTTCTGGGCGCGGTATTCGGCGATCGGCTGCGACTTCATGTAGCCGGTGTGCGAGAGCGTGACCACCATGTCCTGCGGGGTGATCAGGTCTTCGGTTTCCAGGTCGCTGGCATTGTGCTCGATGACCGAACGGCGGGTGTCCTTGCCGTTCTCGGCGTAGTCGCTCTTGATCTGCACCATCTCGTCGCTGATGATCGTCGTGACGCGCTCGGGGCGGGCCAGGATGTCCAGCAGGTCGGCGATGTGGGTCATCACTTCCTTGTACTCGTTGACGATCTTGTCCTGCTCCAGACCCGTCAGGCGCTGCAGGCGCATCTGCAGGATTTCCTGGGCCTGCTCGTCGGACAGCTTGTACAGGCCATCCGGCTGCATGCCGTAGTGCTTCGGCAGGTGCTCGGGACGGAAGGCCTCGATGCCGCCGGCGCCGGCGGTCTCGGTGCGGCCCAGCATCTCGCGCACCAGGGACGAATCCCAGGCCTGCTGCATCAGCTCTACTTTTGCTACCGGCGGGGTCGGCGCGGCCTTGATGATGGCGATGAAGTCGTCGATGTTGGCCAGCGCGACGGCCAGGCCTTCGAGCATGTGGCCGCGCTCGCGCGCCTTGCGCAGCTCGAACACGGTGCGGCGGGTGACCACTTCGCGGCGGTGCGACAGGAAGCACTCGAGCATCTGCTTGAGGTTCAGCAGCTTCGGCTGGCCATTGACCAGCGCCACCATGTTCATGCCGAAGGTGTCCTGGAGCTGGGTCTGCTTGTACAGGTTGTTCAGCACCACTTCCGGCACTTCGCCGCGTTTCAGTTCGATGACCACGCGCATGCCGGACTTGTCCGACTCGTCGCGGATGTCGCTGATGCCCTCGAGCTTCTTGTCGCGCACGTTCTCGGCGATGCGCTCGAGCAGCGACTTCTTGTTCACCTGGTACGGCAGCTCGTCGATGATGATCGCGATGCGGCCGCCATCCTTGCCATATTCCTCGAAGTGGGTCTTGGCGCGCATCACCACGCGGCCGCGGCCGGTGCGGTAACCGTCGCGCACGCCCGAGACGCCGTAGATGATGCCGGCGGTCGGGAAGTCCGGCGCCGGGATGATCTCGATCAGCTCGTCGATCGTGCAGTCCGGGTTGCGCAGCAGGTGCTGGGCGCCGTTGATGATCTCGGACAGGTTGTGCGGCGGGATATTGGTCGCCATGCCCACAGCGATGCCCGACGAACCGTTGATCAGGAGGTTGGGGATCTTGGTCGGCAGGACGGTCGGCTCTTTTTCCTTGCCGTCGTAGTTCGGCTGGAAGTCGACCGTGTCCTTGTCGATGTCGGCCAGCAGTTCGCTGGCGATCTTATCCAGGCGGCACTCGGTGTAGCGCATCGCCGCGGCGCTGTCGCCGTCGATCGAGCCGAAGTTGCCCTGCCCGTCCACCAGCGTGTAGCGCAGCGAGAAGTCCTGGGCCATGCGCACCAGCGTGTCGTAGATCGACGCGTCGCCGTGCGGGTGGTACTTACCCATGGTATCGCCAACCACGCGCGCGCACTTCACATACGGGCGGTTGAAGTTGTAATTGCTCTCGTGCATGGAGTACAGCACGCGGCGGTGCACCGGCTTGAGGCCGTCGCGCACGTCCGGCAAGGCTCGCCCCACGATCACGCTCATCGCGTAGTCGAGGTAGCTCTTGCGCATTTCTTCTTCTAAGGAAATGGGAACTGTTTCTTTTGCGAATTGATCCATTGGGCGGGTCGACTGCTTTCAGGCTGATGGTTATGTTTACTAACTCGTGATTCTACCATGCACCTCTTATTGCCAGCACAATTCCTCTACAACTGGAGGGAGCCAGGCGAGCCTTCCAGTATTGTCGATACGGACATAGTGCTTTTGACCCAATGTTGCGGTAAAACAACGTGCTAGAGAAATATGCATGAAGTTTGATTTAGGTGCAGTCGTACGATTTTGGTCCGTGTGGCAAAATGGACAGGAAATTAATTGTTTGTTTCACAATGCGAAACTGACCACAGCTGTGGCGTGTTAGTATCTTGACCACAACGCCCCGCTGCATAACGCATTGCCGCACGGAATTCACCGAAAGGAAAAGAATATGAATAAACTGGCAACCCTCCTGCTGCTCGCCTCGGCCCTGGCAGGCAACGCGTTTGCACAAAGCGCGCCGCCGTACGCTCCGCTGACCACCGACATCAAGGCCCGCACCCCGCACAGTGCCTATGTCCAGGACAGCCGCGGCGTGATTGCCCGCAATCCTTTTGGCCTGTGCTGGCGTACCGGCTACTGGACCCCGGCCGATGCCGTGCCGGGCTGCGACGCGCCGATCTGCGTGCCGCCAGAAAAGCTGGAAAACGGCAAGTGCGTCGCCCCACCGCCACCGCCGCCACCTGCCGTCGTCGAGCAGGCGCCTGCCCCGGCACCTGCACCGGCGCCAGTGCCGACCTCGGAAAAAGTGTCGTACTCGGCTGACGCCTTCTTCGATTTCGACAAGGCCGTGCTCAAGCCAGCCGGCAAGGCGGCACTGGACGACCTGAGCGCGAAGCTGGGCGACATGAACCTGGAAGTCATCATTGCCGTCGGCCACACCGACTCGATCGGCACCGACGCCTATAACCAGAAGCTGTCGATCCGCCGCGCTGAAGCCGTCAAGACTTACCTGAAGGGCAAGGGCGTGGAAGAAAACCGCATCTACACCGAAGGCAAGGGCGAAAAGCAGCCGGAAGCCAGCAACAAGACCGCGAGCGGCCGCGCCAAGAACCGCCGTGTGGAGATCGAAGTCGTCGGTACCCGTACCGTCAACAAGTAATCCCGGCAGCTGTGCCACAAGCCCCGCTTCGGCGGGGTTTTTTTTCGCGGATCGGTCCCGATCTTGTCCGGAAAGCAGCGACAAATTTTCCGTGCGCCATCTCGTCACGCCCCGCATTTCCAGTATGATCCGCCTATGACTACGAACGCAGACCCTTTAGAAATCCAGAAATTCAGCGAGCTGGCCCACCGCTGGTGGGACCCGACGTCCGAATTCCGTCCGTTACATGAAATCAACCCGCTGCGCCTGGAGTGGATCAATGCGCGCGCCCCGCTGCTGGGCAAGAACGTGATCGACATCGGCTGCGGCGGCGGCGTGCTGTCCGAAGCGATGGCGCGCAAGGGCGCCAAGGTCACCGGCATCGACCTGTCGAAAAAGGCTTTGAAGGTCGCCGACCTGCACAGCCTGGAGTCCGGCGTCGAGGTGCGCTACAAGCACATCGCGGCCGAAGAAATGGCCGATGCAGAAGCCGGCCAGTTCGACGTCGTCACCTGCATGGAAATGCTCGAGCACGTGCCGGACCCGGCCTCGATCGTGCAGGCCTGCGCCAAGCTGGTCAAACCCGGCGGCCACGTGTTCTTCTCGACCCTGAACCGCAATCCGAAGTCCTACCTGTTTGCCGTCATCGGCGCGGAATACATCCTGCGCATGCTGCCGCGTGGCACCCACGATTATGGCAAGTTCATCACGCCGGCCGAGCTGTCGCAATACGCGCGCCTGGCCGGGCTGCAGGTCGACGGCCTGAAAGGCCTGACCTACAATCCGCTCACCAAGATCTATTCGCTCAACAACGACACCGATGTGAACTACATGGTGGCGTGCAGCAAACCTCTCTGATCCGGTTTCTCCCATGACTCTCCCGACCGTCCTGCCGGCACCGCGTGCCATCCTGTTCGACCTCGATGGCACGCTGGCCGACACCGCGCCCGACCTCGCGGCCGCCGTCAACTGGCTGCGTACCGAACGCGGCCTGGAGCCTACCCCGTATGCGGTGTTGCGCCCCACGGCCTCGGCCGGCGCGCGCGGCATGATCGGCGCCGCCTTTGGCCTGGGCCCGGGCGACGAGGGCTATGAAGAGCTGCGCCTGCAGTGGTTCGACCGCTACCAGGACCACATGGCCGTGCACAGCAGCTTGTTCGGCGGCATTGTCGAGCTGCTGCAGGGCATCGAGCAGGCCGGCATGGCCTGGGGCGTGGTCACCAACAAGCCGGCGCGCTTTACCGATCCCCTGATCCCGCAGATCGGCCTGGCGCACGCCGGCTGCATCGTCTCGGGCGACACCACGCCGCGCGCCAAGCCGCACCCGGATCCCCTGCTCGAAGGCGCGCGCCGCCTCGGCGTCGATCCGCAGCATTGCTGGTACGTGGGCGACGACAAGCGCGACATCGAAGCAGGCCAGGCCGCGGGCATGGTCACGGTCGCTTGCAACTGGGGCTATTGCGGCAGCATCGAACCGTCCACCTGGGGCGCCGACTACCTGCTCGACACCCCGACAGACCTGCTGCAAACCCTGCGCACCGTGGTGGAAACCGCACGCCTGGCCGAGAACGCGGCCTGATTCTCCGAGCGGGCCGCCCGGCTCGCTTACATCTCATTACGATTGATACAGGGTTCGGTCTATCTCCGGGTCGAGCCTGCAAGTAATCTACTCCCATACGACAACACATTGTCTTCTAGGAGCAGAGCATGGAAACCACCGCACGCCTCAACCGCATTCATCCCCTGATGGCCGCCGCCGCCGCATCGGTCGTGATCGTCAGCCTGACCGGCGCCGCCGCCATCACCGGCCTGCTGCCGACCTCGAACAGCGCCCCCGATACCCAGGCAGCCCAGGCCGCCCTGGCAGCGAACCAGGCTTACAACTACCAGCAGCCAGGCATGGTCCCGATGACCAACGCCCAGGGCCAGGTGGTGATGGTGCCGGCAGCAGCCGTGCAAGGCCAGGTGGGCGCCCCGCTGGCAGCCCATCAGGTGACGCCTCAGATGGCGATGCAACTGGCCGCGGGCAACCAACCCTACCCGCAGATGGCGATGCCGCTGGCAGGCCAGCAGGTCGCCTACACGCAGCCGGCAGCCCAGCCAGCGCCGGTGGTGGTGAAGGAAGTGATCAAGGAAAAGCCGGTGGTGCGCGTGGTCGAGAAGACCCGCGTGGTGCACCATCACCACACTCCGAAGGCCAGCCGCGCCAGCGAGCCGCGCTACTATGCGCAGCAGCCTGCCCCGGCGCCAAGCCAGCCTAACTACATCGGCATCGGCACCGGCGCCGTGATCGGCGGCCTGATCGGCAACCAGGTCGGCGGCGGCAACGGCAAGAAGCTCGCCACCGTGGCCGGCATCATCGGCGGCGGCTACCTCGGCAACGAGATCGCCAACCGCAACCGCTAAGCGGCACTGCCCTTCCCCCAAAAACCGCAGGCGCGATCAGCCTGCGGTTTTTTTTCGGAAAATGCAGACGATGATGTCGCTCGGGAAGATGCGCAGCACGGGAATCGCGCACAGGATGGCAAGGTATTGCACCCACAGCGACAGCGGCGACACGTTGCCCGCGCAGCTCAGGCGCTCGCGCAAGCCCTTGGCGCGCAGGGCCGGCAGCTCGGCGCTGTCGACCAGTTTGAAACCGCGGCCCGCGACCAGTTGCGACAGGTTGTGCGGGCTGAAGTAATGTACATGGGGCGACGGCAGGTCTTTCTGCCACAGGCGCTCGAAGGGCGTGCGCCAGCCCATACGGGCGATGACTTTTGACAACTGGTAAAAAAATCCGCGGCTGCTGGGCAGGTTGAGGATCAGGATGCCCTCGTCGTCCAGCCGCTGACGGCAGGCCTCGAGGGCGCTGCCGATGTCCGGGATGTGTTCGATGACGTCGTTGAAGACGATCACGTCGAAACGTTCGTCGTCGCGCAAGACATCCGGGAAGAAGCCGGCCCTTACCGGCAGGCCACGCGCCGCGGCGCGCGAACCGACCACCGCGTCGGGCTCGACGCCGAGCACGTCGAAATCCTCGCGCGCGGTTTCCAGGAACCAGCCATGGGCGCTGCCCACATCGAGCAGCCGCTTCGCGCCTGGGTGCGCATGGCGCTTGGCATACTGGACGATCGCCCGGAAATTCTCGAGCCGCAGGGCTTTCAGACCCGCTTCGCGTTCGGCCTCGTTGACCTCGGGACCGGTGTGTTCGTTGATCGCTACAGAGAGCGCCGCGCTTTCATAGCGGCAGGCTGGACAGGTCGCATGCCAGGCCGCGAGCCCTGCCGTTTGACGATTACCGCAGACGATACAGACCATTGCCATTCCTTGTCGAAAGAACACATGCAGACCGTGTAACCCGACCATGATATGGCAGTTTTGACATGCTTTGAGCATAACTTCGGACCACTTGACATCCGCCGCGATATGCGCCGAAGCGCTGCATGCGCAGACAAATTGGAGTACAATGGAAGTTCGTTGGGGGCGACCTGGTTTCGACGTGGGTTGCGAAGCAGCGCAGGGCATACCGAGGACTGGTTACCTCGTAAATACATCCAGAAAATCAATAACTGCAAACGATAACTCGTACGCACTCGCAGCTTAATTGCTGCTAGCTCTACAACACCTCGCCCCTGGGGTGGCCGCAAGGCAGTAGAGTCATTTACAGGGGCTCGCAGTAGGCTGGGTTACTTAGTCGACTGTTAAATAATAGGTAACTCGCTTGTACAAAGGGTGCACATCCCCGTTGTCCAGGTTAAATTAATTGATAGTGCTAAGTATGTAGAACTGTCTGTAGAGTGCTTGCGGACGCGGGTTCGATTCCCGCCGCCTCCACCAACGTATCCAAAAAAACCGCCTCGGCGGTTTTTTTTCGCCTGCGCAAATGGCGGCGGGGATCGAACCCGCGGGACGCGGGGGATTTCCGGGAATTCGGGGAGCACTGCTCCCCGCCGGAAATCCGACTTGCGCTTGCAAGCGCAAGGCTCTCCGATTCGCCTGACCAGGGGCAAGCGCGCAGCGCTTGCCTTCCCCCCACGTATCCAAAAAAACCGCCTCGGCGGTTTTGTTCGCCCACGCCCACTGCGGCGCGAGGAAACTGCGAGACGCTGCGGATTCGCGTGCGCTAGCCTCGCGCCTCGCAGTGAAGCGCTCATGTTGGAAGCACAGAACCTACACCCTGCCGATGCCGCCCTGCCATCCGGCAGGAGTTCAACCGACACGCAAAACAACCACCAGAAATCAACGCTTCCTTGATCACCAACGGTGTCACTCGACATTTCCCCAAAGCCGTCAAAGGTGCTGTCCCTGCCCTCCACTACATTAAGCATCTCATCCAGGTAGAGAGGAGCTGCGCATGAACATCGTCGGATGGATCCGCACGGGCGACCAGGCAGCCTGCGGCGGTACGGTGGCCGAGGGCGAACCGACGTTCACGCATGAGGGACGAGCCTTCTCCTTCCAGGGCGCGAAAATGTCCTGCCAAAAAAACTGTGTGATTGCCGAAGGATTTTCTGGCTCGATACTCACCAACTCTCGCTGTCGGGTCCTGCACGGCATGAAGACCGCGGCAGGCTGCCCCCTTCTCTCTACCCTCAACGGCCGGGACGGCATCAGCCAGGCATCCGGCGAAGCGCCGCCCGTGCGATTTGTAAAGAACGAGTCAGGGGAATGGGCAGGCAAGACCAATGAAGGATACGACCAGCATTTCCTGCTACGTGACCAGCAAACTGATGAACCTCTGCCGAATCGTCATTACCGTCTCACTTTCAATGGGCAAACGATCGAAGGAAAAACTGACGCGGACGGAAAAACCGCCAAGGTCGCAGCCGATGACCCATCCGAAGTGTCGATCGAAATAATGCCCGAGGGATACAGCGGAGCAGCTGTATGAGACCCGGGCCGGTTTCATATACCACGGCGAAAGCTGCGATGACATTGAAATCTGACACTACGCCCATCACGATCAAGGTTAATAAGCCGCGAGGAACAATCTATTGGGGCGGAGCAGGATTGGATGGCCCATATATTTCCGATCAGCTTGCTGCGTTACAAACTGTCGGCATTCAACATGTTTTTCGAGGAACCAGAACTTATAGCATGCCGGTCGACTCCATACGTTCAGGCCTGAGCGTCCGGTACCGGGATAGCCCGATCGACGAAGACTGGCATATTCACGGAATGGAAGATAATGCTGCTTCGCAGTTCAATATGGTAGGCTATTCCTACGGAAGTCTGGTCGCCGCCCAGACGGCTCAGTTTTATGCCCACAACGGGCATATCGTCGACCATTTGATTCTCGTTGCTAGCCCAATCGATAGAGAGTTTCTGGAACTCTTAAAGAAGCAAAGAAATATCAAAAAGATTGTCGTCAAAGACCTCAAGGAGCATGGAGACCCAATATACGCGGGAATCCCACAGGTTCCGCTTTTGCTTTCTGTACCCCTCCTCTACCGCCAGATGAGGAAAACCAAGAATAGCGGCGAGGGAACCGGTCATTTCTACTACGCGAGCCCAAGTACAGATGGATCGAGAAGAAGGCTCGATCTAGCGAAATTCATCTACAGCCACGGACTCAGATGAATACGAAGTTTGCACTAAAGGCAGTTGGCATAGCCTTGGCCTCCGTGAGCTTCGTGCTGCAATTTTACGTCGTATTGGTTGTCGTATCCGAGCTGTTTACCTTTGGAAGTGTAGGTTTTCCTTCAGGGCTCGCATACGGCGCAAGTCTGCCATTCTCATTGACTACTTATTTAAGCGCGTGGGCAATCATGTATAGCGCGCGTATTGAAATTGCCCTGAAAAAAATTCACGCAATATTCTTTGGCTCGCACGTTTTTATATGGCTTTGCATGTTTTCCTTTCCCGGCACATTTGCTCCGCAATAAAGCACCCATTCGGCACCACGAGGTTTTCCGTGAAAAGCTGCAGCTTGCTTGATATATCAACCTGATAAATGCGGCTCTTGCCGAATGCAACTCGGGAGGATTCTTGCGCAAGACAATATTCAGCTTCGTGAGGCTATCGATTACAGCCCGAATGATCAGACACATGTTGATCATAGGGCTAGTCGCGCCAATGCTGTTCATCAGTCTAGGATGTCAAACCCGCGCGCTGTATTTCGTCGCGCATGACAGCTTGCAACCGGCAAAGTCCATTTTGGCGCCGTGTTCGCATTCATCGCAAGCCTGCCCCTATCCGTACCGGCATATCTCGTTGCGAGCGCGGTTGTTCACCACACCAGAGCTGCTTTTCCCCAAATTCAACATCTCGTCGGCTTGACGCTATCTGCTCAGTTCTGTACCGAAAGTTCATCTTAGAAAGTGTTTCGTAACTGAAAACAGCAAACGCGCACCACAAACAACATGGCGTCCGGTTTCCCAAGACGCCATTGACACGACTGACAGAGCGGCAGCCTACGACGTCGGCCCC
The DNA here is from genome assembly GCF_058111565.1 of Telluria sp. AZSoR62. Taxonomy (NCBI): domain Bacteria; kingdom Pseudomonadati; phylum Pseudomonadota; class Betaproteobacteria; order Burkholderiales; family Oxalobacteraceae; genus Telluria; species Telluria sp. AZSoR62. The sequence continues at coordinate 92,520 of NZ_JBYTST010000005.1, forward strand.
GGATCCGACCCCGCCAGCTGCATCACCATCAACTCCTTCATCAGCGCATCGTTAAACGCCGGAATGTCGGCCGGCTTGCGGCTCGTGATCAGCTTGCCGTCCACCACCACTTCGTCATCGGTCCACTCGGCCCCCGCGTTGACGAAGTCATCCTTGATTTCCGGATAGCTGGTCAGGTGCTTGGATTCGGCAATGCCGGCATCGATCAGCAGCCAGGGACCGTGGCAGATCGCGGCGATCGTCTTGTCCGCCTCGTCGAAGGCCTTCACAAAAGCGATCGCTTCCGGCATCTGGCGCAATCGCTTGGGGTTTTCCTCGCCGCCCGGCAGCAGCAGCGCGTCGAAGTCGGCAGGGTCGGCCTGCGCGAGGCTCAGCTCCACCCTGAACCGGTCGCCCTGCTGGTCGTGGTTCATGCCCTGGACTTCCTCGCCGGCCTGCTTCGGCGAAATCAGGGTGACCTGCACGCCCTTCTGCTCGAGGAAACTGCGCGGGCCGGTGTATTCGACCTGCTCGACGCCATCGGTCATCAGGACCGCCACGCGCCGTCCCTTCAGGTCTTTTTCGCTCACCAGGTCTGCTTCTTCACCCATATATCCTCCTGTCGGTGTCATTCAATCGTTAGAAACGATTGTAGGTCGCCCGCCTTGCAGGCGTCGCGCGCAAGACTCCGAAAAGGGGACTACAGCAGGTAGCAGACGTCGTCGCGGTCGCGCCGATTGGCACGGGTGCTCAGGAAGCCGTCCAGGCCAAGGCGCATGCTGCCGTCCAGGCTGGCCCCAGCGACGTCCTCGCGCCGCAACACCACCTGCAGCTCCCGGTAAGGGATGTCGATGGCGAAGCGGTCGAGCATGGCGGCAATCCCGCGCGCGCCGCTCGCACCCGGCAAGAAGCGCTGGAACACGGCCCTGGGCAGCGGCCCCACCCGAATCCGGATGCCGAGCTCGGGCCGCGGCAGCCGGTCGCCGAGGGTGGCGCCGATGCCGGCTTCGCAGTTGTTCTTTCCTAGTTGGCTGCGCTCGCCCGGGCCGAGCACGTCCCAGCGGCCGGTGAACTGCTCCACCGTCACCGGCACCTGCAGGTAGTCGCCCAGCACGCCCGCGATCAGGCCGGCCGAGACCACGCGGCTGCGCAGCTGGGCGGCAAAATAGGCCAGGCTCTCGAAGGAGAGCCAGGCTTCGGGTTCGCCGTGGCCGGCGACGCCGCCCAGTGCGGCCAGCTGGGCCAGGAAGCGGTCGCGATTGTGCTCGTCCGGCCCGCCGCGCACACGGTACTTGCACCAGGCGCGGTAGAACAGCGCCACCTGCCGGTTCGAGAAGGCGTCGTAGAAGGCGCGCGGGCCTTCGTCGTGGGTTGCATGCTCCCACTCGCCAATGCGCTCGGTATAGTGCAGCGGCAGCGTGCCGTTCACGCCGAGCAGGCCCATGACCGCGGTGCGCAGGCGTACGCGCGTGGCGCCATCTTCCGGCGCGTCGAGGCTGAGCCGCTCGATTTCGCTGGAGGGAAAGGCGAGCGACAAGCTGTTCTCGAAACGGATGCTGGACTCCAGCGAGCCGCCTCCTCCATGGCGCCTCAGCCAGCGCGCCAGCAGCTTGACCGCCTGGAACAGCTCGACCTGCCAGGGTTCCTCGAGCAGGCGCTCGATCACACCAGGGTCAGGCTGCCGTTGCGGGGATCGCATCGCAGGAGTTCCCTGTCGGACTGGCTTGAGCGCACCACCAGCCGGGTGAAGCTGTTGATGTGCACATACAGGCCGAAGAAGCGGTTCACCACTTCGGCAAACACCACCAGGCTGGCGCCGGCAAAGGCTTCCTCGTCGACCGTCATGCGCACCTCGAGGCCGTGCACCAGCGTGGCGCCGATCTTGTTGCGGATCCAGGCGGTGGACGGCAGGGTCTGCAACGCCGTAATGCCGGCGATCTGGCGCTGGGTCGCGGCCGAGCGCGAGACGTCGTACAGCGTCAGCACTTCGCGCAGCGCGTCCAGGTCGCCCAGCGAGCGGTGGTTCAGGGCCAGCTGCGCCACGAGGCGCCAGTGCGCGCCGCCGGACGAGGGAAAGCGGTGCGGCGGCGTGGGTTTGCGCAGCAGGTGGATCGGCAGGCCGCAAGTCGCCGTCTCGCTCATCAGGTCGCCCCCCGGCGCGCCTACCCCGGTGGTGGTCGCGTGCAAGCCATTGGTGCAGGTCAGGTCGATCGAGGCGACGCATTGTTCGTCCGCCGTCAGCGAAAAGCCGGCATCGGTAAAACCGATCTTCATGCGGTGGCGGTGCAGGCCGCGGTCGTCGCGCCGCGCGAACCAGTAGCGCTCGCGCAGCTCGCCGCCTTCGCCATGGCGCAAGCCGTAATACGGGCGGTACTCCAGCGACTGCACCCTGCCCTCGCTGGTTCGCAGCACCTTGACGGCGTCGATGCTGTAGACCTCGACGTCTTCTTCGTGGCGGCCCGGAACGACGTCGTACATGGCCGTGCGGTGGGTAATGCGCACCGGCATGGCGGCCTGCTGGAACAGGTTGACCACCGGGGCGCAGCCGGGCGCCAGGTGCGGCGCGCCCAGGGTGCCGAGCAGGCGCGCGGCGCCCGTGTCGCCGTGCAGGCCGTTGACGACCAGGTGCAGGGTGAAGCGGTGCGCCGCCGGCGGCAGCATGGGCGCGAGCTTGCCCAAATCGATGTCGATGAAGTGGAATTTTTCCGGGAAGGCGAAGTATTCGCTCAGCAGCCGGTAGGCGCCATGCTCGCTCTGGCGCAGCGGCACCAGGGCGTCGTCGTCGCCGAAGCCGCCCAGCGCCAGCGGCATGCGCTCGAGCGGACGCCATGCGCCGCCGTCGCCCGCCTCCAGGTAGCTGGCGCCGACCCGCATGAACAGGGTGTCGAGCAGCGCGGCCGCCAGCAGCGGGTCGGCGTCGAGATACAGGCGCAGGCGCGGCATGCCTTGCTGGTGCAGCAGCCGCACCGGCGCCGCGCTATCGATGGTGAGCGCGACTTGCCCGGTGGCGCGCGCCGGCAGGCGCACGTTGGCGGGCGCATGCACCACCGGCTCGTAGCGGGCGCGCGTCACGCTCAGCGGCGCCAGCGTGACCGGGCTGGCGGTGCGGAAGCGGCAGGCCGTGCCCTTGCCGTGCAGGGCGCTCATCTCGGTACCGCGCGGGACCGCATGCACCCCGTCCCCCTTGCCGGACCCATGCAGCCCCGGCTCCATGCCCACGTGCGCGATCGAGCACGAGGGTATGCCCTGCAGGAAGTAGGGATACAGGCTGCCCAGCAGGGCTTCGGTGAATTCCGGATAGTCGTCGTCGAGCTTTTTCGCCGTGCGCGCATTGAGCAGGGCGCAGGCCTGGATCAGGCGGCGGATATGCGGGTCTTCGCTGCCGTCGGCGCCCATGCCGAGCTCATTGGCCAGGCGCGGATACTGGTTCGCCAGCTCGCGCCCGACCGTATTCAGGTAGACCAGTTCACGCTCGTAATACGGCAGCAGTTCTTCCATGGTGCGCTCCTGTCGAGTCTCCTAAGGTCGTGCAGTTTTGCGCTAGCGTTCTTGTTTATGCTCAAGAACAGATGAGCAATTGATTTATCCTCTGTGCATGGCGCCAAGGCAGGTGCGCCCGGCACCCGCTCGACGGACGCCCGAACTTGCCGCTTAGTCAGTAAAATGACGGGCTCCAGATCCCGTCCCCTGCCTCCATGACCGCCGCCATGTCCCCCGCCACCGCCGCCACGCCGGTCCGTACCGAAATCGCCACACTGTGGCGCCTGTCCTGGCCGATGCTGGTCGGCCAGCTCGCGACCGTGGGCATGGGCGTGGCCGACGTGGCCATGACCGGGCACGTCAGCGCCGAGGAACTGGCCGCGGTCTCGCTCGGCACCTCGGTGTGGTCGATCGTGCTGGTCACCGTCATGGGCACGATGATGGCGATTAACACCGTCGTCGCCCACGAGATCGGCGCGGCGCGCCACGACCAGATCCCGCATTCGGTGCGCCAGTCGCTGTGGAAAGGCGTGATCGTCGGGCTGGTGGCCTGCCTGTTCGCCAACCTGTGCACCCTGCTGTTCGACCACGTCGGCCTGGACCAGCACGTGGCCGACCGCGCCGCGCTGTTCCTGCACGTGATCAGCCTGGGCATGCCGGCCTTTGCCTGCTACCGCGCGCTGTACGGCTACACCACCAGCATCAACCAGACCCTGCCGATCATGTGGATCGCCATCTTCGGCCTGCTGTTCAACGTCGCCTCGAACTGGCTGCTGGTGTACGGCAACTGGGGCTTCCCGGCACTGGGCGCGGTGGGATGCGCGGTCTCCACTGCCGTGGGCATGTGGCTGATGCTCGCCGCCATGGTGTTCTGGGTGCGCTATTCCCCGGCCTACCGCCTCACCTACCCTTTCACCGGCTGGGAAGGCCCGCACTGGCCCGAGATCGGCCACATGCTGCGCCTGGGCGTGCCGATCGGCGTCACCTATTTCGCCGAAGTCAGCGCCTTTGCCCTGATCAGCCTGCTGGTGGCGCGCTTCGGCGTGGTGGCCGTGTCCTCGCACCAGGTGGCGCTGAATTTCGCTTCGCTGGTGTTCATGGTGCCGCTCAGTTTTTCGATCGGCATGATGACGCGGGTCGGCCAGGCCATGGGCGAAGGCAATCCCGAGCGCGCCCGCTTTGCCGGCTGGGTGGGCGTGGGCATGTCGGTGGCCTTCGGGGCGCTGTCGGCGCTGTGCATCGCGCTGTTCCGGTGGGAGATCGCGGCGGCGTATACCTCGGACCCGGCGGTGCAGGCGGCCTGCGCCCACCTGCTGCTGTTCGCGGCCTTGTTCCAGCTCTCCGACGCCACCCAGGTGGCGACGGCCTCGGCCATCCGCGGCTACCAGGTGACGCGCCCGCCGATGCTCATCCAGCTGGTCGCTTTCTGGGGCGTGTCGCTGCCGCTGGGCTGCATCCTGGGGCTGGCGCCGCAGTGGTTCCCCTGGATCCCGGCAGCGCCCATGGAAACCACCGGATTCTGGATCGGCCTGGTCGTGGCTTTGACCATTGCCGCGGTGCTGCTGACCTGGGCCTTCGAGAAGATCGCACGCCAGCGCATCCGCGAGGGGGCGGCGCTGAAAGTCCCCGCGTAATTACAGCTTTTCGAGGGGGACTCTGGTATCGTTCCGCAGTTGTAGCAAATTAACTTATACCAGAGACACTCATGCGCCCTCTCCTGCTCCTCCTGGCCGCGCTCGCGGCCGCTCCCGCATCGGCCGAACGCCTGACGCTGGACCGTATCTACGGCGACCCGGCCCTGGCCGGCGCCAGCGTGAAGAACCTGCGCGTGTCGCCCGACGGCGAACGCGTCACCTTCCTGCGCGGCCGTGCCGACAACCAGTACCAGCAGGACCTGTGGGAATACAACATGAAGACCAAGCGCACCCAGCGCCTGGTCGACTCCAAGCGCCTGGTGCCGAACGAAGAGCTGTCGCTGGAAGAGAAGGCACGGCGCGAGCGCGCCCGCACCGCCGGCCTGTCGGGCATCATCGCCTATTACTGGTCGCCGGACGGCAAGCAGCTCCTGGTGCCGATCGGCGGCGACCTGTTCCTGGTCGATGCCGCCAAGCCGGATGCGCCGCGCAAGGTCGCCTCGGGCAACGTCACCGACCCGAAGATTTCGCCAAAGGGCCGCTACGTCTCGTTTGTCCGCAACCAGAACCTGGTGGTGATCGATTTGCAGACCGGCGCCGAGCGCCAGCTGACCACGGACGGCAAGGGCACCATCCACAACGGCGAAGCCGAATTCGTCGCACAGGAAGAGATGGACCAGCACACCGGCTACTACTGGGCGCCGGACGACTCCGCGATTGCCTACCGCCGCTATGACGAAGCCCCGGTGCCGGTCGCGCGCCGCTTCGAGATCTTTGCCGACCGCACCGAGGTGATCGACCAGCACTACCCTGCCGCGGGAGATCCGAACGTGCTGATCGAGCTGATGGTGGTCAACCCGGCCACCGGCCAGCAACGCAAGGTGGACCTCGGCGCGGAGAAAGACATCTACCTGGTGCGCGCCGACTTCAGCGCGGACGCAAAAACCCTGGTGTACCAGCGCCAGACCCGCGACCAGAAGCGCCTGGACCTCGTCGCCGTCGACGTCGATACCCTGGCCCAGCGCCCACTGCTCACCGAAACCTCGAAGACCTGGGTCGAGATCAACAACGACCTGCGCTTCCTGAAGAACAAGAAGGCCTTCATCTGGGCGTCCGAGCGCAGCGGCCGCAAGCACCTCTACGTGTACGGGCTGGACGGCAAGCTGCAGTACCCGCTGTCGCAAGGCGAATGGGGCGTGGACAACATCCTGGCCGTCGACGAAGCGGCGGGCCGCGTCTACATCTCGTCGGGCAAGGACGCGATGATCGACAAGCAGACCTATGCACTCAAGCTCGACGGCAGCAATGCCGGCAACCCGGCCCGCATCACGGCCGGCGACGGCTGGCACGAGGCCGCCTTTGCAGGCAATGGCAAGATCTTTGTCGACACCTACTCGAACCCGACGACCCCGCCCCAGGTGTCGATCCGCCGCGCCGACGGCACGATGGTGCAATGGCTGGAAAAGAACGAGCTCAACGCTACCCACCCCTACGCCAAGCACATCGCCGACCACCTGCCGACCGAATACGGCACGATGAAGGCCAAGGATGGCCAGACGCTGCACTACTCGATCATCAAGCCGGCCAATTTCAACGCGACCAAGCGCTACCCGGTCTTCCTGTTCACCTACGGCGGCCCGCACTCGCAGCGTGTGACCCGCGCCTGGGGCAATTACTTTGACCAGTACATGGCGCAGCAGGGCTTCGTGGTGTTCCGCCTGGATAACCGTGGCTCCGGCCGCCGCGAGCGCGCCTTTACCGATGCGCTCTACAACAATCTCGGCAAGGTCGAGGTCGAAGACCAGGTGGCGGGCGTCGACTGGCTGGCCCAGCAGAGCTTTGTCGATCCGAAGCGCATCGGCGTATTCGGCTGGAGCTACGGCGGCTACATGACCCTGCGCCTGCTGGCGGCCGCCTCCGACAAGATCGCGATGGGCGTCTCGGTGGCCCCGGTCACCGACTGGGCGCTGTACGACACCCACTACACCGAACGCTACGTCGGCGGCACGCCGAAATCGGACCCGGAAGCCTACAAGCGCAGCGGCGTGTTCGCCCACCTGGACGGCATGAAGTCGCCCCTGCTGCTGATCCACGGCATGGCCGACGACAACGTCCTGTTCACCAACACCACCCGCCTGATCGACGAGCTGGTCAAGCGCAACGTGCGGTTCGAGCTGATGACCTATCCGGGCGCCAAGCACGGCATCTCGGGCAAGGTCAACCAGCGCCACGTGTACGGCATGATCGAGAACTTCTTCAAGAAGAACCTGGGCGGCGTGCAGGCAAAATAAGCCGCCTGCAACGGTCCAGCACGAAGCAGCCGCGCGCAGTCCGCGGCTGTTTTTTTGCCTTTACTCCGTCTTTCCATGCTGCCGATCCGATTCACCCGCCTGCTGCACGCCTTGCTCGACCGGGACGAGCGCGCGAGCGCGCCGCGCCTGGCGCCGGTGGCCGCCAGCCTGCCGCGCCCGGAAGGCGAGCGTCGTTACCTGATCGCCACGCCGGACGCGCCTGCCACGGCCGGGCGCGCCCTGGTGGTGGTGCTGCACGGCGCCGGCGCGTCGCCCGAGCAGGTGCTCGGACAGGCGTTTCCCGCCTCGCCCCTGTCGCTCTGGCTGGACATCGCCGCACGCGAGGAGCTGGTGGTGCTGGCGCCCGCGGCGGGCAAGGCCGGCTGGAGCGATTGTTTCGCCAGCCCCGCGCGCGTGGCCAGGCAGGACGACGTCGCCTTCATCGGCGCGCTGATCGACCTGGCCATTGCCTGCCATGGGGTCGATCCGGCACGCGTCTACCTGATCGGGGTCTCGCGCGGCGGCCACATGGCTTACCGCGTGGCCGCCGAACTGCCGCACAAGCTGGCGGCATTCTCGGCGGTACTGGCCTCGATGCCGCCACCCGGATGCGGCCCCAGGCCCGCCACTCCCCTGTCGGCCCAGATCGTCGGGGCGACGCGCGACCCCTTGATGCCGTATGGCGGCGGCAAATATGTTTATACCCTGTGGTTTGCCGATCCGGTCGGCAGCATCGAGGACAGCGCCAGGCAATGGCGCGCGCTGGCCGGCCTGCCGGACGTCGCGCAAGTCCATCCGGTCGCCAAGGCCAATGGCTGGGACAAGACCCGCGCCACCCGTTTCGTCTGGGGAGCGGCGCCTACCGGTATTCAGGTGGAATTGATCAGGATCGAAGGCGGCGGCCACGTGGAGCCGAGCCGGCGCAGGCGCTATCCCGGCTTCGTCCAGGCGCTGGTGGGCCGGCAGAATGCCGATGTGGAAGTCGCGGAAGCCGCGTGGGAATTTTTCAAGGACAAGCGCTCGGGAACGAACGCCTGACCCATCAGGCGAAACAGCCGCCTCATGGCGGCTGTTTCTCATTACGCCGATAAACCGGCGTTATGGACGGCGGGTCGTCGTCGTGGTCGTGGTGCGGCCGTCGGTCGCATCGTCCAGCGCCTCGCGCACGTCACCCAGTTTCTTCTGGGTCTTGCCTTCGACCTGGTTTGCCAGGCCCTTGGCTTCCTGCTCCGGGCTGTCGATCGCATCGCCGAACTCTTCCTGAATCTTGCCGCCGATGTCCTTCAGCTTGCCCGCAACTTGGTCCTTGTTCATGGTCTTCTCCTTAAGAAAACATGCCCGGATGGCCATGCATTGAGTTCAGAATAGACCGGACTGTCCTGGCCTTCTGTACGCGTCCGCACACAGCACGGCAACGCCTCCCGCGCGACATTTTGCCTTGGTGAATGCTAATCTTTTGTCAACGCGGCGCTGCTGCTTAACAAGGGTTTGCCATGACCAGCCAGGAACAAGAACTCTCCGCCGATCCACCCCAGGTCAAGCGCCGCGTCGCGCGCCGCATGACGATGATTAGCGGCATCGCCGTGCTGTTCGTCGCAGGCGTCGCCGCCATCGTGCTCGCAGCCGACGCCCTGTTGCTGGTGTTCGCCTGCATCCTGTGCGCCATCCTGCTGTACAAGCTCAGTGAAGTGCTGGCGCAGCGCCTGGGTATCAACCGCAAACTCGCGCTGGGCATCGTCGTGCTGCTGCTGGCCGCGGTCATCGGCCTCGGAGGCTGGGCCATGGCGCCCCGGATCGCCGAACAATCCAGCAAGCTGGCCAAGGAAGTGCCGGCGGCAGTCGAACGCCTGCAAAGCGAAGTGCAACAGCATCCCCTGCTCAAGCGCGTAGTGGCGGAACTGCCGCCGCCCGAGCAGATCGTCAAGCAGATGGGCAACATGGTGCCGAATGCGGGCCTGTTCTTCGGCGGCGTCGTCGGCGCCCTGGGCAATGTCATCATCATCCTGTTCGTCGGCATCTACTTCGCCACCTCGCCGCAGCTCTACACCAACGGCTTCATCCGCCTGATTCCGCAAAGCCGGCGTGCGCGTGCGCGCCAGGTCCAGAAGGAACTGGGCCATACGCTGTCGAGCTGGCTGATGGGAAAAGCCGCGTCGATGCTGATCGTCGGCGTCGTGACCTCGGTCGGCCTGAGCCTGCTGGGGGTGCCGCTGGCCCTGATCCTGGGCATCATCGCCGGCCTGCTCGATTTCATCCCCTACCTCGGCCCGATCATGGCCGGCATCCCGGCCGTGCTACTGGCGCTGTCGATCAGTCCCGACCTGGCCCTGTACACCGTGCTGCTGTTCGTCGGCATCCAGCTGGTGGAAGGCTATGTGCTGCAGCCCATGATCGAAGCCCGAGCGGTGGACTTGCCGCCGGCGCTGGTGATCGTGATGCAGCTGGTGTTCGGCACCCTGTTCGGCTTTGCCGGCGTGGCGCTGGCCACGCCGCTGGCGGCGGGCCTGGCGGTGCTGGTCGAGATGCTGTACATCGAGGACATACTGGGCGACCATTCCAGGAAAAAGCACCAGCCCGGCTGAGTGCCGTCACATGAAAAAGCCGCGCAGTGCGCGGCTTTTTCATGTGGAACCGGGAAGCTTAGCGGTTGCCCTTGACGATGTCTTTCACATCGCCGACCTTTTCCTGCACCTTGCCCTCGGCCTGGTTGGAGACGCCTTCGCGCTGGGCCTGGCGGTTGCCGGTGGCTTCGCCGACCTTTTGCTGCAGCTTGCCGCCGACATCCTTCGCCTTGCCTTTGACTTGATCCTTGTTCATTGCTTCACCTCAGGTGGTTGTGAACCGAGAGCCCACCTTAGGCCTGAACGCCGGCGCGCTCTGTTCGCGAATTAACGGAGCGGCTTGCGCCAGACACTGGCCAGCCAGGGCTGCTGTTCGCGCGGCAAGCCGGGCGGGCGATAGTAATGGTGCAGCGGAACAAAGCCTGCCGCGACCAGGAAGCCTTCCCAGGCGGGGTAGTCGTGATAGCTGCCGTAGCGCGGGCCGTTCCAGCCTTCGCGGTTGTCGCCGCGCGGGTTCGAGCTGAACAGGACGCCGCCGGGTTTCAGCGTGGCATGCAGGTTCGCGAGCACGCCCGGCAGCTCGGCGCTGGGAACGTGGAACAGCGAGGCATTGGCAAAAATGCCGTCGAACATGGCTTGCGGCAGGTCCAGGTGCAGGAAATCCTGGCACCAGGTTTCGCAGCCGCTATAGGCGCGTGCCATCTCCGCAAAACGTTCGCTGCCATCGAGGCCAATGGCCTTGTGGCCGCGTTCGGTAAACGTCTTGAGGTCGCGGCCCGGGCCGCAGCCGAGGTCGAGAATCGTGAACGGCGCCTGCGCTTCGATGGCGCCGAGCAGCGCCTCGATGTTCTGCACCACGTCGTGGTCGATCGTGCCGGCGAAGAAGGCCTCGGCATTGCGGTTGTAGTGCTCCAGCGTGCGGTGGGAGATGTCGTCGGGGGTCATGATGGCGCCGATAAGGAATACGGCATTATCGGCGCTAAATGCCGCACGCGCTGCAGGGCGGGCGAACCTGCGGCTCTCCCGCCCTGCCCCGGCTTACCAGACCCGCACGCGCTGTTCCGGCGCCAGGTAGAGCTTCTGCCCCGGCTGCACATCGAAGGCCTTGTACCAGGCGTCCAGGTTGCGCACGGTATAGGTGCGGTACTGGCCCGGTGCGTGGCCATCGGTCAGCACCACGCGGCGCATCGAGGCTTCGCGCATCTTGGTGCGCCAGGCGTGGGCGAAGCCGGTGAAGAAGGCGCGATCGGCTTCCACGCCCGTGCCTTTGCCGCTCGGCGAGACCTTGAACGCGTCATATGCGGCGGCCAGGCCGGCCAGGTCGGACAGGTTCTCGCTGAGCGTGAGCTGGCCATTCACGGCCAGGTCGTCGAAGGGTTTGTAGGTGTTGTACTGCTCCACCAGCTTCTGCGACGCTTTCTTGAAATGGGCCAGGTCTTCCTTGGTCCACCAGTCGCGCAGGCGGCCCTGGGCGTCGAACTGGGCGCCCATGTCGTCGAAGCTGTGGCTGATCTCGTGGCCGATCACGGCGCCGATCGCACCATAGTTCTGCGCATCCGGCGCTTTCGGGTCATAGAACGGCGGCTGCAGGATCGCGGCCGGGAAGTTCAGCGCATTCTGCAGCGGCAGGTTGACGGCATTGACCAGCTGCGGCGGCATCGCCCACTCGGTCTTGCTCGGTTTTTTCCCGAGCTTGGCCAGCTGCTGGGTCGTGTGGAATTCCTGGGCGCGCATCACGTTGCCCAGCGCATCCTGGTTCGAGACCTGCAGGCCCGCATACGATTTCCAGGTGTCCGGATAGCCCACGCCGACATACATCGTGCGGACTTTTTCCTTGGCCTGGGCGCGGGTGGAAGGCGCCATCCAGTCGAGCTTGTCGATGCGGCGGGTGAAGGCGTCCTTGATGTTGGCGACCATCTTCTGGATACGCGCCTTGTTCTCGGCCGGGAAGTACTTGGCGACATACAGCTTGCCGACGGCGTCGTCCATCGCGCCATTGGTGGCGGCCAGCGCCCGCTTCCAGCGCGGCGACTGCTGCGGCGAGCCGGTCAGGCCCTTGCCGTAGAACTCGAAGCGCAGGTCGGAATAGGCCTTCGGCAGCGTGCCGGCGTACTGGTTCAGGCTGTGGAAAGCCAGGTAATCCTTCCAGGTGCCCAGGTCGGTGGCGGCGACCTGTTCGGCGGCGCCCTTGAGCGCGCCCGGATGGTAGGCAATGAAGCGGTCCTGCTTGTCCAGGCGCGCGCCCTTCATGAAGGCGGCCCAGTCCATGCCTGGCGCCTTGGCGGCGAAGTCCTTCATGGCCCAGGGGTTGTTGGCCTTCTGGATGTCGCTGGATTCCTCGCGGGTGGCGTGGCTTTCGGCCAGCTCGGACTCGAGCGCGAAGATTTTCGCGGCGCGCTGCCCGGCGTTGTCATATCCGGCCAGCTTGAGCATCGACGCGATGTATTGCTGGTATTTGCCGCGCAGCTCGGCCATCTTCGGGCTGGCGTCGAGGTAGTAGGCGCGGTCCGGCAGGCCGATGCCGCCCTGCAGGATGTAGGGCACGTTGCGCGACGGGTCGGTCAACCCCTGGTTGATCCACATGCCGAACAGGTTCGGGGTGCTGAAATTGGTCGCGTTGAGCGGGTCGACGTCGGCGCGCAGGAATTCGCCCAGCACCTGCGCCAGGTTTGAGCGGTCCTTGATCGCGTCGATCTTCGCCAGGCGCGGCTTGAGCGAGGCCAGGCCGGCAGCCTCGATCGCGCTTTCGTTCATGTAGGCAGCGTAGAAATCGGCCACCTTGCGCGCCTCGGCGCTGGCCGCCTTGTTCGCGCCCGCTTCTTCGATCAGCTTGACGATGCGGCCGTTGCTCTCGTCGGCCAGCGCCGTCATCGAGCCCCAGGAGCCGCGGTCCGCCGGAATCTCGGTCTTGGCCATCCACTCGCCATTGGCCCAGGCGTAGAAGTCGTCGCCCGGCAGCATGACGGCGGCGGCCGGCCTGGCGGCTTGCCCGGCCGGCGTGGCCTGCCCGGCGGCCTGGGCAGGAAGGCAGGCAAGCGCGGCGCCGCACAGGGCGAGCGTGACGGCGGTCTTGATTGGAGTCCAGCTGGTCTTCATAGCTTCCCTTCAGTGAATGATGGCGACTTAGTTGTGGTGCAAATATTGTAGGGCGGCGCGTACCTGCGGCAGCAGGCGCGCCTTCTGGGCCGCCCGCACGCGCACGCCATTGCCGACGCGCTCGGCTTCGACCACGCCATCGGGACCGAAGTTCTTGCGCATATAGGCTTCCATCATCTCGGCATGCGCCGGGTTGCTGGAGGACGCGACGATGCTGGCGAACACGGCGTTGCGGCCCAGGGATTCCATATTGTTCAGCAGCGCTTCGCGGTTGGCGACGGCAAAGTTCCAGGTCTGGTCCGGATGCTCGTTGGCGACGCCGCCCACGATATACGGCACCAGGTCCGGCGGGGTCTGGGGCGAGAGCAGCGACTGCAGCGTGCGCGCCGCCAGGGCCGGGTCTTGCGCGGCGGCCATTGCGCGGCCGTAGCGGTTGCGCTCCTCGCTGGTGGGGGCATTCGCCGCGCGGGCGGCCAGGATGTCGTAGGTAGCCGAATCGGCATAGCGCCCGGCGGTGGCGGTGACGAAGTCGATCATCGAAGGCGGCACCGCGGCCGGGTCTTGCAGGAGCCGCGCAAAGCGCGCCCGGCCCTGCTGGATCGCCGCCGGGTCGCCGGCGCGCGCCAGCGAGGTCGCCAGCATCCCGCGCAGCTGGGCGTCCTCAAGCGTTTCGCCCGGCTTTTCTTCCCAGCCGAGCTGCTCGAACTTCGGGCGCGCCAGGTCGATGAAGAAGCGCCGGATCAGGGCGCGTTCCGGCTCGCCGCGCGCCAGCGAGTCCAGCGTGCGCAGGTGCGACAGGATCGCTTCCCACACCGCCAGGCGCGGCTCCTCGCCGTAGCGGCGCACCAGGTTCAGGTAGCCGTCCAGGCCCATGCGGCCGTTCGAGGCCAGGCTCCAGGTGTCGGCCAGCAGGCGCAAGCGCGTGCTGTCGCGCAGGCGCGGGGCCTGCTCGGCCAGCGCGCGGAAGCTCGTTGGGTCGTAATGCAGGCGGAAATAGCCCACGCTGTAAGGATCGACCACCAGCGCGCCCTCGCAGCTGGCCTGGGTCAGCGTGGTGCTGGGGCCGGACAGCAGCGTGTACCAGGCCTTGCCGTTGACGGTGCCGACCTGCAGCGGCACGTTCCACAGGCGCTTTTCGACGGGCGGCTCGTCCAGGCGGTACTGTTCCTGCGACAGCGTGACCTTGCGCTTGCCGTCCTCGCAGACCTGCTCCACTTTAATTAAAGGGAAGCCCGGCTGGGTGGTCCAGTCCGAGGCCAGTTTGGCCACTGGTTTGCCGGAAGCTTTTTCCAGCGCCGCCCACAGGTCGGCTGAGGTCGTATTCGAATACTGGTGCCTGGCCATATAGGCGCGCATGCCCTTGCGGAAGGAGTCTTCGCCCAGGTAGGCCTCGAGCATGCGCAGGAAGGCTTCGCCCTTTTCGTAGGTAATGGCATCGAAAGCCGCCGCGGCCTGCGCTTCGGTGTCGATCGGCGTCTGGATCGCGTGCGTGGTCTTGCGTGCATCCAGGTTCATCACGTATTCGCGCTCGGCCACGCTGTCCAGGTAGGGACGCCATTCCGGATGGAAGTGCTGGGTCGCCTTGGACGCCATCCAGGAAGCAAAGCCTTCGTTGAGCCACAGGTTGTCCCACCAGGCCATGGTGACCAGGTTGCCGAACCACTGGTGCGCGACCTCGTGGGCGTTGATGTTGAAGGTGAATTTCTTGACCTTTTCCGGGCTTTTCTTCGGGTCGTACAGCAGGGTCGGCTCGTTGTAGACCACCGCGCCCCAGTTTTCCATGGCGCCATTGAAGCCGCCGGGAATCGCGATCTGGTCGAGTTTCGGCAGCGGATACGGGATGCCGAAGTAGTTATTGAAGTAATGCAGCAAATCGCGCGTGGCCGCCAGCGGGAACACGGCCGAGCCGAGCTTGCCCTCGGTGGTGACGATGCCGATGTCGACGCCGTCCTGCTTGCCGGCGAGGCGCTCCAGCTCGCCCGCCACCAGCACCACCAGGTAGCTCGGCATCTTCGGGGTCGTGCCGAAGGAAATGCGTTGCACGCCGCCCGCGAGTTTTTCCTGCTTCTCGATCGGGGTATTCGAATACGCCTTGAAATGGCCCGGCACGTCGACCGTCAGCTTGAAGCGGGCGCGGAAGGCCGGCTCGTCCCAGGTCGGCAGCATGCGGCGCGCGTCGCTCGGGGCCATGGTGGTGGCGATCAGCTTCTTGTCCGCCCCGCCCGCCTTGTAGTTGACGTAGAACAGGCCGCGCCCTTCGCGGTTGATCTGGCCGCGAAAACGCATGGCCAGCTCGTACTTACCCGGCGCGAGCGGCGTGGACAGGTCGAAGCGCAGGGTTTGCTGCGCCTTGTCCAGCACCGGGTTCAAGGCGAGCTTGCCGATGCCCCTGCCGGACAGGCTGGCCGCGTCGATCTCCAGGTTGTCCGCGTTGAGCATGATGGTCGAGGTCGGGCTCAGGACCTCGATCTCCACCGTTTGCTGGCCGCGGAAGCTGTTGCCGGCGACGTCGGGCATGATATGGGCGTCATAGTGCAGCGGAATCACGTCCTTGGGCAGCTTGCCCGGCGTGGCCGCGAACGAAAACGGCGCCTCGGCCTGGGCCGTGGCCGCGGTCAGCGCGAACGCGGCCGCCGCGGCGCGCGCCACTAGCATGTCTCTCATAGAGTTCTCTCTCGAATCTGTTTTTATTTGATGTCGGCCTCGCGCCCTGGCGCAAGAACCCAGCCTGCAGGGTAAGCATGCCGGCTGCGCCCTGCCCCTGGAATGCGACAGACTGCATAAAACGCGGCCAAACTGCTGAATTCAAGGAATGGCGATGGGCATTCTGGCCCATGCACCCGCGATTGACCATGCATGACTGACAACATTCATGGCCCGCGAAAAATATTTTAATTATTTTCGAAGAAAACCCTCAAGTTCCCGACAGCCCATCCGTAAATGCCTTAGATAGCCGGTAATCCAGCCGGCGAACCTTGCCTCGGTGCTAACATGAAATCGAACGACGTTCTCTCGATGTACGAAAACCTCGCCGGCCTGACGGGCCAGATGAAGCATGCGGCGCAGGCAGGCGAATGGACCGCTTTCGACAAGCTGAACGTCCAGGCAAGCGTGGCCGCAGGCGCCGCGATCTGCGGCGTGCCGGCCCTGGACGGCGCCAAGCGCCAGCGCAAGATCGATTTGATCAAGCAGCTGATGGCCAACGACCGCGCGATCCGCGACGTGACCGAGCCTTGGATGGGCCAGCTGGATCGCGCGATGTGCGCGCATTGATCGGTACGGAATACAGCTCAAGGCACCTGCGGGTGCTTTTTTATTGCCTCTAGCGGCCGATATTTGAATTGCCGTCCCCCGTAGCGTGGGCAGGTTTCCTGCCCACGCGGCGATAGTTTGCGCTTGCATCATCCGGCGCGAGAACGGAGCCCTGAACGAGCACCGCGTGGCCAAGGAACTTGCCACCCTACTCTTCGAGGTTACTCAGCTTCCCCAGGCAGCGCCGCTGGAAACTGTTCAAGCCCTCCGCCACCAGCGCATCGTCCTCCGACAGCATCCCCGCATCGATCAGGATCCGCAGCTTGGCGATATGGTCGCCCTGCGCCAACGCCTGGGCCAGGCTCGATCCGCCCGGATCGCCCGCCAGCGCAATCGCATCGGTCACGCCGTTCGGGAAATCCCAGTGCGTGGCGATCACGGCCGACAATTGCCGGCTGCGCGCCAGCAGCTCCATGCCGAAGGCCGGCGATCTGGGCACCTTGCCGTTCTGGCAGACCCGGTCGGCCAGCCGGAAGGCCACGATCAGCCCCACATCCTGCATCAGCCCGGCCAGGCAGGACTCGAAGATATCGGCCGTCAGCCCCGGCGCCATCAGGCTGGCCGCCACCGCGCATTTCTCGGAATGGTTCCAGACCAGCGGCGCCGCGCGCCGTGCGAAGCCGGCTTCCTGCATCCGGATCACCGGACGGAAGGCAACGCGCGCCAGCAGCATGCGCAGGCCGTTCTGCCCCAGCAGCATGATGGCGGCGTCCAGGGTCTTGATCGGGGTAATCGGGCGGTAATAGGCGCTGTTTGCTTCGCGCAGCACGTCGGCCACCAGCACCACGTCTTCTGCCACCTGGCGCGACAATTCGCCGGTGGTCACGCTCTCGTCGCGCAGGCTGCGCAGCAGCTTGGGGATCAGTTCGGGCACCCGCGGCACCAGCTCGGCGGCCACGGCCGGGTTCTGCGCCACGCTGCGCACCTGTTCCAGGATCAATTGTTCGGTCTCCGCAGGCGCGTCGAACCCGGCCGGGCCCAGCAGCCAGCGGTAATACAGTTCGTCGGCCTGGGCGGCGTCGGGCGGCGCGTCCGGCGCGGCGGCGTCGGGCTGCGCGGCGGCTATCTCGGCGGCGGCCTGGCTATCGGCGCTGCCCATCAAACGATTGATCCAGTTTTTCATAATGTGCGGCTATTCTTGTACCCGCGATTGTAGCGCCGATCAGTGCGCAGCAGGCTGGCCGTCATGCGCTTTGCATGGCATAACAAGACGCCGGAAATGACAAAAGCGCCCGCAGGCGCTTTCGTTCGCACCCGGGCAGCCGCCCGGGCGAGGAATTCGGGAGAGCGAGCACCAGGTATCTCCTGGCGTCGCCTCTTGCCGGTTGCATCCGGCGTTCGCTGCCTTGGCCGGCTCACGAACTGCTTCCGGACACAGGCGTTTCTTCAACGTTTGCCTGCTTTCCGCGCCACGCTATCGGTGGTGGCTGCGCCAGGCCTCTGTGCCGTTTGTGATCTAAACGACCACATTTTTAGTATAACGCAAATCTCAAACTTGTGTAGACGAGTCGTGCGCAGCCGCGCGCGCGGCCGGCGCGGGCGTCCTGGACGCCTTGCCCAGGCTGCCCAGCCGCGCTTTCAGGCGCGCGCCAAGGGGAACGGTCGGCTCGGCGCGGCGCGGGACAGGCTTGCGCTTGCCTGCCTTCTTGCGGCGCGCCAGCGCGAAGAGGCCCGCCAGCAGGGCCAGCACGCCGGCAATGGCGCCGCCCACCAGCAGCCAGGGCGTGTCCGCCTCGGGCGGCGGCGGCTCCAGCTTTTTCTTCTTCAGCTTGTAGGGCCTGACTGGCTGCACGGGCGCAGCCGCCGCCGTGCCCATCGCGGCCTGCAGCTGCTTGACCTTGCCCTCGAGCTGGCCGAGCTGCTCGTGCAGCTTCGCATTCTTCACGCCCAGGGCGGCGCAGGCGTTCTGCTCGGGCTGGACTTGGGCGACGCAGGCGGCCGGCGCCGGCGTGGGTGCTGGCGCCGGCTTCGGCGCCGCAGGCGGCGCCGGCTTGGGCGGCGGCGCCACCAACGTCGGCTTGGGACGGCTCGGTGCAGGCGCGGGCTTGTTGGCCGGCATCGGCTCCGCCAAGACGGCCTTGGCCGGGACCGGCTTTGCCACGACAGGCGGCGCAAGCGCCACGACCGGCAGCGGCGGGGGCGCCGGTTGCGGATCCGGGGACAGCCACAAGGTGGCCAGGCGCACGCCACGCTGCGACCCGTCGCCCAGCTCCAGATAAAGGTGCAGGTGGGCCGAGTCGACCGGCTTCAGGGAAGTCACATGCAGGAATTGCTTGCCATCGCGCCGCATGACGGAGAACGTGAGCGTGGACAGCACCGGCGGCATCGCGATATGCGCGCCGTGGTAGACGTTCGGGCTGGCCAGGCGGACTTGTACCGGCGTGGCGGCGTCTTCCAGCATGGTGAGCTCGATGTCGGCCACCAGCGGCTGGCCGATGAACGAGCCCACGCGCGGCTCACCGAGCTCGGCCGCCGAAGCGGCGCCGGCCAGCAGCGCGCAACTCAATAACAAGGGAAGGCGAAACGCCATAAGTAGGTGCAAAAATGAAGCCTGTTCGTCATTAACGGACATTGCGATAAACTCTTTAATCCCAGCCTTGCATTCGACAGGACATGCGCATGAACAACAGGATTGAAAAGGACAGTTTCGGACCGATCGAGGTTCCCGCGGATCGCCTGTGGGGCGCCCAGACCCAGCGTTCCCTGCACCATTTCCACATCTCGACCGAGCGCATGGCGCCGGAACTGGTCGCCGCCCTGGCCCAAGTCAAGCGCGCCGCCGCCGCCGTCAACCGTTCGCTGGGCAAGCTGCCCGCCGACAAGGCTGACGCCATCATCCGCGCCGCCGACGAAGTGCTGGCCGGCCAGCACCCGCAGGAATTCCCGCTGGCCGTCTGGCAGACCGGCTCCGGCACCCAGAGCAACATGAACATGAACGAGGTGCTGGCCAACCGCGGCTCCGAGCTCCTCAAGGGCGAGCGCGGCGAGCAGCGCCTGCTGCACCCGAACGACCACGTCAACATGGGGCAATCGTCGAACGACATCTTCCCCACCGCCATGCACGTGGCGGCCGGCATGGCGGTGGCGAAAGACGTGCTGCCGGCGCTCATGCAGCTGCGCGCGACGCTGCTGCGCAAGTCGCGCGACTTCGAGGACATCGTCAAGATCGGCCGCACCCACCTGCAGGACGCGACACCGCTCACGCTCGGCCAGGAGTTTTCCGGCTATGTCGCCCAGCTGGAATTTGCGGAAAGCGCGATCCGCGCCACCCTGCCCGGCCTGCTGGCGCTGGCGGCCGGCGGCACGGCGGTGGGCACCGGCCTGAACGCGCATCCGGACTTCGCGCCGCGCATTGCCGCAGAACTGGCTTCGCTCACGGGCCTGGCCTTCAAGACGGCGCCGAACAAGTTCATGGCGCTGGCCGGGCACGACGCGCTGGTATCCAGCCACGGCGCCCTGAAGACCCTGGCCACGGCCTTGATGAAAATCGCCAACGACGTGCGCTGGATGGCGTCGGGGCCGCGCTCGGGCCTGGGCGAAATCACGATTCCCGAAAACGAGCCGGGCAGCTCGATCATGCCGGGCAAGGTCAATCCCACCCAGTGCGAGGCGCTGACCATGCTGTGCTGCCAGGTGTTCGGCAACGACGTGGCCATCACGGTGGGCGGCTCGCAGGGCAATTTCGAGCTGAACGTGTTCAAGCCAATGATCGCGCACAACTTCCTGCAAAGCGCGCGCCTGCTGGCGGACGGCATGCGCTCCTTCGACACCCATTGCGCCCAGGGCATCGAGCCCAACCACGAGCGCATCGCCGAGCTGATGGAAAAATCGCTGATGCTGGTGACCGCACTGGCGCCACACATCGGGTATGATCGCGCCGCGCAAATCGCCAAGACCGCGTCGCACGAAGGCCTGACCCTGCGCCAGGCCGCGCTGCAGTCCGGTTTCGTGAACGAGCAGCAATTCGACCAATGGATCGTGCCGATCGACATGACCCGGCCCGACGCGGTCGAATAAGGTCCCATCACCCGAGGAAAACATGCAAAAAATAGTGTTCGATTTGACCGAGGAGTTCGTCGAGGTCAACCAACTGCTCAAGCTGGTCGGCCTGGTCGACAGCGGCGGCGCCGGCAAGCACCTGGTCGCCGGCGGCGGCGTGAAGGTCGACGGCAAGAAGGAATTGCGCAAGACCGCCAAGATCCGCGCCGGCCAGACCGTGACCCTGGGCGACGTCCAGATCCGTGTGCAATAACTGCGCATGAATGGCGGGCTTATGTTTGCGCGCTAACAAACAGAACGGGGCTTCCTTGTTTATATTTTAGCCATCAGGTATCGACCAATATCAACGGCTAAAGGTGAAGCGATGGAAACCCCGAACCGCTGCGCGCAGTCGCAGTCGCAGGAACAACTCATTGGAGACTTGCGTCTGGTGATCGAAAACGCGGAAGAACTGCTCAAGAACACCGATCACTACACGAGCGTGCTGTACCAGACCGCGCGCGCCAAGCTGGCGCTGGCCCTGGAAGCCGCGAACGAAGAACTGGCGCGTTTCGAAGACGCCCAGCTCGAGCGCATGATGGCCGCTACCCGCGCCGCCAACGAGCGCTACCAGGACTATTCGGGAGAACAGCGCATCCTGCGCGCTTTCCACTAAGCTTCGCTGTCCAGCACGATTGCGGCCACCAGGCCGCGCCTGAACCAGGCTTGCAGCATGGCGCCGATGTCCGGAGCGCCACCCTCGCCGCAGGCCAGCATGGCGTCGATCGCGTCGCCGAAGCTGGCGTCCGCCGCCAGCCGCTCTAGGGCAGCAGCTTCCGGCTCGCCCAGTTCCACCACTTCCACTGTCCAGCGCGGCCGCGCCACGAGGGCCACGCACGGCGCATCCACTGTCGACGGCAGGGCCGGCCCGCCGCCCTGGTGCGCGTGCCAGAGCGGCGCGGTCGCCCACGGGCTGCGCAGCACGCTCAAGGAAGGATGCAGGGTGAAGCGGGCCGCTTCCAGGTCTTGCGGCGACATGCTAGCCAGGGCATCGATGCCAAGCGGCGCCAGGTCCGGCGCCAGGTAGGCGCGGTGTACCGCCCATTCCAGCCGCGCCATGTCCGGCAGATAGGGAAACGGCGCGGCCGGGGCGAAACCGTCGAGGAAATCCGCGAAGCGCTGTCCGAAGCCGGCCAGGTCAGGGTCGAGCGAGGGGAAAGCCTTGCCATAGGCGCGCGCCAGGCCTGCGAAGAATGCGTCGCCGACGAGCTGGCGCACGACCGGATAGGCGTCCGCCAGCGCACGCTCCCAGCCGGCGCCCAGGTTGCCGCGGTAGAGGGCCAGGCGCCCTGCCCCGCCGTCGTTCAGCAGCGGCGCCAGGCCGGCGTCCTGCTCGCGGTCGAACAGCGCGTTGCCGAACTGCTGCTGGGCATGGGCCAGTGCCTCGTTCGCCCCGGCGGTGTGGCCGGCGCCTTGCGCCACGAAAGGCGTCGTGTGGGCCGGCGGGTAGCCGCCGCCGATCCGGTCGGCCTTGGCGGCCTCGCCAAGAAGGACTTCGAGCGGCGGGATGTCGGCGTCCCATTCCACCAATGTCGGCAGGCGGCCGAAGCGCTGCAGCGCGGCGCGGTACAGCTCCCAGACGGCGTCGCTGACGGCCGCGCCATGGTGGTCGACCAGCGCCAGCGGCGTTTCCAGGTGGCCGGCGAGGTGGAGCTCGCCGACGCAACCCACGGGCAGCAGGGCGATCGCGGCCAGCGCGTCTTCGCCATGGTTGTGCTGGTTGACGTAGAGATTGTTCACATCCAGCAGGATGGCGCAGCCGGTGCGGCGCGCCAGTTCGGCCAGGAAGGCGGCTTCGCTCATCGCATCGGCGCGGAAGCGTACATAGGTCGAGACGTTTTCGACCAGCAGCCGGCGCCCCAGCACGTCCTGCACCCGCGCCACGCGCCCGGCCACCAAGTCAAGGGCGGCCTGGTCGAGCGTGAGGGGCAGCAGGTCGTTGAGCTGGCGGTCGGCCAGCGCGCCCCAGCTCAGGTGTTCGGAGACGAGGAAAGGATCGACGGCGTCGACCAGCGCGCGCACGCGCGCCAGGTGGGCGCCGGAAAAACCGCGCGCCGAGCCGAGCCCGAGCCCCACGCCATGCAGGCTGATGGGATAGTCGCGGCGCAGTTGCGTCAGGACGTGCCAGTCCCAGCCGGCGCGCGCCAGGTAGTTTTCGCTGTGGACTTCGATGAAGCCGACCGCCGGGCGTCCTTCGAGGAAGGCGCGGTAGTGCGGCGTGCGCAGCCCCACGCCGGCCTGGACAGCCGCGTCCGGGGCGCGCATGGATTACTTCTTCGGCTGCGGCGCGGCTGGTTCAGCCTTGGCCGGCTGGGCCTTGCCCGGCTCCAGCGAACCGCCGAGCTTGGTGCACGTACCCTTGGCGACATACTTCCATTCGTTCGGGTCGTTGTCGGTCTTGGCAGCGGCCGAGCAGCCGTGGGTGGCGGTGCCGCAGTCATTCTGGCCGGCCTTGGCCACGCCGTAGCAGGCTTCCTGGTCGGCTTTCGGCGTACCCATCTCCTGGGCGGCGGCTTGGGTGGCGCACACGCTGGCAAGGGCGGCGGCGATCAGGGCGTGACGATGGGTCATGGAACGGCTCCGGTACTGGGCTGAAAGCCGACAGTATTTATCAGGCGGGGGAAAGATGCAAGGCAGGGAGTGATGCTGATTGTTACACGCCAACCTGCGGGCTGCGGGGCCGGATCCCCTGTTTCTCAAGGGATCCAGGTCCGGCAAGCCGCTTTCAGGCCGTCGTATTGATCTTGTTGCCCAAGTGCGCCGGCAATTTCGCCGACTGCACCTGCGGCAGCGCGTTCAGCAACTGGGTGGCGGTCGCTTCCTGGATCTGCTGCGCCTTCTTGAAGACGGCCAGGCTCACTTCCTGGCGGTTGCCGGTTTCGGCGATGCTGGTGGACAGCTTGGCAATGCTCGACACATCCATATCATTCTCCCATTGAGGCATATCCACCGTTATCGGCGCTTCCAACAGGAACTTTAGGGAAATCGCGCATCCATGTGCTCAGCCACTCCAGGACTTGACCAGGGTCATTCAGGTCCAGCCAGGCCCGCCCCTCCAGCCCCTCCGGCCGGCCCACGTCGGACACGACCGCCACGATATCCGCGTCGTCCGGGTAGAGCGCGGCCTTGCCCAGCAGCGGCCGGTACACCTCGAGCTTGGGAAAGCGCTCCCATTTATAGCCTTCCACCAGGGTCAGGTCGGCGGGCGCCAGCCGGGCCAGGTGCTCGGCCAGCGAGGGTTCGGCTACGCCGCGCAGCTCGCGCAGGATGGCGACGCGGTAGGGAGAAGCAATCATCACCTCGGCCGCGCCGGCCATGCGCAGGCGCGCGCTGTCCTTGCGCGGCGGTTCCAGCTCGATGTCGTGGTGGCTGTGCTTGACGATGTTCACGCGCAGGCCCTGCCCCGCCAACCGGCCCACCAGGTGTTCCAGCAAGGAGGTCTTGCCGCTGCCCGACCAGCCGACCACGCCCAGCACCGGGCCAGGGAAGCTAGTAAGCGACACGGTAGCGGTAGCCACGGAAATTCATGATCGCCGCCTTCGGCAGCAGGCGCTCCAGCACCAGGCCGGGCGCGACTTCCTCGCCTTCGCGGCGCAGCATCTTGTCGACCAGGAGCAGGCGTTCGGCCGGATTGGGCGAATAGATATAGCCGCCGAAGGCCACTTTCGGCAGCTCGCGCTGCACGGCTTCCGGCAGCGACTGCACCGGGCCGACGCTGTCGTCCGCACCCGGCGGGGCAGCGGGCGGCGCAGCTGGCGCACGCGGCGCCTCGGGCACGGGTTCGACGGCTTCCACCCGGCGTGGCTCGGGCTCGGCGACCGGGATCACGGGTTCTGGCTTGGCGCGCACCGGCGCTTCCTTCGCCCTGGCAGGCGCCGGCTCCACGACCGGTTCGGGTGGCGGCGCCACGGCAACCGGCGCCGGCGGCGGCACGACGATCGCAGGCGCCGGTGCAGGCGCGCTGGCCACCTGCACCGGCGCAGCAGCCGGCGGCTGGCGCAGCAGGAACAGCGCCCCCGCCGCCACGACCAGCGCACCTGCCCCCAGCCCGACCAGCAGCGGCTTGCGGCTGCTGGCCGGCGGCGGCGCATACGAAGGACTGGGCGCGTGGATGGTCGGGGCGTTGCCTAGCTGGCGCTCGGCCTGTGCCTTCTTGAGGGCTTCGAGGATATAGGACATGGCTAGTTTCCGGTGCCGGCGACGGCGATCAGGCGCGGTTCTGGCACGCCGGTGAGCTGGTTCAGGCGCATGTAGGTGCGCGGTCCGGCCACCCCGTCCGCCTTCAGGTTCTGCGCGGCCTGGAAGCGCCGCAGCCATTCGCGCGAACCGGCGTCGAGCGCACGTCCGGCCTGCGGGGCCGGCGCCCGGTTCAGCTGCGCCAGGCGCGCGGCCAGCCAGTCGGCGTCCGGGCCGCGGTCGCCCTCGGCCACCTGCTCGCGAAAACCGCGCGGCATGCGCCAGAAGGTCGTGTACTCGCCGCCGAAACGGGCGACGAAGTTCGCCAGGTCGACGCGCTCGCGGCGCGCGCCGGCGCTCAGGGTCACGCTGTTCGCGTCGATGGCCGACAGCACCGCGTAGCTGGTACGCGGACCGTCGTGCAGGGTGACCACGGCCGGCCGGTCGAGCAGGCGCAGCTCGTACAGGCCGCCGTGGCCCGCGTGGCAGCGCAGGCTGTAGCGCGGCGCCGCCTCGCACGGCGCGTCGCCTTCCAGGGCCTGGCCCCAGAGTGCGGCCAGTTCGCGCAGCGCCTGGGATTGGCTGGCCTGCGCCGGCGGCGCCGTTGCCGTTGCCGTTGCCGTTGCCGTTGCCGCTGCCGGCGCGGCTGCCCGTGCGGCGACGGCCGGCGCCGCATCGCGCGTCACATCGCGCGTCGCATCGCGCGTCGCATCGCGCGCGGGCATGGCCTGCCAGGCGGCAGCGCTCAAGGCCACCGCCGCCAGCACCCCGCCCGCCACCAGCGGCAGGCGCAGGCGGCGCACACGCGCTTCGTCCGCAAACACTTCGGCGGCGGCTTTGTCCAGGATGGGACGCGTCACCTGCGGGCTGTTCTCGACATAGGCGCCGAGCAGCGCGCGGTCGCACAGCAGGTTGATACGGCGCGGCACCCCATGGGTCAGCGCGTGGATCGCTGGCGTGAGCGCGGGAGGGAATGGCGTGCCGACGGCGCCGGCCACTGCCAGCCGGTGCGCGACATAGGCGCCCGTCTCCGGCACAGACAATGGCCCCAGGTGGTAGCGCGCGATCACGCGCTGGGCCAGCTGCTCCAGTTCCGGGAGAGCCAGCATGGTGCGCAGCTCGGGCTGGCCGATCAGGATGATCTGCAGCAGCTTGCGCTCGCTGGTTTCCAGGTTGGTCAAGAGGCGCAGTTGTTCCAGCACCTCGGCCGACAAATTCTGGGCCTCGTCGATCACCAGCACGCTGTTCAGGCCCTGGGCATGGGAATCGAGCAGGTAGCGGTTGATGGCATCGACATAGCCCTTCAGTCCCAGCGGCGTGCTGGCGGCGGGAAGCGCGATGCGGAACTCGTCGCACACGCTCAGCAGCAGTTCCTCGACGCTCAGGCGCGGATTGAAGATATAGGCGAGCCGGCAGTTCCCGGGGATCTGCTCGATGAAGGAGCGGCACACGGTGGTCTTGCCGGCGCCGATTTCGCCGGTGAGCAGCACGAAGCCGCCGCCGCTGCCGATCCCGTACAGCAGGTGGGCCAGCGCCTCGCGGTGGCGCTCGCTCATGAACAGGTAGCGCGGGTCGGGCGCTATCGAGAACGGCGCGCCCTTCAGCTGGAAATAGTGGTTATACATGCGTGACTAGCGAACCGGCGGCGATTTGAACTTCGCGCAGTATATTTTGCTTTTGTCATTCATGTAAGCGATCGTGCTGCCCAGCTTTGAACCGCGCAAGGGAAAGGCCGTCGCATCCTGCGGCTTGAAGACGATGCCCTGGGCCGTGCGGATGCCCTGCTCCAGCTCTTCCGGCGTGCTGTCGGTGACCGCGGCGATGAACACCAGCGCGCTGCTGTCGTCGCTGACCATGACTTCCTTGACGTCCGCGCCCCATAGCGTGGCCTCGAGCTTGAACCAGTAGGCCCCGCCCTCGCGCTTGTAGGCGGGACCAAAGGCGGTCGTGAGGTAGTCGTGGAAATAGCGGTTGTCGAGGTGGCTGCGGCACAGCAGCGCATTGCCGATCACCGGCCCGAAGGTCGAGGGCATGGCCTGCGCCACCCCGCAGCCGCAGGCCAGCATGATGCAGGCGGCAAGCGCCCGGCGCCGGGTGGCCATGAGGGAATCAGAGCTTCGAGAGCCAGGCGCGGTTGGCCGCGATCTTGGCCTTGACCGCGGCAGGCAGCGCTTCGAAGCAGCCCGGGTGCTGCTTGAGCGCATGCTCGCGCACTTCCTTCTGCATGCCGTTGACGATGAAGACGTAGACGGCCGCCCCCTCGCCGTTCGTGCGGGTGCCCATATAGCGGATCACTGGAATTCTCCTTGCATGGCCCCATTATGACACCGCCCGGCCCGCTCCCGCCACCCGGCAGGCCCCGGGCCGCTCACGGAGCGCTGCTGCGAATCGCCCGGTAGGCGTCACTGTTGCGGTCGAGCCACGTTTTGACCAGCGCCCGGTTGTCGTGCGCCCAGGGATGGAAGGATGGCGAGAAGTACTGCAGCACGGGCCCGGCCATGTGCCAGGCCAGGCCGCGCCGCCCGAACCACATGCGCGCGGCGCTCAGCCAGGTGCCGGGCCGCCACAAGGCGCCGTCGCGGTGCAGGTTGTGCGCGGTCTGGATGAAGTTATCGAACCAGAACACCAGGCTCACCTGCACGAACCACAGCACCCGGCGCCAGTAGCCGCCGCCCGCGGCGCGATAGACGTCGAAGGCCACGCCCTTGTGCTCGAGCTCCTCGACCGCATGCCATTCCCACAGGCGGCGCAGCGCCGGCTCGGCATCCGCGATCCACTGCGGGTGACGCAGGACGCCGTCGGCCAGCATGGCGGTGTAGTGCTCGAAGGCGCAGGTGACGGCCACCCGGCTGCGCACGTCCAGGCGCGACACCCGCGCGACGCGCCATAGGATGCGTTTTTCGGTGACGAAGGCCAGGTTCTGGCGCGCCAGCTCGGCGTTGTACTGGATGTGGACGTGGCGGTGGGTCGCTTCCTGGCCGACGAAATCCTTCACTTCGGCGCATAGCACGGGATCCATGAGGCGCTCTTCCGGCACCGCGCGCAGGCTGTCGATGAACATCTGCTCGCCGATCGGGAAGGTCATCGACAGCGCATTGAACCACTGGCTGCGGTAAGCGTCGCCACCCAACCAGCGGCGGCCGAAGCCCCGGGCCAGGTCGACATCGAGCTTGCGGACGGTGAGTGATGACATGGCGGCTCCCCGGTGGAAGATTCGCCGACTATAGCACCACTGCTGCATTGAAAATACCGGCCCACACAACGAAAAACCGGCCTCGGGGGCCGGTTTTTTTCAGATCATGCAGGGTGCTTAGAAATTGACCTTGAACTGGGCGCCGAGGGTGCGCGGCTCGTTCAGGATGCCGGTCAGGTTGTCGAAGTCGATCGCGCCGACTACCTGCACGCGGTCGGTGATGTTGCGGGCAAAGGCCGACACTTCGTACTTCCCGTCGTTCCACTTGTAGCCCAGGCGCAGGCCGCCCTCGACCAGCGAACGGGCCTTGTACTCCTTGGCTTCGTATAGGAACATGTTGTAGGTCGTGCGGTAGGCCCAGTCGGTGTTGGCGAAGAAGTCGCCTTCGCCCACCGGCACCGTGTACGACAAGCTGAAGTTGGCCTGCCACTTCGGTGCGCGCGGCAGCGGGTTGCCGTCGATGCGCACGGTGCCGGCGAACGGGCCGACCGGATCGGTCACCGTGCAGCCGGCGCGCCCGCCGGTGTTGGCGAAGTTGCCGCACTGCTGGACGAACAGGGCGCCGTCCTTGATCTCGGTGTCGTTGTAGCTCACGCCGGAAGAGAAGCGCAGGCCGTCGGCCAGCACCGCCTGGAAGTCCAGTTCCACGCCTTGCCCCGTGACCTTGTCGGCATTGATCAACTGGTTCATGTTGACCACGCCACTGCCGGCGGTGAGCTGCTTGTCCTTGACGCGGTACTGGAACACGCTGGCCGACACGCGCGCGCGGCGGTCGAACAGCTCCTGCTTGATGCCGGCCTCGTAGGACAGCACTTTTTCGGCGTCGGCGAAGGACGGGCGGTCCGCCAGGCCGTTCAAGCGGCCCTGCATGCTCGGTGCGCGGTAGCCGGTGGCCACGCGCGCGAACAGGTTGGTGTCGGCATTGAGCGAATAGGTGCCGCTCAGGTCCCAGCTGACGTTGGTCGAGTCGTTGTTGATGATGAAGGGACCGGCCGTGGTGGCTTCGACGCGGCGCGCCGAGAAGTCCTTCTTGTCGCTGGTGTAGCGCAGGCCGCCGCGCAGTTTCAGCTTATCCGAGACGGTGTAGTTCAGCGAGCCGAAGGCGGCCCAGGATTCGGTCGACTGGTTCTGGGTCGCGAAGAAGGGGTTCTGCGGATTGCCGGGCGCGAGCGAATCGAAGCTGATGCTGTCGATCTGGATGTCTTCGTTGAAGTAGAACAGGCCGCCGATCCACTGCAGCGGGCCGGTGCCGTTGGACTCGGCGCGGAATTCCTGGGTGAACTGGCGGTGGAACGGCAGCAGGTCGGCCGTCTCGACCACGAAGGGAATGTAGCCCGGGCCCATCGGCTGCGCATACACGGCGCCGTAGCCGCCGTCGACGTCGGCGCGGCTGTAGAAGTCGGCCGACTCGTAGCCGGTGATCGAATGCAGGGTGATGGCGTCGCCGTTCCAGCGCAGGCGCATGTTGGCGCCCTTGGTCTTCAGGGTCTGCTTGTTGACGCCGTCGGTCGGATAGGAGCCGTAGTCGAAGCCGTCGACCAGGTCGTTGGTGCCGGCCTTGATGATGTTGGCGCGGAACAGGGTGGCGTTGTTGTCCAGGTCGCGCATGTGGACGTTGAACAGCGCGCTGAACTGCTTGTTCGGCTGGACCAGCACCTGGATGCGGCCGGCGTTGTCGTGGTAGCCCTCGAAGTCGCGGGTACCGGTCGGGCGCGGGTTGTGCACGCGGTCGTCGCGGTTCTGCGACTGCAGCGAAATGCGCGCGGCCACGGTGTCGCTGAATGGCAGGTTGAACACGCCTTCGGCGTTCTTGGCGCCGTAGTTGCCCAGGCCCAGGCTTAAATAGCCTTCGCGCTTGAACACCGGCTTGACCGAGTCGAACTTGATCACGCCGGCCGGCGAATTGCGGCCGAACAGGGTGCCCTGCGGGCCGCGCAGCACTTCGATCTGCTCGGTGTCGAATACCGGGAAGCCCTTGAGCATTGGGCTTTCCTGCACGATGTCGTCGACCACCAGGCCGACCGGCTGCGAGGCGTTCAGGTCGAAGTCGGTATTGCCCTGGCCGCGGATGTAAAAGCGCGGGAACGAGCGGCCGTAGTCGGATTCGACGTTCAGGCTGGGCGAGCGGCCGGACAGGAAGCGGATGTCCTGGCCGCCGGCGACCAGGGTGTCGAGCTTGTCGCCGCTGAGGGTGGTGATCGCCATCGGAACCTCGCGGATGTTCTCGGCGCGGCGCTGGGCCGTCACGATCACCACGTCGAGCCGCTGGCCGCCCTGCGCGGGCGCGGCTTGCGCTGCCGGTGCGTCCTGGGCGGCGGCGGCTTCCTGGGCCAGGGCCGCCTCAAGCGGGAAGGCACTGGCGATGGCCAGGCACATCAGGGTGCGGCAACGTGGGAAAGCGGGACGGTTCATGGAATTCCTTTGGTAGCGTGGACGGGAAGCGCAACAACAAATTTGTAAATACTCAACTATAACAAGCTGTCCAGATGACATTCAAGCAAACTTGCTAGACGACACACCCTAACAAGAGGGCTTGACAGCGCCGTCCGGCCACGGCCCATCCGCCGAATCCGCATCCCAGTGCCCGTTTTTGCGCGTTCGTCGTTTTACCCGGGCGGCAAGCGAAAGCTTGTCATATCGTTCAGCCTCCCCTTGGCTTCCACTGATCACCAGACCATGACGACCGCCCTCAAGCCCGCCCTCCTCGCCGCGGCCATCGCCGCCGGCTTCCTCGCCACCCAGCCCAGCCACGCCGAGTCGCCACGCGGCGACGTCGTGGCGCAGCAGCGCACCGTGGCCGCCTTCAGCGCCATCGAGCTGTCCGGCCCCTTCGACGTCGTGGTGCGCGCCCAGGGCCGCCAGGCGGTCGAGGTCTCGGGCGAGCGCAAGCAGCTGGACGAGGTCGAGACCTTCGTGCGCGGCGACACCCTGGTGGTGCGCCCGGTCCAGCGCAACGGTTTCCACTTCAGCTGGGGCAAGCGCGAGACGCCCACCGTCAGCATCACGGCCGCGCAACTGAAAAGCCTGAAGATGTCCGGCAGCGGCGACGTCGAGCTGGCCCAGCTCTCGGGCGAGCGCTTCTCGCTCAGCGTGGACGGCCCGGGCGACCTGCAGGCCGCCGGCGCGGTGCGCGACCTGGCGGTGCGCTCGACCGGCAGCGGCGACGTCGACCTGCATCGCCTGAAGGCGGCCAATGTCGAACTGGCCCAGTCGGGACCGGGCGACGTGCGCCTGGCCGGCGTCGGCAACGAGCTGGTGGCCAGCCTCACCGGATCGGGCGACCTGGAGGCCGACGGCCTGCGCCTGGCGCGCCTGAACGCGCGCATGAGCGGCCCCGGGAGCATGAAACTGTCGGGCAGCGCGCGCGAACTGCGCGCCGAGGTCGAAGGCTCGGGCGACTTCGAGGCCTGCGCGCTGGCGGTCGATGCCGCCTCCACCGTCCAGCGCGGCCCGGGCAGCGCCTGCGTGGCCGGCGCCATCAAGCGTTTCGACGCGGAAGTGAGCGGCTCGGGCGAGCTGCAGGTCAGCGGCTTGCAGGCCGCCTCGGCCAGCGTGCGCCTCGGC
The DNA here is from genome assembly GCF_058111565.1 of Telluria sp. AZSoR62. Taxonomy (NCBI): domain Bacteria; kingdom Pseudomonadati; phylum Pseudomonadota; class Betaproteobacteria; order Burkholderiales; family Oxalobacteraceae; genus Telluria; species Telluria sp. AZSoR62. Next base: position 123,844 of record NZ_JBYTST010000005.1, read on the forward strand.
GGCCCCGGTGGGGCGACGCTGGGCGGCGCCATCGGCGAACTCACCGCCGAAGTCACCGGCTCGGGCGACCTCGATGCGGGCGAGCTGAAGGTCAAGCGCGCGACCGTCAAATCCCGCGGCCCGGGCGGCATCGAACTGGCCCATGTGTCGGATACGCTCGACGCGGACCTGCGCGGCTCGGGCGGGCTGGAAGCAAAGATGGACGGCAAGCGGCTCCTGCTCAAGATGAGCGGGCCTGGCACGGCCCGCATCGAGGGCAAGGTGGAGCTGGTCAAGGCCCAGCTGAGCGGCTCGGGCGGACTGGAAGGACGCGGCTTGACGGCCGGCCGTGCCGAGATCGCGGTCAGCGGCGCGGGCAATGCGGCGGTGAATGTCGTGGGCCGCAATGCGCGCCGCGAGGATGAAGGGCAACTGCTGCTGGTGGATCGGGGCGGGAGCAGGCACCAGTCGCAGTAGAGGAATCGACGCGCAGCGTAGCGTGGGCAAGTTTCTTGCCCACGCGTTGAGCTGAAGAATGAACACGCGCACGGCTATTTTGCCGCTGGTTGAACGCTTGGGCAGAATCTGCCCACCCTACGAGCTACCGCAATTCTGACCACTCGACAATACCAATTTCGATACCACCAAAAACATTTGCATAATCAAGCGCTTATGCAAATTTCCTATGCCATTCAGGGCGGATGGGCACAGGATGTTTGCATACCACTTAAATACCTGTTGACAGGCTGGAGCCGCCTGCCTATAGTGCGCTGACCCTCCCCGGCAGAACACACCCAACATGATCGACTATCTCATCGGCGTCGACGGCGGCGGCACCGGCACGCGCGTGCGCCTGGCCAGCCTGGACGGCGCCGAACTGGCGCAGGCCAGCGGCGGCCCGTCCGCCCTCTCGCGCGGCATCGACAACGCCTGGACCACCATCGACGGCGTGCTCCGGCAAGCCTTCGCCGCCATCGGCATCCCCACCATTCCCACGCACGCCTGCGCCATCGGCCTGGGCCTGGCGGGCGTGCACAACAAGGAATGGGCCGCGCAGTTCGTCGCCGCCAGTCCCGGCTACGCCGCGCTGGCCCTGGACACCGACGGCTTCACCACCCTGATGGGCGCGCACGGCGGCCGGCCCGGCGCCATCGTCGCCATCGGCACCGGCAGCGTCGGCGAAGCCATGCTGCAGGACGGCACCAAGGTCGAAGTCGGCGGCTGGGGCTTCCCGGCCGGGGACGAAGCCAGCGGCGCCTGGATGGGCCTGCGCGCCCTGAACCACATCGAGCAGGTGCTCGACGGCCGTGTCAAAGGCCGCGCCTTTGCGCGCGAGGTCATCGCCTTTTGCGGCGGCTCGCGCGACGCGGTGCAGGTCTGGATCGGCAAGGCCAACCCGGCCGCGTATGCCAGCCTGGCGCGCTTCGTCGTGGCGCATGGCGAGAGCGACCCGGTGGCGCGCGCCGTCCTCGAACACGCCGGCCAGGAAGTGGCCAGCATCGCCATGGCGCTCGACCGCAGCGGCACCTTGCCGCTGGCCCTGTGCGGCGGCCTGGGCGAGGTGCTGCGCGCCTGGCTGCCCCCTGCCATCCTGGCGCGCTGCGTCCCGGCCCAGGGCGATTCCGCCGCCGGCGCGCTGCGCATGATCCGGCGCCACCTTGAAGGAGCAGCACAATGAAGCGCAACATCCTCACCCCCGGCGGCTGGATCCACGGCGAACTGCGCCACGGCGAGCGCATCGACGGCATCGACGGCGCCGAGGCCGACCCCGCATCCAACGGCGACGACTACATCCTGCCCGGCTTCATCGACGTGCACGTGCACGGCGGCGGCGGCCGCGACATGATGGAAGGCGGCGACGCGCCGCACGTCATCGCCGCCATGCACGCCAAGCACGGCACCACCGCCCTGCTGGCCACCACCATGACCGCGCCCGTCGAAGACATCGAGCGCGCCCTGGGCGCCATCGGCGCGGCATGCAAGGCGCGCGGCAGGAACGAGGCGCGCATCCTGGGCGTGCACCTGGAAGGCCCGTACATCAACTCGGGCAAGCTGGGCGCCCAGCCGCCCTTCGCGCGCGAAGCCTCGCTCGACGAAGTGAACCGTTTCAATGAACAGGCGCCGATGCGCCTGATCACGGTGGCGCCCGAGATCGAGGGCCACATGGAGCTGCTGCGCGCGATGGCCGATGCCGGCATCCGGGTGCAGATCGGCCATACCAACGGCTCGTATGAAACCGGCGTGCAGGCGCTCGAACACGGCGCGGTCGGCTTCACCCATCTGTTCAACGCCATGCCCGGCCTGCACCACCGCGATCCCGGCATGGTCGGCGCGGCGCTGGCCCATGCCGAATACGCCGAGATCATCCCCGACCTGCTGCACGTGCACCCGGGCGCGATCAAGACCGCGCTGCGCTGCATCCCGAAGCTGTTCTGCGTGACCGATTCCACCGCCGCCGCCGGCATGCCGGACGGCGAATACATGCTGGGCCGCCAGGTGGTCCACAAGTGCATGGGCGGCGTGCGCCTGGCCGACGGCACCCTGGCCGGCAGCACCCTGACCATGGACCAGGCCTTGCGCAACCTGGTCAAGATCGGCCTGCCGCTGTTTGAAGCCAGCCGGCGCGTGTCGACCAATGCCGCCGACTACCTCGGCGAGACCCAGCGCGGGCGCCTGGCGCCCGGCTGCCATGCCGATTTCGTGGTGCTCGACCGCGACCTGAACATCAAAGCCGTCTATATCGAAGGAGTAGCACTGTGACCCCGACCACCTCGCTCATGTACCAGGAAGCCCTGTCCGCCGGCGACTGCATCGCCCAGCAACTGGCCCAGGATGTCGACCGCTACACGGAACTGGGCCGCAGCCTGCGCGCGACGAATTTCCACAGCGTGGTGACGGTCGCGCGCGGCAGCTCCGACCACGCCTCGAGCTACCTGGCCTACCTGATCATGGCGCGCATGGGCCGCCTGGTGACCTCGCTGCCGATGTCGCTGGTCACCCTGTACAAGTCGCCGCTGGTCACGCGCGACACGCTGGCCGTGTCGATCTCGCAGTCGGGCCAGAGCCCGGACGTCGTCGAGCCGATCCAGTACTTCCGCGCCGGCGGCGCCACTACGGTGGCGCTGGTCAACGACGACCGCTCGCCGCTTGCCGACGCAGCCGAATGGACCATGCCGCTGCACGCCGGCAAGGAGCAGAGCGTGGCCGCCACCAAGAGCTTCATCGCCAGCATGGTCGCCGGCGCGCGCCTGGTGGCCGAATGGCAGGACGACGCCGAACTGCGCGCCGGCATTGCCGCCCTGCCCGACTCGCTGCGGCTTGCTGCGCAAAGCGACTGGTCCGCCGCCATCGACGTGCTGGCCCCGGCCCGTAACATCATGGTAGTCGGCCGCGGCATCAGCTTCCCGGTGGCGCTGGAAGCCAGCCTGAAATTCAAGGAAACCTCGGCCCTGCAGGCCGAAGCGTTTTCCGGCGCCGAGATCAAGCATGGCCCGATGGCGCTGATCGAGGAAGGCTACCCGCTCCTGATCTTCGCTACCCGCGGCCCGGCGCAGGCCGGCCTGGTGGCGCTGGCCGAGGAAATGCGCGGCCGCGGCGCGCACGTGCTGCTGGCAGCACCCGAGGACGTCGCCAGCCGCGACCTGCTGCTGCCTACCGCCGCCATCCCCGACCTCGATCCGATCGTCGCGATCCAGGCCTTCTACATGATGGCCGCGAAACTGTCGAAAGCACGCGGCCTCGACCCGGACCGCCCGCGCCACCTGAGCAAAGTCACCAGGACGAATTAAGCTTATGAGCGACTACCTCGACCTGGCCGGCCAGCTGATGATGGTGCGCCTGTTCGGCACCGAACTCGATGCCGATACCGGCGCCTTCCTGCGCCAGCACAAGATCCGCGGCGCCTGCCTGTTCCGCCAGAACATGCTCGATGCCGGCCAGCTGGCGCGCTTCACGGCCGGCTTGCGCGAGGCGATGGGCGCGCAAGCGCTGATCGCGCTCGACCAGGAAGGCGGCGCCGTGGTGCGTTCGACCTGGGTGCCGGCGCCGCCGAGCGCGATGGCGCTGGGCGCGGCCAACGATCCGGCGCTGGCGCGCGAGGTCGGCGCAGCGGTGGCGCGCGCGGTGCGCGCCCTCGGCTTCAACTGGAATTTCGCGCCGGTGCTGGACCTGAACAACAACCCGCACAATCCCGTTATCGCCGAGCGCTCCTTCGGCGCCGACCCGGAAACGGCCACCCGCATCGCCCTGGCCTGGATGGAAGGCAGCGAGCGCGAAGGCGTGGCCTGCTGCGTCAAGCACTTCCCCGGCCACGGCGACACCCACGTCGATTCGCACCGCGATTTGCCGACCGTCGACAAGCCATTGGCGGAACTGGAACGCTTCGAGTTCGCGCCTTTCCGCATCGCCGCGCCCAAGGCGCGCGCGGTGATGACCGCCCACATCGTCTACCCCGCGCTCGACCCGCAGTTCCCGGCCACGATGTCGCGCCCCATCCTCACCGGCATCCTGCGCGAGCGTTTCGCTTACCAGGGCGTGATCATCACCGACGGCATGGACATGCATGCGATCGCCCACCGCTACAGCGCCGGCCAGGCGGCCGTGAATGCACTGGTGGCCGGCGCCGACATGGTGATGGCGATCGGCTCGCGCGAGACCCAGCTGGAAACCGTGCAGGCAATCGCGGCCGCGATCCGCGACGGGCTGCTGCCGCTGCACGAAGTGGAAGCACGCCTGGCGCGCTTGTCCAGCCTGGCGGCGAGCTTTCCCGCCGGCCCGGTGACGTACGCCACCGACAGCGACGACCGCGCCCTGATGGCGCGCGCCTGGCGCGCCGGCCTCACCGCCCTGGGCCAGCCGCAGCGTCCCGCGCGCGGCAGCAAGATCCGGCTGGTGGCGCGGGCCGACGTGGTCAGCGACGGCGTGTCGGAATCCGGCGTGCCGGCGGCCAGCGTGGCCGCAAGCCTTGGCCGCCTCTACGACGTCGAGCTGGTGACCTTTGCGGACGCCGAGACCTTCGACTGGAGCGCGCTGGCGCAGGACGGCCGCTTCACGATCCTGGCCTCGACCTCGCGCCGCCGCTACGGACCGCAGGCGCGCGCGACCTGGCGCCCCGACCTGCACCTGGCGCTGTGGAACCCCTACCAGGCGCTCGACTTCGACGCCCCCGCCCTGCTCACCTATGGCTTTGCGGCGCCCGCCGTGGAGGCGGCGGTGGACTGGCTGGCCGGCGAGCTGGACGCCCGCGGCCGCTGCCCGGTGCCCGGCTTCGAGGGCTGAGCCGGCGCAAGACGGTAACGCTATGTAACCGCACGGGCGTGCCTGGCCGCCCTGCGGCACAATTGCCGAGCCTGAGAATGGCGCTTTATGGGACAATGCACCCTTTGCCGAGATTGGCATTTTCGCCATTGTTGGCGTGTATGCATTTCTCATCATTATCGACTTGATTGAAGGATACTCCATGGCCCAATTCCGTCTTGCCCGCCTCTGCCTGATGCTCGCCGCTATCGGCGTCTCCGCCCCGGCGCTTGTTACCAGTGCCCACGCGCAGCAAAAGACCGATGCGCCTGCTGCCGCGGCAGCCCCGGCGAAGGACACCGTCCGTCCGGAACTCTTCAAGCTGCTCGATCCGGCCGCCATCAAGCCCCTGATGGACGCCAAGAACTACACCGAAGTGCAGAGCCGCATCACCCAGGCCGAAGCCTTCCCGAACCAGACCCCGTACGAGCAGTACGTCGTCAACCGCATGAAGCTGTCGCTGGGCTCGACCACCAACAACAACGCCATGGCGATGCCGGCGCTGGAAGCCGTGATCAACTCGGGCCGCCTGAACGCGACCGAGAAGACCGACTTCATGCAGGCCCTGGCCAACATGCACTACAACGCCAAGGACTACCCGAAGGCGATCGAGTGGTTCACCCGCTACGAGAAAGAAAGCCCAACGCCTGAGAAAGTGCGCGGCGCCAAGATTCGCGCGCAATACCTGGGCGGCGACTTCGCCGCGGCCAAGACCCAGCTGCTGCCGATGGTCAACGAGATGGAAAAGGCCGGCCAGAAGCCGTCCGAGGAAGACCTGCGCCTGCTGGCGTCGGCCGCCATCAAGATGAAGGACGACGCCGCCTACCTGGTCGGCCTCGAGAAGCTGGCCCGCTACTACCCGAACGACGACTTCTGGACCGACCTGCTCAACCGCGGCGTCGCTCGCCAGAAGGGCTTCGACGCCCAGACCAACATGATCAACGTGTACCGCCTGGAATTCGCGGCCGTGAAGCAGATGGCGGCGGAAGAATACGTCGACCTGGCCGAGCTGTCGCTGCGCGACGGCTTCCCGACCGAAGCCAAGAAGGTCATGGAAGCCGGCTACGCCGCCGGCGTGCTGGGCAAGGGCGCCAACGCGAAGTCCCACGCCGCGCTGCGCGACAAGGCCAACAAGGGCGCCGCCGACGATGCACGCAATATCGCCGCCGGCGAAGCGGGCGCGTCCAAGGCCAAGACCGGCGCGGGCCTGGTCAACCTGGGCTGGGCCTATGCCACGATGGACCAGGCCGACAAGGGCATCGGTTTCATCCAGCAGGGTATCGCCAAGGGCGGCCTGAAGAACGCCGAAGAAGCCAAGCTACGCCTGGGCATGGCACAGGTTCGCGCCGGCAAGAAAGCCGAAGCGATCCAGACCTTCGAGAGCGTCAAGGGCGGCGCCGGCGCCGGCGACCTGGCCAAGTACTGGGTCATGCTGCTGAGCCAGCAGGGCGGCGCGGCAACCGCGGCCAAGTAAGCCTTTTGCACCTTCCTGAAAAGCCGGACGCTGTCCGGCTTTTTTTCGTCCACGGTTTGTCCCGCCCTCGCATGCTTCCAAGAGCATATGTGCGCGCGCGAACATCCGCCCTCCGCGGCCCGCCCGATAATCCACAAACTGATCGCGGTAAATGTGGAGATGGCATGACAACGGTACGCAAGGGGCAAGCGCCCGCCAAGCTGGGGCGCAACGAATTCCACCTGCGCTTTCGCCAGTCCTTCCACGACCCGGCTTTCGACAAGCTCGCGCCCGAGCTCGAGGCGATCGAGCAGGTGGCCTGGGAAGCCTATGCCGAAGGCCGCAAGGCGCCGCGCACCGTGAAAGCCGGTCCGGGCTTCGCCGATCCCGGCTATGACCTGTCGATCGAGTGGAAGGAGGCGCGCGACCGCCTGCTGGCCGCCGAGCGGCACCAGAAAGACCCGGCCTCGCGCAACCGCGTCCTGATCATCAACGGCTCGGCGCGCAACGATGGCACCTGTCCCGGCGAAGTGTCCAAGACCTGGCGCATGGCCACGCTCGCGCGCGACACCTTGATGGCCGAGGGCTTCGAGGCCGACCTGCTCGACCTGAGCCTGCTCAATTCCGACTACGACCGCCACATCCACCCCTGCAAGGGCTGCGTGTCGACTGCCATGCCGCTGTGCCACTGGCCCTGCAGCTGCTACCCGAACCACGCCGAGCGGCAGGTCAATGACTGGATGAACGAGATCTACGAGCGCTGGGTGCTGGCCCACGGCGTCATCATCGTCACCCCGGTCTACTGGTACCAGGCGCCGGGCGTACTCAAGCTGATGATCGACCGCCTGGTCTGCGCCGACGGCGGCAACCCGGACCCGACCTCCACCCACGGCAAGAAGGCCGAGCAGGCCAAGGAGATCGAGCTGGCCGGCTGGGACTACCCCAAGCACCTGGCCGGCCGCGCCTACGGCCTGATGGTGCACGGCGACGTGGCCGGCATCGAAGGCACGCGCCGCTCGCTGGCCGACTGGCTGTCGTGGATGGGCCTGATCGACGCCGGCAGTTTCGCCCAGCTCGACCGCTACATCGGTTATTACGAGTCGTATGCCGAGAGCCACGACACGCTGGACCGCGACACGGCGGTGCAGGAAGAAATGCGCAACGTGGCGCGCGCGGTGGGCGCGGCCGTAAACGAAATCCGCGCCGGCCGGGTGGCCGTGGTCGAGCATCCGCTCAAGAATCCGCGCCCCAAATGAGCCGCGCCGCGGTGGTATGATGCGGCCGACCTGAACTCCATGGGGCCCGCATGATCGATCTCGCCGCACTGATGCAGTCCGCCGCAGGCGGCGGCAAGCTTCCGCTGTACCAGCAGCTGCAGCAGGCGCTGCGCCAGGCCATCGGCGATGGGCTGTTCGGCGCCGCCTCGGCGCTGCCGGCCGAGCGCCAGCTGGCAGAGGAACTGGGGATCTCGCGCATTACCGTGCGCAAGGCGATCGATGCGCTGGTCGAGGAAGGCCTGCTGGTACGGCGCGCCGGCGCGGGCAACTTCATCAACACCCGCATCGAAAAGAACTTCGCCCGCCTGAGTTCATTTTCCGAAGACATGCGCGCCCGTGGGCGGGTGCCGCGCAACGAGTGGCTCAAGCGCTCGGAAGGCCTGGTCACGCCCGAGGAAGCCCTGCGCCTGCGGCTCTCGCCCGGCACCGCCGTCTACCGTTTCAACCGCATCCGCTACGCCGACGACATGCCGATGTGCCTGGAATACGCGACCATCGCGGCCTTTGCCCTGGACTCGCTCGATGCGGTCGGCGACTCGATGTACGAGGCTTTGGCGGCAAGCGGCAACCGGCCGGTGCGGGCGCTGCAACGGCTGTCGGCGTTGCTGCTCAATGCGGAACAGGCGGCGCTGCTGCAGACGCGCGAGGGCGATGCGGGCTTGTGCGTGGAACGGCTGGGCTTTGCCCGGGATGGGCGGGCGGTGGAATTGTGCCGCTCGTACTTCAGGGGGGATATGTATGACTTCGTGGCGGAACTGAATGCGGGATAGAGGCTAAGGTGATGCGTGCCCACGACCGATGATCCGTCGTCCCGGCGCAGGCCGGGACCCCAGGTTCACACCGCCGTAAACCCGCCATCCACTACCAGCTCGTGCCCGTTGACGTAGGACGCCCCGTCCGAACACAGCCACAGCGCGGCAGCCGCAATCTCCGCCGTCTCGGCAAAGCGCCCCATCGGGTGCGCCGCCTTGAGCTTCTTTTCGCTGCTCGGGTCGCGCTCGACGGCGCGCACCAGCATCGGGGTCTTCACCGCGGACGGGCACAGCGAATTGATGCGGATGCCCGAGCGCGCATATTCCGCCGCAGCGCTCTTGGTCAGCCCCACCACCGCATGCTTGCTGGCCGCGTACACCGCGCGGTTGGGAGCGCCCACCAGGCCGGAGACCGAGGCCACGTTGACGATGGCGCCGCCGCCCTGCTTGAGCATCTGGCGCAGCTGGTATTTCATGCACAGCCAGACGCCCTTGACGTTGGCGCCCATGATGCGGTCGAACTGGTCTTCCTCGCCCTCTGCCAGCGGCGCACCCTCTTCGTCGAGGGCGGCGTTGTTGACCGCGATGTCGAGGCGCCCGTAGTAGCTGACAGCCTTGTCGACCAGCGCCTCGACCTCGCCCGCGCGGGTGATGTCGCCGCGCACGAACAAGGCCTTGCCGCCGGATTCGACGATCATGGCGGCGGTGGCATGGCCGCCGTCGATGGCGGTATCGGCCACCACGACGTGGGCGCCGGCGCGGCCGAAGGCCAGTGCGGTGGCGCGGCCGATGCCGCTGGCCGCGCCCGTGACGAGTGCGACCTTGCCGGCAAACTGGAGAGTCTGCGCCGGCTGGGTTTTGGATGTGCCTTTCATGATGCTCCTGATGCCTTGCAACGCATGCTTCTTAAAGGAAACATTTTAACGCAGCATCAGGGCGCTGTCACAATTGGACGCGTGCAGTGTTGCTTCTAGGGCGCAGTCCTGGCGGGCGCTTCGGCCTTGCCCCCCGCCTTGGCCTGGTCGCCGGCCATCACCACGGTCAGCTTGGCAGGATTGACCGCCTTGCGGAAGGCCGCATTGAGCTGCGCCAGCGTGACCGCCGCCAGCTTGCGGTCGAGCGCCGCCGACCATTCGAAGGTACGGCCGCGGTACAGGTAGCTGGTCCAGCCCGAGGCCACCACGCCGTCGTTGGTGCGGTTCTGCAGGCGCTGCTGCAGCAGGCCCGACTTGGCGTCCGCCAGCTCGGCGGCCGTGAAGCCGTCCTTCACCGCGCGCGCCAGTTCCTCCCGCACCGCCCCGTCGAGCTTGCGCAGGTTCTGCGGCGCGGCGATCGCGCTGATCATGAAGACGCCGGCGCGGTCGAAATCGCCGCCCGACAGCTCCGAGCCGCCGCCGTAGGACAGGCCGTCCTTCTGGCGGATGCGGTCCATCAGGCGCGACTTCAGGCCGCCCTCCCCGAAGATGTAATTGGCCAGCATCAGGGCCGGGTAGTCCGGGTCTTCCAGGTTCAGGTCGAGGTTCATGCGCGCGATGTAGAAGCCGTTTTCCTTGTCCGGCGTGTCGAGCATTTTGGTGGCGGCCGCCACCTCCGCGTGCTTGCCGAGGATCGGCGCCACGTTGGCCGGCGCGGTCCACTTGCCAAACAGCGCATCGACCAGCGGCACGACCACCTTCGGGTCGAAGTCGCCGACCACCGCCAGCTCGGCCGGGCTGGAATTGTGGAACTCGCGGTGGTGCCTGGGCAGGTCTTCCAGGCGCACGGCCTGGATCTCGGCGATGTCTTCTTCCAGCGTGTTGGCGTGGCGGATGTCGCCGCGCGGGTACTGCTCGAAGTGCACGCCCAGCGCGCGCGCGGCCACGCTCTGCGGCTCGGCGCGGCCCGCTTCCAGGCCGACCAGCATCTGCTTGCGCAGCTGCTCGAATTCCGAAGCCGGGAAAGCCGGTTCCTTGAGCACGTGGGCGGCCAGCTTGATCGCCTCGACCAGGTGCTCGCGCGTGGTCTGGAAGTGATTCGGGCTGCCGGTCATCTTGAGCTTCTCGAACGCGTCGGCCAGTTCGGCGCGGCTGTACTTCGTGGTGCCCCGCATCAGCATGGCCGAGGTCAGGCCGGCGATGGCGCTCTTGCCGAACAAGTTCTTCTCGTCGCCAAAATGCTGGCGCAGGCTCACCGTCACGGTCTCGCCGCGGTTCTTCTTCGGCAGCAGGGCCAGTTTCACGCCGCCCGCGCTCGTCAGGGTCGTGCGCTTCATGATGTTGGCCTGGCTCGGGTCGAAGTCTTCCGACACCAGGCTGCTCGCCGCCGGCTTGAAGTCCTTCATCACCGTCTCGACCGAGGGCGCGGCCTCCACCAGTGCGCGCTGCGGCGCGTCTTCCGGCACGAAGCTGCCGACGATGCGGTTGCTGCGCATGAAGTAACGGCCGCTGCTGGCCGCGACTTCCTTGGCTTTCACGGCCTTGAGGCGCTCGCGGCCCAGGAAGTACAGGCGCCAGTCGCCCAGCGCGATCACTTCGGACAGCGCGACGCCGACCGCCTGCGGGTCGTTCAGGCTGCGCTCGATCGTGTTCAGGTAGGAGCGGCGCACACGCTCCATTTCGTCCTGCGTCGGCGGCTGCTTGGCCAGGCCCTCGACCGCCTCGATGAGGGAGTCGCGCACCGGCTCGAGCGGCTCGCTCTTCTTGACCACGGCCCCGAAGAATTGCAGGCCGGGCGCATAACCGGTCTGGCCGAAGCTGAAGACCTGGCTGGCCTTGCCCGACTCTACCAGCAGCTTGTGCAGGCGGCCGTTGGGCGCGTCGCCCAGCACTTCGGAGGCAAAGCCCAGCCCTTCCGCATCCTTGTGCAGGTCCGAAGGAATCTTGTAGCCCACCGCGACGATCTGCACGTCGCCCTGGCGCCGCACCGCGAAACTGCGCTCGCCGTCCTGGGTCGGCTCCACGGTCCAGAACTGGGGCAGCGCGCGCTTCGGTTTGGGGATGGCGCCGAACAGGCGGTTGATGGTGGCCAGCGTGGCAGTGGCGTCGAACTTGCCCGCGACCAGCAGGGTTGCGTTGTCCGGCTGGTAGTAGGTCCGGTAGAAGGCCTGCAGGTTGCCGATCCTGACGTTCTCGATGTCGCTGCGGTTGCCGATGGTCGAGCGGCCGTAGCTGTGCCAGTCGTAGGCCACGCTCTGCATGCGCTTGAACAGCACGTTGCCGGGCGAATTCTCGCTGCTTTCGAACTCGTTGCGCACCACGGTCATTTCAGAGGCAAGGTCTTTCTGCGCGACCGGCGAATTGACCATGCGGTCCGCCTCCATCTGCAGCGCCCAGTCCAGGTTCTCTTTCGAGGCCTGGAACACTTCGTAATAGTTGGTGCGGTCGAGCGAGGTGGTGCCGTTGAACTCCATGCCGCGTCGCGAGAACTGGCTGGTGATGTCCGGGTTTTTCTTCGTGCCCTTGAACAGCAGGTGCTCGAGCAGGTGGGCCATGCCGGTCTCGCCGTAGTTCTCGTGGCGCGAGCCGACCAGGTAAGTCATGTTGACGGTGACGGTCGGGCGCGAGGTATCCGGGAACAGCAGCACCTTCAGGCCGTTGGCCAGGCGGTATTCGGTGATGCCCTCGACCGAGGGGCCGAGCGTGACGCCCCTGGGCAGCGGCGCAGCGTTAGGTGCCGCGGCGGCCCTGGCCGGGGCGTCCCCTTGCGGTGCGCTCCAGGCGGGGCCCGGTGCGACGCACAGCAGGCTGGCGGCCACGGCCTGCGCAGCCAGGCCGCGTTTGACGGTCATCAGCTTGATCGGTTTCATGGTGTCCTGTCATGTTGGCAGGACACTGCCGTCCCGCATGTTTTTGAACATGCAGGATGGTAACAGACAGAAATCCTACTGCCGGGCCCTGCGTTCGTGTGCTTGTTGATATGGGCTAATACGGGACAATTCTCCCATCTCTTCGGCCAGGAATTCCAGCAAATCGTCTGCGCTGACGATCCCCGACAGGCTGCCCAGGGCGTCGATCACGGGCACGCGCCGGATGCCGCGCAGGCGCATGCGCTCGATGGTCTCGTAGACGTCGTCGGTCTCGCGGGCAGTGAGCAGGTCGTCGGTCATGATGTCGCCCACCTGCAGGCTGGCCGGATCGAGCCCGGGTGCGATAACGGACACCACGATGTCGCGGTCGGTCAGGATGCCGACCGGGATGCTGGCGCCGTTGACCTGGTCGACCACGATCACGTCGCCCACATGGTGGCGGCGCATCATCAGGGCCGCGCCCTGGACGGTTTCATCGCGGGCGCAAAAAGTTGCCTGGCTGGTGCAGATTTCGCCGATGTGCATGATGCTCTCCCCTGCCTTGCGCGAGAACTGGCGCGCAAAGCAAAACTGGCGCTATGACTTTCATCATAGCGCCAGTTCGACATTCTAAAAGGGCAGGATCTGGACGACGTCAGGCGCCAGGCTTCTTTTCGCCCGGCGGCGGCACGAAACAGGCGTCCGCCACTTGCAAGTCATTGTCCTTGGCGAAATTCAGCACGAAGTGATAAGCCAGCGGCTCGACCTTCTGCAGTTCGCGGCTGACGACCACGGCCTTCGTGCCGCCCACCATCGTCGGGTGGACCCAGGGGGAAAATTGCAGGTGGGCATTGGGACCGGCCTTGCCAGGCGCAAAGCACGACATGACACCGCACAGGCGCTCGGCCCAGTCGCTGGGACGAAATTGCCTGCCGTTGCTCGTGATGCCCAGGATAAAAAACTCGTCTTTGAGTCCTTTATCCGCGGTCTGCGGTAACTCGGCCATAGTGCTGCTTGCTGAAACAAGAATACTGCGTGGATGAGGACAACTTCAGCGCAGTATTATATCTTATAGAAGACTCACGGACGAGGCAGTGAGCACTTATGGATCACCCGAGCCACACCACGCTCGACAGCAGGAGCAGCAGGATCATCCACAGGATCAGCGCCCGCCACACCAGCCCGACGGTGCTTTGCATCGCGCGCAGGTTCGGTTCCTCGCCAGGCAGCAACTCCGATTCGCTGTCGCCCAGGTCCACGGTGGCCGCATCCAGCGGCAGCAGCTGGGGCGCATTCTCGTTCGGCGTACCCAGGCGCACGCCCATCGCGCCCCCGCCCGCCGCCAGGATGATGCCGCGCGATTCGTCGGCCCAGCGGCGCGCGAAATTACGCCAGGCATAGATCGCGTCCTCGAAATTGCCGACCACGGCAAAGGCCACCGCCGTCAGGCGCACCGGCAGCCAGTCGATCCAGTAGAAGGCTCTCGCTGCGAACTGGCCGAAGGCTTCGTTGCGCATGTGGTCCGGTTCGTTCCAGGCGCGCGCCAGGTATTCCGACACCCGGTACATCACGGCGCCGGCCGGCCCGAGGGGCATCAGGAACCAGAAGAATACGCCGAATACGTTGCGGTGGGTGGTCACCAGCGCCTTTTCGACGGCCACGCGGGTGATTTCGGTGGCATCCATCCCGACCGTGTCGCTACGGGTCCACTCGGCCAGCAACTGGCGCGCCGTGGCTTCGTCGCCCGTGTTCAGGGCCAGCTGGATCGAGGTGAAATAGTGGCTGTAGTGGCGAAAACCAAGGGTCAGGTAGACGATCAGGACATTCCAGGCAAACGCCAGCAGCACCAGGTTGTAGTACATGAAGACCCAGTACACCAGCCAGGTCGGCAGCATCAGCGCCAGCATCATCAGGATCCAGCCCATGCGTCCATTTTTCTGTTCGCCCGCATTGAACCAGCGCTCGATGCGCATCGCGAAGCCCTTGATGCCACCGTAGACCTGGTTGTCGGCGCGCAGCGGCTTGAGCTGCTCGATGATCAGCGCGACGAGAATGGAGAAAAATGTCATTCAGGAATCCTTTTTTGTTCTGGCAATACTCTGCTGCCGCTACGATAGCGGAGAAGTGGGCCGGAATCAAATTCGGGGGTGGAAGAAAGCTTCGGTCGGAGCAGAGAAATCCATGTGCTCTGCGAACAACGAACTTCGGGGTCAGGTCTGACATTCAGACACGGGCTCAACTGGAATAAGGCTGGGCTCGTGTCCGAATGTCAGACCTGACCCCGATTTTGGGGGGGCGCGATCACGCCCTCAGGAAATGAAACAAATTCCGCAACATTGCTGCCGTTGCCCCCCAAATGAAATAGTCCTCGTAGGGCATTGCATAGAAGGTGCGCCTGCCCGCCCCTTCCGGCAGCTCCACCGAGCGCCGCTCGTGGTGCGCGCCGGCCATCAGGAAGCTGAGGGGCACCTCGAAAATCTCGGCCACCTCGCCTGGATCGGCATTGAGCTCGAATGGCGGCATCACCAGGGCCACCACTGGCGTCACGCGGTAGGCGCTGATGGTGACATGGTCGGGCAGCACGCCGACGATCTCGATGTGGCGGCGGTGCAGGCCAATTTCTTCCTCGGTTTCGCGCAGCGCGGTCTCGATCGGGGACGAGTCGAGCTCTTCGGCGCGGCCGCCGGGAAAGCTGACCTGGCCGGCGTGGCTGCTCAAGTGGTCGGTGCGCTTGGTCAGCAGCACGCTCAAGCCTTCGGGACGGTCGACCAGGGCCACCAGCACAGCGGCGCGGCGCAGGCGCAGCGGCGGCGCCATCAGCGCTTCGTCGGACGGTTCCGGGTCCCAGGGCAGCGTGCGGGCAAAGCGTGCGCGCACGGCGTGCGCGCTCAGCTGCGCAGGCGCCAAGGCGGCTTCGCCGGCGAAGCCGTCGACGGGCAGCGCCATGGGATCGAACAGGGGCTTGCTCACATCACACTCCTCGGGCTGACAACGAAAAAAGGCATCCTTGCGGATGCCTTTTCCTGAACACAGACGCGATTACTCTGCTGCTGGTGCAGCTTTGACTTTGCGCTGTGGCAGCTTTTCTTTGATACGTGCCGACTTGCCCGAACGCTCGCGCAGGTAGTACAGCTTCGCACGGCGGACGTCACCACGACGCTTCACTTCGATCGAAGCGATCAGCGGCGAATACAGCTGGAACGTACGCTCGACGCCTTCGCCCGACGAGATCTTGCGAACGATGAAGTTCGAGTTCAGGCCGCGGTTACGACGCGAAATGACGACGCCTTCGTATGCCTGGGCGCGCTTGCGGTTGCCTTCGACGACGTTGACGCTGACGACAACGGTGTCGCCCGGTGCGAAATCAGGGATGCTGCGGCCGAGGCGCGCGATCTCTTCTTGCTCGAGTTGCTGAATCAGATTCATTTTTATGACTCCATTAACCATCTTGCCGGCGCGTATTGATAAACTGCGACGCCCGGTAGAGGATGGGGTTGAACGCGCGGGCACAATGCCCGCATTACATGCACACAAGGTACATTCTTACTCGGCAGGCTGGCCCAGCCCTGCCAAAAACTGTTCGTCGAGCTTGCTCAAGAGGCCGGCGCCGCGCGCCTTGCCGATGAGTTCAGGCCGTTTCTTCAGGGTCGCTTCCAGCATGCGATGGCGGCGCCATTTCATGATTTCTGCGTGGTTGCCGCCCATCAAAACCGGCGGCACCGCTTCGCCCTCATAGACTTCCGGGCGCGTGTAATGCGGCGAATCGAGCAGGCCGTTGACGAAGCTGTCTTCGACTGCCGAGGCATCGTCGCCCAGCACGCCAGGCAATTGCCGCACTACTGCATCCATCAGCGCCATTGCCGGCAATTCGCCGCCCGACAGCACGAAGTCGCCCAGCGAAATCTCTTCGTCGACGCAGCGGTCGAGCAAACGCTGGTCCACGCCTTCGTAGCGTCCGCACAGCACGACCAGTCCCGGCTCATCCTTCAGCGCCATCACGCGCTCGTGCGTCAGCGGTTTGCCCTGCGGCGACATGAACACCACGCGCGGGCTAGGCAAGCCGAGTTCGACCTGGCGCGCCTTGGCGGCAGCGATCGCGGCTTCGAGCGGTTTTGCCAGCATCACCATCCCGGGTCCGCCGCCGTAGGGGCGGTCATCCACGGTGCGGTGGCGGTCCTGGGTGAAATCGCGGGGATTCCAGACCTGCAGGGCCCAGCGCTGCTGCTCGATGCCGCGCCGGGTTACACCCGACTGCGTCAATGCGGCAAACATTTCTGGAAATAAGCTCACGACGTCAAACTGCATCGGGACCTCGCTTCACATGGGACGGGTCAATAATCCAGACCCCAGTCCACGGTAATCAGTTTCGCGCCCAGGTCGACGGTCTTGACGAACTGGTCCACAAACGGCACAAGGCGCTCCGGCACTTTCGCATCGGGCGCTGCGTCTGGAAGCGGCACAGGGGCAATACGCAGAATCGACTGCGCGCCATTGTGCATCATGTCGGCGACCTTGCCGAGCGCTTCGCCTTCGAGGTTCACCACATCCAGGCCGATCAGGTCGGACCAGTACCACTCGTCTTCCTCGAGCTGCGGGAATTCGCTGCGCGCCACCGACACCGCTGCACCCTTGAGTGCCTCGGCCTCGTTGCGGTCGCGCAAGCCGACCAGGGTGACGACCACGTCGCCACCATGCATCTTCGCGTTCCGTGCGGTGACGGAATGCAGTGCCGGCTTGTCGATCCACCAGGTCTTGATGCTCAGCAGCGCATCGGCGTCGGTCGAGAATGGGGTCACGCGCAGGCCACCCACGATTCCGAACGCACCGGACACATAGCCAACCTGGACCAGGTCGCCGGGGACTTCCACCCCGGATGCTGCCGAATCGGTCAAACCGGTAAAACTTGCTTAGGCTGCAGGCTGGTTTGCGACCAGGCGAGCAACGGTTGGCGACAGTTGTGCGCCAACGCCTTGCCAGTGAGCCAGGCGGTCAGCTGCGATACGCAGGCCGACTTCGGCGCCCGATGCCATCGGGTTGTAGAAACCGATGCGCTCGATGAAACGGCCGTCGCGACGGTTACGCGAATCGGTTGCAACGATGTTGTAGAACGGGCGCTTTTTTGCGCCGCCACGAGCCAAACGGATAACGACCATAATAATTCCAAAAAGTTGTACTGGACGGAGAAAGCCGACGATTATAGCGCGCATCACCGCGGAGCAGCAAGCGTTAATGACAACCCGGCGCGCAACCCCGGCGAATTGAGCATTATCGCTGATTTCGCGCCACAAGGCCACCGTTGGCCGCCCTTCCACCCTTCGTCAGTCCTCGCCCATCAGTATCCTGAGCATGCGCGCCGGATTGGCGAGGAAATCGCGGGTGACGCGGTAGTGCTGCGTATCTTCATAGGCCACGCGGCGGATCCCGTGCTCGCCGCATTCATAGATGAAGGCGTTGGGATAGGCCATCAGGATAGGCGAATGGGTGGCGATGACGAACTGGCTGTGCTGCTCGACCAGGTCGTGCAGGCGGCTGAGCAAGGCCAGTTGGCGCTGCGGCGACAGGGCCGCCTCGGGCTCGTCCAGCACGTAAAAGCCATCCCTGCCGAAGCGGTTCATGAACAGGCTCAGGAAGGCCTCGCCATGCGACTGGTCGTGCAAGGCTTTGCCGCCATAGTGTTCACCGACGCCAAGGCGCTCGATTTCACTGGCGACATTGTAGAAGCTCTCGGCACGCAAGAAGAAACCATTGCGCGGGCGCTCGATGCCGCGGACCAGCCGCAGGTGCTCGTGGAGGCTGGAATGGGATGCGCGGGTGGCGAAGTTGAAGTTCCGGCTGCCGCCTTCCGCGTTGAACCCCATGCCGACGGCGATGGATTCGAGCAGCGTGGACTTGCCGGAACCGTTTTCGCCGACCAGGAACGTCACGCCCGGATGCAGCGCCAGGCGCCCTAGCGCCCGCACGGCCGGCAGGGTGAAGGGAAAATCCTGCGGTCCGGCCAGGGCCGATGGCTTGAGCTGGATTTCCGACAGGTAGGCACGCGATATCATCATGGTGGAGCAATCCTGGGCGGCGGCCGCAGGAGACGCGTGCCTTCCTTGCCATTTTGCACCATACTCGTGACTTCCTGAACTTTTGGCAACGCACATGGCTGTCCGACACAAGAACAAGACCTTCGCTACCCTGCTCGCCCTGCTGCTGGGCGGCTTCGGCATCCATCGCTTCTACCTGAAAGGCCCGGTCGACCGGCTCGGCCTGCTGCACCTGTGCAGCGTGCCGGTGACCGGCATCCTGTGGGGCGCGGTGCATCCGCACCCTTTCTATGTGGTGCTGCCTATCCTGCTGTCGTATGTCATCGGCTTCGTCGAGGGACTGGTCATCGGCCTGACGCCGGACGAGACCTGGGATGCCCAGCACAACCATGGCAGCGGCAAGGCGTCGGGCTCGAACTGGTTCCTGGCCCTGCTGCTGGTGCTGACGGTGGGCGTGGGCGCGATCGCGCTGATCGGGATGATCGCGCGCGTGTTCGACCTGGTGTACACAGGCGGGTCGTACGGCTGACGCGCCACCGTTGACGCTGCGCCCGTACGCAGCTTGACTACCCAACAAGAAAGGCAGCCCCAAGGCTGCCTTTCTCTTGACGCCTGACGCAGCTTAGAACTGCTCGACGTCCAGCGCCAGCACGCCCGGCGCGCCTTCCACGATCGCGGTACGCAGGCCGGGGGCCGTCGACAGCCAGTGGTCGGCAAAGAAGCGGCTGGTGGCGATCTTCGCGCGCAGGAAGGACGCATCGCCCTCGCCTGCTTCCAGCTTCTTCGAGGCCACCAGGGCTGCGCGCGCCATCTGCCAGCCGCCCAGCACGATGCCGGCCAGCTTCAGGTACAGCACGCTGCCCGCGAACACGCCGCGCACGTCGAGCTTGATGTTGGCGACCATGTAGTCCACGACTTCTTCCAGCGCGGTGCTGCCCAGCGCCAGCTGGCGGCGGATCGCCGCGAAGTCCTCGCCCTGCAATTCGCCGAGCTGCGCTTCGACCGCGCGCACCTGGGCGATCAGGCCCTTGGCCACGGCGCCGCCGTCGCGCACGGTCTTGCGGCCGACCAGGTCGTTGGCCTGGATCGCGGTCGTGCCTTCGTAGATGGTGAGGATCTTGGCGTCGCGGTAGTGCTGGGCCGCGCCGGTCTCTTCGATGAAGCCCATGCCGCCATGGACCTGCACGCCGTCGCGCGCGACGTTCTCGCTCATCTCGGTGGACCAGCCCTTGATGATCGGGACCAGGTATTCGTACACCGCCAGGTTGGCCTTGCGCGTGGCCTCGATCGCATGGTTGTGCGCGATGTCCGAATGGGCCGCGCCGACATAGGCCAGCGCACGCGCGGCTTCCGTCTGCGAACGCATCGACATCAGCATGCGGCGCACGTCCGGGTGGTTGATGATGGCCACCGGACCGGGCGAGCCGGCGACTTCGCGCGACTGCACGCGGTCCTTGGCGAAAGCGACTGCCTGCTGGTAGGCGCGGTCGGCCAGGCCGACACCCTGCATGCCCACGCCGAAGCGGGCCGCGTTCATCATGATGAACATGTACTCGAGGCCGCGGTTTTCCTCGCCCACCAGGGTGCCGATGGCGCCGCCGTGGTCGCCGAACTGCAGCACCGCCGTTGGCGAAGCCTTGATGCCCAGCTTGTGTTCGATCGAGACGCAGTGCGCATCGTTGCGCGCGCCCAGCGAGCCGTCCGCGTTGACCAGGAATTTCGGCACGATGAACAGCGAGATGCCCTTCACGCCCGCCGGTGCATCGGGGGTGCGCGCCAGCACGAGGTGGATGATGTTCTCCGCCATGTCGTGCTCGCCGTAGGTGATGAAGATCTTGGTGCCGAAGACTTTGTACGTGCCGTCTCCCTGCGGCTCGGCGCGGGTGCGCACGGCGGCCAGGTCGGAACCGGCCTGGGGCTCGGTCAGGTTCATGGTGCCGGTCCACTTGCCACTGATGAGGGGCTCGAGGAACAGCGCCTTTTGTTCATCGGAGCCGGCAGTCAGCAGCGCTTCGATGGCGCCGTCGGTGAGCAGCGGGGCCAGCGCGAACGACAGGTTCGCCGCGTGCAGCATCTCGATGCAGGGCGTGGCCACCAGCTTCGGCAAGCCCTGGCCGCCGAATTCGCCAGGGTGCTGGATGCCCTGCCAGCCACCTTCGCCGAAGGCCCGGAAAGCATCCCGGAAGCCCTTCGAGGTGGTGACGCTGCCGTCTTTCCAAAAGCTCGGCTCCTTGTCGCCCGCGTGGTTCAGCGGGGCCACGACTTCGCCGCAGAACTTCGCGCTTTCTTCCAGCACGGCGCTCACGGTATCTTCCGTCGCGTCTTCGCAGCCGGGCAGCTGGTTGATCTCGGCCAGGTTCGCCAGTTCGTTCAGGACGAACTGCATGTCTTTCAGCGGGGCTTGGTAGCTCAAGGTTGTCTCCTGATGAAGGATGTGATTCTCAATATACGAACGTCGCTCCCGCTTGCACGGGAGCGACGTGGGGTCATGCGCTTGCGGTGGCGGCAGTCACTGCGGCCACCATCGGGAATTAACCCAGTTCCTGCACCAGCTGGGGGACGACTTCGAACAGATCGCCCACCAGGCCGTAGTCGGCCACCGAGAAGATCGGCGCTTCCGGATCCTTGTTGATCGCGACGATGGTCTTCGAGTCCTTCATGCCGGCCAGATGCTGGATCGCGCCCGAGATGCCCACTGCGATGTACAGGGTCGGGGCGACGATCTTGCCGGTCTGGCCAACCTGCCAGTCGTTCGGCACGAAGCCCGCGTCGACCGCGGCGCGCGAAGCGCCCATGGCCGCGCCCAGCTTGTCGGCCAGCGGCTCGAGGATCTTGAAGTTGTCGGCCGAACCGATGCCGCGCCCGCCCGAGACGATGATCTTGGCGGCGGTCAGTTCCGGACGATCGGACTTGGCCAGCTCGCGGCCGACGAACGCCGACTTGCCGAAGTCGCCCACGGCTGCGACCTGCTCGATCGCAGCCGAACCACCGGCAGCCGCGCTGTCGAAAGCGGTGCCGCGCACGGTGATGACCTTGACGCTGTCGCTCGACTGCACGGTGGCGATGGCGTTACCCGCGTAGATCGGGCGCTCGAAGGTGTCCGGGGACTCGACCTTGGTGATTTCCGAGATCTGGGCCACGTCCAGCTTGGCGGCCACGCGCGGCAGGATGTTCTTGCCGTAGGCGGTAGCAGGGGCCAGGATGTGCGAATAGCTGCCGGCGATCGCCAGCACCTGCTCGGCCACGTTCTCGGCCAGGCCATCGGCGAAATGCGGCGCATCGGCGACCAGCACCTTGGCCACGCCCGCGATCTGCGCGGCGGCTTCGGCGGCGGCGCCGCAGTTCGAACCTGCGACCAGGATGTGGACTTCGCCGCCGCATTGAAGCGCCGCGGTCACGGTGTGGTGGGTAGCGCCCTTGAGGGAGCCGTTGTCGTGTTCTGCAATGACGAGTGCGACCATGTTATTTCCTTGTATTGGGTAGGTGCTGAACACCGATCAGATGACTTTTGCCTCAAGGCGCAGCTTCTGCACCAGGGTCGCCACGTCCGGCACCTTGACGCCGGCCGAGCGCTTGGCCGGCTCGACGACCTTCAGGGTCTTCAGGCGCGGCGCGACGTCGACGCCCAGGTCTTCCGGCTTGACGGTTTCCAGCGGCTTCTTCTTCGCCTTCATGATGTTCGGCAGCGTCACGTAGCGCGGCTCGTTCAGGCGCAGGTCGGTGGTGATGATCGCCGGCAGGGAGAGGGCAATGGTCTCCAGGCCGCCATCCACTTCGCGGGTCACGGTGACCTTGCCGTCTTCCAGCACGACCTTCGATGCGAAGGTCGCCTGCGGCCAGCCCAGCAGGGCGGCCAGCATCTGGCCGGTCTGGTTCGAATCGTCGTCGATCGCCTGCTTGCCCAGGATGATCAGCTGCGGCTGCTCTTTATCCGCCAGCGCCTTCATGATCTTGGCCACGGCCAGCGGCTCGGTCTCGCCATTGGTCTCGACCAGGATGCCGCGGTCGGCGCCGATCGCCATGCCGGTACGCAGGGTTTCCTGGCACTGGGCCACGCCCACCGACACCGCCACCACTTCGGTGACCTTGCCCGATTCCTTCAGGCGCGTGGCTTCTTCAAGCGCGATCTCGTCGAACGGGTTCATCGACATCTTGACGTTGGCGATATCCACGCCGCTGCCGTCGGATTTGACGCGGACCTTGACGTTATAGTCGACCACGCGTTTGACGGGTACCAGGACTTTCATAGGGTGCCTTTAGAAAATAGAATGGGGACAGACGAAATGGGCTAGATTATATGAGAAATTCAGCTTCAGGTCGAAATTAAAGCACGATCGTGCGATTCCTGCCTAGAGGTTTTCTCCTAAACCTGCGTGGGCGCAAGCGCCAGCCGCCGCTGCCCACGCACTTGCCGCCTCACAGCGCGGCGCGCACATCCGCTTCGGCGCGCGCCCAGCTGCCGGCCAGGTCTTGCTGGACGGCGCGGGCATCGGCCTGTTTGCCCTGCGCCTCCAGCGCTTTGCCCAGGCCGTGCAGGGCCCAGCCGCTGGCCGGATGGCGGGCCAGGTCGGCGCGGAAGCTCTGCTCGGCCTCAAGGAAGCGGCGCGCCCGCAGCTGCATGCCACCCAGGCGCAGGCGCGGCCCGCTGGCCAGCATCGGCGGCTCGGCGCGGCCGGCGTCGAGCCCCGCTTCCACGGCTTGGGCCTGCAGCGCCAGCGCTGCATCGATGCGCCCTTCCGTGAACGCCAGTTCGGCCGCCAATTCCCTGGCTGCGCTGCCGGCCAGGCTGCGCATCATGCGCGCGATATAGTCCTTGCCCGTGTGCTTGGCCAGAAGCGCGTCGGCCTGCGGCTGCACCCGCGCCAGCGCGGCCCGGCTGCCGGCGGCGTCGCCCTTGCGCGCCATGGCGATTCCGCGCGCGGACTCGCCCAGCACCAGGCCCAGGCCCTTGTCGCCGCTCGGCAGCGGCTCGAGCAGCACGGCGTCCCAGCGCTGCAGGTGCAGCAGGGTCAATATCGGCAGGCTGCGCACGTATTCCGAATATTCACTGCTTCCCTTGGCGCGGCCGGCGCTGGCGCGTGCGGTCTCCAGGGCCAGCTGGGCGCGTCCTTCCATCAGCGCGCCATACCACTGGAAATGGCCGTTATGGCCGCGCCAGTCGAAGGCGACGCCGAAGCCCTGGCGCGCCAGGTCCGCGATCAGGGTTTCGTCGGCGGCCACCGCCAGCTGGTTCACGCGCGTGGCATCGGCATAGCGGCCTACGTGGGCATAGGTGTGCGAAGGCATGTGCAGCAGGTGCGGCGACTTCGGGGCGAGGCGCCCGAGCCGGTCCGCCGCCGGTACCGCGCGCACCGCCACCGGCACCGCGTCCACCGCATGGATCATGTAGTGGTTCAGGCCCACGTGCTCGGGCGTGCGCGCCAGCGCCGCTTCGATGCGGTCGGCCACCTGCCCTACCCGGCCGGTCGGCTTGCCGGTGTCCTCGTTCCACCAATCGCGTTCGCTGGCCACCAGTTCGGCTTCCGCATACAGCGTGAGCACGTCGGGATCCAGCGGGTACTGGTCGGCCAGCTCGCGCAGGCGGGCGGCGTAGGCGATGTCGAGCGGGTCGGCCGGCTCGCCGCGCCCGCCGGGTGCGCGGCAGATCTCGGCGGCCGGCAGCGCCTTGGCACGCGACGAGGCATGGCCGTAGCGCAGCGCCAGCGATTCGACCAGGGCGCGGTCGCGGGGCGATGCGCCCTCGAGATTGTCGAGCGCGTGGCCGACGTGGCGCACCGCCTCGGCCAGGTCGCCGCGCCTGGGGTTGTTGATGTTCGGGCCCAGCTGCCAGGCGACCGCCCAGGCGCACATGCCGCAGGCCGGGTCTTGCGCCAGCGCGGCCTTGAAGGCGCGGATCGCTTCCGGCCGGTTGAAGGCATAGGCCTGGGCCATGCCTTGCGCGAACAGCGTGCGCGCCGCTTCATTGGCGCGGGAGGGCTGGAAGGTGGCGGCGCCGTAGCCATCGAGCACCGGCGCCCTGGCGCTCTTGTCCACGGCCGTGGGCGCGATGCTGCATGCGCCGACAAGCGTCATTGCCAGCGCAATCGTGCCGAGGCGCTTGGCGTGAATCATTGGGAAAGATGTGCGCATGAGGGAACCCGGTAGCGGATCGATAAAGCGGCGCAACGCCGGCCAATTATCAATTTTGCCACAGGAGTCATGCGGGAAGAAGCTTTTTGGCGCCTGGTGGGGGCGCCGCTGCGAACCAAGGCGTCCGCAGCGTCCGGGTCTTACTTGCGGCGCATCAGGAAGGTGAACTCGCCGTTTTCGTGGGTATGCGCCAGCAGGGCGTTACCGGTTTGCTTGGCGAAGGCCTGGAAGTCGCGGACCGAGCCGGTGTCGGTGGCGACGATGCGCAGCACCTGGCCGCTCTCCATCTCGGCGAGCGCTTTCTTGGCTTTCAGGATCGGCAGCGGACAATTGAGCCCGCGCGCATCCAGGTCTCTCTGGAATTCCATGGTGTCGATATCGATAATGGTGACGCTCATCGCTTTGCCCTACTCCGTGGGTGGTGCCTGGATCTCGAATACTACTCCAATTTCGGCGGTATGACGCAGCGCACCAAAATAGTCACATATTGTTGCAGGCCTGCAACCGAATGTCAAATCAACCATGCTTGTGCACTTTTTTACAACACTATCCGGTTAACTGGTACTGCCGTGGTGCAGAAGTCGATTATATGCGGCATGGGTAGGCGAAAGGCAAGCGAGCTGATCTTTAGCGCTTGCCGGGGCGATCCTGCTGGAAAGAAGTGGCCCTGCATACAACAAGATTGTTAGCAATACTGCACCGCGCAAATCCGTATCCTGCCCGCATTGGCTGGCATGCGGCATCGACAGGCGCAAAAAAGCCGCCCGGAGGCGGCTTTTTTAAACACCGGGAAACCAGGATCAGGCGCGTTCGCCCACCCAGCCCGCCACGCCGGCCAGTGCCGCCGCCAGGTTGGTCGGATCGGTACCGCCCGCCTGCGCCATGTCCGGACGGCCGCCGCCCTTGCCGCCGACCTGCTGGGCAACAAAGTTCACCAGCTCGCCGGCCTTGACCTTGCCGGTAGCATCCTTGGTCACGCCCGCGATCAGGCTGACCTTACCCTCAAGCACACTGGCCAGCACGATGGCCGCGGTGCCCAGCTTGTCCTTGAGCTTGTCCATGGTCTCGCGCAACGCCGTGACGTCGGCGCCATCCATCGTTGCAGCCAGCACCTTGATGCCGTTGACGTCGATGGCCTGGGCCACCAGCTCGTCGCCCTGGCCCGACGCCAGCTTCGACTTCAGCGCGGCGACTTCCTTTTCCAGCGACTTGACCTGGTCCTGCACCTGGGCGATGCGCAAGCCCAGCTCGTCCGGGCTGGTCTTGAGCGCGCCGGCGGCTTCCTGCAGCTTGCGGTTGATCGACTGCACGAGCGCCAGCGCGCCCTCGCCGGTCACGGCTTCGACGCGGCGGATGCCGGCGGCGACGCCGCCTTCGGCCACGATCTTGAACAGGCCGATGTCGCCGGTGCGGGTCACGTGCACGCCGCCGCACAGCTCTTTCGAGCTGCCGATGTCCAGCACGC
Organism: Telluria sp. AZSoR62; assembly: GCF_058111565.1. NCBI lineage: Bacteria > Pseudomonadati > Pseudomonadota > Betaproteobacteria > Burkholderiales > Oxalobacteraceae > Telluria > Telluria sp. AZSoR62. The sequence goes on from NZ_JBYTST010000005.1 coordinate 149,986, forward strand.
GCACGGTGTCGCCGTACTTCTCGCCGAACAGCGCCATGGCGCCGTGCTTGACCGCATCGTCGAAGGACATGTTGTGCGATTGCGTAGCGTGGTTCTCGAGGATCTCGCGGTTGACGATGGTCTCGACCTTGGCGATTTCCTCGGCCGTCAGCGGCGCGCCGTGGCTGAAGTCGAAGCGGGTCTTGTCGGCGTCGACCAGCGAGCCTTTCTGCTGCACGTGGCTGCCCAGCACTTCGCGCAGGGCCTTGTGCATCAGGTGGGTCGCCGAGTGGTTGCGGATGGTGCGCGCGCGCTTATTGGTGTCGACCTGCGCGTCGACGGTGTCGCCCACTTTCAACGACCCTTCGCGCAGCACGCCATGGTGGCCGAAGACGTCGACCTGGATCTTGAGCGTGTCTTCGACCTCGAAGACGTTGGCGCCATTGCCGATGACGCCCTGGTCGCCCACCTGGCCGCCGGATTCGGCGTAGAACGGGGTGGTATCGAGCACCACGATGCCGTCCTGGCCGGCCTTGAGTTCCTGGACCGACACGCCGTCGGCATACAGCGCCAGCACGTGCGTGTTGTGGGCCAGCGATTCGTAGCCGACGAACTTGGTCTTCTCGCCCGTGTAGTCGACCTTGGCGGCCATCTTGAACTTGCCGGCGGCGCGCGCGGTTTTCTTCTGCTGCTCCATCGCGGCGGTAAAGCCTTCTTCGTCGAGCACGATGCCACGCTCGCGGCAGATGTCGGCCGTGAGATCCAGCGGGAAGCCATAGGTGTCGTACAGGGTGAAGGCGGTGCCGCCATCGAGCCTGTTCGCATCCTTGGCCAGCTGGGCTTCCAGGATCTTCATGCCGTTTTCCAGCGTCTCGCCGAAACGCTCTTCCTCGGTCTTGAGGGTCTGGGCCACGCGTGCCGCCGCCTCGTGCAGTTCCGGATAGGCAGTGCCCATCTCGGCATCGAGATCGGCCACCAGCTTGTGGAAGAAGGGCTTGGTCTGGCCCAGCTTGTGGCCGTGGCGCAGGGCGCGGCGGATGATGCGGCGCAGGACGTAGCCGTGGCCTTCGCTGCTCGGGATGATGCCGTCGACGATCATGAACGAGGCCGCGCGGATGTGGTCGGCGATGACCTTCAGCGAGTTGTTGTCCAGGTCCTGCGCGCCGGTTTCGCGCGCGGCGGCCTTGATCAATGCCTGGAACAGGTCGATCTCGTAGTTGCTGTGCACGTGCTGCAGCACGGCGGCCAGGCGCTCCATGCCCATGCCGGTGTCGATCGACGGTTTCGGCAGCGGAGTGAGGGTGCCCGACTCGTCGCGGTTGAACTGCATGAACACCAGGTTCCAGATCTCGATGAAGCGGTCGCCGTCTTCCTCGGCCGAGCCCGGAGGGCCGCCCCAGATGTCGGCGCCGTGGTCGTAGAACACCTCGGTGCACGGGCCGCAAGGGCCGGTGTCGGCCATCTGCCAGAAGTTGTCCGACGCGTAGCGCGCGCCCTTGTTGTCGCCGATGCGGATGATGCGCTCTTTCGGCACGCCGATCTCGTTGGCCCAGATGTCGTAGGCTTCGTCGTCCTCGAAATAGACGGTGACGGTCAGCTTCTCCGGCGGCAGCAGGTAGACCTTGGTCAGCAGCTCCCAGCAGTAATTGATGGCGTCGCGCTTGAAATAGTCGCCGAAGCTGAAGTTACCCAGCATCTCGAAGAAGGTGTGGTGGCGCGCGGTGTAGCCGACGTTTTCCAGGTCGTTGTGCTTGCCGCCGGCGCGCACGCAGCGCTGCACGGAGGTCGCGCGCGAGTACGGGCGCGTATCCAGGCCCAGGAACACATCCTTGAACTGCACCATTCCGCTGTTGGTCAGCAGCATGGTCGGGTCGTTGCCCGGCACCAGCGGGCTGGAACGGACAATGGCGTGGCCTTTGGACTCGAAGAACTTGAGGAACTTTTCGCGGATTTCGGAGGATTTCATGTCGTATGGGCGTGAGGAGGCAGCATGCTGTATAAAAAATCGATTATAGCGTAGCTGTACACCGGCTTATCGGTCCGGGCGATATTTACGGTTGACGGGCAAGGCGATGCGGTGGTGGGATGCGAGCCTGGTCGCGAACCCGCGACCTCTACGACGTCAGCGCAAGAGCGACAGCACCGCCCGCGGCATGCTGTTGGCCTGCGCCAGCATCGCCGATGCCGCCTGCTGCAGGATCTGCGCGCGCGTCAGGCCGGCCGCGGTGCTGGCGTAGTCCACGCCCTCGATCCGGTCCTTGGCCGCCGCCAGGTTCGCGGAATTGGTCTGCAGGCCGTTGGCGGCCATGTCGAGGCGGTTGCTGGCCGCGCCCACGTTCACCCGCTGCTTGTTGACGAAGTCCAGGGCCTGGTCCACGTGCAGCAGCGAGACGGCGGCGTTCTTCAGGTCGAGCTCGCCCAGCCCGAGCGCGCCGGCGTTCATCGACGAGAACTGCAGTTCGATCAGGTCGCCCATGCTCTCGCTGGCCTGGATCTGCACCCGCTTGACGCCCGTATTGCCGCCCAGTTCGGGATAGATCACCTGGAAGCTGGCCAGTCCGTCCTTGGCCCCATTGGTGCCGGTATCGGGCACCACGTCCCTGGCATTGCGCGCGGCGGTGCCGTCGGCATCGAGCCCGCCGATCGCGCCGGTGTCGGCGTTCCACAGGTCCATCCGGTTGGTGATGAAGTCCGCGCCGTTGGCCCCGAAGTCCGCCAGGAAGTCGGCCGTGCTGGCCACCGCGCCGCCGGTCACGGCGTTGAGCGCCGCGTCCAGGTTGGCCGACTGGTTCTGCTGCAGGTATTGCATGACGCCCTTGATGCCGCCCTCCACGCCCAGGCCCTTGAGCTTGTCGTGCATGTAGCGGCTGGCGACATAGCCGCCCTCATAGGTGAAGCCGCCGCCGGCGATCACGCCGACGATGCCGGCCGCGGTCGAGCCGCCGGCAATGGCGCCGCGCACCCGCTCGTCGGCGCCGTGGATCAGTTCCGCCGTGCCTTCGCGGAACCACTGGGGCAGCGAGAAATAATTCATCGAGCGTCCCATGATGGCGTGCGCCATCTCGTGCGCCACGATGCGGTCGCTGTAGAACGGCGCCCCGCCGCCGTCGGGCGTGGCGGCAGTGCCGAAATCGGCCATGTCCAGGTTCAGGCTCAGGTTGCCGAACTTGCCGCTGCCCGACACCGTGCCCGAGACCGAGGCCAGCACGCCGGCGCCGCCGTCGGTGCCGTCGAGGTTCACGGTAAGCGTGACGCCGTCGGCGCTCAAGCCGTAGTACTGCTTGATCATCTCTTCGCTGGATGACAACCAGCCGGTTTTCAGGCCGTCGAGCACCGTGCGCTTGCGCTCGTCGCCGCCGATGCTGGTGCGGTCCTGGGCGAACACTTCGCTGCCGTTGAACTTGGTCTGCTCGCCCACGCCGTTGATGTGGTTCAGGATCTGCACCGCTTCCTGCTGCAGGGCCGCGCGGTCGGTGTCCGAATACGACCCGTTGGCCGAGGCCACCGCCAGCTCGCGCAGGCGCTGCAGGTTCTCGACCACGTTGGCCATCGCACCTTCGGCCACCTGCAGCAGCGAGGTGCCGTCGCTCAGGTTGCGCATCGCCTGGCTCATTCCGCGCTGGCCGGCCGTCATGCGCGCGGCGATCGCCTGGCCGGCCGCGTCGTCGCTCGCATTGTTGATGCGCGAGCCCGAGCTCAGGCGCGCAATGAGCTGCGCCTGGGTCGCGGTGTTCGTCTGCAGCGCACGCTGCGTATTGAGCGATTGGACGTTGGTATTGATCGATAGTGACATGGTGGCCTTCACCCGGAGGGTGGTTGCATGTCATTAACGACAATCGGTTGTGCTACTTGAGGCCCGGTGTGATTATTTTTTTGCAAAGATCATTGATGCAGGCCGAACTCCGGCCCGATCAGGTCGACCCGGTCGGTGCAGAAGGCCTCGACGCCCCACTCCAGCAGCTCGCCTGCCCGGACCGGGTCGTTGACGGTATAGCAGAACAGGCCGAAACCGGCGTCGCGCACGGCCTTGGCCAGTTCCGGGGTCAGGTGCTTGTGGTTGGTATGGATGGCGACCGCCCCGACCGAGCGCGCCAGCGGCTCCCAGCCCGGCGGCAACTCGCTCATCAGGCAGGCACGCGGCAGCTCGGGGGCGGCCTGCTGCGCCGCTTCCAGGGCGGCCAGGCTGAACGAGGACAGCAAGGGCATCCGCGCCCGGTCGCCGGCCGCGATCTCGTCCGCGAACGCTTCGCGGGCGATGCGCGCCACCTCCTCGCCGGTCTCGGCGTCGAAGCCGCGCGCCGGCTTGATCTCGATGTTCATCCAGATCCCCTGCGCCTTGCAGTAGCGGACGAAGTCGGCAAACAGGGGCACCGGCTCGCCGCGGTAGTCGGGACCGAACCAGCTGCCGGCATCCATCCGCGCCAGCTCGGCCGCGTCGTAGTCGAAGACATGGCCGGCGCCGGTGACGGTGCGGCCAAGATAAGGGTCGTGCATCACCACCGGCACGCCGTCGCGCGCCAGCATGACGTCGAATTCCACCGCCCGGAAGCCATAGTCCATGCCGCGCCGCAGGCCGGCGAAGGTGTTCTCGGGGGCGAGCGTGCCGCCGCCGCGATGGGACAGGATCCGGGGATAAGGCCACATGGTGCGCTCCTGCGGAGGGATTTCAGGTGACTGCACCGGCAAGCTTACCCCGGCGAACACCTGGATGTCTACATGGAAACGAAGCACGCCTTTCGGGCAGCCACCGTTGAATACCGAACAGAGAAGCGGGCGCCATCGCGCCTACTCTCGATGTTCACCCATGTACAAGCAGGAGAACGAGATGGCATTTGATCTAGGCAACCTACTGACGCAATACCTGGGCGGCGCTGCCGGCGCAAACCAGAACCAGGCAGCAGACGATTTCGACCGCGTGGCGCAAAACGCGCCGCGCGACGTGCTGGCGACCGGCGTGACCGGGGCCCTGCGCTCCGACCAGACCCCGCCCTTCCCGCAGATGGTGAGCCAGATGTTCGGCCAGAGCAACCCGAACCAGCGCGCCGGCATGCTCAACCAGCTGCTTTCCACCCTCGGACCGGGCGTGCTGGCCTCGCTCGGCGGCGGCGCCCTCGGCAACCTCTTCGGCGGCCGTACCCCGACCCAGGTCACCCCCGAGCAGGCCGAGCAGGTCTCGCCGGAAGACGTGCGCGTACTGGCCGAGAAGGCCGAGCAGCAAAACCCGAGCATCGTCGACCGCATGGGCGACTTCTATGCCGACAACCCGACCCTGGTCAAGGCTATCGGCGGCGCCGCACTCGCCATTGCCCTCGGCCACATGGCGCAGAACATGCGCCGCTGATCGCTTCACCTTTCCATCCACCACAACCAACGAGGACCACCATGGGCATCCTGAGCAATATCTTCAGCAAGATCTTCCCGAAGTCGCACGCCGCCAACAAGGGCCCGGCCGCAACGGCCCCGGCGCCGAGCGCACCGCAGGCCCAGCCGCAAGCGCAGCCGCAAGTGCAGCAGCCGGCTCCAGCGCCCGCCGCCATGGACCAGGTGGACGTCGAGGAGATCCTGAGCGCCAAGCAGCAGGCTTCCGGCCAGCAGCTGAACTGGCGCAGCTCGATCGTCGACCTGCTCAAGCTGCTCGACCTGGACAGCAGCCTGCAGGCGCGCAAGGAACTGGCCGCCGAGCTGCACTACAGCGGCGACACCGGCGACTCGGCCTCGATGAACATCTGGCTGCACAAGCAGGTCATGAACAAGCTGGCCGCCAATGGCGGCAAGGTGCCGGCCGACCTGCACGACTGAGTTCACGCAAGCAGCGGTGGTACTTCGCTGGCCGGCTGGATTCAGTCGGCCAGTGTCGCATTGGCCGCCGTGCCGCAGGCAAAGCAAAAGCGCGCGAACGCATTCTTGCGGGTCGTGCAGCAGCTGCAGCGGTCGAACAGGCCGATGCCGCAGTGCGGGCAGTAATCGACCTTGGCGTCCTTCAGGTCGGCCTGGCGTTCGCAGCCCGGGCAGACGCCCTTGCCCAGCCTGGCCATGGCGGCGTCGTAGCGCAGGCCCTGGCGGCGCTGCGCATCCGGCAAGGCCTCGATTTCCTTCTGCCGGGCCAGGTAGCGCTGCAGCGACAGGATCGCGTAGCGTCCCACCAGACCCGTGACGGCAATGCCGACCAGGTAGCGCACATAGCCGCCGTAGCTGGGCAGGTAGGGCACGAGTTCGACGAAGAAGGTGAATACGGCGAAGATGATGAAGCCCCAGACGAAGGGCCAGTAGGTGCCCTTGCGCTTGCGCACGAACAGCCAGCCCGCCAGCACCAGCAAGGGCAGCGTCAGGGCCAGGCGGTACAGGAAGACCCGCAATTCCTTGGCGATGGAGGCGTCGATCAAGGCTTCGCGCGCCGGCGTTTCGATCTTCTCCCAGCGCGCTTCCACCGCCTGCAGCGCATGGTCCGCGTCGAGCACGACCTGCTGCTGGGCTTGCACGGCGGCGAGCGCCGCGCGTTCGTCCGCCTCGAGCTTGTCGAGACCGCGCGTGCGTGCTATCAGTTCCGGGTCCTGGCCGGGCTGGGCCGTGGCGCGCCGGGTCGCCAGCCAGTTGTCGAAGGTTGCGTGCGCCGAGCGGGTATGCGAGCGCGCCACCTCGTGTCGTTGCTGCGCCTGTTCCAGGGCCAGCCGGGCGGCGCCGCGCTTGTCCTTTGCCGCCCCTTCCTCGGCGCGCACCGCCGCCGTCTGCGCCGGATCCATGAATTGCTCGACCGTGAGTTCGGCTTCGACTTCCCACAGGTTGCGCACCAGGGCGCTGCCCAGCCCGATCAGGAAGGCGGCGAAGGCGAACGCGACCAGCCACAGGGTGCGTTGCAGCCATTTTTCGGTAAGACGCAGGCCTTTGCTCATGGAGATGCTCCCCAATGACGATAAAGGCTGCAGATTGCCATCAGGGGAAATTGCGGGCCAGCATAAAACGCAAGGGGATGCGTGGTGCTACTTCGGGTAGCGGTGGCTGATACCAGGTCGGGGCCGGTGGCGGTGCCGCTTGAACGCGTGGGCAGGAAGACCTGCCCATCCTACGGTTCAGTGGCCAATCAGCGGTACGAGCTTACTTTAGAAGTACGACAGCCCCAGCGCCTTGCGCACCTCGTCCGTCGTCGCGGCCGCCACTTCGCGTGCGCGCATCGTGCCTTCCTTCAGGATCTGCAGCACCTGGCCGCGGTCCTTGGCGAACTCCTCGCGGCGTGCGCGGATCGGCGCCAGCATCTCCTGCAGGATGCCCTCGAGGCGCTTCTTGACGATGCTGTCGCCCAACCCGCCGCGCTGGTAATGCGCCTTCATTTCGGCCAGGCCTTCCTTGTCGGTGTCGAAGGCATCCAGGTAGATGAAGGCCACGTTGCCCTCGATGTGGCCGGGGTCGGACACCTTCAGGTGCAGCGGGTCGGTATAGACCTGCTTGACCGCGGCGCGGATCTCGTCTTCGCTGGCGCCCAGGTTGATGGTATTGCCCAGCGACTTGCTCATCTTGGCGCGGCCGTCGATGCCCGGCAGGCGGCCCACTTCCGGCACGATCGCCTTGCACTCGACCAAAATTTCCTGGTTCACGTTGCGGTTGAACTTGCGCACGATTTCATTGCACTGCTCGATCATCGGGATCTGGTCTTCGCCGACCGGCACCACGGTGGCCTTGAAGGCGGTGATGTCGGCCGCCTGGCTGGCAGGATAGGTCAGGAAGCCGGCCGGGATGTCGCGCTCGAAGCCGCGCAGGATGATCTCCGCCTTGACGGTCGGATTGCGCTCCAGGCGGGCCACGGTGACCAGGTTCAGGTAGTAGAAGGTGAGCTCGGTCAGCTCGGGAATCTGCGACTGGATCAGGATGGTGGTACGGGCCGGATCGATGCCGCATGCGAGGTAATCGAGCGCCACCTCGACAACGTTCCGGTGTACCTTACCAATGTCATCCATGTTGTCGGTCAGCGCCTGGGCGTCCGCCAGCATCACGAACTGCTTGTAGGTGTCCTGGTAAGCGACGCGGTTGCGCAGGCTGCCCACGAAGTGGCCGAGGTGCAGCGGGCCGGTAGGCCGGTCGCCGGTCAGGATGACAGGCGCGGGCTTATCGGGGACTACGGAGGGGGTTTGCGAGCTCATCGTGTTCCTTTGGCTTGTTCTTGATAAAGCCCCGATCGTCCTGCGCCCAAAAAGAAAACGCCACCCGGATCGAGGCGGCGTTACTTGAAATGCACATCATTCCCGTGGCCGCGCGCTGTCAGCGGCGCCACCAGGTCGGAAGAAGACGATGTGCTTTCGGAAAATTCATGGACTGCATGGTTGCAGGTTGACGCTCGGCTGTCAACCGCTTCCGGTCCGTGACCCGGCAGGCGCGGCTCCCCTCTTGCAATTTTTACCCGGGATGCGCACCTGCAGTTTTTTTGTTGCAATAAGATTAATAAAGTGGTGAATTTGATGGATAAAAAAGAGAGCATGAACAGCCAAGCCCGCCCACTCGAACTCTGGGGCGGCCTCGAATGTACGGTCAACCGCGTGCGCGACGAGTATTTCAGCCAGTTGGACCGCAATGGCCATGCCGGCCGCGCCTGCGACATCGACCGCTTCGCCTCCACCGGCATCAAGGCCATCCGCTATCCCGTGCTATGGGAACGTACCGCACCTGATGGGCTCGCCAAGGCCGACTGGAGCTGGCCCGACGAGCGCCTGCCGGCGCTGCGCGAAGCCGGCGTCAACCCGATCGTCGGCCTGGTGCACCACGGCAGCGGTCCGCGCCACACCAGCCTGGTCGACCCGGCCTTTGCCGAACAGCTGGCCGAATACGCCGGCGCCGTCGCCGCGCGCTATCCCTGGGTCGAGCTCTACACCCCGGTCAACGAGCCCTGCACCACCGCCCGCTTCGCCGGCCTGTACGGGGTCTGGTACCCGCACGGCCGCGACGACCGCAGCTTCATCGAAGCGCTGCTGGTGCAGTGCCGCGCCGTCGTGCTGTCGATGCGCGCGATCCGCGCCGTGAACCCGAACGCCAAGCTGGTGCAGACCGACGACCTCGGCAAGACCTACGGCACCCCGGAGATGCTCGACGTCGCCGAGTTCTACAACGAGCGCCGCTGGCTGGCCTGGGACCTGCTGTGCGGCATGGTCGGCCCCGAGCACGCCCTCTGGCCCTACCTGCTCAAGACCGGCATCGACGCGGCCGAATTCCTGTGGTTCCGCGAGAACCCCTGCCCGCCCGACCTCATCGGGGTCAACTACTACGTGACCTCCGAGCGCTGGCTCGACCACCGCCCGGAGCGCTTCCCGGCCCATCACCGCGGCGTGGCCGACGGCATCCCCTGCGCCGACATCGAAGCCTCGCGCGTGCTGGCCACGCCCACCCCGGGCATCGCCCCGCTGCTGCGCGAAGTCTGGGACCGCTACCGCATCCCGCTGGCGATCACCGAAGCCCACATCGACGCCAACCGCGAAGACCAGCTGCGCTGGCTGCTCGAGATCTGGGAAGCGGCCCAGCAGTCGCAACAGAACGGCGTGGACGTGCGCGCGGTCACGGTCTGGTCGCTGCTCGGCTCCTTCGACTGGAACAGCCTGGTCACCCAGAACAAGGGCTATTACGAACCCGGCCCCTTCGACGTGCGATCGCCGTTGCCGCGCCCGACCGCGCTGGCCAGGATGATGCAGGAGATTGCATCGGGCCAGCCGCTGTCGCACCCGGTGCTGCGCGGCCAGGGCTGGTGGCGCCGTCCGGGACGCTTCCTCTGCCATCCGCCGGTCGCCACCCCGAGCGCCCTCACCTCGATTTCCGCCGACGGCCACCGCCTGGTGGGAACGAGTGCGGCGCCGATCCTGATCCTGGGCGCCACCGGCACCCTGGGACGCGCCTTTGCCCGCGTCTGCCGCAAGCGCAACATCGCCTTCCGCCTGCTCTCGCGCCAGGACATGGACATCGCCGACAGCGCGTCGGTCGAGCGCGCCCTGGCGCACTACCAGCCCTGGGCCGTCATCAACACCGCCGGCTATGTGCGCGTCGACGATGCCGAGCACGATGCCGAACGGTGCTTCCGCGAAAACACCGTCGGCCCGGCCATCCTGGCCGCCGCCTGCGCGCGCCACGGCGTGCACCTGACCAGCTTCTCGAGCGACCTGGTGTTCGACGGCCGGCAAGACCGCCCCTACGTGGAGTCCGACCCGGTCGCCCCGCTGGGCGTCTACGGCCGCAGCAAGGCCGACGCGGAAAGCGCGGTGCTCGACAAGCACCCCGGCGCGCTGATGGTGCGCACCAGCGCCTTCTTCGGCCCCTGGGACCAGTACAACTTCGTCACCGTCGCACTCGGTGCGCTGGAGCGCGGCGAGTCCTTCACCGCCTCGAACGACCTCACCATCACGCCCACCTACGTGCCCGACCTGGTGCATGCCTGCCTGGACCTGGCGATCGACCGCGAGGCCGGGATCTGGCACCTGGCCAACGGCGGCGCCCTGAGCTGGGCCGAGCTGGCCCTGAAGGCGGCCGAGCGTGCGGGCGTGGATGCCAGCCGGCTGGAGGCGCGCCCCATCGCATTTGCGGCAGCGCGTCCCGCCTACTGCGCGCTCACCAGCGAACGCGGCATCCTGCTGCCGCGCCTGGACCAGGCCCTCGACCGCTATCTGGAACTGCGCAACGTGGACGATCCGGAAATCGAGGAGCTGCAGCAGACGGCCGAAAGCCGCCAGCCGGTGGCCAGCGGGCACCGGCAGCAGGAAGAGACGCCACCGGAGGCGGTGCAGGCGGGGAATTGCTGATGCGTTAGCGGCTCCCAGCTCAACTGGGGGAAGCGATGCCACTGGCATTGCTCCCCCCAAGTTCGCCGCACCGGCACGCGCTTCGCAGCCCGGCCCCCAAACAGCACGCTACAATCGCCCCACCTCCACTCCCCGGCCCCAACCGTGCAAGAGCAACACGCCTTCCCCTTCCTGCGCGAGATCCTCCTGTTCCTGGTCCTCTCGGGCATCCTCATTCCGCTTCTCCAGCGCCTGCGCATCAACCAGGTGGTCGGCTTCCTGGCCGTCGGCACCCTGGCCGGTCCCTTCGGCCTGGGCCTGCTCGCCGATGAGGTCCCGTGGCTGGCCTTCCTCACCTTCCCGCGTGGCGAAGGCATCTCGATGCTGGCCGAGATCGGCGTGCTGTTCCTGATGTTCATGATCGGCCTCGAACTCTCCGCCGCGCGCCTGTGGGCCATGCGGCGCTGGGTGTTCGGGGCCGGCACCGCGCAGGTAGCAGCCAGCGCCATCCTGATTTGCGGCGCCCTGCTCCTCTTCAGCGGGCTCGCTACCCAGACCGCCGTCATCGTCGGCCTGCTGCTGTCGCTCTCCTCCACCGCGGTCGTGATGCAGCTGCTCGCCCAGCAGCAGGCTACCGGCACCCCGCTCGGCCAGGCCACCTTCGCCATCCTGATGCTGCAGGACCTGGCGGTGGTGCCGATCCTGCTGCTGATCGGCGCCCTGGGCCACAACGGCGGCGACGGTGTCGCCATGCTGGCGCTCACCACGCTGGCAAAGGCCGCAGCAGCCATCGCCCTGATCTACCTGGTGGGCGGGCGCGTCGTCCACAAGCTGTTCCGCTCCTTTGCAGAGCACCGCCAGCCGGACGTGTTCATGGCGCTGATCCTGCTCAGCACCTTCGGCATCGCCGGCCTGTCCGCCGCGGCCGGCCTGTCGATGGCGCTGGGTGCGATGATCGCCGGCCTGCTGCTGGCCGAGACCGAGTTCAAGCACGAAGTCGAGCTGATGGTCGAACCCTTCAAGGGCCTGCTCATGGGCCTGTTCTTCATGACGGTCGGGATGAGCATCGATACCCGCCAGGTGCTGGAAGCGCCGCTCCTGCTGGCCGCATGCGTGGCCAGCCTGGTCCTGATCAAGGCAGTGGTGGTGGCCGTGCTGCTGCGGCTTGGCGGCCTGAAATGGGGCCGCGCCCTTGAAGGCGGCCTGCTGCTGGGCCAGGGCGGCGAGTTCGCCTTCGTGGCGGTCGGCTACGCCGTCACCTCGCAGGTGCTCGACCCCGTGCTGGGTGCGCGCGTCATGCTGGTAGTGGGACTAAGCTTGTTCATCACGCCGATGCTGGCGCGCCTGGGCCATGCGATCGGTGAGCGCAGCGACACGGCCGCGGACGAACTGGCGGCCAGCCAGGACGATCAACAGCTGGCGTCGGCGCGCGGGCGCATCATCATCGCCGGCTTCGGGCGCGTGGGCCAGCAACTGGCCAAGCTGCTGGGCGAGCAGAACATCCCGTTCGTGGCCTTCGAATGCGACGCCAAGCTGGTGTCCAGGCTGCATGCCAAAGGCAAGCCGGTCTACTTCGGCAACGCCTCGCGCCCCGAACTGCTGCGCCGCGTGCATGCCGACGAGGCGCCGGCCATCGTGCTGACCATGGACCATCCGGCGTCGAGCATGCAGGCCGTGCGCGGCATCCGGCGCGAGTTCCCGCATGTGCCCCTGTTCGTGCGCTCGCGCGACGAGAAGCACGCGCGCGCCCTGCGCCTGGCCGGGGCCAGCGTCGTGGTGCCGGAGACGCTGGAAGCGAGCCTGCAGCTGTCGGCCTTCGTGCTGGAGGCGATGGGGCTGGACGAGCGCCTGGTGGACGGCATCGTCGACCACGAGCGCGACCTGTTCGCGGCCAAGCTGATGGAACCCGAGCCGCGCGCCTGAGCGGCGCCGGCGGCGCAACCCATGAACCAATTCCTTATTCATGCTTGATCTGGTCAACACCCTCGCGCGCAACCTACTGCTGCCTCCCACCAGCCTGTTCCTGCTCATCCTGGTCGGGCTGGCGCTGTGGCGGCCCTGGCCGCGCCTCGGGCGCCTGGCCGCCGGCACCGGCCTGGCCGCGCTGGCCTTCCTGTCCAGTACCATGGGAGCGGGCTTGCTGGTCGCGCCGCTGGAACGGCAGAGCGAGCCGCTGCGCCAGCCGGAACGCGCCGGCGCGCAGGCCATCGTCGTGCTCTCGGCCGGACGCCTGCGCGACGCCCCCGAATATGGCGATCGCGACATTCCCGATTACGTGGCCCTGGCGCGCTTGCGCTACGCTGCGCACCTGCAGCGGCGCACCGGTTTGCCGGTGCTGGTCAGCGGCGGCCACGCGGGCAGGCGTGCCGCCCCCGACGCCCGCAGCCGCGCCTACACCCTGGCCGACGCCATGGCGACTGCGCTGCGCGGGGATTTCGGCGTGCCGGTCCGATGGATCGAGTCGCGCTCGCGCGACACCGGCGAGAACGCGGCCTTCAGCGCCGCGCTGCTGCGCAAGGATGGGGTCACGCGCATCCTCCTGGTGACGGACGCGATGCACATGCCGCGCGCCCGCGCCGTCTTCGAGCGCGCCGGACTCCAGGTCACCGCTGCGCCGACCATGTTCCTGAGCCGGCAAGCGCCGGGGCCCTGGTCCTGGCTGCCGAGCGCCGAAGGCATGCGCCGCAGCTGGTACGCCACCTACGAAATGATGGGCAATGCCAGGGATCGCCTGCGCGGGGCTGATGCCTCCGCTCGGCAAGCCGGCCCTTAGCAGGGTTCACAGGCCGGCGCGCTCGGCCGCCCGGCAGCCCCACCATGCCGCTTCCTCGAACACCGACAGGCCGGACAAGTCCGCATGCGCGAACAGGATCGGCCCGTCGGCTTCGCGCAGCGCGGCCAGCCCGGCGTTGCTCCGGAAGCCAGGCGCCGGTACCGCCATCGCATGCGCGCGCAGCGTGATGTCGGCCTGCTGCACGCAAGGTGCGAAGGCCCAGCCATAGGCTTGCCGCAGATCGGCGCTGGCCAGTTCCAGCAGCTCGGCGGGACGCGCCGCCTGCATCCAGCGCCGCGCGTCCAGCGGGGTGCGGCCGGACAAGGCCGTGTAGGCCGTGAACACGGTTTTCTCGGGCGGGCGCGACCGGATGTCCTGGTGAGTCGAGACGACATAGCCAAGCCCCCTGCCCCCGTACACCACGTTGTCCCAGGCCAGCTGCGTTCCCGGCAGCTCGCGCGGAAAGTCGCGCATCAGGAAGTTCGACACCATCCACGGCGCGTAGTCGGGCAGGTGCGTGCGCGCATCGAAGCCGTAGCGGCCAATGTCGTCGATCACGCGGCTGGCCACGAACAGCGGCATCGCGCAAATCGCGCGGCGTGCGCGGACCAGGAAGCTGCGCGGCTTGCCGTCGACCAGCGTGAAGCACAAGACTTCGACCCTGCCGTCCACCTCGCGCACGGAAGCCGCCGTCCCCGCACGGCGGCGCGGTCCCGCGCGCGCGGCCAAGGCCTCGGCCAGCGGCGCCAGCCCGCCCTGCCAGGTCAGCAGCGCGTTCTCGTCGGCGTTCGCGGCCTGGCCCCAGCGCCCGGCGAAATAATGCAGGCCCGCCCAGGCCGAGACGCGCTCCAGCCCGGCGCCGTAGTCGTCGCGGCAGCAGTAGTCGAGGTACCAGCGCAGGCTGGCCGAGCGGTAGCCCTGGTCGCCCAGCCACTGCGCAAAGCTGATCCGGTCGAGCAGCGCGAATTGCGGATCGCTCGACGAACGCACCAGCGGGAACACGAAGGCGCGCAGGCCATCGCTGCCGCGCCGATGGCGCAGGCGCGCCATCTCGTCGAAGAACAGCTTGTGCTCGGCCGCGTCGGCCGCGCTGGTGGGAATCAAGCCTTCCTGCCACTCGCCGTCCACCAGCAGCCGCTCGTCCAGCCCGTGCAGGATGAAACGCTCGTCGTAGTAGGGTTGCTCGCCGTCCGCGCCGCGCAAGATGATTTTCAGATCTGCCAGCATCTCGCGCACGTGGGTCGACTCGGGACCGGGCAGCGGCAGGTAGTGGCCGCCCGTCGGGCAGGCCAGCTCGCCGTACTGGCTGCCGGCCGCATTGCCGAAGGCTTCCGGTCCGTCCAGCAGCAGGTAGTCATCGTGGCCGAGCCGCCCCAGCTTCCATGCGGCGCTCAGGCCCGCGATGCCGGAGCCGAGGATCGCGACATCGGTGTCGATCACTTCGGACGGCGCCGGCAGCGCGCCACGCTCGCGCAGGAAGTGGCCCTCCGCCCGGCCTGGCGTATGCACCGCCGGCGTGATTTCCTGGGCATAGCGAAAGCCCGCCGCGGACGCCAGCCCCGCGGCGCCAGCGCCCGCCGCCGTCATCAGGAAGGACCGCCGGTCCATCAGCGGATCACCTGCTGCCAGTCCTCTTCGAATGCGCGCACCAGCGACTGGGTATCGAGCCGGTTGGGCGGCATCTGGCGGCGCGGCATGTCTGGCGGGAAGTCGAACATGGCGCGCGTGGTGTCGCCAGTCAGGTAGCGCATCGGCAGCCGGTAGCTCGAAGGCGGCGCGAAGCGTCCCTGGGGCGAGGCCATGATGAAGCCCCACTCTCCGAACGAGGGCACGTAGAGGTGGTAGGGCCAGGTCTGCAGCCCGACTTCGCGCAAGGTCGCGTCGATGGTCCAGTAGGCGTTCGGGGCGAAGAAGGGTGAGGTGGACTGCACCACGATCAGGCCGTTGGCCGCGACATGCTTGCGCAGGACGCCATAGAACGGCACCGAATACAGCTTGCCGAGGGCGAAGCTGGACGGATCGGGAAAGTCGACGATCACCGCGTCGTACATGCCGGCCTCTTTCTTCAGCCAGATCGCGGCGTCGGCATTGACCACCTTCACGCGCTTGTCCTTCAGCGCGCCGGCATTGAGTTTCACCAGTTCGGCGCGGGTGGCAAAGGCTTGCGTCATGGCGGGGTCCAGGTCGACCAGGGTCACCTCTTCCACCTGCGGGTAGCGCAGCACTTCGCGCAGCGCCAGGCCGTCGCCGCCGCCCAGCACCAGCACGCGCTTCGCCCACGGCAGCGACTGCATCGCCGGGTGCACCAGCGCTTCGTGGTAGCGGTATTCGTCGCGCGAGGAGAACTGCAGGTTGCCGTTGATGTGCAGGCGCAGGTCGTCCTTCCAGCGCGTGATCACCAGGCGCTGGTACGGAGTGGTGGTGGAGTACACGACCTCGTCGCCGAACAGGCCATGCTCGCCCCACTCCACCATGCGGTCCGAGAAACCGAAGCCCAGCACCAGCGCGAACAGCACGGCGCTGGCGCGGATCGCCTTGCCGCGCAGGTGTTCCAGCTCGGCGCGGAACACGTACAGGGTCCACATCGCCACGCCCACATTGAGCATCCCGAACAGGAAGCCGGTACGCACCAGGCCCAGATGGGGCGCCAGCACCAGCGGGAACAGCAGCGACACGGCCAGCGCGCCCAGGTAGTCGAAGGTCAGCACGCGGCTGACGATCTCGGCGAACTCCGTGCGGCGCTCGTTCAGGGCGCGCATCACCAGCGGCACTTCCATGCCGACCATGCAGCCGATCAGGAACACGGTCACGTACAGCACCGTGCGGAACGGCGCCGGCATCCAGGTGAAGGTCATGAACAGCACCGCCGCCGAGACGCCGCCGATCAGGCCCACCGCCAGCTCGATGTCGATGAAGCGCGACAGCACGTCTTCGTCGCGCACATACTTGGAGAAATGCGCGCCCACGCCCATGGCGAACAGGTAGCAGCCGATGATGGTGGAGAATTGCAGCACCGAATCGCCCAGCAGGTAGCTGGACAGGGCCCCGGCGATCAGTTCGTAGGCGAGGCCGCAGGAGGCGACGACAAATACCGACAGTATAAGAATTCTTTTGGTCATGAAACGGCTTTTGTTCTAAGATCGCGCTGTGCTGCCATCCTGTCTATTTTTCTCTGGAGAATGTCGTGCCCGCCATCCTAAACTATGTGCTGCATCTTGCGACGGCAATTGCGCTGGTGCTCGCTTTTTTTGTGGTCTACACGCGGGTCACGCCTTACGACGAGATTTTGCTGATCCGCCAGGGCAATGCCGCCGCCGCGGTCTCGCTGGGCGGCACCCTGCTGGGCTTTTCGGTGACCATCGCCTCGGCCCTGATGCACACCGACGACTACTACGAATTCTGCGGCTGGGCGGGCCTGGCCATGCTCATCCAGGTGCTGGTTTTTGTCATCGCCACCCGCCTGCTGCGCATGTCCAAGGACCAGATCGAGGCCAACAACACGGGCTTCGGCATCCTGCTCGGCGCCATCTCGCTGTCGATCGGCCTGGTCAACGCCGGCAGCATCTCCTGATACCAGCAGTTACCCATCGCGCATAAAGAGGACCCATCATGTCTATCGGCTCATTCATCAAGAAGCAGTTTCTCGACGTCCTGCAGTGGAACGAGGAAGGCGAAGGCGTCCTCGCCTGGCGCTACCCGATGGAAGACTTCGAAATCCAGAACGGCGCCACCCTGGTGGTGCGCGAGTCGCAAGTCGCCGTGTTCGTGGACGAAGGCCGGATCGCCGACGTGTTCGGCCCCGGCACGCATCGCCTCACCACCTCTACCCTGCCGGTGCTGACCAACCTGAAGAACTGGGACAAGCTGTTTGCCTCGCCCTTCAAGTCGGACGTCTACTTCTTCAGTACGCGGGTGCAGACCGGCCGCAAATGGGGCACGCCGCAGCCGGTGACGATCCGCGACAAGGATTTCGACATGATCCGGGTACGCGCCTTCGGCATGTACTCCTATCGCATCGCGGACCCACGCCTGTTCTTCACCGAGATCAGCGGCACCCGCGCCTTCTATACGCGCGACGAGGTCGAAGACCAGCTGCGCGGCCTGATGCTGGCCACCATGGCCAATTCGCTGGGCGCGTCGAAAATCGCTTTCCTGGACATGGCCGCCAACCAGACCCTGATGGCGCAGCAGATCCGCGGCGACCTCGAAACGGCCTTTGCGCGCTACGGCATCGGGCTCGATGAATTCAACGTCGCCAGCGTCAGCCTGCCGGAAGAACTGCAGGCGGCCCTGGACGAGCGCATCTCGGCCGGCATGAAGGCCAGTCTGGGCGCCGACAAGATGGGCGGCTTCACCCAGTTCCAGGTCGCCAGCAGCATCCCGCTGGCGGCCCAGAACGAGGGCGGCATCGCCGGCATCGGCGCCGGCGCCGGTGCGGGCATCGCCATCGGCCAGGCCATGGCCCAGGGCATGACCGGCGCCTTCGCCCAGCCGCAGCCGGCCGCCGTGCCGGTGGGGGCCGAATCGATCGAAGACCGCCTGGGCAAGCTCAAGGGCCTGCTGGACAAGGGCCTGATCTCGCAGGGCGACTACGACAGCACGAAGGCCGAGCTGCTCAAAAAATTGATCGGATAAGCAGCGCCGATGCAGAACGTTTCCTGTCCTTCCTGCGGCGCACCGGTCCAGTTCCGCTCGCACGCCTCCGTCATGGCGGTGTGCGAGTTCTGCCGCGCCACCGTGGTCAAGGACGCCGGTTCGGTCAAGGACCTCGGCAAGATGTCCGAGGTGCTTGAAGACTATTCGCGCATCCGGATCGGCACCTCGGGCGTGCAGGCCGGCCGCAGCTTCACCGTGATCGGCCGCATCCAGCTGAGCTTCGACGCGGGCATGTGGAACGAGTGGTACCTGCTGTTCGACGATGGAACGGACGGCTGGCTGGGCGACGCCTCGAACCAGTACGTGCTGACCACCAGACGCGAACTGGCGCCGGGCTGGCCGGCTTTCGAGGCGATCAAGGTCACCCGCCAGTACGACGTCGGCTTCGGCCCCTATGTGGCGGCGGACAAGCGCATTGCAACATGCACGGGCGGCCAGGGCGAGCTGCCGTTCCGGGTCGGCCAGGGCTGGCAAGCGCGCGTGGCCGACTTCCGGCGCGGCCCGAGTTTCGCCACCCTCGACTATTCCGACGGCGACACGCCGGTGCTCTACGCGGGCAACGCCGTCACACTGGAAGGCCTGAAATGCCAGCTGCTGCGCGACGACGAGCAGATCAAGGCCAGCGCCGGCAAGTACCGCGGCAAGGTGGAGTCGCTGGCCTGCCCCTCGTGCGGCACGGCGATCGCCTACCTGCCCGGCATTGCCGCCAATTGCGTCTGCCCGGCCTGCAGCACGCGCCTGGACGCCAGCACTCCGGCGCTGCACGTGCTCGAAAAGGGATCGGATACCGCCCCGGCGCCGTTCACGCTGTCCCTCGGCGTCAAGGGCAGGATCGGCGGCAATGAATACCGCATCATCGGCGCCATGCGCCGCGCCGACCATGAGGGCGAAGCGTGGTCCGAATACCTGCTGTTCAGTAGCAAGGACGGCTTCCTCTGGCTGGTCGAAACGGTCGACGGCTGGTCGCGCTCCCAGGTGATGGACGACTGGCCCACGCCGCCGCTGCCGTCCATGAACCAGGTCCAGGTGGACAAGGTGAGCTACCAGCGCACCTGGGTGTACCAGGCGCGCGTGCTGTACGCGGCCGGCGCCTTCAACTGGCGCGTGAAGGCCGGCGACATGGTCCATGTGGCCGAGTACGAGCATGGCGCGTCCAGCCTGGCGGCCGAATACACGAACGAGGAGCTGAGCTGGTCGCGCTCTTCGCCCGTGGCCGAAGACCAGGTGCGCAGCTGGTTCGGCTTGCCCGCCCCGTCGGCGGCCAAGGCGTCCAAAGCGGCGGGCCCGTCGAAAAGCGACATCGCCTGGAAGGCCCTGCTCTGGATCCTGGGCCTGAACTTCATCCCGCTGGTCTTCAATTTCGGCATGACGATCTTCCTGATCCTGCTTGGACTGCTGGCCCTGTTCATGCCGATGCTGATCGCACCCGACAAGAAATGAGTCCGACCGCATGAACCGCAACTTCATTCTCTACGCCGTCCTCGTCACGTTGCTCACGACCGTCATCTGCTGGACCAGCATGGCGTCAAGCGCCCGCACGGGCGGGGGTAACAGCTGGCGCAGCCATGGCAGCGGCAGCGGCGGCAGCTATTCTGGCGGCAGCCACAAATGACGGTACACCGCCCCGCCGGGATCCACCTGCTGGCCGACCTGGCCGGCATCGATGCCGCCCTGCTGACCGATCCGGCCGCGATCGACGCCCTGCTGCGCGCAGCGGCGCAGGCCGCCGGCGCCAGCATCCTGCACAGCCACTTCCACGCCTTCGGGCCTGGCATGGGAGTAACCGGCGTGCTGCTGCTGGCCGAATCGCATATCTCGATCCATACCTGGCCCGAGCACGGCTTTGCGGCGGCCGACATCTTCATGTGCGGCGACGCCCAGCCCGAGCGCGCGCTCGACGTGATCGCCGCCGCCCTCAAGCCAGGCGCGCGCTCCGTGCAAACCATCGCGCGCGGACAGCTATAATCCGCGCTCGTCCCAGACTACTCCAGCAGGAACACCATGACGCATACCCCTTCCGCTGCGCTGCCGAAGGCGCTCGGCCATATCCGCGTGCTCGATCTGTCGCGCGTGCTCGCCGGGCCGTGGTGCTCGCAGAACCTGGCCGACCTCGGCGCCGACGTGATCAAGATCGAACGTCCCGGCAACGGCGACGACACGCGCGCCTGGGGCCCGCCGTATGCGAAAGATGAAGAAGGCCGCGACACCAGCGAAGCGGCCTACTACCTCTCGGCAAACCGCGGCAAGCGCTCGGTGACGGTGGACATCGCCAGTCCCGAGGGCCAGCAGCTGCTGCGCGAACTGGTGCGCCATTGCGACGTGGTGCTGGAGAACTTCAAGGTCGGGCACCTGAAGCGCTATGGCCTCGACTACGACAGCCTGCAGGCCATCAAGCCCGACCTGGTCTACTGCTCGATCACCGGCTTCGGCCAGGACGGCCCCTACGCCCACCGCGCCGGCTACGATTTCCTGATCCAGGGCATGGGCGGCCTGATGTCGGTCACCGGCGAGCGCGACGACCTGCCCGGCGGCGGCCCGCAAAAGGCCGGCGTGGCCCTGACCGACCTGATGACCGGCATGTACGCCACGGTGGCGGTGCTGGCGGCACTGACCCACCGCGACCGCACGGGCCAGGGCCAGCACATCGACATGGCCCTGCTCGACACGCAGGTGGCAATGCTGGCCAACATGGGCAGCAATTACCTCAACAGCGGCAAGCCGCCCAAGCGCTGGGGCAATGCGCACGCCAACATCGTGCCCTACCAGACCTTCGCCTGCGCGGATGGCCACATCATCGTCGCCACCGGCAACGATGGCCAGTACCAGAAGTTCGTCGAGGCCGGCGGCCGGCCGGAGCTGGCCAGCGACCCGCGCTTCGCCACCAATCCGCTGCGCGTGCAGAACCGCGACCTCCTGGTGCCGATGCTGGCCGAGATGGTGAAACAGCGCGGCCGCGACGAGTGGATCGACTTGCTGGAGTCGGTCGGCGTGCCCTGCGGGCCGATCAACGATATCAAGGACGTCTTCGCCAACCCGCAGGTGCAAGCGCGCGAAGTCGCCTTCGAGCTGCCGCACCCGACCGCGGGCAAGGTGACACTGGTGCGCAACCCGATCAGGATGTCGGCGACGCCCGCCACCAGCGACAAGGCGCCGCCGCTGCTGGGCCAGCACACCGACGAGGTGCTGAAAGATGTGCTGGGCCTGGGAGCGGCGGAGATTGCCGCATTGCGCGGCAAGGGAATCGTGTAAGGATCAGTGCAGCTGGTGCTTCAGGTCCGACAGCACGTCATGCACCCGGGTCACCACCGACGCCACCTGCGGCGACGGCTGTGAGCTACGCACCATGCGCTTGGCATCGTCGCCCATCTCTTCCAGGCGGTCGATGCATTCGATGATGCGGCTCTGGTCGTTCGAGCGCATCACGCGTTCCGCGGCCGGCAGCTCGTGGGCCAGCTTCTGGATGCAATCGCGAATGTCGTCGGGCGCGCCCTGGTCGTTGCGGGTGACTTCTTCGGCTTGGTTGATGGTTTGCTGGATCTGGCTGAAGCGTTGTTGGATTTCGGCAGGCTGTAGCATGGTGACCTCCTGAAAATGATGCGGCAAGGCCGCTGGACGTAATCACTTTAGACCTCTGCACGGCGATTTCAAGCAAGCATTTCAGCGGTGCGCGCGTCAAAGATGGGTCAGCGGTCGCAGATGTTTCAAGCGGTAAATCAGCCTCAAAATAGATGCCGATCAAACACGGCGGGTGGGAAACTGGCGCACACCTGCGCCTGCAGGGCTTGCCGGAAACAGGGGGTGACTACAATTGCTGAGTTGACCTTCGCCCACCCAACTCCCGAGACGCCATGACTGCCCCCGCCGGCGCGCTGCGCCATGCGACACCTCGCCGCCTCCGTCATCTCCTCGTGCGCTGCCTGCTTGCCGCATGCGCCGTCTCCTTGCCCGGCGCCGCCCTGCCAGCGCGCGCCGCCAGCTCCGCCGACGTCGTCAACGTCATCCTGACCTCGCGCTTCCTCGAACTGGAACGCTGCGATAACCTGGGCTTGATCAACATCGCTCTGCTGCAAGGCCTGCACCGCGGCGTCGGCGTCAACCAGCGCCCGGAACTCTCGGCTGCGCAGGTGCGCGAGATCGCCACCCGCTATGTCGAGATCAACGAGCAGCTGTGCGAGGCAGTCACTCCCCTGTTCGCCAAGCACGAGGCCTGGGCGCACAACTACGACAAGTACGCGCGCTCGAACCTGGCCAATCGAGCCTGGGACGCGTTCCTGGCCGACCCGCACGCGGTGCGGTGGGCGGCGCTCAGCGCCCGCTTCCGCACCGAATTGATCATGCTGAACAAGGCCATCGACCTCGTGCTGGCCTTGCGCCCCGATGGCTTCAACCCGGACTCGAAGCAGATGCGCGGCCTGCTGCTGCCGGAAAAGCGCAAGCTGCTCGACGACATCCGCCGGGTGTCGCTCACGGACGACGAAGCCAAGGTCAGGCTGATGCTGGCCACCTCGCGCGACCAGCCGATGTTCCGCGACATGCTGCCGGCGCGCTTCGACCTCGATAGCCTGGCCGCCATCGAAGCGAAAACACGCCGGATCGGCCTGCAGTTCGTGGATGCCTACCAGGTCCATTTCGACGAGCTGTACAACCCTGGCACGCGCATGCTGCTGTTCACGGTCGACAACAAGCCTGCTGGAGCGCAGCTCGATTCCACCGTGCGGTCGGCCACCATGCAGATCAAGGCCCTGGCCTCGAAGTACCGCTAGCATCCCCATTTCCCCTCTGCGACCACACGTGCATCTGGACGCTGGCAGCGACTATCTGTATAAGTTGCACCTTGTCCATATAACACCTGAGGGGAATCTTTTGGCTCGCACGCACCGCCCGATATCGCGCATCGCCCTGTTCTGCCTGGCCGTGCTCGGCGCCTCCGGCGCCCTGGCCGCCGACACGATCATCACCGCCGACCGCCTGCTGGACGTGCGCGCGGGACGGATGATCCGCAATCCCGAAATCCTGGTCCGCGACGGCAAGATCGTCAGCGTCAAGGCGGATGCAGCGCCCGCCCAGGGTGAGGCCAGCGGTACGACCCGCATTGCCCTGCCGGGCATGACCCTGGTCCCGGGCCTGATCGACATGCACGTGCACCTCGATTCGGACCCGACCTATGGCGGCTACACCAACCTCGAATACAACGACCGCTTCTGGTCGGCCCTGAGCGTGGTCCATGCGGGCAAGACGCTGGACGCGGGCTTCACCACGGTGCGCAACCTGGGCGCCTCGGACTGGAACGACGTCGGCCTGGGCCAGGCGATTGCCGCCGGCAAGGTGCGCGGCCCGCGCATCGTGCCGGCCGCATGGTCATTCGGCCCGACTGGCAGCCACTGCGACTCCACCTATTTCCCGCCCTCGATGGAAGAGAAAGGCCCGTACAACGCCGACGGTCCCGACGAAGTGCGGCGCTCGATCCGCGCGCTGCGCAAGTACGGCGCCCAGGTCATCAAGATCTGCGCCACCGGCGGCGTCTTCTCGCGCAATACGGAACCCGGCCAGCAGCAGATGAACCTGGCCGAGATGCGCGCCGCGGTCGAGGAAGCCCACCAGTGGGGCCTGCAGATCGCGGCCCACGCCCACGGCGCGGCCGGCATCAAGGACGCGATCCGGGCCGGCGTGAACACGATCGAGCACGCCAGCCTGATCGACGACGAAGGCATCGCTTTGGCGAAGAAGCATGGCGCCTGGCTGTCGATGGATATCTACAATGGCGACTACACGGCGGCGGAAGGCAAGAAGAACGGCGTGCTGGAAGATAACCTGCGCAAGGACCGCGAAGTCACCGACCTGCAGCGCCGGAATTTCAGGAAAGCGCATGCGGCCGGCGTGAAGATGGTCTACGGGACCGACGCGGGCGTGCATCCCCATGGCGGCAATGGCAAGCAGTTCGCGGTAATGGTGAAATACGGCATGACGCCGCTGCAGGCGATCCAGGCGGCCACCATCAACGCTTCCGAAGCCCTGGCGCGCAAGGACGTCGGCGTGCTCGAGGCGGGACGCTTCGCCGACATGGTGGCGGTGCCGGGCGACCCGACGGCCAATGTGCAGCTGCTGGAAGCCCCGGCGGTCGTGATCCAGGGCGGCGTGGTGGTCAAGCGCGCCGCGCCGTAAGACGCTTGCTTCCAGCTATCCCGGTGGCGCCGCCGGCGCCACCGGTGCTGCCGGCGCCAGTGAACGCAGCCGCAGCGCAATCCCCATCGCCACCCCGAGCAGCGCCCCTAACACGGCCACCACGCCGGGCCAGCCCCAGGATGCCCACACATAGCCGGTGCACCAGCCGATCACGCTCGATCCCACGTAATAACTGAAGAGATAGATGCCCGAGGCCAGCGCCTGCGGGGCCCGCGCGCGCCTGCCTACCCAGCTGCTGGCCACCGAATGCGAGGCAAAGAAGCCGAAGGTGGCCAGCCCGGTGCCCAGCACCACCGCCACGACCGAATCGTGCAGGGTCACCAGCAGCCCGGCGACCATCACCCCCAGCACCAGCCACAGCACGTTGCGCCGGCCCAGGCGGTCGGCCAGTTTACCCGCCCACATCGAGCTGACGATGCCCAGCAAATAGAGCAGCGAGACGGCGCCGACCGCGCTCTGGCTCAAGTTGAAAGGGGGCGCCAGCAGCCGGTAGCCGATGTAGTTGTACAGGCTGACAAATACGCCCATCAGCAGGAAGGGCAGCACGAACAGCCAGGGCAGCCCTTCGTCGCCCAGGTGGGTGCGCAGCCCGTCCAGGAAGCCCGGCCCGGGTGCGCGCCTGGCGCCCCCATGGCGCGAAGGCGGCAGGCTGCGCGAGAACTCCCAGGCCGCATACAGCCCGGCCACGCCCAGCAGGCCGACCGCGATGCGCCAGGACGTGTAATCGCTGATGAAGGAGGACAGCACGCGCCCGCTCATACCCCCAAACGCGCTGCCGCTGATGTACATGCCCATCGACAGGCCGAGCGACGTGCCTTCGATCTCGTCGCCGAGATACGCCATCGCCACCGCGGGCAGCCCGCCCAGCACGAGGCCGAGCAATGCGCGCGCGGCGACCAGCTGGGCATAGTCGACCGCGAAGGCGGACAGCAAGGTCAGCACGGCGCCGCCGAGCATCGAGGCAATCATGATCTGCTTGCGGCCGATGCGGTCGGCAACGAACCCCGATGCGAGCAGCGCCACCGCCAGGGTGGCGGTGGATACCGACAGCGCCAGGCTGCTTTGTGCGGGGGTGAGGGAAAAGTCGCGCGCCAGCAGCGGCATCAAGGGCTGGACGCAGTACAGCAGAGCGAAGACGGAAAAGCCTCCGAAGGCCATCGCGCGGTTGATGCGGCGGAAGTCTGCACTCCCGAGCGCGATCGGACCACGCGCGTCCGTCATCGCCGGCTCGTCACGGCAGGTCCGCGTCGAGTTCGGAACCGGCGTAGTTTTCCAGTTCCCCGAACAGCTGCCTGATGGTCGCCTTGGTCCCGATGTGCTGCAGCACCGTGCACTGCTCGCGGTAGGTCGCGATGCGCTCGGCGATCACGCTTTGATGCACCGGCGGGATGCGCGCCATCAGCTCGGCCCAGCCGGCTTCGAAGTCGGGCTTGTTGCGGCGGACCGATTTCACGAAGCGCTCGAATTCGCGCTGGCCGGTGCGCGCCGTGATACGCCCGCCCGCTTCCACCGCAAAGATGATCGCCAGCGCGATCACGCCTTCGGCGTTCAGGTCCGGGTCGTTGATCGGGCCCTCGTAGTGATGGCGGCGCAGCCACTGGGCCGCGCGCACGATGGCCTGCACGCCCTGGCGCTCCTTGAGCTGGGCGACGTAGCGCTCGTAGCCGGACCAGGTTTCGCCCGGGTCGGCCGTGCACAGGTCGACGAACAACTCCTTGAGGCGGCGCTGCGCGTACACCGGATCGGTGTCGTACTCGCCCACGAGGGTATCCTCGGGCATGGCGGCCAGCTCGCGCACCATGCGGAAACCCGACTGGAACACGGCTTCGGCCCCTTCCTCGATCAGGATGTCGAGCGCATCCAGGTCGTCGTCGCTGTCGACTTCGTGCTCCAGGCCCAGCGACACGCCGCCCACGGTGAGCAGCAGCGCGCGCTGGATGCCTTCGGCGGTGCGGTCGTTGGTGAACTTCTCGGCCACCATCGCCGTGATGCCGCACAGTTCGTCGGCCAGCGCCTCGGCTTCGTCGGGCGTGGCCTCGATCGGCAGCAGCCGGATGGCGCGCACCAGGCGCGGCAGCTTCTCGATGACGAGTGCGGGCAGCATGCTCGGCGAGGCCCCGCTCACGAGAAGATGTCCGTGCCCATGCTCCTGCGCGTGCCACGGCGCGGCATGCTGCGCACCGACGGCACCTGCTTGCGCAGGCGGTAGAGCAGTTCGCGCGTATTGCGCTGCATGAAGGGCGACTCTTCGTCCGGATCGTCCGGCAGCTCCATGTCGGCCATCTCGGCGCTGTGGCGGAATTCCGGGAACAGCTCGAGCAGCGAACGCTCCCAGCCGTCTTCGCTGGCCTTGGCCAGGTCGATCGCCAGCGGCACGATGTCGCTGTCGCCGCTGGTCTGGCCGGTGACGTAGCGCCCTTTCGACAGGATCTCGCCGGCCACTTCCAGGATCTCGCGGGGGGCCAGCGACCACATGATCGCGAACACGGTGGCGCCGTGGTCGGTGGCGGATGCCTCGCGCAGCAGTTCGTGGCGGCGCTCTTCGTCGTCGTTGGCGTAGACGATGCCATGCACGTGGTTGAACAGGTTCTCGGCGATGCGCTCGGGATCGTCCTCGATCATGTTGTCGGGCCAGGTGGCGGCGATATAGGCCAGGCTATCGGCCCATGCCTTGGGCGGCACCAGCATGGTCGCGAGCGAGGTCTTGCCGCCGTCGAAGCCGGCCAGGTGCAGCGCGGTCACTTGCGGCGGCAGGGTCGACAGGACCTCGGCCACGGCATAGTCGCCGTGCTCGTCGGCGGCCTTCGAGAAGGCTTCCTCGGCGTGGTCGAGCGAGCCGGCCAGCACCAGTTCGCTGACCTGGCGGGTCAGCGCCGGCAGGTTGCTGCCTTGCTTGGTTTCCTCGCTCATTCGCGCTCTCCTCCGTCCGGATCGAACAGCTGGGTGAAGTCGTCGGTCGCGGCGCTGTCGTCCATGTCGTCGTCGCCCTCGTCGCCCTCGCCGAGGCGGTCGAAGTCGCGGTCCTCGTCTTCCCAGCGCGCCTGGTTCTTGTACAGGAAGGCGGTGATGATGGCCTGGCGCGCCAGCTCGGGGTAATTGGCGGTCATGGCGGCATACATGGCGCCGCCCTGCTCGCCGTCGCACTCGGCCATGGCGAACACGCGCGCCGGGTCGGTGCCTTCGTAGTCGGCCGCTTCGCGCAGCAGGCCTTTCGGGTCCTTGAACTTGATACAGTCAACGAGCGCGAAGGCCATCAGGTTGACGTCGTCCAGGCCCGAGCCGCTGGCGTATTCCGACACCAGGGCGCTGACCATCATGTTGTAGTTCTTCTTGTTGGGCGGGTCGCCCAGCGTGCCCTCGATCTGCCCGTCCAGTTCGCGCGACTGGAACGAGAATTCGGGATGTACGTTTTTCATGGTGTGTCCTGTTGATTCATTGGTTGGAGCCGGGCAAGGCCGGCGCCGGCCGGCGGCTGCGCCTCAAGGCTGGATCGTCACGCCGTTGAGCGCGAACACCGAGCGCCACAGCTCGAAGGCCTCGGCCTCGGCATCGAGCACGATGCGGTGGTTGACGCTCTGGTTGTACTCGGCGCGCTTGATTGGGTCGGACAGCACCTCGTAGGCCTTCGAGACGGCCTTGAAGCGCGCCTCGGCGCCCGGCGCCTGGTTGCGGTCCGGGTGATAGCGCATCGCCAGGGAGCGGTAGACCTTCTTGATCTCGTCGTCGCCTGCATTCGGGGCAACGCCGAGGATCGCGTATAAATTTTCCAACTGAAACTCTCCCGGCCATGGCCGCTAGCAATGCCGTACTTGCCGCAACTCCGGCAAAAACGAGATTATCCTATAGAAAACGATAACGTGGCGAAGCTGCCCACGGGAGCTTAGTGATGGACCGGTTTGCCGGGGTGCGGCTGGATCGGGCGCGCCGGCGGCAGCGGAGGCAGCGGCATGCCGGCCAGGGCCAGCAGCCAGGCGCGGACCAGGTCCGGATGGGTGGCGAGGGTTTTCATGATGGGGCCTTGCGGATGAACTGGGTTGCCCCCAGTATGTCCCGGGCCAGGCCGCCTGACCGTGCGCTCCACCACATAGGAGGCCCCCTGCCGCGCCGTACGGTAAAATGTTCGCTACTTCCCCATCCAGAAACTTTTTCATGAGCAACGATAAGAACAAACCGGCGGTGACCAACGCGCCGACGCCTCCGTCAAACTTTCTGCGCGCCATCATCGACAATGACCTCGCGGCCGGCACCCATGCGCGCGACGGTATGCCGCAAGTCATCACCCGTTTTCCGCCGGAGCCCAACGGCTACCTGCACATCGGCCACGCCAAGTCGATCTGCCTGAACTTCGGCCTGGCGCGCGACTACGCCGGCCGCTGCCACCTGCGCTTCGACGATACCAACCCGGAAAAGGAAGACCAGGAATACGTCGACACCATCATGGACAGCGTGAAATGGCTGGGCTTTTCGTGGGAACAGGGCGGCGAAGAATTCCTGCACTACGCCAGCGACTATTTCGACAAGCTGTACGCGATCGCCGAATACATGATCGAGCAGGGCTTGGCTTACGTGGACAGCCAGAGCGCCGAAGACATGGCGAAGAACCGCGGCAACTTCGGCACGCCGGGCACGAATTCGCCCTTCCGCAACCGCCCGGTCGCCGAATCGCTCCAGCTGTTCCGCGACATGAAGGCCGGCAAGTTCAAGGACGGCGAACACATCCTGCGCGCGAAGATGAGCGAGGACGCGATGGCCTCGCCCAACATGACCAACCGCGATCCGGCCCTGTACCGCATCCGCCATGCGCACCATCACCGCACGGGCGACGACTGGTGCATCTACCCGATGTACGACTACACCCATCCGCTGTCGGACGCGCTGGAGTCGATCACCCATTCGATCTGCACCCTCGAATTCCAGGACCACCGCCCGTTCTACGACTGGCTGATCGCCACCGCCACCGAAGGCGGCTTCTTCACGCCGCCGGTGCCGCGCCAGTACGAGATGTCGCGCCTGAACCTGACCTATGTGGTCATGTCCAAGCGCAAGCTGCGCCAGCTGGTCGATGAAGGCATCGTATCGGGCTGGGACGATCCGCGCATGCCGACCATCGTCGGCCTGCGCCGCCGCGGCTATACGCCGGAATCGATCCAGCTGTTCTGCGAGCGCATCGGCGTGTCCAAATCCGACGGCTGGATCGACATGGGCACGCTGGAAGGCGCGCTGCGCGACGACCTCGACCCGAAAGCGCCGCGCGCGATCGCCGTCCTGCGTCCGCTCAAGCTGATCGTGGACAACTTCCCCGAAGGCGAAGCGCACGACTGCAGTTCGCCGGTCCACCCGCACCATCCCGAGATGGGCGTGCGCAGCTTCCCGTTCACGCGCGAACTGTGGATCGAGCAGGAAGACTTCATGGAAACCCCAACCAAGGGCTATTTCCGCTTCACCCCGCCCGTGGGCGACCAGCCGGGCAGCCGCGTGCGCCTGAAATACGGCTATGTGGTCGAGTGCACCGGTTTCGAAAAAGATGCCGAAGGCAAGGTCACGGCCGTGCACGTGAACTACTTCCCGGATTCGAAATCGGGCACGCCGGGCGCGGACAACTACAAGGTCAAGGGCAACATCACCTGGGTCAGCGCGGCTTCGGCTTTGGAAGCGGAAGTGCGCCTGTACGACCGCCTGTTCCTCGACGCCCAGCCGGACGCCGGCGGCAAGGACTTCAAGGCCCTGCTCAACCCGAAGGCGCTGGAAACCGTTACCGCCTACCTCGAGCCTGGCATGGCGGCGGCCCAGCCGGAGCAGCGTTTCCAGTTCGAGCGCCACGGCTATTTCGTCGCCGACCAGGTCGATTCAACGCCGGGCAAGCCGGTGTTCAACCGCGTGACCACGCTCAAGGACAGCTGGGCGAAATAATCGCTTCAGCAGCAACCACCGACTGCCGCAAACCTGGGCCCTGGCGCGAGCCGGGGCCCAGGTTTTGCGCGCAGTCCAGGCTTCCCCCCTCTCTCCTCTGCATGGAAATCTTTCCGATTACCCAACACCCGTTGGTTTTTTGGTAAACCTATCTGTCCTGATAGGTACTTCGTCGCCTAAACCCGCTTAGCGTATGAATGTTTGTCGCATAAAGACGACGACTTCATCTTTGCAAGCGAGGCCACGCGTCATGTCTTCCCGCCGTCACCCTGCCACCCTGGCCAGGCTGCCAACGACCCTGTTCATCGGGGCGCTGCTGTCCTTGACCATTGGCGCCGGGCTTTACCTCGCTACCGCGGAAGCGATCGAAAGCGATACCCAGACGCGTTTCCGCGGCATGGCGCGCGCCGCCCAGTACACGATCGACGCCCGCATCAAGAGCTATTCCGACGTCCTGCGCGGCGCGGCCGGCCTGTTCCGGGCCAACCCGGATGCCGGCGCCGACGAATTCCGCCACTATGTCGAGCAGCTCGACACGCGCCGCAACTTCCCCGGCATCGAAGTCATGAACTACGCGCGCACCGTCGGTCCCGAGGGCCTGGCGGCGATCGACGAAGACCTGCGGCAGCGCCTGCGCCGGCATGGCGTGCCGGAACCGGCCGAGCGGCTGCGCCCGGTGCCGGGCCGCGACAGCTATACGATCATCGTCTACATCGAGCCGAGCACCCGCCAGTCGCTCGACAAGCTGGGCCTGGACCTGGAAGCGCGCAGCTATACGCGCAGCACGCTGGCCGCGGCGCGCGACAACAATTCGATGAGCGCTTCGGGCACCCGGGTCAACATGCTGCCCGGTCCCAACCAGAACGGCCTGGCGATGCGCCTGCCGGTCTACCGCGCCGACCTGCCCGCGCGTACGGTGGCGCAGCGCCGCGCGGCCTATATCGGCTCGGCCGGCATCGGCTTCGGCGTGGCCAAGCTGGTCACCGGGGTGCTCGACGAATTCCCGGTCAAGGGCGCACGCCTGGTGCTGGTCGACCTGACCGAGGTGCCGCCGGAACCGGGCGAGACGCCCCCCAGCGCCATCCTGTACGACAGCCACGCGACGCTGCGCCACCCGAATCCGGCGCCGGCCGCGCAGGACAGTTCGGTGCTGCGCGCCAGCCTGCCGATCGAGTTCAACCAGCGCCAGTGGCGCGCCGACTTCAGCATCGCCAAGGCCGCGCTGTACACGCGCTTCGACGTGTATTACCCGTGGCTGGCCGCGCTCGCGGGCACGCTGTCCACCGCCCTGCTCTACGCGCTGTTCCAGACCATGGCCTCGTCGCGCCGCAGCGCCCTGCGCATGGCCGAGGACATGACGCGCGAGCTGCGCGCCAGCCAGGCCAAGCTGCAGGCCACCAACGAGAAGCTGCGCCTGCTGGCCGCGCACGCGGAGCAGATCAAGGAGGGTGAGCGCAAACGCATTGCGCGCGAGATCCACGACGAGCTGGCGCAGAACCTGCTGGCGCTGAAGATCGAAGCCGAGATCCTGGCCAACCGCACGCGCGGGCGCCATGGCCGCCTGCACGAGCGCGCCGACGCGACGGTGCGCCAGATCGACCTCACCATCCGCAGCGTGCGCCAGATCATCAACGACCTGCGCCCGAACGTGCTCGACCTGGGCCTGAATGCGGCGGTGGACTGGCAGGTGGCGGACTTCGCGCGCCGCACCGGCATCGAATGCGAATTGGTGGAAGACGAAGCCGAGCACCACCTGGACGATCACTGCGCCACGGCGCTGTTCCGCATCCTGCAGGAGTCGCTCAACAACGTGGCGCGCCACGCGCGCGCGAGCAAGGTGCGGATCGACCTGCACGAGCACGTGGGGATGCTGACCATGACGATCCGCGACAACGGCGTCGGCATGCAGCCGGGCAGCCGCAACCGTAACGGCTCGTTCGGGCTGGTCGGGATCGAGGAGCGCGTCAACATCCTGGGCGGCAGCTTCTCGATCAGCAGCGGGCCCGATACCGGCACCACCATCGTCGTCACGATCCCGATCCATGGCGACGAACAGGGCATGCGCGACCTGGCGCGCGACAGCGATTTCACGCTGTCCGCGCTGGCATGAACGCGTGGCCGAAGAAGCTTGTGGAGACTGTTGTAGCGTTTCTGCACAGCAGTTTCTTGCTTGAGCGAACTCAACATTAAACATGACCGCACGCAGGACAATTCTTATCACTGCCACCGGTCAAGATGAAAGCCTTGGCTTCCGATTAATCCGCACAGTCAAGCAGGAGGGATCTTCTGAAGCACCGCTCCACCACTAGGGATAATTAGAAATGCCTTGATAAACATATCAAAACAAAAGGTGAACAATCATGTCGACTACCGAATTCGCAGCATTTGAAACGCTCGATCTTGCCCCGATCAAAATGAAGCTGATGCACCTGGAATCCGGCGAAGGCTGGTCCATGATGCGGGCCAGCGCAGTCGAAGCGGAATACCGCCGCTTCCTGTTCCTGATGAAGAAATACCCGGATGCCGGCGCATCCCCAACCGTCGACGTGGACACCTTCTGGCACTACCACATCCTCGACACCATGAAATACGCCCGCGATTGCCAGCAGGTGTTCGGCTACTTCCTGCACCACTATCCGTACGTCGGGATGGGCGCGGGCGCCGAAGAGGGCGAACAGGTGCAGGCCGGCGAGCGCATGCGCACCATCTACGAAGCGGAGTTCGGCGCCGTCGCCGCCAACCAGCCGGCCTGGTGCGCTGCCCCCGGCAAGCCACTGCAGGGCGCGCTCGACGCCAGTGCCTGGTGCGCCGCGCCGGGCAAGCCGGCCGCAGCCTGGTGCGCCGCTCCCGGCGAGAAACTGCAAGCCGCCGCTTGGTGCGCAGCCCCGGGCAAGAAGCTGGAAAGCGCCAACGACGCGGCATGGTGCGCGGCGCCCGGCAAGCAGCAGGGTGCAAACGACGCCGCCTGGTGCGCGGCGCCTGGCAAGCAAGCGCAGGGCATAGCCACCGCATGGTGCGCGGCGCCGGGCAAGCAGCTGGCCATGCGCAGCGCCGTGGCCGGCGCATGGTGCGCGGCGCCCGGCAAGAAACTGCATGCGCAGTTCGAAGCGACCGCCTGGTGCGCGGCGCCGGGCAAGAAGCTGGCCGCGAAGATCGATGCCAGCGCCTGGTGCGCAGCGCCGGGCAAGCAGCTCGACGCTTCGGCCGATGCCTGGTGCGCAGCGCCCGGCAAAGCCTGCGGCGCAAGCGCCAACGAAGCAACGGCCTAGTGCGCCGCACCGGGCAAGCCGCTGCCCTTCGCTGCCTGAACCGGCCTGTCCTGCCGGCCGGTGCAGCGACCCAGGTCGCGGCGCCGGCTTTGTTTATTTCTTCTTCTTGCCCGGTACGACCTTGGCCTGGCCGCTCGCCTCGAACAGCGCGCGCGCATCCAAATGGGCCTGGTCGATGGTGCGCATCTCGGGCTTGTCGTCGTGCGGCACGAAGAATTCCTTGTCCTGCGCGACCACCACGATCTTGATCGCGGCAGCTTCGGTGATTCCGTATTTTTCGACGATCAGCGTGGTGACTTCGTCGAGGTATTCTTCATAGGTCATGCTTGGGTACTCCTTCAGTGTCCTTTTCGGTCCGCGATTGTACCGGAGAAGGTCCGCAGCGCCGCCGCCACGTCGGGATAGCGCAGCCGCATGCGCAGCTCGCGCTTGAGGCGCGTATTGTCCAGCCGGCGCGACTCGGACATATACGACAGCAGCGTGGGCGTGACCACCTCCTGGAGTGCGGCGCGCGCCAGCCGCGGCGGGCGCTGCATGCCGAAGGCGTCGGCCACCGCATCGAAATAGTCGGCCATCTTCATGCGCGTGTCGTCCACCGCATGCAGCACGCGCCCGCCGCGCGCGCGAAACAGGGCCTGGACGGCGATGCGCGCCAGGTCGTCGGCGTGGATATGGTTGGTGTAGACGTCGTCTTCCGGCCGCAAAGCGGGCGTGCCCAGCTCCAGGCGCTTCAGGGGCAGGCGGTCGGCGGCATAGATGCCGGGCGCGCGCAGGATGGCCAGGCGCGCGCCGTTGACCAGCGCCCAGGCCCGCAGCACGCGTTCGGCATCCACGCGGCGCCACGCGCGCCCATTCTTCGGCGCCACCGGGCGCGATTCGCGCACCAGTTCGCCGCCGCAGTCGCCGTACACGCCGCTGGTGCTGACATAGGCCAGGCGCGCGGCCGGCCCGAGCGCCGCGACCAGGTGGCGCGTGCGGCGGTCTTCCATGCCGTCCGGCTGGGGCGGGGCCAGGTGCAGCACCCAGTCGGCCAGGCCGCGCAGCCGTCCCAGGGTCTCCGGGCGGTCGAGGTCCGCCACGATGGGCACGGCGCCGGCGGCGCGAAGTATGGCGCGGCGCTCGGGCTGGCTGGTGAGGGCGAACACGCGCCAGCGCCCGCGCACGAGCGGCAGCACGCGCATGCCGACGTCGCCGCAGCCGACGATGAGCAGGCGCGGGCGGTTGAATGCAGCAGAGCGGATCATGGGAAGCGAAGGAAAGTCCAGGGCGCCACAATGTAGCACGGCGTGTGGCGCCGCGTGCAGCAGGACGCCCTGCCCGGCTGGCGTGGCGCGGCGTAGGGACCGTCGGTGTAGAATACCGCCCTGTCGCACCACCCATTTTCCCGATCACCGCCTGCCCGCGCGGGCCTTAACCATAGCCACCGCATGACCTTCCAGATCACCGTCCAGCCTAGCGGCCACCAGTTCACCTGCGAGGCCGATGAAACCGTTCTCTCCGCCGCCATCCGCGCCGGCATCGGCCTGCCGTACGGCTGCAAGAACGGCGCCTGCGGTTCCTGCAAGGGCAAGGTGCTCGACGGCGCCGTGCAGCACAAGCCGCACCAGCAGCGCGCCCTGGGCGAGGTCGAGAAAACCGCCGGCATGTCGCTGTTCTGCTGCGCCGTGCCGGAAGGCGATTTGGTGATCGAGGCGCGCGAAGTGGGCGGCAGCTCGGAATACCCGATCCGCAAGATGCCGACCCGCGTCGCCGGCATCCGCAAGGCGGCGCCGGACGTGGCCATCGTCACGCTGCAGCTGCCGGCCAACGAGGCGCTGGCCTACCGCGCCGGCCAGTACGTGGAATTCCTGCTCAAGGACGGCAAGCGCCGCGCCTACAGCATCGCCTGCGCGCCCTCGTTCAGCGGCCCGCTCGAGCTGCATATCCGGCATCTGGCCGGCGGCCTGTTCACCGACCACGTCTTCGGCGCCATGAAGGAACGCGACATCCTGCGCTTCGAAGGCCCGCTCGGCACCTTCTTCCTGCGCGAGGAATCGGACAAGCCGATCGTGCTGCTGGCCTCGGGCACCGGCTTCGCGCCGGTCAAGGCGCTGGTCGAGCACCTGATGCACCTGAAGTCGACGCGCCCCGTGCGCCTGTACTGGGGCGGGCGCCGGCCGCAAGACCTGTACATGGACGAATTGTGCCGCGCCTGGGAAACCACCCTGCCCGACTTCCAGTACGTGCCGGTGATCTCGGATGCGCTGCCGGAAGACGCGTGGCAGGGCCGCACCGGCTACGTGCATGCGGCCGTGATGCAGGACCTGCCGGACCTATCAAGCCACCAGGTCTATGCCTGCGGCGCGCCCGTCATGGTCGATTCCGCGCGGCGCGACTACGTGGCGCAGTGCGCCCTGCCGGAAGAGGAGTTCTTTGCCGATGCCTTCACCACCGAAGCGGACCTGGCGCAGCCCTGAAAAGAAGAGCAGGATAGCAATCTGATCGGCCTTGCAACCTGGCAGGGCGACCCCACGTGTCATAACGGGACGCGGCAAAATGCACGCCGCATGTAAGATGTAGTTGTTATGACAACAGGAGCGATCTTATGCAAATCAACGTAAACACCGACAACACCATCGAAAAACACCAGGGCCTGGACGAACACGTGGAATCCGTGGTCCAGAGCTCGATCGGCCGTTTCGGCGAGCAGGTCACCCGCGTGGACGTGCACCTGAGCAATGAGAACAAGGAAAAGCATGCCGACGGCGGCAACTATTGCATGATGGAAGCGCGCGTCAGCGGCTACCAGCCGATCGTCGTCCATGAGCACTCGGTGGAATTGCACCAGTCGATCAAGAATGCCGGCGGCAAGCTGGCCCGCGCCCTCGACAGCGCCCTCGGCCGCCTGGCGGACAAGAACAAGCATGCCCCGGCCGCGGTTGCCGTTGGCGAAGACATCGATCCGCTGTCCGACAAGCACCTGACCGACGAGTAATCCCGTTTCACGCGCACGCCCGGCTCCTGGGCGTGCGTTTCGTCACCCTGCTCCGCCTTCCACCATCGCCCTCAGTTCGCGCAGATAGCGCAAACCTGCCAGCGCCCGGCTGCCGTACCACGACATCATTTCACCATCGACCAGGAAGACCGGGATGCCGAGCTGCTTCTCGAGTGCATCGGCGTGCGCTTCCGTGAACCGGTAGGGCTCGGTGGACAGCAGGACCGCATCGAGCTGGCCGGCCAGCGCCTCGGACCAGTCGAAGCGCGGGTAGCGCGCCGCGCCCAGGTCCGGCACGCTCCAGCCCAGTTCCGCCAGCATGGCGGCGATATAGGTGTGACTGGACACGCTCATCCACGGATCCTGCCAGATGCAGTACAGCACCGTGCGCGTCGGGGCCGGGGGCAAGGCGCGCAAGGCCGCGTATTCCTGCTCGAAGGCGGCGCACCAGCTTTCCGCCGCTTCCTCCCGGCCGAAGATTCCGCCCATCAGCCGCGCCAGCGCCAGGTTGTCGCGCGGAACCAAGGGATGCGTGACCACGATGTTGGGCACGAACCCGGCCAGTTTTTCCACCGTCGGCTTCTCGTTCTCGTCGATGTTCACGACCAGATGGGTCGGTGCGAGCTTGCGGATCTTCTCGATGTTCACATCCTTGGTGCCGCCGATCTTCGGGATGGCTTCCACCGCCGCGCGCGGATGGATGCAAAAGCCGGTGCGGCCGGCCAGCTGTCCGGCCAGGCCCAGATCGCACAGCAGCTCGGTAATCGAGGGGACCAGGGACACGATGCGGGCGCCCGCCGCAGGCAGGTGCTGGTGGCCGACGGCGTCGACCAGGTGGGGTGAAGAAAAAGTCGTCATGGCCGCCATTGGACCACTGTTGTTTATGGAACGCCAGTCCGCGCTCATCTATTGCAATGGGTTATCATTCCAGGACGTAATGACATTTCTTCCCCGAGACCCCGTGAACCCGATCGGCACCTTTGGTGCATCGCGCTACGCCGTGCGCGACCTCCAATTATTCCGCGACGCCGACGACCCGGCCGTAACAAAGGCGCTCGCCCCTTGTGCGATCGTGCACCTGGCCGCCGGCCAGCAGGTCGAGGACGGCTTGCGCGCACGCCTGTATATCGTGCTGTCGGGCTCGCTGGAAGTGGCGCCGGATGCGCATAGCGGCCATGAAGACAGTGGGATCACGCGGGTATTGCCGGGCGAAAGCGTGGGCGAGCAGGCCGTGCTGGACGACGCCGTGAACCTGGCGGCGATGACCGCGCTCGAGGATTGCGAACTGCTGGTGATCGAGCCCGAACTGGTGTGGCAATTGATAGACCGCTCGAACGTTCTGGCGCGCAACCTGCTGCGCCTGCTGTCCTTCCGGGTGCGCGCCGCCAATGTCCTGTTGCGCCGGCGCCAGAAGCTCGGCGAGTTCTACCGCCAGCTCTCGCTCAACGACGCCCTGACCGGCCTCTACAACCGCGCCTGGCTCAATGAAATGCTGCCCAAGCTCGCCGCCCGCGCCCACCAGGACGGCAGCCCGCTGTCGGTCATCATGATCGACCTCGACCATTTCAAGCGCTTCAACGACACCCACGGCCACGTTGCCGGCGACGCGGCCCTGTCGAGCGCCGCCAGCGTGATCCGCGATTCGCTGCGCCCCTCCGACTTTGCTGTGCGTTATGGCGGCGAAGAATTGATGGCGGTCTTGCCCGATACCCACCTGGGCCTGGCGGAGATGGTGGCCGAGCGCCTGGCCGAGCGCCTGCGCGCGGCCATGGTCTTCCCCGACATGCGCCTGCCGATGCCCCATATCACTGGCTCCTTCGGCGTGGCCACGCTGGCCGACAGCGGCGACGAGCACGCGCTGGTGGCGGCCGCCGATGCCGCCCTCTACCGCGCCAAGGAAGCCGGACGCGACCGCGTCAGCGTCTGAAGCCGTATCCAGCGCAAAGGGGCTGTCCCGACGGCTGACGGCGCGCCGATTCTGTGCCACCATGGCGCCTGCCCGCCGCCGTCGCGGCGAAAACCATAACAATACATGAGCACGCATACCTTCCTCTGGCACGACTATGAAACCTTCGGCGCGGTCCCGCGCCGCGACCGCCCGGCCCAGTTCGCCGCCATCCGCACCGACGCCGAGCTCAACGAGATCGGCGAGCCGCTCATGCTGTACTGCCAGCCGGCGCCGGACTTTTTGCCGGACCCGCAATCCTGCCTCATCACCGGTATCACGCCCCAGGATTGCCTGGAGCGCGGCGTGCCCGAGCACGAGTTCGCCCGCAAGATCGAGGCCGCCTTCAGCGAGCCCGGCACCATCGGCGTGGGCTACAACACGATCCGCTTCGACGACGAGGTCACGCGCCACCTGTTCTGGCGCAACCTGATCGACCCCTACGCGCGCGAGTGGCAGAACGGCTGCGGCCGCTGGGACCTGCTGGACGTGGTGCGCATGGTGTATGCGCTGCGCCCGGACGGCATCGAATGGCCATCGCGCGAAGACGGCAAGCCCAGCTTCCGGCTGGAGCACCTGACCACCGCCAACGGCCTGGTGCACGAGGCGGCGCACGACGCGCTGTCGGACGTGCGCGCCACCATCGCGCTGGCGCGCCTGATCCGGCAAAAGCAGCCGAAGCTGTTCGACTTCTGCCTCGAGCTGCGCCGCAAGGATCGGGTCGCCGCCGAGATGGGCCTGCACCTGGAGCCGAGCCAGCGCCAGCCTTTCCTGCACGTGTCCGGCATGTTCCCGGTCGAATACGGCTGCCTGGGCCTGGTCTGGCCGCTGGCCCAGCACCCGACCAACAAGAACGAGATCCTGGTATGGGACTGCCGCCACGATCCGTCCGAACTGTTCACGCTCGACGTCGAGACCATCCGCCTGCGCATGTTCACCCGCAGCGCCGACCTGCCCGAGGGCGTGACGCGCCTGCCGATCAAGAGCGTGCACCTGAACAAGTCGCCCATGCTGGTCGGGAACCTCAAGACCCTGCAGCCTGCCGCGGCCGCCCGCTGGGACATCGACCTCGAGCGCGGCCGCGCCCATGCGGCGCTGGCGGCGAACGGACGCAACATGACGGCGATCTGGGCCCAGGTATTCCAGAAACCGGCCCCGACCCTCGATGTGGACGTGGACGAAGACCTGTATGGCGGTTTCGTGGGCAACGGCGACCGCCGCAAGCTCGAATCGCTGCGCCACGAGAAACCGGCGGCCCTGGCCGGGATGCGTCCCTCGTTCGAGGACGAGCGCCTGGGCGAACTGTTCTTCCGCTACCGCGCACGCAACTTCCCGCAGACCTTGTCGCCCGAGGAAGCGCAGCAATGGGAAGAGCAGCGCGCGGCGCGCCTGTTCGACGGCGCGGGCGGTGCGCGCACGGTGGACCAGCTGTTCGGGGAAATCGATGCGCTGTCGGAGACGGCGGACGAACGCGCCGAGGCCATCCTGGGCGCGTTGTATGACTATGTGGAGTTGATTGCGCCGGAGCGGTATTGAGGCCGTTCGCGCTGCGCTCCGGTACGCTAGCGGCGGCTCAAGGAACGCGGATCCCGGCCTGCGCCGGGATCCGAGTTACCAGCAAACCACCTGCCCGGTTCACCCCCGCGCCGCATTGATCGCGTCGCGCGTCTCCCGCGCCACCCGCCGCGCCGCCGCCGCAAAATCTTCCCCCTCCTGCGGCGCCGCATACAGGATCGCCCGCGACGAATTGATCATCATCCCGGTTCCGCCGGCAGTGCGCCCGGCCTTGACGGTCGCTTCCACATCCCCGCCCTGCGCGCCCACGCCCGGGATCAGCAAAGGCATGTCCCCCACCAGCTTGCGCACCTCGGCGATTTCTTCCGGGAAGGTCGCGCCCACCACCAGCGCCAGCTGGCCGTTGCGGTTCCACTTGTCCGCGACCAGCTGCGCCACGTGCTGGTACAGCGGGCGGCCGCCCACGTCGAGGAATTGCAGGTCCGAGCCGCCGGCGTTCGAAGTGCGGCACAGCACGATCACGCCGCGGTCCGCCCACTCCAGGTAAGGCTCGACCGAATCGAAGCCCATGTAGGGATTGACCGTCACCGCGTCCGCCCCATAGCGCTCGAAGGCTTCGCGCGCGTACTGGTGGGCGGTGGCGCCGATGTCGCCGCGCTTGGCGTCGAGCACCAGCGGGATGTGCGGATAGTTCGTGCGCAGGTAGCTGCAGATTTCCTCGAGCTGGTCCTCGGCGCCGAGCGCCGCGAAGTACGCGATCTGCGGCTTGAAGGCGCAGGCCAGGTCGGCGGTGGCGTCGATGATGGCCCTGCAGAACTGAACGATGCCGTCCGGCTGCCCCTGCAAGTGGGCGGGAAAACGCACCAGGTCGGGGTCGAGCCCGACGCACAGCAGCGAATCGTTGCGGGTCCATGCGGCGGACAGTTTGTCGATGAAATTCACTCTAGGCCCCTTGTCGGTCGGTTATTGCAAACCCAATATTGTACCTGCCGGCCTCGGGGACCGTCCCGCGAGCCGTTGATGCGCCAGAAGATCTTTACATCATGTATATTTTGATTATTCGACAACTTGCCGCGGATTATCAATCATGACCTTTACTCTCTTCTCTCGTTGGACCCGTACCCTGGTGCTGGCCATCCTTACCGGCTCGCTCCTGTCGGGCTGCGGCTATAACGCCTTCCAGACCAAGGACGAGGCCACCAAGGCGGCCTGGGGCGAAGTGGTCAACCAGTACCAGCGCCGCGCCGACCTGATCCCCAACCTGGTGAACGTCGTCAAGGGCTATGCCAACCACGAGCGCGAAACGCTCGAGGCCGTAACCCGTGCGCGCGCCGCCGCCACCAGCTTCCAGATCACCCCGGAAGTGCTGAACGACCC
Source organism: Telluria sp. AZSoR62 (assembly GCF_058111565.1). Taxonomy (NCBI): domain Bacteria; kingdom Pseudomonadati; phylum Pseudomonadota; class Betaproteobacteria; order Burkholderiales; family Oxalobacteraceae; genus Telluria; species Telluria sp. AZSoR62. The sequence continues at coordinate 191,312 of NZ_JBYTST010000005.1, forward strand.
GGCTGCTTTCCAGAAGTTCCAGCAGGTGCAGGGCGAACTGTCCGGCGCACTGTCGCGCCTGATGATGGTCTCGGAAAAATATCCCGACCTGAAGGCCGATGCCCGCTTCGGCGAGCTGCAGTCGCAGCTGGAAGGCACGGAAAACCGCATCACCGTGGCGCGCCAGCGCTATATCGCCGCCGTGCAGGACTATAACGTCACGGTGCGCCAGTTCCCGAACAACCTGACCGCCATGATCTTCGGCTACGAGACCAAGCCGTCGTTCACGGTCGAGAACGAAAAAGCGATCTCGACTGCCCCGACCGTCGACTTCGGCAAATAATGTTCAGCGCGCTTTTCCAGGGCTCCTTCCTGCGCCCGCTCTGGGCCTTGCTGCTGGCCGTCGCGCTGGCCAGCCCGGCCCTGGCCCAGCTCAAGCCGGTGCCGGCCCTGAGCGGCCGCGTGGTCGACGAAGCCGGCATGCTCGACGCCGCCCAGCGCGAGCGGCTCACGGCGGTGCTGGCCGATTACGAAGCCCGCACGGGCAGCCAGATCGCCGTGCTGCTGGTCAAGTCGACCGAGCCGGAAGCGATCGAGCAGTACAGCATCCGCGTGACCGACGCGTGGAAGCTGGGGCGCAAGGGCGTCGACGACGGCGTGCTCCTGATGGTTGCGCGCGACAACCCCAGCGCGCTGCGCAGGCTGCGCATCGAGGCTGGACGCGGGGTGCAGGGCGTTCTGACGGATGCGCAATCGAAACGCATCCTGCAAAACGTGATCGCCCCGCATTTTCGCCAGAACCAGTATTACGAAGGACTAGTCGCTGGCGTCGGCGCCATCGCCACGCTGCTGAACAAGGAAGCCTTCCCGGCTCCGGCACAGCGCCAGGTGCCGCCGAGCCAGCTCCAGCAGGATAACGGAGGAGGAGGTTTTTCGATGTTTGGCATACTCGCACTGGTGATGGGTTTTTTTCTGGTGAGGTCGATCTTCCGGCCGCGCCGCAGCAGGCTGTCCCCGAATCATTGGGGCCGCAGCAGTAGTGGCCTGGGCAATGTCGCGACCGGCATCATCCTGGGTAATGTCCTGGGCGGCATGGGCCGCGGCGGCGGCTTCAGCGGTGGCGGTGGCGGATTCGGTGGCGGCGGCTTTTCCGGCGGTGGCGGCAGTTTTGATGGCGGCGGCGCCTCGGGAGATTGGTAATGGGTATCGGACAACGATTCAGCCGCGCATGGCGCCACCTCACCAGCAGCAAGGCGGAAGCCACCCGTGCCTTCCCTGAAACGACGCTGGGCGCGATCAGCGAAGCGATCACGGCCGGCGAACAGACCCACCGCGGCGAAGTGCGCCTGATCGTCGAAAAGGCGCTACCCTTCGACGAGGCCTGGGACGGCGTGACCAACCGCCAGCGCGCGCTGGCGCTGTTTGCCGACTATGGCGTGTGGGATACCGAAGACAATTGCGGCGTGCTCATCTACGTCAACCTGGCCGAGCACAAGGTGGACATCGTGGCCGACCGCGGCATCGACCGCAAGATCGACAGCGCCACCTGGCAGGCGGTGTGCCGCACCATGACCGACGGCTTCAAGGCAGGCCAGTTCCATGACGCCACGCTGGCGGCCATCAAGCAGGTGAACGAACTGCTGCGGCAGCACTTCCCGGCCAATGGCTCGCGCGCGAATGAACTGCCGGACAAGCCGCTGATGCTGTAAGCCCTCTGCCCCTTGCCGCCCACCGCGCCATGCTTGCCAGGCGCCGGATGGGCGCAATGCGGCCGCCCAGATTGCTTTCTGTTCTATCATTCTTCCTGTCCGCGCTGCCCTGGCCTCCCCGGCATGGGCCAACGCGCATTTCCAAGGAGAGAAGAATGCCTTCCCCGTTTTCCGTACGCCGGCTCGATGCGCGCGAGGCGGCAAGCTGCAGCGCGCAACTGTCCGACCTGCTGCTCGACTGCGTCGAAGGCGGCGCCTCGGTCAGTTTCATGCTGCCGATGCAGCGCGACACCGCCTTGCGCTTCTGGCAGGACGTGGCCGATGGCGTGGCCCGCGGCGAGCGCACGCTGCTGGTGGCCGAGGACGAGCACGGCATCGCCGGCAGCGTCCAGCTGCTCACCGCGATGCCCGAGAACCAGCCGCACCGCGCCGACGTCGCCAAGCTGCTGGTGCACCGGCGCGCCCGCAAAGGCGGCATCGGCCAGCGCCTGGTCCAGGCGGTGGAAGACGCGGCGCGTGCGCAAGGCAAGAGCGTGCTGGTGCTCGACACCGCCGATGCGGGCGCCGCGCGCCTGTACGAGCGTGCGGGCTGGCAGCGGGTGGGCATGGTGCCGGACTATGCCCTGATGCCGGACGGCGAATTGTGCGCGACCACCTTCTACTACAAGCATGTCGGCCATGCGCCCAACTGACAGGAAGACCATGGACCAGCCAGCCGCCTTGATCCTCGTCGACATGCAACAGGGCATGCGCTTCGATAGCCTGCCGGCACGTAACAACCCGGACGCGGAAGACCATATCGCCCGCCTGCTGGCCGCCTGGCGCGGCGGCGGGCATCCGGTCGTGTGCGTGCGCCACATCAGCCGCTCGCCCTCGTCGGTGTTCGCTCCCGGGCAGGCGGGGGTCGAATTCCAGGCGCGTTTCCAGCCCCTGGCGCAGGAACACGTGGTCGAGAAGAATGTGCCGGACGCGTTCGTGAATACCGGACTGGAACGCTGGCTGCATGCGCGCGGCATCCGCCGGGTCGTGATCGTCGGCGTGAGCACGAATAATTCGGTCGAAGCCAGCGCCCGCACGGCCGGCAACCTGGGCTTTGCCACTACCGTGGTAGCGGACGCCACCTTCGCCTTCGAGAAGCAGGATTTCGGCGGAACATGGCGCAGCGCCGATGACGTGCACCTGATGGCGCTGGCGAATCTGCACGGTGAATATGCCGAGGTGCGCAGCACGGAAGATGTCCTGCGCGACCTGGCTTCCTGAACACGGATCGGCGGCGCCAGCCGCACGTGCGGCCGCGCTTGCCTACCCTGCTCCGCGCCCCGCAGAGGCATGTTCCGCCATCACCTCGACGACCCAGTCGATGAAGGCCCGCAAGGCCTTGCTGATGTGCCGGTTCTGCGGATAGGCGATGTAGAGCGGCATCGGGTCGCTCTGCCATTGTTCGAACAGCGGCAACAATCTTCCGGCGGCCACGTGCTCGCGCGCCATGTAGTCGGGCAGCCACAACACACCCAGGCCCGCCAGCCCAGCCGCCAGGTAGGCGTTGCCGTCGTCGATCGACAGGATGTGCCGCCCCTGCAAGCTCAGCTCGGTGTCGCCATGGCGCAGCACGTAAGGAAAGCCGTTGCCGCTGCCGGACCAGCGGAAACGCACGATCCGGTGCTGCGTGCCGTCCAGGTCTTGCGGGTGCCGCGGGGTGCCGGCGGCGGCGAGATAGGCAGGCGAGGCATACACGCCGAGCTTGAGTTCGGCCACACGGCGCGCCGTGAGCGACAGGTCGGTAATGGCGCCGCCGCGCACCACGCAGTCGATCTTGTCGGTGACCAGGTCGACCTTGCGGTCGCTGGCGCCCATGTCGAACTGGATGTCGGGGTAGCGCGCGTGGAAGCGCGGCAAGGCCGGCACTAGGATCAGCGTGGCGAGCGGACTGGGCACGTCCACGCGCAACTGTCCCCGCGGCGCCGACGACGTGCCGGGCAGGCTCGTCTCGGCCTCGTCCAGCTCGGCCAGCACCCCGGTGATGCGCTCGTAATACACGGCGCCGTCGGCCGTGACATTGACCTTGCGCGTGGTGCGGTTCAGCAGCTTGACCCGCAGGCGCGTTTCCAGTTCCTGGATCAGCTGGGTCACGCTGGCCCGGTTCAGGTGCAGGGTCTCGGCCGCCTTGGTAAAGCTGCCCGCTTCGACCACCCGTACGAATGCCCGCATCGCATCCAGTTTATCCATGCTCGTCTCTCCCGTAATTGTTTGGATTGTACAAACAATCTTGATGGAACTTGCTGGTTTATCGCAGCAAGCGGCGGGACTAAGCTGTTCCTTGCCGCCTGACCGGGCGGATCAACCAAGGGAGCAGACGATGACAACACGCGATGTGGTATTTCCCCCGGGCCGCCAGGCCCTCTATGAACAGAACCGGTATTCGCCCGCCGTGCGCGCGGGCGGCCTGCTGTTCGTCTCCGGACAGGTCGGCAGCCGCGAGGACGGTTCCCCCGAACCCGGCCTGGAAGCGCAGGTCCGGCGCGCATTCGAGAACCTCAACGCCATCCTTGCCGCCGCCGGCTGCAGTTTCGCTGATGTCCAGGACGTGAACCTCTTCATCGTGAATCCGGAGTCGACTTTCCAGACTATCTGGGACCTCGTGCTGAAGGAATACTGGGGCGAGGCGCCCTACCCCACGGTGACGGCGGTCGGCGTGACCTGGCTGTACGGTTTTCAGTTCGAAATCAAGGTCGTGGCCAGGCTGCCAGCCTGAGGTCGTAGGGGCAATTTGCCCGGCAGCTGAGTAAAAGCTGCAGGCGTGGCCGCAAGCTCGCTACAATTGCCGCTTTGCCCAAGAAGAAAGCCTGCCATGAGACTAGCCAACAAAACCGCGATCGTCACCGGCGCCAGCCAGGGCATCGGCCTGGCCTGCGCCCAGCGCCTGGTGCAGGAAGGCGCGCGCGTGATGCTCGTCGATATCCGCCCGGAAGGCGCCGCCGCCGCCGCCGAACTGGGCGAGGCTGCGCGCTTCTACCAGGCCGACGTCGGCATCAAGACCGAAGTCGACGCCATGATCGCCGCCACGCTGGCTGCCTTCGGTCAGGTCGATATCCTGATCAACAATGCCGGCGTGACCCATGCGGCCGATTTCCTCGACCTGGAAGAGGAGGATTTCGACCGCGTGTTGCGGATTAACCTGAAATCGATGTTCCTGTGCAGCCAGGCGGCCGCCCGCGAGATGGTGAAACGCCAGAGCGGCTGCATCATCAATATGTCGAGCGTCAACGCCGAGCTCACCATCGCGAACCAGGTGCCGTATGTGGTGTCCAAGGGCGGCGTCAACCAGCTCACGCGCGTGAGCGCCATCAGCCTGGCCCAGCACGGCATCCGCGTGAATGCCATCGGCCCCGGCACGATCCTGACGGAACTGGCCAAAAAAGCCGTGCTCGGCAGCCCGGAAGCACGCCACACCATCCTGTCGCGCACGCCGCTGGGCCGCTGCGGCGAGCCGGAAGAGATCGCCTCGATCGCCGCCTTCCTGGCCAGCAGCGATGCCTCGTACATGACCGGCCAGACCCTGTATGCCGACGGCGGACGCATGGCGCTGAACTACACGGTTCCGGTACGCGAATAAACGCCGCCGGCTGAGGAATCAACAGGAGATATGCGAAATATCAATGTCTGGTATCAGAATATGCAATTGGACATATATTTGGCGACGCAACATAATCGCCCCTGTCTCCACTATTCTCCTCCAAGAAAATAGTTTTAAGCCCGCCTCGAGCGGGCTTTTTTTTGCCCGTTAGAAAATACCGCTGCAAGTCCGGGCGGCGCGCATCCTGCGCGACCTTGTTGAGATCACGCTCTAGCAGAAGGGTTCGCCAGCCGCCGCTCACGTTTGATCCAGGTCACGGCCTGGTCACAATAAGCCCATATACTTTGAATCAACTGCGATACACGCAACCGATATGCGTGATCCCAGCAGGTGTGCTGCACCCGCTGCAACACACCAACCGAACACGCGTCTCTTGGCCAGATCTTGGGTTGTGCCCGTCAGCTCCTGACGGGCATTTTTTTCGCACGTACAACATACCAATATAAATGCGGCCAAGGGGCTTGAAGCTGCGCCAGATTTGGCTATGATGAAGCTCCCGCCCTGCTTTTTCTCATCCGTAGGGCGCCGGACAACACGATAACGGGAGCCTGTCCATGAGTTTACGTGCATCCGAGACCTATACGCATCCCCCAGAGCCAGTCAGGTGCCGCCGCCACGAGGTCGACGGCAACCTGGTGCTCGTCGAACTCAATCCCCTGGCCGTCATCGACCAGCCCGATGATGCGAGCATGCCGCTGGATTTGCTGACCTTCGGCAGCGTGCGCGAGATCTGCCCCAAATGCCAGCACACCCATCTCAAGCTCGTGCTGCGCCAGACCTGTGTGCGCACGGCACACCTCTTCTGCGCCGATTGCGAAAGCTGTTTCGACGCGCACTACACCAACGGCACGCCGGCGCTGACGATCTGATCAGCAGGACGGGTGTGGCCGGATAGCCGGGCGGCATGGTATCGTTGGCGTTTGCCAACACGCTGAACGCATGCCCGCCATCCTGTCCCGTCTGCTGCTCGACCCCCGCCTGCGCAGCGCCCGCATCAAGCTTGCCCTGGTGGTGTATGCAGGCGTGCTGGTCGCCGGCTCCATCCCCGGAGCGCGCGCCGAGATCGGCGAATACGCGACGGGCGTCGTGCTGCATGGCCTGACCTATGCCTTCCTCACCCTGCTGTGGTTCCTCGGCAGCACGGGAAGCGGCCCGGTGCGCGCCGCCAAGGCCGTGCTGGCGATCGCCCTGATGGGCGCCGGCGACGAGCTGGTGCAAAGCTTCCTGCCCTACCGCTCGGGCGACATACGCGACTGGATGGTGGACGTCACTGCCGCCCTGCTGACCAGCACCCTGCTGGCCATGGTCCTGCCGCAGCGCGACCCGGCACGCCCGCGCTGACAACCGGTTTCCGGAAAAATCCGCCGGCCTCATGGCCTTGTTGATACAGCTCAGGTTTAACCCGGTTCAGCTGGAACGCTGACGCGCTTCCCGCCTCTTACCAGAGGTGGCACGCTGCATCGTCACGCATCCCACTGAACATCCATTACAAGGAGTTAATCATGAAGCAAAAACACCAGAGCGTGATCCTGGCGGGCTTGCTGGCTGTGGCGCTGGGCCTCTCCGGGTGCGCCGGCACGGGCGACAGGAGCGGCGATTCGTCTACCAGCAGCGGCATGTCAGGCAGCACCGGCGGCGCAAGCGGCACCGGCACTTCCAGCAGCGCTACCGATACCTCCGGCACCAGCTCGGGCGCCAGCGGCAGCTCGGGCACCTCCGGCACCTCCGGCAGCTCGGGCAGCTCGGGCACGACCGGCAGCACCGGCTCGACCGGCTGGGACCAGTCGGGTACCTCGGGCGCCAGCGGCAGCACCGGCAGCACGGGCAGCACCGGCAGCACCGGCAGCATGGGAAGCACCGGCGCGCAGACCGGCGTTGCCACCAGCGCCAGCGCCAGCCCGAACAGCACCGTGCTGGCCATCGAGGTGATCCCGCGCGCCAGCGGCAGTGCAGGCAGCTCGGGCAGCTCGGGCAGCACCGGTGCGAGCGGCACGTCCGGCGCCTCCGGCAGCGCCAACGCCTACCGCGTGACCGTGCGCATGGACGACGGCAGCACCCAGGTGGTCACCCAGAACACCACGCCCGACTTCCGCAGCGGCGACCGCGTGAACGTGACCAGCGGCGTCATCCAGCGCTGATTCCGCCAGCCCAGGCATGCAGCATGCGGGGCCTGGCAGCGGCCGTGCCATGCCGGCTGCCTGCCGGGCTCACGCCGCCTGCCGGGGTTGTTCACCGATCCTCGCACGCCAAAAAAAACGCGCACCATGCGGTGCGCGTTCTTGCGATTCAGTCGAAGGCGCATCCCCGGCGGGGTGCGCCTTCGCAGCCCGCAGCGCTGCTGCGCTCAGGGCATGCCTGTCCCGCCCGGCAAGCCATCGCCTTCCGTCTCGATATCCTTCTTGCGCAGCGGCACGTTGCGCGTGGCGGCGCTGATCACGTCCAGCGGCAGCTTCGGCGTGCGGTCTGCATTGAGCAGGCCGTTCGCTTCCTGGAAGGTATCGGTGAACTGCGTGTAGCAGAAGCCGCTGAACATGAAGGTTTCGTTCACCACCTGCAGCAGCCTGCGGTAGAGCGACGAATAGCTCTCGGCGGTATGCGCGCGCGAATAGCCCCAGGTCGTCTTGTCCGCATCCGGATCCTGCTTCGGATCGTAGGCGATGCCGCCGAACTCGGTGAGCACGATCGGCTGGCCGCGGTGCGGGAAGCCGTCCAGCGTCAGGATACGGCCGCCGGGACGCCGCTGGTCGAACAGGGTACGCACCGGATCGGTGACCGCATAGCGCGCCTGCACCTTTTCCGGATCGCAGTCGTAGTCGTGGATGCCGAGGATGTCGGTGGCCGACGCTTCCCAGCCGTCATTGCCGATCACCGGCCGCGTCGAATCGAGCGTGCGCGTCAGGTGGTACAGCGCCTCGACGGCATTGCGATGCGCCTGGGTCAGGGTCAGGTTCGGCACGCCCCAGGACTCGTTGAAGGCCACCCACACGATGATGCAGGGGTGGCTGTAGTCGCGCTGGATCGCCTCGGTCCATTCGCGCACCATGCGCGTGATGGCCCGCGAGCTGAAGCGGTAGGCCGACGGCATTTCTTCCCATACCAGCAGGCCCAGCCTGTCGGCCCAGTACAGGAAGCGCGGGTCCTCGATCTTCTGGTGCTTGCGCACGCCGTTGAAGCCCATCAGCTTGACCAGTTCCACGTCGCGCTTGAGGTGCGCGTCCGAGGGGGCCGTCATGAAGGATTCGGGCCAGTAGCCCTGGTCGAGCACCAGGCGCAGCTGGTAAGGCCTCCCATTGAGCATGAAGCGGTCGCGGTTGATCGAGACCGAGCGCAGCGCCGTGTACGAGCGGATGCGGTCCAGGATCTGGTCGCCGCAGCGCAGCGTGACCTCGGCGTCGAGCAGCGTCGGGCGCTCCGGACTCCACAGGATTTCGTTGCGGGAATCGTCGATGCCGGGATCGGACAGTGCGATCTTGCGGTTGGCTTCGCCGCCCAGCAGCTTGTAGTAATCGTCTGCCAGCAATTGCTCGCCGTGCCAGATCTTGACCTCGACGAACAGGTCTTGGTGGGTATGGCCGGCGGCAAACACTTCGCAGCCGATTTCATAGGTTTCGAAGATCGGGGTCCAGCGCAGCGAGGCGATATAGGTGTCTTCCACCTGCTCGACCCAGACCGTCTGCCAGATGCCGGTGGTACGCGGATACCAGATCGAGTGCGGCTCGAGCAGCCAGTCCTGCTTGCCGCGCGGCTTGGCCAGGTCGGCCGGGTCGTCTTCGACGAAGATGGTCACGACCTGCCTGCCGTTGTCGTTCATGGCGCCGGTGATGTCGGCCTGGAAGGGCGTGTGGCCGCCCTCGTGCTCGACCACCAGGCGGCCGTTGACCCAGACGCGGGCGCTGTAGTCGACCGCGCCGAAATGCAGGATGGTCCGCTTGTCGTTCGGGGCGAGGTCGAACTCGCGCTCGTACCAGACCGCGCGGTGGAAGCCCGTGTCCTGGATGCCGCTCAGTTCCGTTTCGACCGCGAAGGGGACATTGATCTCATGGGTCCACTCGGGTGCGTTGTCCGGCAGCCGGTAGGCCAGCTCGTCGTCGAAGCAGAAGCGCCATTGTCCGTTGAGGTTGATCCAGTTGTCGCGCACCAGCTGGGGACGGGGGTATTCAAACTGACTCATTGTTGTCCTTTCTGTTCAGTCGGGACCGGAACCAGGATCCGGCCCTCTCGTCCATGTTTGTTGTAGGCCGCCAGCGCGGCGGCGGCCGCTTGTTGCGCCTGCCCTGCGCGGCACAATGCCACGCAGGCGCCGCCGAATCCGGCGCCGGTCAGGCGCGCCCCGAGCACGCCGCTCTGCGCGCGCAAAGCCTCGCACAGATCGTCCAGCTCGGGGATCGAGACTTCGTAATCGTCGCGCAGGCTGAAGTGCGAGGCGTTCATCAGTTCGCCGAAGCGCTCTGCGCTCACGCCGCGCGCCGCTTCGAGCACCCGCAGGTTTTCCTGCACCACGTGGCGGGCGCGCTCGCGCATCGGCGACGGCAGGTCCTCCACGGTCGCAGGGTCGGTCACGTCGCGCAGCGCCTGCACGCCCAGCTTACGCGAAGCTTCCTCGCACTCGGCGCGCCGTTCGTTGTACTTGCTGGCGGCGAGCTTGCGCGCGATGCCCGAATCGACCACGATCAATTCGGTCCCGGGCGGCATCTTCACCAGGCGGTGTTCGAGCGTGCGTGCATCGATGAACAGCATGCTGGTCTCGTCGGCCAGGCTCGACGCCATCTGGTCCATGATCCCGCAGTTCACGTGCGCATACTCGATCTCGGCGCGCTGGGCGATCTGCGCCAGCTTCACGTCGTCGAGTTCGAAGCCGAGCAGCGCGCGCATGGCGCGCAGGGTCGCCACCTCGAGCGCCGCCGACGAGGACAGTCCCGAGCCTACCGGCAGATTGGTATCGACATAGATGCGCAGCGGCGGCACCTCGATGCCCTCCGCCTGCACCAGCCGGATGCAGCCTTCGATATAGCTGCCGAAGCCCTGCGGCGCATTGCCCTCGTAGGCGAAGGTGACGGTGTTGTCGAAGGTCGGCGAGTAGAAATGGAAATGGTCGTCGCCGCTGCGGCTCATCGCCACCAGCGTGCGCTGCGGGGTTGCGACCGGCAGCATGTAGCCGTCGTTGTAGTCGGTATGTTCGCCCAGCAGGTTGACGCGCCCGGGGGCCGACGCGTTCACTTCCGGCGCGCCGCCGAAGAAGGTGTCGGTATTGAGCATGTTTTACGCCTCCAGCCAAAGGGGCCGCTTGCGGCCATGTACGTCCGCCGCCGGCCAGCCGGGGTCGAACGTGAGATTCTCGAGCCCTTCCGGGCCGAGCAGGAAAGTGTCTTCGATCTTGACGCCCGCGAAGCTCGGGTTGAATGCAAAGGCCATGCCTTGTTCGAGCAAGGTGGCGGTGCTCGGGCTGGCCACGATCTCGCGCGCCCGGTAGCCGGTGATGCCGCCCTGGTGGTGCTCGCGGATCGCCGCCTCGCGGTCGGCGTGCTTGTAGGCCGCGTCGAGCGCGTGATACACGGACGACAGCGACATCCCCGGCCTGACTGCCGCCAGGCCGGTGGCCTCGACTTCCATCAGCGCGCGCTGCTCGTCCTCGGGCGCTGCGCCGAAGGTAACGAAACGCGTCAGGTTGGCATACAGGCCGTGGCGGCGCGCGCAGAACACCAGCATCGCATGCTGGCCGATCGAGTCGTGCGACGGCACCGGATGGCGCCAGGCCGGCAGGCGCCGCTCGCCGGCCACCAGCACCAGCGCCGGGTGGATGCCGCGCCGCCAGAGTGCATGCGCACCGGCGCCGGCCAGCTGGAATTCGGTCCAGTCGGGGCGCGCCTGGCGCAGCGTCTCGCTCATCGCTTCGGCCGCTTCGCGTCCGAGCAGGCGGTAGCGTTCGCGCTCGCCCGCGTCCAGCACCAGGCGCCGCTGGCGCAGCGCGTTCGGCAGCGGCTGCTCGTTCGATGCCGTACCGGCCTCCGGGCGGTCCGACAGGATCGCCCGGCCCGCCGCCGCGTTGAGCACATAGCGCTCGCGCAGCTCGGGCTCGGTCCAGGGCTCGGCGTGGAAGGTAAAGCCATCGGGGACTTCCTCGGCGCGCAGGCGCTCGGCCTCGATGGCATCGGTCAGGATGCAGGCTTCGTCATGCGTGACCAGAACTTCGGCCACGCCATGGTCGGTCGTGTGCAGCACGGCGCTGGAGCCGCCCGCGGTGATCCAGGCGAACCAGTCGACGCCGCGCAGGCGCAGCGCACCGGCATCGGCCGCCGCCAGGTGCGAGCGCAGCAGCGCCAGCTTGTCCGCGACCTCGGCCGCGCGCGATGGACTTGAAGTCATCCGTGCTCCTCCACCAGTTCGTCCAGGCTCACTTCCACCTGCTGCAGTTCGTAGGCGGTGGTCTCGGGCAGCACGTCCATCGCGAACATGCCCGCCGCCAGCTCGGTGCCGGCCAGGTATTTCAGGCGATCCTTGGTGCGGTACGGCGGATAGAACTGGGCATGCAGCTGGGTCTCGGGATGGGCGCCGCCGTCGGTGGGCGCCTGGTACCAGGCCATCAGGTAGGGGAAAGGCCGGTTCCACAGCGTCTCGAACTTGAGCAGCACGGTCTTGAGCGCACGCGCCAGGCCGGCGCGCTGCGCCGGCGTGAGCGCGGCGAAATCCTTGCACGGCGCGGTCGGCATCACCCACACCTCGTAGGGGTAGCGCGCGCAGGCCGGCACGAAGGCGATCGCATGCTCGTCCTGGTAGAGCACGCGCTTGCCGTCGGCTGCTTCCTCGCGCGCCATGTTGCACAGCAGGCTGCTGCCGTGCTGGAGAAAATATTCGCGCTCCTGGGCCAGCATGCGCGCCGGCACCGCCGGCACAAAGGGATAGGCATATACCTGGCCGTGCGGATGGTGCAGGGTCACGCCGACCTCGGCGCCGCGGTTCTCGAAAGGCAGCACGTAATGGATGTGCGGCTGGGTGCCGATGCGCCGGGTACGGTCGCCCCAGACCGCCAGCAGCAGCTCGATGCGCGACAGCGGCAGCGCGGCCAGCGCCGCATCGGCCTGCTGGGTGAACACCACCACTTCGCAATGGCCGTTCGCAGGCGCGCTCGGCACCGTTACCGTGGGCGGGTCATGCGACTCCAGCGCCAGCGAAGGGAAGCGGTTGTCGAACACGGCGATCTCGTAGTCGCCGGCCGGCATCTCGGTCGGATGCGCCGGGTCCTTCATGGGCGCCAGCGGGTTGTACTGGGGCGGCGGCTGGTAGGTGCGGTTCTGGCGGAAGGCGGCGTAGGTCACCCACTCGCCGCGCAGCGGATGCCAGCGCAGGTGCGGGTTGGCATGCTGGGGTTCGGCAAACGGGCTGGGTGCGGTAATACCGTCCGGAATCGGCTGGTTGCTGTAGAGCGTAATGTTGCGTCCGTCCGGCTTCTTGAGATCTTTGCTGTGCATGGCATCCAAAAATGTCGGCAATCGGCGCGAGCGAGCACCAGCCATAGCCGGTTCGCCCACGTTGTAAAACCGATCCTAACATGGTGAATTCGCCACATTTTCCTGAAGGTATTGACGCATTTTCCGCGCGTCAACGACACCAGGGTGCAGCCCCGCAGCGCCCTGCGCAAGCCGCCCTTTGCCTCCTAGGGAAAGGGCATATTCGGCCTTCGGGAACAGACCCTCATGTCAGCCCAGTCCTACAACAGGACCAGAATTTTTGCTAGGTTTTGGCGAGCAATACGCCTACGAACCGGGAGTGGGAATGGCAGAGTGAAAACAGCCATATCGGGTAGGTGCCCGCGCAGCTTCGTGCCCGGGATGCGCCGCAGCATCCGGGCGACGAACGAAAAAATGCCGCCCGGCTTGCGCGGGGCGGCTTTGCCGCGGATGCGGCCTGTTCATGTCGAGCGGGTAATCAGGCGGCCTTGCGGCGGCGCTTGAGGCCCAGGCCCATCAGGCCCAGGCCAATCAGCGCCAGCGATGCCGGTTCCGGCACGTCGACGCGCACGTTGTCGAGCAGGCCGTCGTTGCTGATCGAATTGTTGGTACTGACGTCGGCAAAGCGTACGATGCTCGAGGCGCCGGTCGCGACGAAATTGAAGCGGTACGTGTTGAGCAGGCCGGCCACGTTGTTGTCGGTCACGAAGCCGCTGACCAGCGACTTGTTGGTGCCGGTCTCGAACACACCGTAGTTCATGCTCTGCGCCCATGGGCTGGTCGAACCGTAGTCGAAGCTCAAGGTGTAGGCCTGGCCGGCCACGGTAGCGAAGGTCTGCCACAGCATGCCGTTCGCGTAACGGTCGCCGCCGTTGAAGGCCACGGCATAGGTGCCGTTCTGGGCCACGCTGCCACCGCCCCAATAGAAGCCGCTCTGGGTCTGGGTGGCGAAGGCGGCGTTGCCCGAGATGCCCCAGTTGGCGCTGCCGCTTTCGAAGTTGCCGTTCTTGAGGACGTTGGCGTTGGCCGAACCGGCGACGGCGGCGAGGGCGAACAGGGCGGTGGCGAGCGTGAGTTTCATGGGGCAATCCTGGTAGGTTGGTGTTAGCCCTTACTGAGCAATTGTCATGCCAGCAGGAAAAACTGCCGCCGAATCAAGCGCTTATGATTTCTCATCAGTAAATTATAGTGCCTGATGTAAAGATTTCCGACAGTAATTATTTATTGCGATTGAACAATTTGCTAATGTGCTGGACGTAAAAAATGCCGCCGGACTCACGCCAGGCGGCATCGATCCGTTGCGCGCGCCCTATTTCGCCAGCTCCACCAGCACCGCCGTGTACATTTGCAAGTTCAGCAGCAACTGCTTCTCGGTGATGAACTCGTGCTCCGAGTGGCCCGTATACACCTTGCCCGGCATGCCCGGGCCAAAGCTCACCGCGCCCGGGAACAGGCGCGAGTTGGTGCCGCCGCCGATCGCCACCGGCTTCGGGTCTTTCATGCCGGTGAAGTAAGAGAACACGCCCATCAGCGTCGGCAGGTGCGGTGCGCTCCTCTGGATCCACGGCTCGTTGATGCGGACCAGGACGTTCGCCAGCGGCAGCTGGCGGCTCTGCCACTGTGCCAGCGCGGCGTTGACTTCCGCCGTCAGCTGCTCGGTACTCTTGCCCTGCGGGCGGCGCAGGTTGATCGACACCTCGATGCCGTCCTCGCGCTGGCGCAGCACGGTCGGGGCAAAGGTCATCGGTCCCATGAAGCCGTCGCGGTAGGCGATGTTGCCGAACTTCTCGCCATGGATGCCGGTGCCGACCATCTCGTTGAGGAAGTTCACCACCCCGCCCGCGGTCGTGTTGGCCCAGGGACGCACGGCCAGCGCATCGGCCAGCATGCTCACCGCGTTGATGCCGTCTTCCGGCTTGGACGAGTGGGCCGAGACGCCCTTGGCCTTCACGGCCAGGTTCGTGCCTTCCCAGCTGAAGCTGTACTGCATGCCTTCCTGCTTCGCGCCGCGCGCGCGCACCTGCTTTTCGATCTCGGGCGTCGCGTTGGCGATGACGGCGCTCGCATCTTCCGGAATCTGGCTGCCGAAGAAGCCGCCGGCAAACTGCGCCAGGTGCGGCTCGCCCTCGGCCGGGATGGCCGCGCCCTGCTTCGGGATCGTCACCGCCACCGTGCCCGACCCTTTCTCGGCCGTCACCGCCGGGTATTCGGCGTCCAGCGTGATGTTTACCTGCGGCGGCTGGTGGGTCTTGAGGAATTCGGTCAGCGGGCCCCAGTCGGACTCCTCGCCCATGTAGACATACAGCTCGATGCGCTTGGACAGCGGCACGGCGCGGTCGCGGATCGATTTCATCGCATACAGGGCGGTGGCGATCGGGCCCTTGTCGTCTTCGGCGCCGCGCGCCAGCAGCTTGCCCGGCTCGCTGGTGCGGTCCAGCACGAAGGGCGACTTCTTCCACTTGCCGGCGTCGACCGGCTGCACGTCGCCGTGGGTGATCACGCCCACGCGCTCCTCGCCCTTGCCCAGGCCGATGACCACGGTCCAGCCATGGTCGGTGTAGTCCAGGCCCAGGCGCGTCGCTTCCGCCCTCAGGGCTTCCTTGAAGGCGATGTGGACCGGGTTCCTGTCGGACGGGACGGCCTTGTCGGCCACCGTGTTGTAGCTCACCAGCTTGGCCAGGGTATCGAGCAGGTCCCTGCGGTAGGTGGTCACCGCGTACTTGGCGGTCTTGACGGCGGCCTCGCTCGGCGGCCTGGCCGCGGCGCTTGCCGGCGCCAGGCTGGCAGTGGCGAAAGAGGCCAGCAGCAGGCTGGCAAGCAGGGTTTTCTTGATCATGGGCGCCGCCTCGGGTTGTGTAAGCGCGGGTGCTCAGCGCTGGTTGCAAAAGCGCAAGAAGTCTAGCACAGGCGTGTGCGCGCGCGCCGTCGCGATCGGGTATGGTGAAGGCCATCCGATCCCACCATGAGCATGCCCCCATGACCGCAAAAACCGTCCGCCGGGTGCACCCGGCAATGCGCGACGACATCGGCGACCTGGTCACCCAGCGTCCCCTGCCCTCGCACCACCTCGAGCAGATCGATCCCTTCCTGTTCCTGAACCACCACGGCCCGCAGACCTACCCGCCGCACAACCGCGGCCTGCCTTTCGGGCCGCACCCGCACCGCGGCTTCGAGACCGTCACCTTCATCCTGGAAGGCATGCTGGCCCACCGCGACAACGCCGGCCACGAAAGCATCATCCACGCCGGCGGCGTGCAATGGATGACGGCCGGGCGCGGCATCGTGCATGCGGAAGTCTCGCCGCGCGCTTTCCTGGCGACCGGCGGGCCGATCGAGATCCTGCAGCTGTGGGTCAACCTGCCCTCGCGCCTGAAGATGAGCGAGCCGGCCTATACCGGCCTGCAGTGCGAGGATATCCCGGCCCTGCAGCTCGACGGCGGCAAGGTGACGATGAACCTGATTGCGGGGGAGTGGGAAGGAAGGACGGGGCCGGTACAGTCGCTGACCGGCGTGTTCATGAGCACGCTGCAGATGCGCGCCGGAGGCAGCATCCGCTTCACGGACCTGGAACAGCGCAACGTGTTCCTGTACGTGGCGCGCGGCATGGTGCAGGTGGGCGACCATGCGGACCTGGTCAGCCAGATGCACCTGGTCGAGCTGGACGAAGCCGGCGGCGCCCTGGAGATCCGGGCCGAGAGCGATGCCCTGCTGGTGTTCGGCCATGCGGAGCCGATCCGCGAGCCGGTGGTGGCGCACGGCCCGTTCGTCATGACGACCCGCGAGGAGATCGCGCAGGCCGTCCAGGACTACCAGGCCGGGCGCTTCGGATCAGCGCTGGGCTAGGGCCAGCTGGCGGCGGCCGTTGGCGGTGCTGATGCGCACCGTGTCCACCACGCGGCGGCGTTCTTCGAAGGCGAAGCGCACGTCCTTGTTCATCGCCACGAAGCGGCCCTTGCCGATGTGGACGATCTCGACCGGGCCGTCGCCCAGGTCGGCGTACACCGTCTTTTGCCTGCCGGTGATCTTGCCGGTGACTTCCAGCACGCGGCCGTCGTCCAGCTCGTAGCGGCCCATCATGCGATCGAACATGAAGGGCGCCATCTGGGTGGGCGCGGCCTGCGCGCCCACCACGGTGACGCGTTCGGTGCCAGCGCCTTGCGGGGCGGCGCTTGCGCTGAAGGTGATGAAGGTGGCGGCGGCAGCCAGCAGCAGTTTGGTACGCATGATCGGTCTTCCTTTCAAGGGCGATTGAGGTCGGACCGGTGCGGCGACATACTGCTGTGCGCGCGGTCCACGATATCGGGTTTCGCCAGCATTTATATGGGTTTGTCTGGCGATGGGAGAAGTGTAGCGAAGCGCCGCGCGCGCTCAAGCGACATGTGCCGAAACGTCGGAAAGGCGGGACGAACTGCATAAAACCGGGGATAGTCGGGGGGTGCATATATGCGCGCCGGCGACACGTCTGCATTGGGTGCAGATGTCTCGAAAACGGTGTCTGCATGCCGTGCAAAGCGGGTGCGGAACGTGCGGCGCACGGAGGTGCATATGCCGTACATTAAGACTTTATTCCAACGCAGACCAGCCCATGCAACCGACTCCCCTCGCCGCCACCACGCGCGGCTATCCCGGCCTCGAGAACGTCGTCGAGAACGTCCACCTCGGATCGGTGGCCGTCGTCGACGTCCAGGGCCGCCTCCTGTACTCTGCCGGCGATCCGCACTACCCCACCTTCACGCGCTCGGCCCTGAAACCCTTCCAGGCCCTGCCCTTCATGCTGTCGGACGGCCCGGCGCGCTTCGGCTTGAGCCGCGACGAACTGGCGCTGCTGTGCGCCAGCCACTCGGGCGAGGACATGCACCTGCAAGGCGTGCAGTCCATCCTCGGCAAGATCGGACTGGACGCCGGCCACCTCGAATGCGGCTGCGCCACGCCGCTGTTCTACGAGTTCACCGGGCAGCGCGCGCCGGACCAGGAATGGACGCCGCTGCACCACAACTGTTCGGGCAAGCACAGCGGCTTCCTGGCCTGGTGCCGCCTGCACGGGGCGCCCACCGCCGGCTATGTCGAGCGCAGCCACCCGCTGCAGCAGGCGATCCGCGCTACGCTCGCCGACGCGGTCGGCATGCCGGCCGACGCCATGCCGACCGGGATCGACGGCTGCTCGGCGCCGAACTACGCGATGCCCTTGTCGCGCCTGGCGCATTTGTATGCACGCCTCGGCCAGGGCAAGCAAGACCCGCTACTCGGCGGCGCGATGGGCGACCTGTATGACGCGATGACGGCGCGCCCGGACCTGGTCTCGGGCACGGCGCGCACCGATTTGTCCTGGATGACGGCGGGCGGCGGCGACTGGGTCGCCAAGGTGGGCGCCGATGCGGTGCAGACCATCGGCATCCGCTCGGCGGGCCTGGGCATCGCCATCAAGATCGCCGATGGCAACAGCCGCGCCCTGCACCCGGCCGTCTACAGCGTGCTGGAACAACTCGGCCTGCTCGACGATGCGCGCCGTGCGGAGCTCGAGCAGTACCGCCAGCCGCCCATCCGCAACGCCCGCGGCGCGGTCGCGGGCGACATCCGCACCCTGTTCACGCTCAAGGCGGAACGCTGAGCGACGCCGCTCAAGCGGCCAGCCGGCGCAGCATGGCCGCGATGGCCGCGATCACGGTGTCGTCGGACCAGTAGTTGTTGTGGGCCAGCGGGTTCCAGCTGCGCAGCAGCAGGCCGGCCACGCCGCCGCCGGCATTGATGGCGCGGTCTTCCACCAGGGCGCGATAGCCGGCGGACAAGGGCTGCAGCGGCCAGCCCAGGATGTCGTCCGGGTCGTAGAAGTTGATCCACTTGAACAGCGACGTCGGCGGCGCGATCGGGATGATATGCATCTCCTTGTGCGCGGCGACGAAAATCGGGATGTTGCAGCCGGTCGTGACCAGCCCTGCGCAGGTGCCGGCGGCAAGGAAGGTCTTTTCGCTGGCGGTCAGGGCGCGCCCGAGTGCCCCGGTGGCCCAGGCGTCGATGTTGCGCCAGATGCCGGCGCTGACCGGCCGGCCCGCCTGCGCCTTTTGCGCATCGTAGATGTAGCTCGACAGTACCTGGCCGCCCAGCGACTGCGCCACGAACACCACCGGCATCGTGGGCCGGATCGCATGGGCCGACAGCAGGGTCTTGGCGATTTCTCCCTGCGCCAGCTCGTAGACCGAGCCCGGGATCTCCTTGCGGTTCTCCAGCCCGGCCGCGTCGCCGAAGCCGAACAGCACGAACTTGCGCAGGTCGGGATAGCGCACCGCGCTGCCCGTCCGGGTGCGGTCCCAGACGACGAGCTGGTTATCCTGCAGGATCTTCTGGTAATACACGGAGCGCATCACCACCGCGCCCGCGACGGCGCCCAGCTGCCCGCGCAGGCGCTCCATCAGAGCGTCGGCATAGGTCGGCGGGGTTTCCCCCATCCCGTGCACCGCGATCATCGCCACTTCGGCCATGGCAGCCTCCCCGAATGGCCGCATCGTGATCTGCGCGCGGCCCTTGTTTGATATGGCTAGCCTACCAGTTTTCGGGGCTGTGCATGCGCTCGCTCAGCGGCTCGCTTACCATGGGGTTTTCAGAGCGCCACGCCCCCATGCCGGAAGTCCTGTTCAGCCGCTACCGCGACATCATTCGCACCCTCGACCTGGCGCAGGTGGCCACGCCCGCCGGCATTCCCGCGGCATTCCTGCTTGCCCGCGAAGGCCGCTACAGCGCCCATTACATCCCCTTCGAGTCGGTCAATACGGCGGCGCGCGTGGTGGTCGTCGGCATCGCGCCCGGCTTCGTGCAGTGGAAGAACGCCTTGCGCGAGGCGCAGCGGCAGCTGGCGCTGGGCGCCGGCGACGAGGACGTGTTGCGTGCGGCGCGCCTGGCGGGCGCCTTCAGCGGCGCGATCCGGCCCAATTTCGTGGCCCTGCTGGACGCGATCGGGGTGCAGCGCTGGCTGGGCATCGCCGGCTGCGCCACGCTGTTCGGCGAGGACGCGCACCTGGTGCAGGTGAGCGCCGTGCTGCGGCATCCGATTTTTGTCGACGGCAAGAACTACAGCGGCTCGCCCTCGATGGCGCGCCACCCCTTCCTGCGCGAACTGGTGCTGCGCTGGTTTGCGCAGGAAGCCAGGCTGCTGCCGGACGCGTTGTATGTGCCGATGGGAGGCAGTGTGGGCGAGACGCTGGACTGGCTGGCGGCGGAGGGCGTGATCCGAAGCGATCACACTCTGCATGGACTGCCGCATCCGTCGGGGGCGAATGCGGAGCGGGTGGCGTATTTCCTGGGGCGGAAGGAAAAGGCGATGCTGTCCGCGAAGACGAATGGGGCGCAGATCGATGCGGCGCGCGAGGCCCTCTTGAAGCAAATGGACGCACTGTCCGCTGGGCGCTAACCCGTAGGGTGGGCAGGGTAATTCAGGCCGGTGGCCTGAATTACAAATGCCCACGCGTTCAGCCAGCTTATGAATAGCCGCGTCGTCTGCTCACCCGTGATTTGAACGCGTGGGCAGAATCCGCCCCCCTACGAGATGGACAACGCGAACTCCGTGACGCCTTCGACACCACCGCGCACCTGGTCGCCGCGATTGAGCGCCGCCACCCCTGCCGGCGTCCCCGTATAGATGAGGTCTCCCGCCTCGAGCCGAACCAGCCGCGACAAGTGGCTGATCACATCCGCAATCGGCCAGATCATCTCGTCCAGCTTGCCCTCCTGACGCAGCGCCCCGTTCACCTCGAGCCAGATCCGCGCATCCTGCGGGTGCCCCAGCTGTGCCGCCGGAATGAGCGGGCTGCAAGGCGCCGACGCATCGAAGCCCTTGGCCATGTCCCACGGCCGCCCGGCATCCTTGGCCACGGCCTGCAAGTCGCGCCGCGTCAGGTCCAGCCCCACGCCATAGCCCCACACCAGCGCCATCGCGTCCTCGGACGCGATATCGACGCCGCCCGCGCCCAGCGCCACCACCAGCTCCACCTCATGGTGCAGGTCTTGCGTGGCCGGCGGATACGGCACCGCGCCGCTGGCGGGCACCACCGCGTCGGCAGGCTTGGTGAAGAAGAAAGGCGGCTCGCGGCTTGGGTCGCTGCCCATTTCGCGCGCGTGGGCGCCGTAGTTGCGGCCGACGCAGAACACGCGGCGGATCGGGAAACGGGCCTCCTGGCCCGCCACGGCCAGCGAAGGCAGGGCGGGTGCGGGAATGACGTGATTGTGCATGCTGATCCTTTCATGGACGGGACAGGTCCATGATAACCGCGCAGCGCGAGCCCTGTCAGGCAGCGCCGGCAGGCGCCTCGAGACGCGCCGCGGCGGCGCCGACCGATTCGAGGACCCGCACCAGCGCCGTCATGTCGACCGGCTTGACCAGGTGGTGGGCGAAGCCGGCGGCGATCGCCCGCTCGCGGTCCTTGGCCTGGCCGTAGCCGGTGATCGCCACCAGCACGGTGCCGCTCGTTTCCGGCATCGCGCGCAGCTGCTGGGCCAGCTGGTAGCCATCGACGTCGGGCAGGCCGATATCGACCAGCATGGCGTCCGGGCGCTCGGCGCGGGCCCGGCGCAGGCCGGAGCGCGCGTCGTACTCGACCGCCGTGTGATAGCCCTGCACCGTCAGGAGCGTGGCCAGGCTGTCGGCGGCGTCGGCATTGTCGTCCACCAGCACCAGGCGCAACGGCCGTGCCAGCGGCGCCTCCGGACAGGCTCGCTGCGGCGCGGTAGCCGGGCTGCCTGCATCCGGCGCCGCATCGACACAGGGCAGCGCCAGCGTGAAGCGGCTGCCCTGCCCCACGCCCTCGCTATGGGCGCCCACTTCGCCTTCGTGCAGCTCGACCAGGCGCTTGACCAGGGTCAGGCCCAGTCCCAGCCCGCCCTGCGAGCGCGCCAGCGTGCGCGCGCCCTGCGTGAACAGGTCGAACACGTTCGGCACCAGTTCGGCCGGCATGCCGGAACCATTGTCGCTGACGGTGAGCAGCATGCGGCCGTCCAGCGCTTCCAGCCTCAGCGCGATGCGCCCCGCTTTTTGCGTGTACTTGGCGGCGTTGTTCAGGATGTTGGCCACGCTCTGCACCAGGCGGGTCTGGTCGCCGCGCACATGCACCGGCGTCGACGGCAGCGCCACCTCGACCTGGTGGCCCTTTTCAAGAATCAGGGGACGGGCCTGGTCGAGCGCGCCGGAGACGATGTCGCGGAAGTCCACCACGCCCAGCTTGAGCTTGACCAGCCCGCGCGTGACGCGCGAGACGTCCAGCAGGTCGTCGATCAGGCGGCTCATGTGGCGCACCTGGCGGCTGATGATGGTGCTGGTCTGGCAGATGCGCGGCTCGTCCTTGAACTGCATCGACAGCAGGCTGGCCGAGCTGCTGATCGGCGCCAGCGGGTTGCGCAGCTCGTGCGCCAGCATGGCCAGGAATTCGTCCTTGGTGTGGGACAGGCGCTCGGCCTGCACGCGCGCCGCGCGCTCGCTCTGCAGCAGCGCGTCGCGCTCGAGCGCCGACTTCTGCGCCACCTCGTACAGGCGCGCATTGTCCATCGCGATCGCCGCCTGGGCCGCCACGCCGGCGATGATGCGTTCGGTGCGCTCGGTGAACACGCCCGGTTCCGGATGGCCGAACACCAGGCCGCCCAGCACCATGCCGGAGCGCGACACCACCGGCACCGCCAGGTAGCTGCGCACCGCCAGGCGCCCCATCGGCATGCCGCCGTCCGCCAGCGCCGCGTAGCGCGGATCGCGCGCGATGTCGCTGCTGCGCACTGGTCTTTCGCAGTCGAAGCCGGGATGGAAGATGCCGTCCGGGCCCGGCCAGCCGGGCTGCTCGAATTCCTCGCGCGAGGCGCCCGAGAGCGTGTACAGGTGCAGGCGCTCGCCATGCTCGTCCTGCGCGTGATAGAAGAAGCCGCCAAAGCGGGCGCCCGCCAGCTCGGTGCCGGCATCGGTGATCGCCTGCAGCAGGGTCTCGAGGTCGAGTGTCGACACCAGCGCCTGGCCGGTACGGTTGAGCATCTCGAGCACGCGCTTTTCGTCGCGCAGCGATTCTTCCACGCGCGCGCGGCGCACCACTTCGCGGGTGTGGCGCGCCACGTCCTCGGCGAGCGCGACCTCCTGGTCGGTCCAGCGGCGCGCCTTCTGTTCATGCAGGTAGAAGATCGCGGCCAGGTGTCCTTCCTCGATCAGGGGCACGATCACCATCGAGCGCGCGCCGATGCTGGCATAGCCTTCGGCATAAGGCGCGGCGCGTTCGTCGAGCGCGATGTCGTCCAGGCGCAGGGTGCGGCCCTTGCGCAGCTGCGAGATGATCGCCGGTCCGAAACTCTCCAACGGGCGCGACTGTCCGGCCAGGCTGGCGATGCTGCCGTCGGTCCAGTCGCGGTCGACGCTGACGGTGCCGGCGGCGATGTCGATCTCGCCGTAGCCAACCCGCCCCACGCCGAGGAATTCGCCTGCCAGGCTGCTGGCCGCTTCCATGATGGCTGCGGTATCCACCAGCGGACGCAGGGTCTCGCCCAGTTTCAGCTGGAAGTCGTGGCGCTGCTCGGCCAGCACGCGCGAGGTGGTGTCGGACAGCACGAAGTACACGCCGATCACATTGCCGTCGTGGCGCACGGGCGTGACCGAGGCCGATACATAGCAGCGCTCGACCTGGCCGTTGCGGACCGGGTACATCAAGGCGTTTTCGAAGTGGACCGGCTGGCCGCCCAGCGCCGCCATCACATAGGGCTGGACCTGGGGCCACAGCTCGGGGCGCACCAGGGGGAAAGGCTGACCCATCGCATTCGGGTGCTTGTTGCCAAGCAATTCGGCATAGGCGTCGTTGTAGAACAGGCGCAGTTCCGGTCCCCATGCAATGAACATGGGAAAATGCGAAGCGACGATCAGGTCGGCGATGGCCTGCATGCCTTCGGGCCAATTGTCCGGCTGGACGGAAGAGAAGACCGGCCAGGGACGCTCGGCGCCCGGAACGGGCAAGGCCACGTCCGCTTCCGGCAAGGAAGAAAGACTGCTTTGGATACTCATCAGGATTCCCGGTTGATGTCCGTACGGCTTCCGGTCGCGGGTAGGGGAAACCCGTCGCCTCATTTTGTTGTCTTGCCGCAAACTTTTGTATTCGGGCGATTATAGCGAGCAAAATTGAAGAGCCGCGCCCGTTACACTTCAGCGCGCTGTCAAGACGGATGGGCCAGCTTGCGATGCAGGCGGCGCTGTGCCAGCCAGACGGCGCCGGCCACCAGCGGCACCAGCGCGCCCAGCGCCAGGTCCGGATCGAGCGGCAGCCCGAGCGCCTTGGCGCCCTTGCCGGCATAGCCCAGCAGGCCCACCAGGTAGTAGGAAATCGCGGCCACCGACAGCCCTTCCACCGCCAGCTGCAGGCGCAGCTGCTGCGCGGCGCGCGCGTTCATCGATTGCAGGATCTGGCGGTTCTGCCGTTCCTGCACGATGCCCACCCGCGTGCGCAGCAGGTCGTTGGTGGCGGCGATGCGCCGGCCCAGCGCCTCCTGGCGCGCGGCGGTGGATTCGCAGGTATTCATGGCCGGCGCCAGGCGGCGGTCCATGAACTCCTCGACCGTGGGCGTGCCTTCGATGCGCTGCTCGCGCAATTCCTCGATGCGGGCGCGCACCAGCCGAAAGTAGGCGCGCGAGGCGGTGAAGCGGTAGCCGTTGTCCAGCGCCAGCTTGTCCATGCGCGCCGCCAGGCGCGTGATGCGCTCGAGCAGGCGCTGCTCGCCGCCCTCCTCCCCGCCCGCGGCATCGAGCGCCACCATGGCGCCGGCCACCTCGGCCAGTTCGGCCTCGATGCCGTCCAGTTCCGCGCCGACCGAGCGCGCCGCGGGAAGCCCGAGCAGCGCCATCATGCGGTAGGTCTCGATCTCCAGCACGCGCTGCACCAGGCGCCCGGCCTGCAGGTGGCGCATGCCCATGTCGCGGATGACAAAGCGGCTGAAGCCATCGGCCTGGATGGCGAAGTCGCTCCACAGCTGCGCGCCCTGCATCACCTGCGAGCCGGCCAGCAGGCTGCGCTCGAACACGGCAGGCAGGCCGCCGGCGTCCAGCGCGCCGTCGACCAGCACCACATGCGCGGCCGCCATCAGCCGGCCGGCCAGGCCGTGCAGCCAGGCGGCCGGGATGTGGGCCAGCGAGACGTGGGCAAAGGCGCCGGCAAGCGTGGCGTCCTGCGGCAGGGGCGCGGTAAAGGTGTAGGAAGCGAATTCGGTATGGCATTCCCACTTCAGGCGCAGGTGGCCGAAGTCATGGAAGAAGTGGCTGGCGCCGTCGACCGGCGCCGGCACGCCGAAGTGGGCGCACAGGCTCCCCAGGAGCGCGTGCTGGTCGCCGCGCCAGACGGCGAGATGGGTGATCGCTTCCGGGCCGCTGAGCCGCAGGAAGGGGCGCGAATGCAGTTCGGCGGCCAGCGGCACGCGCAGCGGGTGGCTCAGTGCGACGAGGTCGTGCTTCATGCGGGCCTCCGCCCTGAGGCCCGCCCTGTCAGTAGATCTCGGCCGCAGCCAGCCGCACCTGCTTGAGCAGCAGGTCCGCACCGGGCGCCAGCAGGTGGTCTTGCTGGCGGATGATGCCGAAGGCGTCCATCTTGCAGGGCAGTTCGATCGGCAGGATGCGCATCACGTTGAGCGACGCGTAATACTGCGCCACTTCCTGCGGCATCACGTGCAGGGAATCGGTCTGCTGCAAGAGCGCCGTGATGAACAGCAGCGCGGTGGTGTCGACCACGTTGCTCGGGGGCTGCATGCCGGCGCGGCGGAACATCATGTCGAAGCGGTGGCGCAGGATGCTGCCCGGCGGCGGCAGGATCCAGGGACGGTCCGCGATGTCTTCCAGCGCCAGCGATTTCTTGTCCAGCAGCGGATGGCCGGGACGCACCACGGCGCATGCCAGCTCCTCGGTCAGCTCCTCGTACACCAGCCCCGTCGAATCTTCCTTTTCCAGGATGCGGCCGATCATGAAGTCCAGCGTGCCGTGCTGGAGCTTGTCGAGCAGGACGTTGCTGGGCTCGAGGTGCACGCCGATGCGCAACAGCGGCGCCTGTTCCTTGATGCGCGCGATCGCCCGCGGCAGCAGGGCCATCGCCGGCGACATGATCACGCCCACTTCCACCTGGCCCGACAGGCCGGCGCGCAGCGCCAGGATGTCGTCGTGCGCCAGGGCCAGGCTGGTGAGGGCCATGCGCGCGTGGCGGATCATCGTCTCGCCGTAGATGGTCGGCTCCATCCCGCGCGGCAGGCGGTCGAACAGGCGCACGTCCAG
This sequence comes from Telluria sp. AZSoR62, assembly GCF_058111565.1. Taxonomy (NCBI): domain Bacteria; kingdom Pseudomonadati; phylum Pseudomonadota; class Betaproteobacteria; order Burkholderiales; family Oxalobacteraceae; genus Telluria; species Telluria sp. AZSoR62. Next base: position 217,334 of record NZ_JBYTST010000005.1, read on the forward strand.
CATCTCTTCCAGGTCCTTGATCTGCTTGGACGCCGCCGGCTGGGTCATGTGCAGCTCGTCGGCCGCGCGGTGGATGTTGCGGTAGTCGTCCAGCGCGATGAGCAGCAGGAGCTGGCGCGTCTTGAGGCGCGCCTTCAAAAACCAGTTCGGGTTCGATGTATCCATCAGAAAATAATATCATTTGCGATATCGCTTCGGAAGGAATACTGCTCAGTGGTTATCACTTGCAGCCCGGCGAAGGGTTGGCGGCCGGGCCTTCGGCCGTCTGCGCGACCGGCAGGATCTTCCCGTCCGCGCCATAGCGCAGCTCTTCGACCGCGGCCGAGCGCCGGAACTCGCCGCCCGTCGGCAGCTTGCCGTTGTGGTAGAAGATGTAGGACTTGCCGTTGAACTCCACGATGGCCTGGTGGATGGTCTTGACGTTGCTGTTCTTCTCCATGATCACGCCCCCGAACGACCACGGGCCGGTGGCCGTCGGGCCGGTCATGACCACCGTCTCTTCCGGGAAGTGGCGCGAGTACGAAAGGTAATAGGTGCCCTTGTGCTTGTGCAGGTAGGCCGCTTCGGTAAAGGCTTCCAGGCCGACGGTGTGGATCGGGCCGTCGATCTCCATCATGTTGGACTTGAGCTTTGCGTACTTCATGACCGTGTTGCCCCAGTAGAGGTAGGCCTGGCCGTCGTCGTCGACGAAGACCGCCGGGTCGATGTCGTCCCACCCGATCATGGTTTCGCGGGTCATGTCGTTGGTGATGATGGCGCTGCCGCGCACATCGACGAAGGGGCCGGTCGGACTGCTTGACACCGCCACGCCGATGGCCTTGCCCGGCTTGGTCTTGTGCTCCACCGTCGAGTAGAAGTAGTACTTGCCATTGCGCTTGACGATGTCGGAGGCCCACGCGGAATCCTTGGCCCACTTGAAGGTGCCGACGTTCAGCGGGGAGCCGTGATCCGTCCACTTCTTCATGTCGCAGCTGGAGTAGACGCGCCACTCGTTCATCACGTAGTCCTTGCCGCCTTCGGGGGCGTCGTCCTTGCCGACATAGAGGTAGACGCGGCCCTTGTCCACCAGCGCGGCCGGGTCGGCGGTGAAGATGTCGGTAACGATCGGGTTGGCGGCCTGGGCGAATGCCGAGGCGACGAGTCCGAAGGCGAATACGCAGCGCTTGATCATGAGGTCTCCTAATATATCTATTTGTATTTATAAGCTTTACTTCTGGCGCGCGCCCATCAGGCGCTGCACCACGCAGAACACGAACAGCAGCGCCCCGATGACGATCTTGGTCCACCACGAGCTGAGGGTGCCGTCGAAGGCGATCAGGGTCTGGATGGTGCCCAGCACCAGCACCCCCGACAGCGCGCCCAGCACATAGCCGTAGCCGCCCGTGAGCAGCGTGCCGCCGATGACCACCGCCGCGATCGCATCGAGCTCGGTGCCCTGGGCATGCAGGCCGTAGCCCGACAGCATGTAGAACGAGAACAGCAGGCCGGCCAGCGCCGCGCAAAAGCCGCTGAAGGCATACACCAGGATCTTGGTGCGGCCCACGGCCAGGCCCATCATCGCCGCCGACTGCTCGTTGCCGCCCACGGCATACACCGCGCGCCCGAAGGACGAGTAGTGCGCCATCCATACGGCGAGCGCCAGCATCAGGAGCGCAATCAGGGCGCCGGGCGAGAGGAAGCCGCCAAGGAAAGGCAACTGGGTCTGCGACATCGCCACGAACAGCGGATTGTCGATGGTGATCGACTCGATGCTGATCAGGTAGCAAAGCCCGCGCGCCAGGAACATGCCGGCCAGGGTCACGATGAAGGGCTGCAGGCGGAAGAAGTGGATGATCGCGCCCATGGCGCCGCCAAAGGCGGCTCCTCCCAGCAGCACGGTCGCGATCACCAATACGGGCGGCCAGTGCGCCACCTGCAGCAGCCAGGCCGCGACCATGGTGGCGAGGGCCAGCACCGCCCCCACCGACAGGTCGATGCCGCCGGACAGGATGACCACGCCCATGCCGACCGCGATCACCAGCAGGAAGGCATTGTCGATCAGGAGGTTGAGCATCACCTGCAGCGACAGGAAGCCGTCGTAGGCCTGGCCGCCGATGACCAGCATCGCCAGCAGCAGGATCACGGTGGCCATCGAGGTGAACCAGGGGGCTGCGCTCAGGTTCTTCATGCTGCCCTCCTCTTCCACAGGCTCTTGAACTGGTCGGACTGCGAGATGCAGACCAGGAAGACCACGACCGACTTGACGACCATGTTGACCTCGGGCGGCACGCCCAGCGAATAGATGGTGGTGGTGAGCGTCTGGATGATGAGCGCACCGATGATGCTGCCGACCAGCGAGAACTTGCCGCCGGCAAGCGAAGTGCCGCCAAGCGTCACGGCCAGGATCGCGTCCAGTTCCAGCATCAGGCCCGCATTGTTGGCATCCGCGCTTTTGACGTTGGAGCTGATCATCAGGCCCGCCATGCCGGCGCAAGCGCTTGAAAACACGTAGACGAAGACCACCAGCGCCGCGGTGCGGATGCCGGCCAGGCGCGCCGCCACCGGGTTGATGCCGACTGCCTGGATGAACAGGCCCAGGGCCGTATGGCGCATCAGGAAGGCGGTGACGGCAAACACTGCCACCACCACGAACAGCGCGAAGGGCAAGCCGAACAGATAGCCGCTGCCGAGGAAGAAGTAAGGCTGGTAGTAGACCGTGACGATCTGGCCGTCGGTCAGCAACTGGGCCAGGCCGCGCCCGGCCACCATCAGGATCAGGGTGGCGACGATGGGCTGCAGGCCCAGGCCCGCGACCAGTGCGCCATTCCACAGGCCGCACAGCAGCGCCGCGCCCAGCGCGGCCAGCATCGCCAGCAGCATCGGCGTCTGCGCGACGTATTCCGGCACGCCGTTATTGATCACCATGGTGCCGCCCACCAGCATCGAGGCGACCGTGCCGGACAACGCGACCACGGCGCCGACCGAGATGTCGATGCCGCGGGTGGCGATGACCAGGGTCATGCCGATCGCCGCCAGCATCAGGGGCGCCGCGCGGTTGACGATGTCGACCAGGCCGCCATACAGGTGGCCATCGCGAATCTCGAGGTGGAAGAAACCGGGGATCAGGGCGAAGTCGATCATCAGCAGTACTGCCAGCGCCGCCAGGGGCCGGAACAGCGGGTGCTGGAAGATCGACGGTGTGTCCGCTTTGACGGGCTGGAGTACCGTGTCCTTGACAGAGGCGTTCATGCGCACTGCTCCCCGGCGATCACGTGCAGCACGGTGCTGTCGTCGAGTTCACCGCGCGCGTGCTCGCCGCAGGCCTTGCGGTCGCGCATGACGACGATGCGGTCGCTCACACGCAGCACTTCTGGCAGTTCGGACGAGATGAAGAGTATCGACATGCCCTTGCGGCACAGGGTGGTGACGTAGTCCATGATTTCCTGCTTGGCGCGCACGTCGATGCCGCGCGTCGGTTCGTCGAGGATCATCAGCTTTGGCTCGGTGGCCAGCCAGCGCGCCAGCAAGACCTTTTGCTGGTTGCCGCCGGAGAGCGAACCGATCGGCGTCTCGATGCTCGCCGTCTTGATTCCCAGCTGTTTCACGTAATAGCTGGCCAGCTCCTGCTGGCGGCGCATCGGAATCGCGCGCAGCAGGCCCTGGCGCGCCTGCAGCGCCAGGATCAGGTTCTCGCGCACCGACAGCGACACGATCGCGCCCTCGTGTTTGCGGTCTTCCGAGCAGAAGCCGATGCCTTCGCCAATCGCATCGCGCGGGGTGGCGAAGCTTTTTTGCTTCCCGTCGATCTCGATGGAGCCGCTGTCGGCCTTGTCCGCGCCGAACAGCAGGCGCGCGGTTTCGGTGCGGCCCGAACCGAGCAGACCGGCCAGTCCCAGCAGCTCGCCCTTGCGGATGGTGAGGTCGATCGGCTGCAGGACGCCCCTGCGCGCCAGGGCCCTGGTACGCAGGAAGGTCTCGCCTTTGGCCTGGCTCGTGGCGCCGGGGCTGCCCGCCTGTTCGGCTGCTTCCGCGGGTGCGCCGATCATCTTGTTGACGAGTGCCAGGCGCGACAGCTCGCTGCACAGGTACTCGCCTTCGCGCTCGCCGTTGCGCATCACGGTGATGCGGTCCGAGATGGCATAGGTCTGGTCGAGGAAATGGGTGACGAACAGGATCGCCATGCCCTGATCACGCAGGGAGCGCAGCACCGAGAACAGCAGCTGGACTTCGTTCTCGTCCAGGCTGGAGGTCGGCTCATCCAGGATGAGCACTTTCGCCGAGATGTTGAGGGCACGGGCGATCGCCACCATCTGCTGGATGGCCAGCGGATAGGTCGACAGCGGCTGGGCGACGTCGATATCGATCTGCAGCCGCGCCAGCAGCTCGGTCGCCTGCCTGCGCATGCCGCGCCAATCGATCATGCCAAGGCGGCGCGGATAGCGTCCGATGAAGATGTTCTCCGCGACTGACAGGTTCGGGCACAGGTTCACTTCCTGGTAGACGGTGCTGATGCCCAGGTTCTGCGCATCCTGGGTGGACGCCGGCGCGATCGCCTTTCCGTCCAGGACCATGCTGCCGCGCTCGGGATGGTAGACGCCGGTGAGCACCTTGATCAGGGTCGACTTGCCGGCACCGTTCTGGCCCATCAGCGTGTGGACTTCGCCGGAATACAGGCGCAAGCCCGCGTCTAGCAGCGCCTTCACGCCCGGGAATTGCTTGTGGATGCCGGTCACTTCCAGGACCGGCACCGCCGTGGTGGAGGCGTGCATGGCCGCCTCAGTATTGACGGCTCGTGAATTCCTTGGCCGCTACTTCAGCTGGGAATACACCCTCGTTCACGGTAATGCGCTTCGGTACCGGCTTGCCTGCCTTGACCAGCTGCGCCGTCTGGATCAGCTGCGGCCCGAGCAGCGGATTGCACTCGACGGTCACGTTGAGCTTCCCCTGGAGCATGGCCTCGAACGCACCCTTTACGCCGTCGATCGATACTACGAGGATGTCCTTGCCCGGCTTGAAGCCTGCTTCCTCGATGGCCTGGATCGCACCGATGGCCATGTCGTCGTTGTGCGCGTACAGCACGTTGATGTTCTTGCCCTCGGACTTCAGGAAGGCTTCCATCACCTCCTTGCCCTTGGCGCGGGTGAAGTCGCCGGTCTGCGAGCGCAGGATCTTCAGCTTCGGATGGTCCTTGATGACTTCCGCGAAGCCGGCCTTGCGGTCCAGCGCAGGCGCCGAGCCGACGGTGCCCTGCAGCTCGACGATGTTATAGCTGCGGGCCGGGTTCTTCTTCTGGTGCTCGACCAGCCAACGCGCGGCGCGGCGGCCTTCTTCCACGAAATCGGAACCGATGAAGCTCACGTACAGCGACGGGTCGCTGACCTTGACCGCGCGGTCGGTCAGGATCACCGGGATCTTCGCAGCCTTCGCCTCGCGCAGTACGGTGTCCCAGCCCGATTCGACGACCGGCGAGAACGCGATCACATCGACGCGCTGGGCGATGAAGGAGCGGATCGCCTTGACCTGGTTTTCCTGGCGCTGCTGGGCGTCGGCGAACTTCAGGTTGACGCGGGCCATCCTGGCAGCGTCCTTGATCGAGGCGGTGTTGGCGGTGCGCCATTCGCTTTCGGCGCCGACCTGAGAGAAGCCGATCGTGAGCGGTTTTTGGGCGTGGGCGGGGATGGCGGCGGCGAGCAGCAAGCTTGCAGCCGCGCCCAGCAGGGTTCTGCGGGTGAGGGTCATTACCTTGTCTCCGGTATTGTTGTTTCACAATCCTAGGACAAAGTGCGATGCTGATCCAATCACATTTGCGCGCTTACTGATATCTGAATCGATATGGACTGAATGTGCTTTAATTCGGTGCCCGTCGAACGGTCACTTGTCCATCGTTTCCCGAGACGACGATCTCTCGGATGGAGTCGCTTGGGCCGGCACAATCACCCGTTTCCAGCTCCGTCTGTGGCAAGATCGTCCGTTTGTCGAGAGCGATTGCTACCTCGCCACGCACGATGCCCCCGCACAGCCCGTTCAGGTTGACATTCATTGGTACGGGCCGGAGAGTAACAATGTAGGTTCCCCCACTCAGTCGACAGCTGCGTTGGACACTCATCAATTCTTCCACACGGTCTGCATCGCCATCAGGTCTTTTGCTATATCGAATGAGCGACCAAAATACAGTGGCAGTCGTATCGCTGGCGGATACTGCGCCGTAGCGTACCGTCAGGCGATCCTTGCCCTGATCGCAATCGACCCATGCGGCATCTTTCATGACGTCGGCATGCGCTGCCATGGGGAAATGCAGTCCCACCATGGCAGCTGCCATAGCGCACAAGCTGTGAGCTGATGAAAGGGCCATGTTTCACGCCTGAATAATCGATGAGATTGAGGGACTGTAGCTGATATCGGAGCGATCCGCCTCCGTCGTCCCACTGACGATTCATTGGCGTGGATTGCGCCGGTCCCCACGGCCCTTATCGCATGAGCCGCACGCCATACAGGCCCCCTGCGACGGAGTCCGGGTTGGCAACGAACTTCACGACCAGCTTGCGAGACCGCCCTTGGGCGAGCGCCGCCGGCAGCGGATAGTCGACCTGATAGAACTCTTGCATGCCATCGCCAGCGAGTGAGACGTTTGCGACGAGAACGCCGTTAATTTCAATGTCGAATTGCCTACCGGCATCGGCCTTGGCAAACGTCAGGCGCAGCAGCCTCGCCTTCCCTTTCGGGTCGTTCAGCTCGTAGCTGAACCACTTGGTCGCATGCCGCCAGTGACGGCCGCTGTTCACGCCCGCTTCACTACCTTCGCCCTTGAAGAAGTGATCCGACTCCGGTTGTTGCTCACCAGGCGCCACCTGATCGATCGTGCGCGCATCCAGCGCCAGGCGTTCCGCCTCGCGCGCCGCATTCTCCGCCCGCATGCGCTCGAAGTTGGCGGGCGTCGAATGCTGCCAATACATCGTGTAACGCGAATCGTGCAGCCGGAAGAACGGTACGAATTCGGTCGCCGATCCGGCCGCACCACGCACCAGCCCCGGTGCGGCGAATGTGAGCGGCTTGCCCTTTACCGGCTTGAAGCGCCGCAGGAAGTCGATTGAATCGCTGACCAGCATCGGCGCCGCCTCCAGCGGACAGACCGGTCCCTGCGCGATATGCCCCATGCGCGACTCGTCGGCGAGGAAGTTCAGCTTCTCGTCGCCGAGCTGGCGCGTCTTCGCGGCCAGCACGATCGGGCCGTGCAGCACGGCGTAATAGTTGGACTTGTCCGGCATCTGCTCCAGGCGCGTCTTCATCGGTAGCTGCACGTCAACAATGTCCCCCTTTTGCCATGCGCGCGCGACAGTCACATAGCCTCCCGGTAGGGCATCGACCTTCACGCCTTTGCCGTTGACCTTTACCACCAGCTTTCCGGCCGCGACCCAGCCCGGATAACGGATCATCATCGTGAACATGGCCGGCGCATCGACAGTCAAGCGCGTGCTACCCTGGTCCGGGAAGCGCGTCGCCTGCGTGACGCGCACATTCTTCTCGCGCCAGTGCAACGTCGATGGAATGAACAGGTTGACGAACAGCGCATCGCCCTCGTGCGCGTAGATGAATTCACCGTATTTGGCATGGCTCTCGATGCCGGAGCCGACGCAGCACCACATGCCCTTGTCCACCTGCGAATACACGCGGTAGTGGTTCGGCCGCATCGGCGTGAAGTAGACGAAGCCGCCGCCCGGGCGCTGCGAGGACAGGATGTGGTTGTACAGCGCGCGCTCGACGTAGTCGCCGTAACTGCCCTTCTGTTCGGATTCGAACAGCATCTGGGTCAGCTTGATCATGTTGTAGGTGTTGCAGGTCTCCGGTCCCTCGACCTCGTTGATCATCGGGCCGAAGTCTTTCTCGTCGTGGAAGTGCTCCTTGACGCTGTTGCCCCCAAACGCCACCGTGCGGCGGTCAACCACCGTCTGCCAGAAGAAGCGCGCGGCGTCCTGCATCGCCTGCCGTCCCGTCATGCCGCCGATGCGCTGGAAGCCGATCACCTTCGGGATCTGGGTGTTGGCGTGCAGGCCGGTGAGCTTGTCCTGCCCTTTCGCCAGCGGCTGCAGCACCGCCTGGTGCGAAAAGCGCAGCGCCAGCTCGAGGTATTTGCGCTCGCCCGTCATTTCCGCCACGTCGGCGAACATCTCGTTCATGCCGCCGTGCTCGCTGCGCAGCATCTGTTCCATCTGTTCAGGGCTCAGGCGTGCGGTAAGGCGCAGCGCCCAGTCGGACAACGCGATGAGCATCGCGCGCGCGTCCTCGTTGCCGGCGTACTTGTACGCGTCGCGCAGGCCGGCGTAGACCTTGTGCAGGTTGTACCAGGGGACCCACTTGCCGTTGACCGAGAAGTTGTCGGCTTCGAGCTTGCCCGCTGCGACGTCGCGCCAAGCCTGGCGCCCGCCGGGAATGCCTCCCAGGTAGCCATCACCGTTAGCGGCTTGCGCGCGCTTGAGCTCCGCCACGAAGTAGTTCAGTCGCCGCAGGGTTTCCGCGTCGCCGGTCGACGCGTACATGAGCGCCAGCGCCGACAGGTAGTGGCCGCCCATGTGGCCGTCCAGTCCGGTCGACTCCCAGTTGCCGTAGCTCGGCTGGCGAGGCTTAAGGCCTGCCTCGCGCAGGAAAGGCGCCAGTAGCCGGTCCGGCTCCATCGCCATCATGTAATTCAGGTCGGTGGTCTGGGCATCCAGGAAGGGGCCGGCCGTCAAGCGTACATCGGCAAGGGGGAAGAGCTCGGCCGCCTGCGCGCACGCGCCGGCGACGAGCAGCACGAGGGCGGCGAGTCGGGTTGTCATCTGGCGTGGGTGCTCTGGTAGCGATTCAGCTCGAGCGCATCGACGATCGGCCAGCCGTCCTTGTCCCACTTCATGTCCAGCACCTTGAGCTTCTGCTTGTACTTGTCGGCGGTCTCGTAGGCGTGCAGCACCATGTAGTCCTTGCCATCGAAGGTATAGGCGCTGTTGTGCCCCAATGCTTTCCAATCGCCGGTTCCCTGGATGACGAGCGAGCCGCCGCCCTTGGCCATGTCCACGCCATTGCGGTCGAGGTAAGGCCCGGTCACGCGCTTTGAACGGCCGACGACTACCTTGTAGGTACTGTCCTTGGCCTTGCAGCACAGGTCCCAGGACGCGAACAGGTAATACCAGTCGTGCTTCTTCATGATGAAGGGCGCCTCGATCTGCGCCGGGCCGGCTTCCTCGTCGGGCACATAAGCGGGACGGTCGCGCCGGGCGATCGTGTGCCACTCCTGCGGCTCGGCCAGTTTGGTGCGGCTGGCATCGAGCTTCACAATCTTGAGGCCGCCCCAGAACGAACCGAAGGACATCCAGGGCGTACCCTTCTCGTCGTCGATCACGTGCGAATCGATGGCGTTCCACAAGTCGCGGCCCGGGACCGACTGCAGCACCATACCCTGGTCTTCCCATTTGTACTTGGGCGAACGCGGGTCAAGGGTGGCGTTGGTGGTCACGCCGATGCCCGAGGTGTTCTTGCCGAAGCCGGAAACCGAGTAGTAGAGGTAGTACTTGCCGGCGTGCTGGTAGATGTCCGGCGCCCAGATGTGGTCGTTGAAGGTCGGCGCAGCTTTACGTGCCCAGGACGGCTCGCCCGCGAACACGCGGCCTTCCGGCTTCCAGGTCTTCATGTCGGTCGAGCTGTAGAAGGTGATGCCGGGGCCGGTGCTGAAGAGGTAGTACTTGTTGCCTTCCTTGGCCATGACCGGGTCGTGCACGCTGACCTGGGCGGCGAATGCAGGAAGCGCGACTGCCAGCGCGAGCGCAGCGGCGGATAAACGGGAGAGTAAAGACATCGCGGTATCCAGAATGATCGTTCGATTGTGTCCACGCCGGCATGCGCCGGCGTGGACAAATGGTACAGCAGCCTGCTTATGCCTCGACGGCCACCACCACGACCGACTTCGCCGGCACCTTCAAGGTCAGCTTGCCGTTCGCAGCCTTGGCGCTGTACGCCGCCGGCTTGACCGCCTGCGGCTTGTCAAAGGTGTTATGCGCGTCCATGGCCTCGGAGGTGAGCACCTGCCCGGTCGCACCGGACACCGACTGCCCCTTCAGGTCCACGACCACGTCGCTGGCCTGGCGCGGGTTGGTGTTGACCAGCGCCACGTATACCTTGCCGTCCTTGCCGCGCGCGCTCGATGCACTGATGCCCGGGATGCTCTTGTTGTTCGCGGAGTACGACACGTCGTTGTTGACCGCGGTCGGCAGCGAAGTCGCATCCTGGAACGGCACATACATCTTGTACGCGTGATAGGTTGGCGTGAGCAGCATCTTGTCCTTGTCGGTGATGATCATCGCCTGCAGCACGTTGACCATCTGCGCGATGTTCGTCATCCGCACCCGTTCGGCGTGCGCATGGAAGATGTTGAAGTTCAAGGCCGCCACGACCGCGTCGCGCAGGGTATTACGCTGGAACAGGAAGCCCGGGTTGGTGCCCGGCTCCACGTCGTACCAGGTGCCCCATTCGTCGACATAGAACCCAATCTTCTTCTCGGGGTCGTTCTTGTCGAGGATGGCGACGTTGTTCCTGATGAAGCCGTCCATGCGCAGGGTCTGCTGCAGGGTCGAGAACCATTCGTCCTCACCAAAGCCGGTGGCGGCGCCCTTCTTCTCCCACACGCCGGTGGGCAGCGTGTAGTAGTGGAAGCTGATGCCGTCGGTGCCCTTCGCCGCTTCCTTACTCAACACCTCGGTCCACTTGGTGTCGGCGTCGTTGCCGCCGCTGGCCACCATCTTCGGGCGCGCATTCGGCGGCGTCTTGAGGAAGGTGGCGTAGTGGTTGTACAGGTGGGCGTAGTATTCCGGCTTCATGTTGCCGCCGCAGCCCCAGGCTTCGTTGCCGATGCCGAAATAGGCCACCTTGTAGGGCTCCTTGCGGCCGTTCTTGCGGCGCTGCTCGGCCAGGGTGCTCTTCGTGTCCGAGGTCATGTACTCGAGCCACTCGGCCATCTCCTGGGGCGTGCCGGAGCCGAGGTTGCCGTTGATGTAGGCTTCGGTGCCCAGGATCTCGACCAGGTCGAAGAACTCGTGGGTGCCGACGGCATTGTCCTCGGCCACGCCGCCCCAGTGGGTGTTGACCTTCACCGGGCGCTTGTTGCGCGCGCCGATACCGTCGCGCCAGTGGTATTCGTCGGCAAAGCAGCCGCCCGGCCAGCGCACCAGCGGCACCTTCAGTTCCTTCAGTGCGCCGACCACGTCGTTGCGCCAGCCGCGGGTGTTCGGGATCTTCGAGTTCTGGCCGACCCACAGGCCTTCATAGATGCCGGTGCCGAGGTGTTCGGCGAACTGGCCATACACGTTCTTGTTGATGACCGGACCGGGCCTGGTGGCGTCGATGGTGACGCTCACCTGCGCAAAGCCGGACGCCGATGCGGCGAGCATGGCCAGCGCGAGGATGGTGGGCTTGAGTGCTTTCACTGCTGTCTCCTGGTTTATTTGAATTATTTGAAAACGGCGACGAAGCCGCCGTGCGCTTTGATGCTGATCTTGTGCTTGCCGGCCTTGAGTGCGGACTGCACGAACGCGCGCTCGCCCGCACCGTCGGAAATCACGTTGCCTGGACGGTTCTTGAGGAAGGACAGGTCCAGCTCGAGCGATTTGTCCGCATCTTCGGCGTTGATGCCCGCGACATACCAGGCCTGCCCTGCCCTGCGTGCGATGACGACGTGCTTGCCCGGATAGCCGTCGACGAAGCGGGTTTCGTCCCAGCTGCGCGGCAGCTCCCGCAGGAAGCCCTTCACATAGGCTGGCACGGTGGCCATGCCTTCCGGCGTTTCCGCGAAATGCTGGATCCCCGACAGGAACAGCACCGATTCGGCCAGCTCGAAGCCGTTGCGGGTCTTGCGCTGGATGGTCGGGATGTCGTGGAAGGCGGTCGGGGTGAAATCCATCGGGTCGAACAGGTTGCGCGTGAAGGGCAGCATGGCGGCGTGGCGGGCCACCGCGTCCTGGTCCACTTGGGTGAAAGTGGTGAATTCGAAACCGCGCACCGCTTCGGCCGTCATCAGGTTCGGATAGGTACGCGACCAGCCGCGCGGCAGGGTCGCGCCATGGAAGTTCACCGACAGGCCGGCCCTGGCTGCATCGTTCAAGATATCGACGTAATAGGCGATCATCGACTGGCCGTCGCCGGCGAAGAAGTCGATCTTGACGCCCTTGATGCCCATCTCGCGCAATTTGGCGAATTCCTTGATGCGCTGCTCGCGGTTCAGGAGTGCACCCTTCGGGCTGTACTCGGTCTTGTTCCATTCGCCGGACGAGTTGTACCAGACCAGGATGCCGATCTTCTTCTTCGCGCCATAGGCCACCAGCTCGCGCATCTTCGCGTCGCCGATCTTGCGGTCCCAGTCGGCGTCGACCAGCGTGTAGTCCCAGTGCATGTCGGCGGCGTGGTCGACGAACTTCTTCTGCACGTCGAAGACGGTGCCATCGTCTTTCAACAGCGCCCAGCTCCACGAGGCGTGGCCGGGCTGGATCTTCGCCTTGTCGAAGGCGATGGCGGGCGCGGCCAGATCGGTGCCCAGGGTCGATTCGACGAGGGTAGCAAGCGAGCCCAAGGCGATGACGCGCCATGGCGTGACCATGTCGCCCCGGCTTTCGGCCAGCAGCGCGCCGCCGGTGAACACTTCGGGTGCGGCCGGCGTGCCGAGCTTGTAGCGGCCGTTGGGCGATTCGGCTTCCAGACGCGAGGCGTGGAAGCTGCCGTCCATGTTGGCTTCGGTCAGGGCCACCCAGGTATCCCCGGTGCGAAAGAGTGCGGGGAAGACCCAGCCGGCTTCTGTTGGCGCCCTGACGCCGACGGCGATCTCGCGCTCGTAGTGCTCTTCGTAGGCGGGGTTGGTGTTCATCCAGCCGGTCTGGGCGACCGACATCGGCTGCAGCCAGGCCTTGGCGGATCTATCGAAGCTGAAGGCCGTGGCTTCGGCCATGAATTTCTTGTGCGGCAGCGACTTGTCGCGCACGAGGTAGCGGAAGGCGACGCCGTCGTTCGAAGCGCGGAAGGCCAGGTCCATCGTTTGGCCTTGGGCGTTACGGACGGTGATCACCTGTTCGTTGGCGGCGTAGCTGATCCTGCGCTTCTTGCCGGTGGCCAGTTCGTAGCTGTCGCGTACCGGCTTGATGGCCGACGTCCTGGCGATCGACAGCCTGGTCGTCAAGTCCGCGCCATCCAACGTCAAGCCGAGCGGCGATGGGAGGATGACGGGTGTGCCGCTTCGGGCGATGGCGTAGGTGAGCGCGCCGCCAGGGGCGACGCTGACCGATACCGAGATGTGTCCATCGGGGCTGGTCAGGGGGGCGGCTTGTGCTGTGGTGCTCAGTGCGGCAACAAGCACCAGGGTCGTACGGGCGAATGCGGTCATGGCGAGGTCCTTTCAGCCGGCGCAGGCGGGAACCCAGGTTTCGCGAGTGGCGACGAACTTGGGTCCCGGCCTGCGCCGGGACGACGTGCTGAAGTGAGGGGTGACAGGAGGCGTGGCGGCGCTCAGCCGCGACACATCAGGTCCAGCCGGCGTCGACGACGAAATCCTGCGCCGTGCACATCTTGCTGTCGTCGGCGCCGAGGAACAGCACCATGGCCGCGATATCGTCCGGCATCAGCTTGCCCGGCAGGCACTGGGCCTTCTTGATCTCGCGTTCGGCGTCGGCATCGACCCACAGGTCGATCTGGCGCTGGGTCATGACCCAGCCCGGCGTGACGGTGTTGACGCGCACACCGAATGGGCCCAGGTCGCGCGCCAGGCTGCGGGTGAGCCCGATGACGGATGCCTTGGTGGTGGCGTAGACCGGGTAGCCGGCGCCCTTGGCATGCCAGGACATGGAAGAGAAGTTGATGATGGAGCCGCCGCCCTTTTTCTTCATGCCCGGCAGGACTGCCTGCGCGGTGAAGAACATCGGGCGCTGGTTGATGGCGATGCGTTCGTTCCAGTAGTCGAGCGAGACCTGCTCGATGTCGTGGCGCTGGTCGTTGGCTGCGTTATTGACCAGCACATCGAAGTCGCCCAGCTGCTGGGCCAGCTCGGCCATCGTGCGCTGCAGCGTCGGGATGTCGGTGATGTCGCAATAGCGGAACACCGGCGCCGTGTGCCCGGCCTTGCCAAGGCGTTCGCACAGCGTTTCGCTGGCCTCCCTGGCGATATCCACGAACGCCACGACCGCCCCCTGCTCCACGAACGCTTGCACGATCGCTTCGCCGATGCCGGTGCCGCCGCCCGTCACGAATACCCGCTTGCCCTGCAGGCTGGGGTAGTTTGCCAACTGTGTCATACCCGTCTCCATCTGTTCTTATTGTGATACCGGCTTACTCTTTGGTCAATGCACCGTCTTTGCGGCGCCAGATGCCCAGAGGATTGCCGCTCTGCAGCGGCTCGGGCAGCAGCGCCTCCGGCAGGTTCTGGTAGCACACCGGGCGCAGGAAGCGCTGGATCGCGCCGGTGCCCACCGAGGTGCTGCGGCCGTCGGCGGTGGCCGGGAACGGGCCGCCGTGGACCATCGCGGTCGAGACTTCGACTCCGGTCGGGAAACCGTTGGCCAGGATGCGGCCGACCTTGCGCTCCAGCACCGGCAGCAGCGCCCTGGCGGCGTCGTAGTCGCCCTCGTCGATCTGCAGCGTGGCGGTCAGCTGGCCTTCGAGCAGTTCCGCTACCTCGCGCAGTTGCTCGGTGCTCTGGCAGACCACCAGCACCGAGGCCGGGCCGAAGACTTCGGCATGCAGTTCGTGGCGCGACAGGAAGTGCTCGGCGCTGGTGCGGAACAGCGCGGCGCCGCCCTTGCCTTCATCGTGTTCGACGCGCGCCAGCGTGGTGATCGCGTCGTGCGTGTGCAGCGCGTGCACGCTCTTGCGGTAGCTGTCGGCGATGCCCTGGTTGAGCATCACGGCAGCCTGGGTCGCGGCCAGTGCCTCGGTGGCGGCGGCGCAGAACGCATCCAGGCCGGGGCCGTCGACCGCGAGCACCAGGCCCGGGTTGGTGCAGAACTGGCCCACGCCCATCGTCAGCGAGGCGGCAAACCCCTTGCCGATGTCGGCGGCGCGGCTGGCCAGCGCATGCGGCATGATGAACAGCGGGTTAATGCTGCTCATCTCGGCGTAGACGGGAATCGGCTGCTTGCGCGCGGCAGCGACGGCCATCAGGGCGGTGCCGCCCGAACGCGAGCCGGTAAAGCCCACTGCCTGGATCGCTGGATGCCCGACCAGCGCCTGGCCGATGCCGTTGCCGGTGCCGGTCAGCAGCGCGAACACGCCGGCCGGCAGCTCGCACAGCTGGACGGCCTTGGTGACGGCGCGTGCGACCAGTTCCGAGGTGCCGGGATGGGCCGAGTGGGCTTTCAGGACCACCGGGCAGCCTGCGGCAAAGGCGGAGGCGGTGTCGCCGCCGGCGACCGAGAAGGCCAGCGGGAAGTTCGATGCGGCGAAGACCGCGACCGGGCCGACGCCCATCAGCTTGTAGCGCAGATCGGGGCGTGGCGGGGTGCGTTCGGGCAGCGCCGTGTCCATGCGGGCATCGACCCACGAGCCTTCGCGCAGCAGTTCGGCGAACATGCGCAACTGGCCCACGGTGCGGCCGCGCTCGCCTTCCAGGCGCATGCGCGGCAGGCCGGATTCCGCCATCGCGCGCTCGATCAGCTCGTCGCCGATGGCCAGGATCTGCTCGGCCACCGTATCGAGGAAGGTGGCGCGCTGCTGGTCGGTGGTGGCGCGGAAGATGTCGAAGGCTTCGCCCGCCAGGGTACAGGCGCGGTCGATCTGGCCTGCATCGACCATGTGGAAGGATGGCTCGAGGTAGTCGCGTTTGGTCGGGTCCCAGGCCTTGAAGGAACCTGCGGCGCCGCGCTCCTGCACGCCGCCGATGATGGCTTCGCCGGTAATGGTCATAGGGTTTTCACTTTCGCAAATTGGGTGGCATGGACCGCCAGGCGGTTGCGCAGGGCCGGGCCGAACTGCGGCGATTCGACTTCGAAGCTCTCGCCCGCTTCCACGGTGATGCTGTCGGCAAAGCTCAGCGTGGCGGTGCCGAAGAAGTGGATGTGGACGTCGCCCGGGCGCTTGAACAGGCCGTACTTGAAATGGTGGTGCTCGAGGTTTTCGATGGTGTGCGACATGTTCTGCTCGCCGCTGACGAACGCCTTCTCCCAGCGCACCTGGCCATCCTTGCCGATGATGCGCGAGGTGCCCGCCACATGGCTCGGGAGCTCGCCCACCAGCAAGGCCGGGCCGAGGCCGCAGTTGCGCAGCTTGGAATGGGCCAGGAACAGGTAGTTCTGGCGTTCGGTGACGTGGTCGGAGAACTCGTTGCCGATCGCGTAGCCGAGGCGGTAAGGCTGGCCGTCGTCGCCGATCAGGTAGAGGCCCGCGATTTCCGGTTCCTCGCCGCCATCGAGCGAGAAGTCCGGCATCTCGAGCTCCTGGCTTGTTGCGCGCACGATCGAGCCGTCGCCCTTGTAGAACCATTCAGGCTGCACGCCGGCGCTGCCCGATGCCGGCTTGCCGCCTTCGACGCCCATGCGGAACATCTTCATGGAGTCGCTCAAGGAGTCCACGTCGCCGCCGATCTTCTTGTGCATGGCGTCGCGCGTATCGGCGCTGCCCAGGTGGGTCAGGCCGGTGCCGGTGACGTAGCAGTGGGCGCTGTCCGGGTGGTCGAGCGGCGGCAGGATACGGCCGGCTTGTGCGACGTCGTCGTAGTGGTAGTGCTCCTGGCTGGCAGCACTGTCGGCCAGCTGGGCCAGGCCGGTGCCGGTCGCAATCGCGGCGCGCGCCAGGTCGCGCGTCGCGGCGTAGCCGTTGACGACGCGGATGGTGTTGTCGTGCAGGATGCCGACGCGGCGTTCTTGCGATTCGGTGATGAATTGAATGAGCAGCATGGCTCGGTCTCCGGTATAGATATTTGAATGACGGCGCGAGCGTTCAGGCGGTGGTTGAACGCGTGGGCGGCGAAGCCGCACCACCCTACGGTGTTCGACGAATCCGGCGCAACATGAATAGCCGCATCTCGTAGGGTGGGCAGGTCTCCTGCCCACGCGTTCAACCCACCTCAGATCAGTGAGAATGCTTGGGCACCGCCGACCCACGGCATCCCACGAGGAAGTCGAAATCGCAGCCTTCATCGGCCTGCAGCACGTGGTCGAGGTAGAGGCGCTGGTAGCCGCTGTGCTGGACAGGCTTGTTGTTCTCCGCCCGATCCGCCAGCCGCGCCTGGATCTCTGCATCCGACAGCTCCAGGTTCAGCCCACCGCCCGCGCAATCGAGCACGATCCAGTCGCCATCCTTGACGATACCCAGCGGGCCGCCGGCCATCGCTTCCGGCGCCACGTGCAGCACGACGGTGCCGTAGGCGGTGCCGCTCATGCGGGCGTCCGAGATGCGCACCATGTCGGTGATGCCCTGGGCCAGCAGCTTGGGCGGCAGGCCCATGTTGCCCACTTCGGCCATGCCGGGATAACCCTTCGGCCCGCAGTTCTTCATCACCAGGATCGAATTCGCATCGACGTCCAGGTCCGGGTCTAGGATGCGGGCCTTGTAGTGGTCGAAGTCCTCGAACACGACGGCGCGGCCGCGGTGCTGCATCAGGTGCGGCGAGGCAGCCGAGGGTTTGAGCACGGCACCGCGCGGCGCCAGGTTGCCCCGCAGGATGCGGATGCCGCCGTCTTCGATCAGCGGGGTGTCCAGCTGGCGGATCACTTCGTCGTTGTAGATCGGCGCGTCCTTGCAGTTGTCCCACAGCGTGTTGCCGTTGACGGTCAGCGCGTCCTTGTGCGCCAGCAGGCCGCCCTCGCCCATGCGGCGGATTACGCCCGGCAGGCCGCCTGCGTAATAGAACTCCTCCATCAGGTATTTACCCGACGGGAGCAGGTCGACGATGGTCGGGGTGCCCTTGCCGATCGTGGTCCAGTCTTCCAGTTCGAGCGGCACGCCCATGCGGCCGGCGATCGCCTTCAGGTGGATCACGGCATTGGTCGAGCCGCCGATGGCGGCATTGACGCGGATGGCGTTCTCGAAGTTCTCGCGCTTGAGAATTTTTGATAGCTTGAGGTCTTCGTGGACCATCTCGACGATGCGGATGCCCGACATGTGGGCCAGCACGTAGCGGCGCGCGTCCACGGCGGGAATCGCGGCATTGTGCGGCAGCGAGGTGCCCAGCGACTCGGCCATGCAGGCCATGGTCGATGCGGTGCCCATCGTGTTGCAGGTGCCGGCCGAACGCGAGTGGCCCGCTTCGGCCGAGAGGAAATCGTGCATCGAGATCTGGCCGGCCTTGGCCTGCTCGTGCAGCTGCCAGACGGCGGTGCCGGAACCGATGTCCTTGCCGTTCAGTTTACCGTTGAGCATCGGGCCGCCGGTGACGACGATGGTCGGCAGGTCGACGCTGGCCGCGCCCATCAGCAGCGCCGGGGTGGTCTTGTCGCAGCCGACCAGCAGCACGACGGCGTCCATCGGGTTGCCGCGGATGGATTCTTCGACGTCCATGCTGGCCAGGTTCCGGGTCAGCATCGCGGTCGGGCGCAGGTTCGATTCGCCGCTCGAGAACACCGGGAATTCGACCGGGAAGCCGCCGGCCTCGAAGATGCCGCGCTTGACGTGCTCGGCGATCTTGCGGAAGTGGGCGTTGCAGGGGGTCAGTTCGGACCAGGTGTTGCAGATGCCGATGATCGGCTTGCCCTGGAATTCATGGTCGGGGATGCCCTGGTTCTTCATCCAGCTCCGGTACATGAAGCCGTTCTTGTCCTGGGTCCCGAACCACGCGGCCGAGCGCAGCTCGGTTTTCTTCTTCGTCTCGGACATCAAAACATCTCCTCGTTATCTCCGCCACGGGAGGCTGTGTGCCCCCTCTCATGTCGTGTTGTTCAGCGATGAGGAAGTCTAGAATGCTGTCAGATAACTTTCCAATCAATTATTTCGCGATAGTGATACCGTTTTTGGTATCGTCGGGTGGCAGCGAAGCCGCGTACTCTAGGAATGCAAAAAGCGCGATTCAGGCAGGCCTTGCACGTCGAGGGACTGGCTGAACACCGCTCCCGACAACGGTGCGGCGGCGCGGTCGTTGGCCGTCATCCCCAGATGCGCTGTGGTGACATAGAGCGTCGACATGCCAGGCCCGCCAAACGCCGGACAACTCGGCTGCGGGGCGTCCACCTCCAGCACGCGGTCGAGCCGCCCATCCGGCGCGAAGCGCATCACCTTCCCCGCTCCCCAGCGCGTCGTCCACAGATAGCCTTGCGCGTCGATGCAGGAGCCATCCGGCTCGCCGGGCGCCGCATCCGACGCGATGAACACGCGCGACGCCCCCACCTCCCCGCTGCACGGGTTGTAGTCGCACACGCGGATTTCCTTCGCCGCCGAATCGGCGAAATACATGCGCCGCCCATCGGGACTGAAGCAGATGCTGTTGGCGATCGCAGCCTTCGGAAGCGGCAGGCGCTCCAGACTCAGGTCGAGGTTCAGCCGATAGAAACTCCCTAGCGCCGGCTTCGGGTTCTCGTCCTGGTTGAACATGCCGAACACGAAGCGCCCCTGGCGGTCGCAGCGACCATCGTTCAGCCGGGTCGACGCGATATCGGCTTCCACGTCGACGATGCGCTTGACCGCCCCGGTCGAGAAGGTGAAGAACGCCAGGCCCGAGGCCAGCCCCAGCAGCAGGCGGTCGTCGCTGCCGGTCAGGGCAAAGCAGCACAGCCGCTCCGGCATCGGCCAACTGCGCGTGGCGCCGGTGGCGGGCGAATGGGCCCACAGGGTGGAGGCCGGGATGTCGGTCCACAGCAGGCGGCCGCTGCGTTCGCACCACAGCACGCATTCGCCCAGCTCGTGCCGGCCGTCGATGAACAGGTCCATCATGGGCTTAGTTCACGACCGAGAACCGGAAGCGCGACTCGGTCTGGTAGACCTCGCCCGGGCGCAGGATCGTGTTGGGGAACTGCGGCTGGTTCGGCGAATCCGGGAAGTGCTGCGGCTCCAGGCAGAAGCCGCCGCGGTGCGGGTAGCTGCGGCACTTGCCCTGCAAGGAGCCGTCGAGGAAGTTCCCGCTGTAGAACTGCACACCGGGTTCTTCGGTGAACAGCTCGAGCACCCTGCCAGATTCCGGCTCGCAGACGTGGGCGGCGCGCGTCATGGCTTTGCCGGCTGGCTTGTTCAGTGCGAAGCAGTGGTCGTAGCCCAGGCCGTGGCGCAGCTGCTTGTCCGGCTGCTCGATGCGCTCGCCGATCGGGCGCGGGGTGCGGAAGTCGAAGGGCGTGCCGGTGACCGGCGCCAGCGCGCCGAGCGGGATCGATTCTGCGTCGATGGCCACAAACGCGTCGGCGTCGATGCTCAGGACGTGGCCCAGGATGTCGCCCTGGCCCGCCAGGTTGAAGTAGCTGTGCTGGGTCAGGTTGACCGGCGTGGCCTTGTCCGTCACCGCGTGGAAGCGCACCACCAGCTCGTTGGTATCCAGGAGCGTATAGACCACGGTGGCATCGAGGTTGCCCGGATAGCCCTGCTCGCCGTCGGCGCTGCGGTAGGTCAGCTGCAGGCTGTCGCCGTCGACGATGGCGTCCCACTTGACCTTGTCGAAGCCGGGGGCGCCGCCGTGCAGGTGGTTGTTGCCGTTATTCGTCGGCAGGGTGAATTCCTGGCCGTCGAGGGTGAATCTGCCTTTGCCGATGCGGTTGCCGTAGCGGCCGATCAGGGCGCCAAAATACGGGCTGTCGTCCTGGTAAGGTTCGAGCTGGTCGAAGCCCAGCACCACGTCGGCCAGGCGGCCGTGGCGGTCGGGGGCATGCAGCTCGGTGATGATGCCGCCGAAATCGATGATCTTTGCCACCAGGCCGTTCGCATTGGTGAGCGTGAACTGGGTGATGGTCTCGCCATCCGGCAGTTGGCTGAACGGCGCTTGCGTGATCCGTGTTTGCACGTTGTTCGTCCTTGGTGAGTCCTAGTAGGTGGACGGCCTGCCGAACACGGGCATGCCGGCGTCGTCCCAGCGCAGCGGCTTCACGAACGTGTGGCGATCCGGATTCCAGAGCGGATCGCCGACGATTTCGGTGTAGGTGCGCGCATGGTAGACCAGCATGACGGTGTCGCTGTCTTCGGCATAGGTGAAGCTGTTGTGTCCGGGGCCGTAGATGCCATGATCGTAGCAGGTTGACAAAACAGGCTCGCGCGATTTGGTCCAGGCTTTCGGATCGAGCAGGTCGGCATCCTCGTCGGCCCACAGCAGGCCCATCGCGTAGTTCTCGTCGGTGGCGCTGGCCGAGTAGCTGATAAAGATCCTGCCGTTGCGGCGCACGACCGAAGGACCCTCGTTGACCCAGAAGCCGCGCGTCTCCCAGTCGTATTCGGGCTTGCTCAGCATGATCGGTTCGCCCTCGATCTGCCACGGGGTCTTCATGGGGGCGATGTACAGGTTCGAGTTGCCTTCGATTTCATGGTCCTTCTGCGCCCACAGGTAGTACAGCCGGCCCTTGTGGGTGAAGGTGGTGGCGTCCAGGCAGAAGCTGTCGATGCCGGTGTCGACCTGGCCCATGAACTCCCATTCGCCCTCGAGCGGGTTGGCGTTCTGGTTGCGGATCGCATACATGCGGTGCTGGAACAGCTTGTGCTTGATCTCGCGGCTGGGGGCGGCGGCGAAATAGACATACCAGGCGCCCTGGTTGAAGTGCAGCTCGGGGGCCCAGATCAATTCTGAGTACGGGCCAGTGTCGGGCTTGGTCCAGGCGGTGACCGTGCCGGCCGTGGCCAGGGCCGCGATGGTGGGGGCGCGGCGCAGCTCGATGCGGTCGTACTGGGGGACCGAGGCGGTGAAGTAGTAAAAGCCGTCGGTGTGCTTGTAGATGTAGGGGTCGGCGCGTTGTTCGATCAGGGGTTTCAGGACGGTAGCTTGCATGATATTCGGCGAGTCACAGGGTGGTTGAACGCGTGGGCATTTGTAATTCAGGCCACCGGCCTGAGTTACAAATGCCCACCCTACGGGTTATTAGCTGACCACGTAGCCGTGGGTACGCATATCAGCCTTGACAGTGTCGTAATACTGGTCGCTGATCCGGTACTTGAACATCAGCATCCCCATCAACAGGTGGAAGAAGCCCGGAATCACCGACAGCATCAGGGCGATGCCCTGCAGCGCCAGCGCGGACTGGGCCTGGTTGGGCTGGTACTGGAAATAATCGAGCAGGATGCCGACCATGCCGCCGGCAACGGCCATGCCGGCCTTCTGGCAGACCGAGATGCCGCCGAACGCAAAGCCCGAGACGCGCTTGCCGGTCTTGACCTGGCCGTAGTCGATGGTCTCGGCGATCGCCGACCAGAACACCGGTGCGTGCAGGTCCACCACGAGCGACAGGATGAAGTACAGGACAAACGCCAGCACGATGTCGCCCGGCGTCACGAGTACATAGATCATCAGGCTGATCACAGCCACGGCAATCTGCGAATTGCGGAACAGCTTGACCTTGCAATAGAACTTGGTGGTCCAGGTGGAGACCACCATGGCGATGATGGCCGCGGCCACGCCAGTGGACAGGAAGGCCGAGACCATGGCGGTGTCCCCGCCCAGGTAGTATTTGGCGTAGTAGATCGCCACCGAACCGCGGATCACGTAGCCGACCGTGCCGGTCACGCACACGCCGCACAAAATCAGCCACTGGTCGTTTTTCAGGAGCACGCGCACCTGGTCCATCAGGGGCTGCTTTTCCACCTTGTGGATGACGCGCTCGGTGGTGGTGAAGAAGCACAGCAGGAACAGCAGCACGCCCATCGCCGCCATCACCGCCATCGCGGCCTGGTAGCCGGTGGCCGGGTTATCGGCATCCCACCAGCTGGCCAGCACCGGCACGATGATGGTCACCATGAAGGCTCCGATCTTGGCGAAGAACAGGCGGTAGCCGTTGGCCGACAGGCGTTCCTGCGGGTCCGAGGTCAGGCCGCTGATCAGGGAGATATAGGGAATCCCCACGCCTGCCGTCATGATGGTCATGAGGATGTAGGTCGAATAGGCCCAGACCAGTTTGGCGTCGTAGTTCCAGTCGGGCGTGGTGAACACCAGGAACACGGACAGGCCATAGGGCAGCGCCAGGAACAGCAGGTAGGGACGGTAGCGCCCCCAGCGAGAAAGGAAGGCATCGGTCATCTGCCCCATCGCCAGGTCGGCAATCGCGCCGACGATCTTCACCGCCACGAACAGCATGGCCAGGTCGCTGGTCTTGAGGCCGTAGATGTCGGTATAGAAGAAGGTGATGATCAACATCATCGACGAGATCACCACATTGAGCGCCATGTCGCCGGCGCCGAAACCCGCTTTTTCGAGGGTCGAGAGTTGTTGAGTGTGCATGCTGCGCCTTCCCTTGAACGAACCGGGGGCACTGCCGGAAGAATGACCCTGCAGCGCCCCGCTTTTACTTCACCACCTGCCTGCCAACCGGCTTAATTACGCCACCTGAGCGACAACCCGACCACGCGATCATACCGGCGCACGTCGCGCGGCAGTTCCGGCACGCTGTGGTAGTCGTGGTAGGCCTGGTCCAGCAGGTTGCTGCCGTCGAGCGTGATAGTGAGGTTGTCGGTCAGCTTGTACGAGATCGAGGCGTCCAGGGTCTTGAGCGGATCGACCACGATGTTGTACGGCGTGCCGCGGTAAGCATACTCGGCGGTGAACTTGTCGCGCCAGCTGTAGGCCAGGCGGCCCGACCACTTGCCGTATTCGTACAGTCCCACCAGGTTGGCGGAGCGGCGCGACATGCCGGCGAAGGTGTTGATCGTGCCATCCGCCTCGGCCAGGCCGCCGTCCATGAAGGTAACGTTGGTCTGCACGCCCAGGCCGCTCATCCAGCCCGGCAGGAACGTGAAGAACTGCTGGTAGGCGAATTCCGCGCCCTTCAGGTTGCCCGACACCGCGTTGTACGGGCGGCTGACGTTATAGGTCACGCCATCGAAGGTCTCCGGACGCGCCGTGCGGCGCAGGTAGTTCTCGTACTTGTGGTGGAACAGCGTGCCGGTGACCGAGCCGGCCGGCGCGAAATACCACTCCAGGGCCACGTCGACGTTGCGCGCCTCCTGCGGCTTGAGGTTCGGGTTGCCGGCGGTGCCCGTGGCCAGCGTGGTGGTGGTCGATGGGAACAGCACCAGGCCCGGGTTGAAGTCGCCGAACGGGGCGCGCTCGATGGCCTTGCTGGCCGACAGGCGGCCGATCAGGTCCTGGCGGAAGTGGGCGCGCATCGACAGGCTGGGCAGCACGTCGCTGGTCGACGAGGACACGGTGGTCGGCGAGACCACGCCATTATTCGAGGAGAAGCCGCTGATGTTCTGCTTGGTCTTCACGTAGCGCGCACCGATGGTACCGTCGACCGGGATGGGGCCGGCGTCGAAGCCGAAGTTCAGCTTGGCGTAGATGGCGTGGGTCTTCTCGCGGTCGGCGTAATAGGACAACGGATCGTCCGGACGCGCGCTCGTCTCGCCGCGAATGGCCTGGCGCACGGCGCCGGTGTTATCGAGCAGGAAGTCCCGGCACGGCGCGTAGAACTGGTTCATGCCGTAGTTGCCGCCGGTCTCGGGGCTGACGCAGTTCAGGCCAGGGATGCTGGTGACCTTGATGGCGTTCGGCGTGAAGCGGTTCGGCGCGTCCGAGTAGCCGTTCAGTTCATGCACATACGAGGCGAAGCGCTCGGCGACACGGGCGCCCGCGCTGACTTCCTTGATGAAGCCGTCCGCTTCCGGCGTCCAGCTCACGTCGCCGCGCCAGTCGGTGGCGGCGCCGCGCGAGCGGTTGTGGTTGTCGAACAGCGCGAACATGGTCCACGGCGCCGGGTCGGTCATGTCCACGCCCGGATAGGTCAGGAAACCGCCGCCGTCGCGCACGCTGGCGGAGATCGGCTTGGCGACGTCGCGCACCGTGTCCAGGATCGGGTTGAGCTGGCTGTATTTGGAGACGGTGCGTACCAGTTCGGTGCTGGCGCGCACGCCCGGCATGATCTTCCAGATGGCGCCGATGGCGCCCTGGTGGGTCTCGGAATCGTCGCGCCGCGCCTGGGTCGAGCTCAGGGTGAAGGTGTTGACGTTTGGGTTGCTGATCGATTCCAGGTAGTTGGTGCCCGCGCGCGGGGTCACGGTCGATGCCGGATTGTTGATCGGCAGGCCGCCCACGAAGAAGATGCTCTGCGAATCGTGGTCGATCTTGGTCGAGAAGCCTTCGGCATAGACTTCGAGCTCCTTGCTGGGTCGCCACTGGGCCGACAGGTTTCCTGCCAGGCGCTCGCGGTCGCCGCTGCCCATTACCCGGCCCATGGCATCGGCGCCGATGATGCCGCGGTCGATCGTCATCGGCGCGCCCACGAAGGCCGTCTCGTCATGGTAGCGGCCGCGCTGGTAGGACAGGCCGCCGAGCAGGCCGATCTCGCCGATGCCGGTGCTCCAGCGGTTCGACAGCATGCCCGAGACGTTCGGGTCGATCTTGTCGGCCTTGTCGCGGTGCTCGGCGCGCGCATTGAAGGCCGCCTGCGCGCCCTTGAAGTCGAACGGGCGGTTGGTGCGCACGTCGATCACGCCGGAAGTGCCGCCCTCCACCATGTCGGCGCCCTGCGATTTATAGACATCCACGCGCTGCAGCATGGCCACCGGCACGTCGGCCAGGAACAGGCTGCGGCCGGCCGCGGTGAACATCTCGCGCCCGTTGTACAGGGTGGTGATGCCGCCCAGGCCGCGGATGACGACATTGCCGGCTTCGCCGTTCTGGCGGATCACCTGCACGCCGGGCACGCGGCCCAGGATCTCGGCGACGTTCTTGTCCGGGAACTTGCCGATGTCGTCGGCGACGATGGAGTCGACCACCTGCTCGGCATTGCGCTTGATGGTTTGCGCGCTCTGGGCCGCCTGGCGGGTGCCGGTGACGAGGACGACGGCTTCGTTGCCGTTGTCCTTGCCGCCCGTGTCGGCGACCGGGGCCGGGACGGCCGGCGCCTCGACTGCCGCGAGTTCCTGGGCGCCGACGGTGGCGCTGCTGATCAGGCCGGCGCCGGCAAGTGCTGCGACGGTGACGCGCAGGACGAAGATATGACGGGAACTGGCCGTGGCACGGCCGGAGGAAGTGCGTTTCATACGTCTCCTATGTCGTTTTTGTCGTGGCCGCTGTGTCGCGGCTTTGCTCTTATTACAAGCTCGACATTGATGGTAGGCGTTGAAGCGAGATCATTCCAATCAATTTTTCCGCCGTTCCGATACCAAATTCTGTATCAGCGAATTGTACTTGTGCAGATGGGCAAGATTGTGGAAACCACCGATAGCGTGTGATTGACGCAACATGTAAAGTGTTTGTGCAGCAATATTTGCGCTAGATCATGCTGTTTTTTGACCACACAAACATGTCAATCGGAAATCATGTAAGGATAGTGCAAATGTTTATTGGCATCATTTTCACGGTGCTGGTAACGTAACTGTCTACCAAACCTGCTTTATTGCTAACAGACAGCGCCTGCACTGTTCCTATTTGTAAGAACGACACCAACTACTGGAGACACGAAATGAAGAAGACTTGCCTGGCCCTCGCCCTGTTGTCCGTCCTGCCGCTGGTTGCCCAAGCGCAGACCAGCGTCACGATCTACGGCATCGCCGATGCATCGGTCGGTATCGAAGACACGGATGCACCGGGCACCGACAGCCGCACCGTGATCAGCTCGGGCACCCAGTCGACCAGCCGCATCGGCTTCCGCGGTACCGAAGACCTGGGCAACGGCCTCAAGGCGCTGTTCAACATCGAGGCCGGTTACGCGATCGACACCGGCGCCCAAGACGCCGCCGGCCTGTTCCAGCGCCGCGCCGTGGTCGGCCTGCAGGGCTCGTTCGGCACCGTGACCGTTGGCCGTGAATACAGCCCCATCGCCGCAGTCGTGCAGTCCAGCGACCCGCTGGGCCATGGCTTCTACGGCTCCAACCTGGGCAGCTTCGGCACCGGCCGCGCGACCCGCCGCCTGGCCAACTCGGTCAACTACAAGAGCGAAGCGCTGAGCGGCTTCACGGTGCAGGCCGCCTACAGCGCGGGCGAGCGCCAGAACGACAACCCGTCGGGCAACCTGGTCGGCGTGTCGGTCGAATACAAGAACGGTCCGCTGAACCTGGGCCTGGGCTACCACCAGGTCGAGAACCTTGCCGCCGGCGACGACGAGGAATTCGCCTTCGGCGCAGGCTACAACTTCGGCGCCTTCGACGTGCGCGGCTCCTACGTGATGGCCGACCCGGAGGGCCCGCTGCCCGAGTTCAAGTTCACCACCGTGGGCGCCTCGTTCACCAGCGGCGCCAGCAAGTTCTTCGCGTCGGTGCACCAGCAGCGCGTCGACACCGGCGGGCGCGGCAACGGCTTCTCGCTGGCCTACCAGTACACCCTGTCCAAGCGCACCAACCTGTACAGCAGCTACGGCCGCGTGCGCAACAACAACCTGGGCAACTTCGGCCTGACCTCGGCAGGCGGCACCTTTGCCCCGCCGCCAACCGCCTTCGGCGCCGATCCGTCGGTGTTCAACGTAGGCGTGCGCCACTCGTTCTAAGCGCTGCGGCGTAAAAAAAACGGCAAGCCTTCGGGCTTGCCGTTTTTGTTTGTGCGGGACGATGGCTACGTCCGCCCCGTCCTGCAGGGCGCCTTATGCCGGCAGGGCCTGCAAGGCGCGCTGCGCGCTGCGCATGACCGGCTGCGCGCCTGCCTGCGCAGCTTCGGCCGCTTCGACCTTGAACACCGCCATGGCGTTCGTCAGCATGGTCGCCTGGTCCTTCATGGCTTCCGCGGCGGCTGCCGCCTGCTCCACCAGCGCCGCATTCTGCTGGGTCACGTTGTCCATCTCGGCCACGGCCTGGTTGATCTGCTCGATGCCGGCGGTCTGCTCCTGGCTGGCGGAGGTGATCTCGCCCATGATATCGGTCACGCGGCGCACGCTGTCGACGATTTCCTGCATCGTCGAGCCGGCTTCCGCCACCAGCTTGCTGCCGCTGGCGACCTTGCCGGTCGAGTCGTCGATCAGGCCCTTGATCTCTTTCGCCGCTGCCGCGGAACGCTGCGCGAGGTTGCGCACTTCGGACGCGACCACCGCAAAGCCGCGTCCCTGCTCGCCGGCGCGCGCCGCTTCGACCGCGGCGTTGAGCGCCAGGATGTTGGTCTGGAAGGCGATGCTGTCGATGACGCCGATGATGTCGCTGATCTTGCCGGCCGAGGCATCGATCTCGCCCATGGTGCCGACCACCTGGCTGATGACCGCGCCGCCGCGCTGGGCCACCTGCGATGCCGCATCGGCCAGCACGTTGGCCTGGCGGGCATTGTCGGCGTTCTGCTTGACGGTCGAGGTCAGTTCTTCCATCGACGAGGCGGTTTCCTCGAGCGAGCTGGCCTGCTGTTCGGTACGGCTGGACAGGTCCTGGTTGCCCGCCGCGACTTCGTTGGCGGCCACCGTGATGGCGCCGGTGCCGGTGCGCACCGTGCCGACCGTGCGCGCCAGGTTCTCGTTCATGGTCTTGAGCGCCTGCAGCAGCTGGCCCATTTCGTCGCGCGTGGTGACCTCGATGCGGCTGGTCAGGTCGCCGGCGGCGACCGTGTTGGCGACCTCGAGCGCGCGCTGCACCGGACGCGTGATCGAGCGGGTGATCCACCAGGCGACCGCGCCGGCCAGGCCGACGACGGCCGCGCCCACCAGCCACATCAGGCGGGTGGTAGTTTCGTAGGTACGCTGGGCCTCCGCGGCCTTTTCCATGGCGATCGACTTCTGCAGCTCGGTCTGCTGGTGCACGGCCTTCTTCAGGTCGACCAGCAAGGGACGCAGTTCCTCGACCAGATACTGGTTCGCTTCCTCGACCAGGCCCTCGTTGACCAGTTTGATGATCTTTTCCTGGCCGACGATATAGGTGCTGATGTGCTTTTGCTTGGTTGCCAGCAGCTGGCGTGCGGTCGGGTGCTGCAGGGTCTTGTCCAGCTCGCCCAGCAGGCGGTCGATCGCTTTGCGCGAACTGAGGATTTCCTCGGCCTGGCGGTTGCGGTCGGAGCGCTCTTCATTGAGCAGCATGTTGCGCAGTGCAATGGCGATGTCGTTGATTTCGTTGAGCAGCAGGGTCGTCGCTTCGATCCGCGGCATGCGGTTATTGACGATCTCGTCGGTGCCGCTATTGACGCGGCCCAGCATGACGGTGCTCGACACGATCATGCACACGAGCATGGTGCAGACCAGTCCAAAGCCGAAGCCGAGACGTTTGCCGATGTTAAGGTTCGCAAAATTCATGTGTGTTCTCCTGGATGGGGGGCGCCTCGGCCCGTCCGATGAAGGTTTATGCCGCCTGTTTCGGGCTGGCGATCAGGCCGAGCTTTTCCGAGCTCATCAGCTGGTCGATGTCGAGCAGGATCAGCATGCGTTCGCCGACCGTGCCCAGGCCGGTGATGTAGTCGCCGTCCGCAGCCGAGCCCATCTCGGGCGCCGGGCGGATCTGCTCGTCGAGCAGGGTGACGACGTCGGAAACGCTGTCCACTACCATGCCGATCACGTGGTTCTTGATGTTCAGGACGATCACGACAGTGAACTGGTCGTAGACCGGCTCGCCCAGGTTGAACAGGATGCGCATGTCCACGATCGGCACGATCGAACCGCGCAGGTTCTGGATGCCCTTGATGCAGGCCGGGGCGCTGGGCAGCAGGGTCGGCTCTTCGTAGCCGCGGATTTCCTGCACCTTGAGGATGCTGATAGCGTACTCTTCCTTCGCAAGGCGGAAGGACAATACTTCGTTGTCGAGGGTTGCTGCGTCCATGTGGGATTCCTGTCGTTCGGGTGAGGCGAGAGCGTAATTGCCCTAATGCAAGATACGATACCTTCAATCCGGTGCGGATTCGATGGCGAAGTTGCAAAACCGGGCAAAATTCCCTGTTTTTAGTACAGCTTATAGCGCGGCTGCAACGGAATTGACCCGTAGCATGTTCTTTGTCTCCTCAGGGAGAGGCGATTTATTTCACGACCCCTGTTTCCGCGGGCATGCCGCTCGGCGTGCCCAAAACAACAGCACCCCGACACGAGCCGGTGCGCTTGGGCAATATCACGTAGAATCCGTCAATTCCCCTGTCTTCCGGACGACCGCGTGACCGGCACTTCCCCCTCTTCTCTCCCGGCCCACAGGCCATTGCGCGCCTACCTGTTATGGCTGGTGCTGGCAACCCTGCTGCCCGGCGTGGTCGGCGCGTCCCTGCTGTTCGTCCACCAGTACCAGAAGGCCCGCGCCCAGTTCGAGAAGAACACCATGCAGACCGTGCGCGCGCTGGTGCACACGGTCGACAACAGGCTGATACAGGGCCAGTCGATCGCCCAGACCCTGTCGACCCTCGATGCGCTTGAAACGGGCGACTACGCACGGGTGCACCGCCAGGCTCGCCAGGCCCTGGTGCTGGCCGGCGGCGGCATGAACATGGTGCTGCGCGACCGCAGCGGCCAGCAGCTCGTCAACACCGCAGCCGACTACGGCACGCCGCTGCCGCTCGACCGCACGCCCGAGCTCGAGCAGGTATTCGCCACCGGCAGGCCGGCCGTTTCGGACGTGTTCATCGGCCCACTGCTCAAGCAGCCTACCGCCCGGGTCGACGTGCCGGTGCAGATGGGCGGCGAGGTGCGCTATGTGCTGAGCATTGGCATGCACCCGGCCTACTTCCAGGGCATCCTTTCGCCGAAATCGATCCCCGAAGGCGCGGTAGCGTCGCTGTTCGACCGCCAGGGCATCATTTTCGCGCGCAATATCAATCACGCCCAGTCGGTCGGCAAGCCGGTCAACCCGCTGCTGCGCAATGCGGCCGCGCGCGCCAGCGAGGGAACGATCGATTCGCGTTCGCGCGAAGGTACGCCGCTGGTGTCTTCCTTCTCGCGCTCGGCCCTTACCGGCTGGGGCATCGCGATCGGCATCCCGCGCGCCGTCCTGCGCGCCGAACTGCTTGGACAGCTGGCCATGATGGTGGGCGGCACGCTGGTACTGTTCGCGATCGGGCTGTGCCTGGCCTGGCTGATCGGCGGGCGGATGGCGCGCTCGCTGCAGGCGCTCACCGGCCCGGCCCTGGCGCTCGGCAAGGGCGACGGCGCGCAACGCGTGCCGCTGGACGAAGTCTATGTGCGCGAAGCGGCGGACCTTGCGGCGGCCATCGGCAACGCCGCCGCCCTGCTCGAAGAGCGCTCGCGCGAACTGGCGGCCAAGGAAACGGCATTGCGCGACACCCACATGCAGGCGCGCTTCGGCACCTGGCACTGGACCATCGGCAGCGAGGCCATCGAGATGTCCGACTCGGTGGTCCACATCTTCGGCCGCCAGCTGCCGCCCTTTGCCCAGCAGCGCGGCTCGGTACTGAGCGAAGAGTCGTGGCTGCAGGTCCAGCGCCTGACGGGCGAACTGGTGCGCATCGGCGGCAACGGCAAGCTGCAGCTGCACGCCACCCACGCCGACGGCCACCGCATCTGGCTCGACTACCGCTGCGAGAGCGTGCACGGCGCGGACGGGCGCGTGGTGGCGCTGCGCGGCTCGATGCAGGACGTGACCGAGCGCGTGCGCGCCGAAGAAGCGCTGCGCCACGCCGACCAGCGCAAGAACGAATTCCTCGCCATGCTCGCGCACGAACTGCGCAACCCGCTGGCCCCGATCACTTCCGGCGCGCAGCTGCTCGGCCAGGACGCGCTCGACCCGGCGCGGACCAAACAGATCAGCGCCATCATCGCGCGCCAGGCGCGCCACATGGCCGGGCTGGTGGACGACCTGCTGGATGTCTCGCGCGTGACCCGCGGACTGGTGGAACTGGCCAAGGAACGCATCGACATCAACGCGGTGGTGCTGGACGCGGCCGAGCAGGTCCAGGCGCTGGTGCGCGACAAGGGCCACCGTCTCGAGGTCCGCACCCTGCCCCAGCCCTGCCACGTCTTCGGCGACCGCAAGCGGCTGGTGCAGGTGGTGGGCAACCTGCTGCACAACGCGGCCAAGTTCACCGACCGCGGCGGCGAGATTGCCGTCACCCTGGCCGCCGGCAGCGAGCTGGTGGTGCTGGAAGTGCGCGACAACGGCATCGGCATGCTGCCGGCCGAACTCGAACGCGCCTTCGACATGTTCGTACAGGGCGAGCGCACCCCGGACCGCTCGCTCGGCGGCCTGGGCATCGGCCTGGCGCTGGTGCGCAGCCTGGTGGAGCTGCATGGCGGCAGCGTCGGCGTGGCCAGCAGCGGCCAGGGATCGGGAACGGTCTTCACGGTGCGCCTGCCCCGCTGCACCGAGCGCGCCACGGCGAGCCAGGAGGCCGCAGCCACGGCGCCGCGGCAGGACGCGAACCTGAAGGTGCTGGTGGTGGACGACAACGTCGATGCGGCCCAGGTGCTGGCGATGTATGTCGGCGCCCAGGGCCACGAAGTGCAGGTCGAGCACGACTCGCGGGCGGCGCTGGCGCTGGCCCCCGGCTTCGCGCCGAACGTATGCCTGCTCGACATCGGGCTGCCCGACATGGACGGCTACGAACTGGCGCGCCGCCTGCGCCGCGATCCGGCCACCGCCCAGGCAGTGCTGGTGGCGGTGACCGGCTACGGCCAGGAACAGGACCGCCGCAACAGCGCGCAAGCCGGCTTCGACCACCATCTGGTCAAGCCGGTGGACATAGCCAGCCTTGAAAAGATCCTGGCGGGCGTGGCCAACGCGTGACCGCGCCTAGCGCTTGACGCTGCCGAAGGGTTCGCCCTTCTTCCATGCCGGCATGCCGGGGGCGTTGGCCACCGCATAGCCCAGGTTCAGCGTGAACTGCGCCTGCTGCACCATGCCCGACAAGTCCCAGTCGGCGCGGTACTCGTCGGTCACCTGGTGGTAGTCCTTCTTGAAGCCGACCATCTTCTGGCTCGAGGCGCCATGCTGGTGCGCGAACTCGAAATGGCCGTCGCCCGAGAACACCGCCGATCCGACATTAAATGCCGGCACGCCCGCCTTGGCGAAGTTGAAGTGGTCGGCGCGGAAGTAGGCGCCCGACAGGTCGGGAATGGTCGGGGCAAGCTTCAGGCCCATGCCTTTTGCCACAAGCGCCGCGGTCTCGTACAAGGTGCTGCGCTCCGCGCCCGGCACGCCGATATCCTTGGTCTTGCCGACGAAATTCAGGCTGTCGAGATTCAGGTCGGCCGCGGTCTTGGCCAGCGGCACCACCGGGCTCTTCACATAGGCGGCGCTGCCCAGCAGGCCCTGCTCTTCGGCGGCCGGCCACAGGAAGACCTGGGTGCGGCGCGCCGGCTTCTTGACCGCCTCGGCCGCCATCGCCAGCAGCGCGGCGGTGCCGGAGGCGTTGTCGATGGCGCCGTTGTAGATGCGGTCTTTCCGGTCGCCTGCCGGGCCTTCGTCCATGCCCATGTGGTCCCAGTGCGAGGAGTACACCACCGCCTGGTCCTTGAGCTTCGGGTCGGTCCCCGGAATGAGCCCGACGACGTTGAACTGCTCGACCTGGCGGATGCCGGATTTCAGTTCCACATGGGTGGCGATCTTCAGGTCCACCGGACGGAAGTCGCGGCTTTCGGCCTGGGCGCGCAGCGTGTCGAGGTTGAAGCCGGCGGCTGCAAACAGTTCGCGCGCCGTGTCTTCGTGCAGCCAGCCTTCGACCGGATTGCCGGCGCCCGCCAGGTGGAAGCGCTCGTGCGAGAAGCCGTTGGCCGGCACGCTCCACGGATACGATGACGACGGCAGCGTATGGATCAGGAGCGCGCCGGCGGCGCCCTTGCGCACCGCTTCCTCGAACTTGTAGAGCCAGCGGCCATACCAGGTATAGGCCTTGCCCGCGAAGCGGTTCGGCTCCTGCGCGGTAGGCTGGGGGTCGTTGACCATCATGACCAGGATCTTGCCCTTCACATCCACATCCTTGTAGTCGTCCCACTTTTCTTCAAGCGCGGACACGCCATAGCCGACGAACAGCAGTGGCGCATCGAACGCCACGCTGGTACGCCCGCTGGCGGTGCCGAACACGATGCCCTTGCCGATCTCGGGCTTGAATTGCTTGCCGCCGGCCTGGAAGCGCACGCTGCTGCCCGGCAGCAGCCGGGTGCCGCGGATATCGACCTTCTGGCGGTAGCCGCCGCCGGGGATCTCCTTCAGGCCGATGATCGCGGCCTGGGTTTCGAGGTAGCGCACCGCCAGGTCGCCGCCGCGCTGGCCGGTGCCGCGGCCTTCGAACAGATCGTCGGCCAGGAAGGCCAGGTGGCCGCGCAGCACCGGCTCGGACACCGCCGGCGCCTGGGCGAAGGCAGTACCGGACAGGGTGATGGCAGCAGCGAGGGCGAGAGGGGAAAGTCGCATCGAAGATTCCGTATCAAGGTGGGCCGGCTTGGCAGGCTGCCATCTTAACCCAGCCTACATGGACCGGGCGGTCCCCATTGCCGCAGGCCGGGACCCAAGCCTATACTTGGCATCTACCCAACAGGAAGCGTCCATGACCATCACCCGCCGTACCGCGGTCGCCGTGCTTGCCGCCCTGCCCCTTACTGCCCACGCAGCACCCGCCACCAGGGAGTCCACCATGTACGGTTTGATCGGAAAAATGCGCGCCCAGCCGGGACAACGCGATGCCTTGATCGCCATCCTGCTCGAAGGAACCGCGGCGATGCCGGGTTGCCTCGGCTACGTGATCGCCAAGGACAAGCTGGATGCGGACGCGCTCTGGGTCACCGAAACCTGGGACAGCCAGGCCAGCCACAAGGCCTCGCTGGCCCTGCCACAGGTCCAGGCGGCGATCGCCAAGGGACGGCCGCTGATCGCGGGCTTCGGCGAGCGCTTCGAGACCGAACCGGTGGGCGGGCACGGCCTGAGCAAGCCGCGCTAGGGGTTCAGGCCGCGGTGGGCGCGCCGGCGAAGGGCCGTGCGTCGACCGGCAGGTCGATCACGAAGGCCGTGCCCTCTTCGGCGGAGCTGGACATCAGCACGCTGCCGCCATGGGCCTCGGCCACGCGCCGTACATACGGCAGGCCCACGCCCCAGCCCTCGCCCAGGTCCTGGTTGCCGGCGCGGCGGTAGAGCTGGAAGATGCTCTCGCTATCCTCGGGCGCGATCGGCGCGCCCTGGTTATGCACCATCACCTGCACCCGCTCGATCGTGGTCGACACGATCAAGCGGATGGCCGCGTCGCGCGCGCCGTACTTGATCGCATTGTTGACCAGGTTCTCGATGGTCCGCTGCAGCGCTTCGCGGCACCACCAGCCTTCGATCGGGTCGGCCTCGATCTGGACCTCGACCGGGTGGAAGATCTCGGCCGACTGCGCCACCTCGCGCACCAGCGCCACCATGTCCATCCGCACGAGGTTCAAGCGCACCGGGCCGGTCTTGCAAAAGGCAATCCCGTCGAGCAGTTCGCGCGTCATGCCGTCCATGCGCTGGGTGCTCGCGACGATCTTCTCGGCATAGCGGCGCACGGCGGTGTCGCTGGAAGTATGGTTGATCATCTCGGCCGCCATCTGGGCGGTGGACAGGGGCGTACGGAGGTCGTGCGCCATCGAGGCCACGAACTGCTCGCGCAGCGCGGCCTGCACCACGATGAAGGCATTCGCGCTCTCGCGGATGGTGGCGTCGATGTGGGCCGACAGGGTGGCGCGCTGGCCCTCGTCCAGTAGAACGCCATGGGCGTCGAGCTCGCGGAACATCACGTCGCGGAAGATCTGCAACTCGTGGATGACGGCGGTGGCGTCGTACATCGTCAGGCGGGCGCGCTCGCCGCCATGCTCGCTGGCGACCGCGCCCAGGTCGGAGACCACGCGCGCCGAAAAGCCGGGGGAGAGCAGCGCGGCCAGGGTGTCGAAATAGGCCGGGAGCGTATTCTCGAGGATGGGCAGCGGCAGGTCTCTCGCCTGCGGCACCTGGCCGCGCACTTCCTTCATCCAGGCGTCGATGAGCGGCGTGCGCAGCGCCACCATCGCACGCGTGATGGGCGCCAGCTCGGGATCGTCGGGGGACAGGTGCCCGGTGAGGTTTGCATTCATTACCGGTGAGGACCCTGGTCGCGTTGGCAAAAAAGAACGAGACTGGAGTCTACACGAGGGTTTTTCGGGGCGGCGCGTGAATGCGGGAGGGATAGGTAGAAGCCTATCCTATAAATATTGCCGCGACATAAGATTAGCTCATACGCCGTAGGGTGGGCAGGTTTCCTGCCCACGCGTTCCCATGACGCGTGAAGGCCCGCTCACGCCCATCCTACGATTTCAGGTACTGCATGTACTTCGCGACGCCGGCCGCGACATCCGTGAACGGCTCGGTGTACCCCGCCTCGCGCAGCGCCCCGATATCGGCCTGCGTGAAACTCTGGTATTTGCCTTTGAGCTTGTCCGGGAACGGCAGGTATTCGAGCAAGCCCTTGTCCACGATCTGCTCCAGGGTCATCGGCGCCCCGCCCTCGTTGGCCAGCGCATTGACCGTGGCCACCGCCAGGTCGTTGAACGGCTGCGCGCGGCCGGTGCCCAGGTTGAACACGCCGCGCTTGTCGGGGTGATCGAGGAAGAACAGGTTCACCTTCACCACATCCTCGATGTAGACGAAGTCGCGCTTCTGGGTGCCGGCTTCGTAGCCATCGTTGGCGCCGAACAGCTTGACCTTGCCCTCTTTCTGGAACTGGTGGTACTGGTGGAAAGGCACCGAGGCCATCGTGCCCTTGTGGCTTTCGAGCGGGCCGTAGACGTTGAAGTAGCGCAGGCCGACGACCTGGCTGCCGCTGTCCATGCCCGCTTGCATCCAGTAACGGCGCATGTACTGGTCGAACAGGAATTTCGAATAGCCGTAGACGTTCAGCGGGCGCTCGTGCTCGCGCGCTTCCTTGAACACCGTGCCGCCGCCGTACACCGCCGCCGACGAGGCGTAGATGAAGGGGATGCCTTCGCGCTGGCAGAACTCGAACAGTGCGATGGTGTAGTCGTAGTTATTCTTCATCATGTAGACGCCGTCGGTCTCCATGGTGTTCGAGCAGGCGCCCTGGTGCAGCACGGCCGTGAACTTGCCGTCGAATTCGCCGGCCTTCAGGCGCACCAGGAAGTCCTGCTTGTCGGCGTAGTCGGCCAGTTCGGCGTCGACGATGTTCAGGAATTTATCCGGACGCGACATGTTATCGACCGCGAATACGCTGAAGGGCTTGCGCCTGGAGAGCGCGTGCACCAGGTTGGCTCCGATGAAGCCTGCTGCGCCTGTGACCAGTATCATTTTCTACCTCGTTTCAATGTGCGTTTCAGGCTGCGGCCAGCATCGGCTGCAGCGGCTGCCAGACGTCGCTTGGCAGGAGTTGTTTCATGCAGTTCTGGTGGCCCAGCGGGCATTCGCGCTGCTGGCAGGGAGAACATTCGATGTGCAGCCACAGCACCTTGGCCAGTTCGGAATGCGGCGGCGTGTGGCGCGGGTCGGTCGGGCCGTAGATCGCCACCACCGGGCGGCGCAGGGCGGCGCCGATGTGCATCAGGCCCGAGTCGTTGGTCACCACCACGGCCGCGCGCGCTATCAGCGCGATCGCTTCTTCCAGCTTCGTCGACCCGGCCAGGTTGTGCGCGCTGGGGACAAGCGCGGTGATCTCGTCGCAGACCGCGCGGTCCTTGGGGGAGCCGAGCAGCAGGATCTGTGCATCCGGGCGATTGGCCAGGATCGTTTGCGCCAGCTCCGCGAAATACGATGCCGGCCAGCGCTTGGCCGGGCCGAATTCGGCGCCCGGCGCAAAGGCGACATAGGTCCCTGCCGGCAGGCCGAGGCGCGCGATGGCGGCGTCCGCCAGTTCGGGCGCGACGATCATCTCGGGCTCGGGCAGCTTCGCGGGACGCGCCAGGTGGCGCACAGGCGCGTCGGCCAGCGCCGCATAGAACTGGGCCATGGGACGCGGCGCGGCCTTGTCGTCGTGGTGCATCACGTTGACCAGGCCATAGCGCATCTCGCCCTTGTAGCCGACCCGCCGCTTGATCCCGGCCAGCCAGGGAATCAGGGCGAACTTGAGGGTATTGGGCAGCACGTAGGAATCCGCATAGCCGCGTGCCTTGAGGATTTTCGCAAAGGCGCGGCGCTCGGCCCACTGCAGCGAGCCATGCTTGAAGGGCGACTCGAGCACCGTGTCCACCTCGCGCATGGCGCGCCATACCGGGGCCACCCAGGTCGGGGCCAGCACGTCGATCGGGCGGTCGGGGTGGAGCTCGCGCAGGCGGCGCAGCAGCGGCTGCGCCATGACGGCGTCGCCGATCCAGTTGGGGGAAATGACAAGCGTGCGCAAGATGGTCCTTCGTCGGGATGGTGCGGGACCCGGGCGTCGCCAGGTCCCTGCATTCGTAATCCCGGATTATAGCAACCAGAGCGCCGGCCTTCCCGTGCCGGGCACGCCCTTGTCAGGAAGGCTCGGCGCCGGCGGTTTCCCTGACCCGGCCGTGCAGGGCCTCGCGCCAGCTGTTGCCGACGTTCGCGCACACGAAACGGCACATCGACGCCGCCTGCTGCTGGAGCATGCGCTGGTGGTTCGCCTGCAGGAATTTGCCGAGTGCTTCGTACAGGTCCCACATCACCTCTTCGGTATCGTGCGAACCGAGCTTGGCGGGAATGATGGTGTCCGGGTCGATCATGGCTTCGCGCAGGGCCGCCAGGAGTTCGGCCACCGGCATCCGGCGCCACATCGCGGCCAGGCGCGGGACGTTGTGGAAGATGTGGCGGAAGTAGATGCGGTTGGTCGAATAGGCGTCCCAATAGGCCTTGCCGCGCTCGGTCTCGCTCAGGAAAGCCTCGAAGCGCCCGAGCAGGGTCTCGTCAGGCGAGCGCACGCTGTCCTTCCTGGTCAGCACCGACACGCCCAGGCTGTTGGTGACGCGGTCGATCGGCGCGGCGATCGCGATGCGGTTGGTGTCGGACGACTTGCCCCACAGGAGGCCGACCACGAGGTTGTTGTCCTCGTCGATACGGTGCACGATGGCCGAGCCGGAATCGCCATGGTCGACGAAATCGTGGCCGCTGCCGCAAATGAACAGCATGTCCTGGAACTGCTCGAGGTTGGCGGCCAGCCCGCTGTAGTGCGTCGAGGTGATGCTGCCGGAGGTCAGGCCCGTGGACACGCCGCGCTTGGCGACGGCAAACGGCAGGTCGTCCTTGCTCAGCTCATGGGTGCCGGTGACGGCGCCGATCTCGCGGATGTAGGCCAGGCCGGTGTCGTTGTAGTAATCCAGGCTGACGATGGCGGCATCGACGTCCGAGCTGTCGAAGATATCGACCGTGGCGCCGATCTCGTCGCACTTGACCTTGGCCGGCTGGTAGACGGTGGTGCCGACGTTGCCCAGCACGTGGGCCGCCGACAGCGCATACAGGCTGCCGTCGGGCTTTTTCACCATGCAGCCGAGCGTGCCGAAGAAATAGCCGACGCTGAGCTTGGTGCCGCCGACCAGCGGCCGGTACTTGCCGTTGTCCTCGTACATGGCGCGCCGCTCGGCGGTGGCGTCGCAGCGGATGATGGGGGCGTGCTCGATGACGTCGGTAGGGAAACCGTCGACCTCGACCGGGATCTGCTCGTCCTGCGGGATGGACGCTAAACTTCGCTTTCGGCTCAGGTGCACGCAGATCGCCAACTCGCCGGTCGGCTTGCCCTGCACGCGTTTCACGCCGATGCTCGTTCCGTGTACACCCGGAATCAGCATCGCGGCGGCGTGAAAATACTCCTTCGCCTGCTTCATCTGCTCGAAGCTCATGTCGTCCATCGTCGCTCTCCCCCTAGAAAGTAACGCAACATTAAATGGCTCAAGGCCAATAAAGTGTCAATTTAGCACTAAGTTATTGCTGAGTCACCGGGTATTTACGATGCGTGCATAGAAACGGGTGGCGTGCGGCAGATAGCGGGGGTGACGATGAACATGGCCGCT
The DNA here is from genome assembly GCF_058111565.1 of Telluria sp. AZSoR62. Classification (NCBI taxonomy): domain Bacteria; kingdom Pseudomonadati; phylum Pseudomonadota; class Betaproteobacteria; order Burkholderiales; family Oxalobacteraceae; genus Telluria; species Telluria sp. AZSoR62. The sequence goes on from NZ_JBYTST010000005.1 coordinate 257,152, forward strand.
TCAAGGCGGCCATGGTTGGTGAGTGCTTACAGCCGCTTCAACGGCAGCTGCCGACTTCCTTCAGCATCCTGAACTGGGCGTCCAGCATGATCGGATTCGGATCGTGTCCGGTGCGCGGCAGCATGACAAACTCCTTACGCGGCGCCTGGATGCTGTCGAAATAGCGCCTGGCTTGGGCCGGCATCGTCACCAGGTCCTGCTCGCCCTGCAGCATGAAGACCGGGACGGCGAAGTCGGTGCCGAGCTTGTACAGGTCGACTTTCGATGCGATGCCGTCGCCCTTGTAGCCGACGAATTGCAGCCAGGAGTAATCCTCGCCGGCCGTGTAGTCGGCTTCGTATTGCGCCGTCGTGTAGCCGGGCGACGGCTTCCACCAGGACTTCGGCGCCGGCTCCGTGCCAAGCGCTTCGTATTTGCGCGTGACGCGGCGCAGGATGCCGGTGTTGCGCGGGGTGGTCCAGGGCGGCGGGCCGAGGGCTTCCAGTTTGCCTGTGGCGTCCTGGTCGTTCGCGGCGCGGGCGAGCGCCAGCGTGGCGTTGTAGCTGTCCTGGTCGCCGAAGCGCCCGACCAGCTGCCCGGTGCCGACATAGCCGCAGTACAGCTCGGGCCAGGCTTTCACCATGTGCACGGCGAGCATCGAGCCCCAGGAGCCGCCCATCAGGATCACCTTGCGCTTGCCGAACAGCTTGGCCACTTCACGGGCAAGTTCGTTGCCGTCGTCGCGCAGGCGTTCGACCACCAGCGGCTCGTCCTCGCCCGGGCGATTGCGGGCGTAGGTCATGCCGGCGCCGCGCTGGTCCCATTGCACCAGGGTGAAGTCTTTTTCCCAGGATTGGTACATCTGGTCGGCGTAGGGCGTGGATGGATTGCCGGGGCCGCCGTGCACGATCAGGACCAGCGGGTTGGCGCAGTTGCTGCCCTTGATGCGCACCCACTGGTCGATGCCGCCGATGCGCAGGTAGCCTTTGGCGTCGATGGATTTGCCGGGGCTGGTGCAGACGGTTTTAGTGAAGGTGGGCGTGGCGGGGGATGCGGCTTGAGCGGGGGCGGTGCAGAGGGTGAGCAGGATGGAGAGGGCTAGGGTTCTCGTGGTTATCATGGCGCTCGTTGGTGTGTTGGTAAAGAAACATCTTGGAGAGTACAACACAAGGACCTGGAACAGTGCGTGGAAATTCACGGCGCTTGTTTTGCTGGCGTTTCTGTTCGTTCTCCCCTCCGAGGGTGAGGCAGCGTGTCATCATTTCGGGCAGCTATGGTTTTTTGCGGAACGAGACTGTTTCGTGATGCACGTACCTGCTGGGCGTGCTGTATATCGGTGCTGCCCCAGACTGAATTATCGGAGGCGCATGTTGCGCTTCGCTGCCATGCGGCACTCCGACGGCACGACATTACGCTGATTTGGCGCGGCGCCTGTCCCAAAGATGGGTTTGCTTTGTGAAGGAATGATCATGCGTCCCCTATCCTTGATTTTCTCCGCATCCCTGCTCTCGCTTGCCACTGGCAATGATCTGAATGCATTTTTTGCAGCGAAAGGCGCTGCAGATACATGCTTGTATTGCGCGCATGACAGTTGGACTTTGTTCTCTGATGATAATCCTCCGCCTGATGTTGCTGTCTCTACTCTGGACGAGGATGTAGTAATTAGAGCGTCGCACGAGGACGACTTAGCACCGTTATCAATCAATTCAGCTCTAGTTACCTCAGATAAAAAGCGGACTGATCGAGCTATGCAAGCCGTTCCACTAGTTTGCGCTAACTGCGGGTTTGTCCGGTTATTGGATTGGCGCACATTGCACCACTTGATGGCCGAACGTAATCAAGCTGTAGAGAGCAACGACAAGCATGAGTAATTTTCGCTCGTCAGTAGGGTTGAACACATCAAGGCTAAGTTCAGTAGAGCATTGCCTATGCCTGACCCAGTTGACAAAGAGGTGTTGCGACCCAATCACAAGCCTATGACAGATTTCACTCGCCATGAGCTTGATGCTCGCTTTAAAGAGAACGAAGCCAAATTGCGGTAGGCAAGGCTGAGGTAGACGCGCGCTTGGCGAACTTCGACATGAGCATCAAGACAGGTTTTGCCGAGTTGCGTGCAGAATTTGCCGAAATGCGCGCTGAGATGGCAAAACAGACAGGTGAAATGTGCACCGAAATGGCAAATGTTCGCACTGACTCGCATAAAGCAACTACTGAGGTTACCAGGTGGGTCGTTGGCTTCGGCATTGCGATCCTTGGCGCAATTTTTGCGTTCGGTCGGATGTCGGATAAACCCGCAGTCCCCCCGGCTCAACCGGTTGCGCAACAGCCGCCGATAGTCCTTGTAGTTCCCGCTGGCAGCACAGTTCTTTCTGCACCCCAGTCGCCAGCCGCGACGCCCCTGCCGCCGCCGCCGGCAAAATAAAGCATTAAGTAAAGCTAATTCCTCAAGCCCGCTAGTCGGGGCTTTTGTTTCCATCCTCGCAGCTCGCTCTTACGGCCTTTGCTCAAAGGAGGGGGGTTACAAGGAACGGTGGCAGATCCGATGTCGCGACACGACTTAGACGCTAGACGCAGAACGTCTGACACGCTGCCGGCGTGTACGCATCGCGCGCCCTCGGCGCGCGGGGCTGTCGCCGTTGGCGACAGCAAAGTGGCGATTCGGAGAGGGCTGGGCAAGCATGCCCAGCCCTTCGAATCCCCCGCGCAGGGCCCGCAGGGGCCCTGCTTCTCTCCGCCATGAAACAAAAAAAATGGCCACCCGAGGGTGGCCATTTTCTTTTGTATTCCTGGCGGAGAGAGGGGGATTCGAACCCCCGGTAGGCTATGAACCAAGTTAGCTTAAGCCGATATTCCGTATAAAAACAGTAGCTTACAACCTATGACTGCGCTATTGGTCAACGCTCCTACCGCCAATCTTCCGGCGGCAGTTAGCCACTTAAGCTCCGCAATAGCGCACCTGACCGCTGCAATTATGTCATTGGGAACTGTTTCTGCTTAAGCTCAAGGAAGGACCTTCTAGCCCGAAGGATAGTCTCGGTTACTGTTTGCATCTGCTCCGAACGCATTTCAAGTGGGTCCACATGCTCATCCTCAAAATGTAGTCCAGTAATAGCTTTTTTGAGGTCTAAAACTGCATTGCGACATATTTTCAGTTCGCCTTGATCGTTACAAACCTTAGTCAGTAGCGACGTACGAATCGATAAATCTTGCAGCGACATTTTTATCGAGTCTTCCGCCTCCTCACTTCGCTTGCTCGTGTGATAAGTCTTTGCAGCTTCGAAAATTTTAACTGCATCTTCATTTAACCCATCTGCAGTTTTTGCGATCATCTCACGACGGGCTTTATCGATATCTCGCTTAGATGATTGACGGTGAACAATTATCCAGCCGGCGATTAGACCAAAAATTTGAAGAAGTATTTGTCCAGTACTCATTATGGTTTTCTGTTTTGGGCTTCTCTTATATAACCTTCGACTTCATCTACCAACGTCGGATCTGCAGACTTTAAATGCAAAATCTGCATTATTTTCGCGGCTGGGACATTGAGAGAACGAATTAAACCTCCAAATGCTTCTTCCAAAAATGACGACCCATAGCCAATGGTGCCGTCTAACTCAACTACTATCTCTTGCCCCTCCCTGATCGCCGGTTCAAGAAACTTCTCTCTAAACGCCTCACCACTCGTGTTTCCTTTCAGCTTCGATCTCCCGGATGGGAATCTAGTGAAATCGCGAGCGATATTTACAATAATCATGATTTTCCTCCGTCTAGCGGCAACTTCCACCACAAAATGGTTCCACCTATGTCTGTCCCAATTCCGCCACTCTGGCGGGAAATCAACTCCGAGTTTTCATATTCGTACTTCATCCATCCAGTATTGCTCAACACCACCAGCGATCCATCACCGTGTTTCTGTAGCAACGATAAAACGTCTCGGGACCCTTTTCCTCTATGACTTTCGTGCGTACCTGAACGGCCATATTCCATTGCCGTCGCAATTGCTGTCGCATCGCGGTTGTAACCCTTTAGCTGTACTGCCCAATTAGCGATAAACATCTCAGGAATAGTCTCTTCAATTGTCGCGCGGTAACCACAACCTAGATCGCAAACGGCCAAGGTGAAGATTCCATCTTTGATCTGAGAGAACATCCACCACTTCGTATCGTCAAGACCCTGAAAACCATCTGCACGTGGCTTTTTATATGCATGATCAATGGAATTTGCTACAGCCTCATTCACGCTACGCCAAAGACCGCCAACCTCAAGTTGCTTAGCATGTTCCTTGTTAACACGCTCCGCGATTGCCTCGACAACAGAACCATATATCTCTCCACTCTGGGTAGCCCCCTTCGTCGCCTTCCAATAAACCACATCGTCGCGCTCTGGAATTACATCTGAGCGATCGCCGGTTAAGTTAAACATACCAATTTGCTTCATAACTTCCCGAGGGCGGCGTCTAAATGGCTCTACAAGAGTAATTGGCTTGTCATGTTCAGATAAAGCAATGATCCTATCCAACTCAGCAAAAAGAAGAATGGCCCCTGGCACATGAAAGTATTCGGTGTAGGTGAACTTCAACCTAACTTTTCTTCTCTCGCTTAGCACGGCCCTAGAGACTGCACGCAAGAACGAGACAACCTCAATTCCATGGCCCTTTGTCAAGTTGAAGTCACGTGGTGCAAATATTACATCGCCTGGCTTGATATATCTTGCCAGTTGACTCTTCCGAACTGAGCCTTGCCTCCTGACCTTAGAAGTTTCCCTATACCTTTTTATTCGCAACTGTCGGTTTCTTTCTTCCTCTGACAATCTCTTCAATGCGTATCCCCTGGACTGCAGCTATGCAGATCTCTAGTCATATTTTGTTGTACGTTCACAATACGGTCTTGTTTCCTCTCAACCGCATTACGTTACCTATGTCAGGATGAGTGGCGAAAATACAACCACACACAGGCACTATTCTATAGTAAGCATGACGGCCAACGGGCTGAACTCGAGCGAACCCGGGGTATAGACGAAACCTACAAAAGGTTAATGGAAATCAACGGTTATCCATGGCGCCGCTCGCCGCACCATGAGCAGGGCAAGAGCGAGCGGCGCGGTGGGTAACCAGGCCCCGTACGCACGACAAGGGTTGTTGAAAACCCCTTCAAGGTCTATTCTGTTAACTTCGAGGAGTGAAGATGGCAAGAAAAGACAAATACCCGACCCCACCTGTCCAGAACATACATCCACCTGAACGCGCGACGGAGCTTGTTCGCATTGCGAATGACGCCTTGAATCGATTCTCGGGTACGGCAGATGAACTAGAGAAGGCACTTGGTATGTTGATGCTGGGGGACTACATGGGTTGGAGGGTCCTTGTCATCATCCACAACAAGCGAACGATCAGAAAGTACGAAGAGATCCTAGGGATCTCTGTTCGTGAGTTCTTCCCAGAGGAGGGACCCGTCGCAATGCGCTCACTGGGCTATAGCATTGCTACAGAGCTGGGCAACTTCTGGAAGGTCGTCAGCGGCGACATCTCCGTCGAGGACAGACGCGAACTCGCAGGAACGAATGGCAACAAGGGGTAATCAATACCCTTGATAAGGGGTAACCAATACCCATAGCATAGGGGACATGAATACCCCTATGCACTCATATCCCTTTTCGGGACAAACAGTACCGGGCTCGGCAGCGGCCGCCGCTGCGGACGCAAACGAGCCCGGTGCGCAGTTCCCCCCGTCTGGTAATACGGGGGGAAAGTTTCCACCCGAAGATCCAGGGACGACTCACCCGTATGCCGCGATCACGGATTACCTGAACTGCACATTCGCGTTCGGAGAGTTCGTAGACGCGCTACCGAAATTCGTCCGCCAGCTCATAAGCGTCCTCGGTGCGAAGTTTGGTCCCGTCGTTGAACGTACTGGCAAGGGACACATAGGGTATAAGAAGTCCTTCGTGTTCGGCAGCACCTCGGCGCTGTTTGCTTATGGTGGTCAACGCGGTACGGCGCTCATTAGCTTACCTGGCGAAGCCTGTTCAATCATCCGTGATTGGCCTGCGCTCTTATCCTTCCTCTCTTCGCTGCCCTCGTCCCGCATCACACGTTGGGACGGTGCTGTCGACGACTTTACCGGCTTCCACTCTGTCGACTACGCGGTCGCATGCTATTGGCGTGGCGACTTCAACGCAGGAGGCAAAGCGCCTTCGTGCAACCAGAACGGCAACTGGATACAGCCAGACGGTTCAGGGCGGACGTTCTACGTTGGTAAGCGTAAGAATGGCAAGATGCTTCGCGTTTATGAAAAGGGAATGCAGCTGGGGCAGCGCTGGCATCCGTGGGTTCGATGGGAGGTCGAGCTTCACAACGTCGACCGGGTGATTCCTTGGGAAGTTTTGCTTGAGCCGGCGCGCTACGTTGTCGGGAGCTACCCGAAGGCGCTTTACTGGGTGCAGGAGGAAATGTGCAGGATCCGAACTATCCAAAATCAGACTCAGCTTAGCTACGAGCATTTGGTCGAGTATGCAAGCCGCGCATATGGTCCGCTGCTGAACGTGATGAGGGATGTCGAAGGCACCTCGGACGCTGTTTTAGAACGGCTGTATCGAATCGGAACGCCGCGTCGTCTACAACACCCGCTTGTCGATTCGCCGAGCGACTTCATCACGCCAGATGGCACGGAGAAAGACGAGGTGAAGGCATGACTGCGCTTCAATCCATGTTCTTGTCCAAGGAAGAGCTACAGGCCTTAACCAACCGCGTCCAGTACGCCGCCCAGGTGCGTACCCTACGCGGGATGGGGATACAGCACTGCGTGCGGCCTGATGGCTCTGTCGCGGTCATGCGCGGCCATATCGAGACGCTTTTCGGGGTCCAGGCCCGGAACGCTACACGAGCGCCTATTGAACCAAATTGGGGAGCACTACATGCCGCGTCAACGTAGACCAGAAAACAAGGGGCTTCCATCGCGGTGGAGATTCGATCATGGCGCGTACTACTACCAGGTTCCGATCGGTGCCGAAGGCGCATGGGACGGTAAGCGTTCATTTAGGCTGGGGAAGACGCTACCGGAAGCGTACCGCGCCTGGGCTGACCGCATTGGCAGCGTCGATCAAGCAGGCACGATTGGTGCACTGCTGGACCGTTATGCGCTCGAAGTGATTCCAACCAAAGGGGTATCGACACAAGCTCACAACCGAGTGGCGATCAAACCGCTGCGTGCCGTATTCGCTGACGTTCGCCTGCATGATTTAAAGCCGAGGCATGTCTACTTGTATGTGGAAAAGCGAGTGGCTAAAACAGCTGCACGACGCGAAATCGAGATCCTCTCGCACGCCTTTACGAAGGCCGTCGAGTGGGGGTACATCGACCGCCATCCGTTCAAAGGCGAGATCCGATTGACCGGCGAGAAGCCTCGGGAACGGTACGTGGAGGACTGGGAGATTGTGGAGTGCCTTTCCCTATCTTCACGCCGCACCGCTGGAAGTATCAAGGCCGTTCAAGCATACATCCGTCTCAAACTATTGACGGGCATGCGCCGCGGCGATCTTCTGCGTCTCTCAGTGTTTGACCTTAAGGATGACGAGATCCACGTCACGCCGCGAAAAACACTTGGGACGACCGGGAAACGGCTGATCATTCGATGGTCTGATGAGCTGCGCGAAGCGGTGCAGCTGGCGAAAGATGTCAGTCCCAGCAGTCAAACCGCTTACCTCTTCTGCACGCGAATTGGCGAATGCTACTTCGATGAAGATAGTGGGCGGGCTGGTGGATGGGACTCGATGTGGCGTGGATTTATGACGCGGCTGTTGTTGGAAACTAAGGTGGTCGTTCGTTTCACCGAGCACGATCTACGTGCGAAATGCGCTAGTGATGCGAAGTCACTTGAGCATGCGCGAAGCTTGCTCGCACACGCCGACAGCCGCCTGACTGATCGGGTCTATCGCAGGAAGCCTGAAATGGTCGACCCGCTGCGCTGACGGGTGCAGGCGGTTGCGACCTCCCTGCTGTTCAGCTATCATCAAACGAGGCCGGATCGAGGCCTGGCAGCCCACCTTGCGCACCCGGACGGGACGATCACCTTCACCTTTTTCAGAGATCCTCTTTTATTGCGGGATCCAGTAGTGGGCGCTGGACTTACCGCATGAAGGAGTTTCTCATGCATACGGAACACGTTTTTTCTTCAGTCGCCTTCGGCAAGTGGAGACAACAAGCACGCGACTTAAAGCGGTCGGGTGACATGTCGCACCACCAAGCACTAGACCTCATTGCTAGAGCAAATCGCTTCAAGGATTGGCATCATGTCGTCACGGAGGCCAAGCTCAATCGCATCAGCGAAACAGCTTTTCGGTCAGGCCTTGTAGTCGCATATGACATCAAGGACGCGATGCAAAGCTGGGTTCCGGACGACTCATTTGTTGACGATTCACGGGCCTACCTCTTTTGTCAAAATGACGTGCTTGCCTGGTATCGGCGGGGCGATGAGGAGGCCGAAGGCGAGGAGAAACGTGCCATTCCAAGCGATCCGGCTGAATACATGGAAGATTTTGAAGAGTGGTGTATGAACGTCCATTTCTTCAGATACGTTGGCCCGAGTTTGCCCTCTACACCGACAAAGGTCCTGCCACTGTTGAACGAGCGATGCTTCTTCGCTCCGATATTTTTCTGGCATGGTGGGAGGTTCATCGACCCTTGGCGGGACCTGGCTGTTAACGATGTCCTGGACATGAGCGGACAGACCGAGCCAACCATAAGCAATTCGATAAGATAGACTGCGCTTCTAAACCTTCGAACCAGCCTCCGCAAGTTTCGTATGCGCGAGGTTCCATTGTTGTGCCAGCGCTGCGCCTGACGGCCATTGGGCCAAATCCAGCGGAAGCATCAAGGAAGCTCCGGTTAGGACGCGGTACGTCGCGTCTGTAATTTCGGGGCTCACCCACACCGTCCGAGTCTTGGGATCCACTGCAATCAGCCCCAGGTCCCACAGAGTGTGAATGTCTGCGCGAAGCAGTAAGCCGTTCGTAATCGAGTTCGTCTCTGGCCCTAGGTACGGCGTGATGTGTGCGGCCTCTAGTAGAGGCGTCACTGAACAGCCAGTAATCGCACAGTGCCCACCATAGGCGGCAATCAGGGTCTTCCGGAACTTTTGCTGCCCTCGCCGCCGTACGATTTCACGCAAGACTCGTTCGCGTGCGTCCTCATGGCTTTTCGGAACAAACGGTTCACTTAACGCGGACTCGATTTTGGCTACCTGCTGTCGGTGTGGCCCATACTCAGCCTGCTTCTTTTCAGGAAGAGCGCCAACAGCTTGGAGGTATTTTTGATAGTTGCTGAGTGCGGCTGCGTACATCCCGTTACCGGTCTCATTCCGGTCAAGGAATTCGGGGGTTCGCCTCAACTGCTCAGAAATGGCAATGAATTCTGAAAGGTCGGGAATTTCTGCTATCGGCTTTGTCGTGAGCCCGTGACTGTGGGCCCAGTTGGTCAAGCGTCCCTTGATTGCGCCCTGGTAACTGGTGGCAGATTTCTCAGATAGCCCGGTCGATTTCATCCATTCGATAAAGTCCATACGCTTGCCCAAAAGATATTGAACAAGCAAGATAGCATCGAACTGAATAGCGCACATCAAATCTATAGCGCAAATGCAAAGGGCCGCTCGAAAGCGGCCCTAGTAGAATCTTGGCGGAGAGACGGGGATTCGAACCCCGGGTAGGCTATGAACCTACACACGCTTTCCAGGCGTGCGACTTAAACCACTCATCCATCTCTCCTGATGGTGCTCGTGTCTCCACGAAGCCGCCTATTATATCAAGGATTCTCTTCTATACAAGACTGTTCCGGCATCGCGGTCAGACCGCAGCTTCGGCCGGCCAGCGCCGGCGCCAGGGGCGCAGGACGTGGCGCACGGGGTTGAGCTGGGTGCCGACCTCGTCTTCGCCGAGCAGTCCGCGCCGCTTCAAGTGGCGCAAGGCGGCTTGTACGGCCGACTTGGACAGCCCTGTTTTTACGGCGATTGTTTGCAGGCTGGCCGGCACCGCGTCGCGGCCCAGGGCTTGCGCGCTATACAAAAGATGAAGATAGACGACGAAAGCGGCCGGACGGCGGTCGTGCCCGACCAGGTCGGGCATCAGGACCTCGAACACATAGGCGTCGAGCGGAGACTGGCGGGTAGTCATGAATACTATAGTGATGAAAAATACGGGTCAGCGCGAGTCTGCCACGATAATGGAGGCGATGACAACAACGGTAGGCCACCCATGATCACCCAACTGAAATTCGTCAGCATCCCGGTCTCCGACCAGGACCGCGCCCTCGCCTTCTACACCGAACAGCTCGGCTTCGACATCGCGACCGACCAGCCCATGGGCCCGGGCAAGCGCTGGATCGAGCTGCGCATCGGCAGCTCCGGCACCCGCGTCGTGCTGTTCACGCCGGATGGCCAGGAAGACCGGATCGGCAGCTTCTTCAATGGCTCCTTCGCCTGCGACAACGTCGAGGCGACCTACCGCCAGCTCAGCGGGCGCGGCGTCGAGTTCGTCGATCCGCCGACCACCCAGCCCTGGGGTTCGTATGCGAAGTTCCGCGACCCGGACGGGAATACCTTCGTGCTGTCGTCTTCCTGATACGCGCCCCCAAGCGCCATGCATAAAATGCCGCCACCAAGGCGGCATTGCCGTTTCTGGCGGCGGATTTTGTGGTTTGACGCAGGCGGCAACGGCAGCAGGATGGTATCGTTGCCCGGATTACACTCCTTGCCATGAGCCGCCGTGAAACGCAAAGCCCTGTACTACCTCATCTTCACCGTTGCCGCAGCCGGCGCCGCCGCCGGCAGCTGGATCGTCAGCCTCCAGTCCCCGTCTTCGCCGGCGCCTGCCGCGGCCAGCAAGCCTGCACTGGACACCAGCGCCATCGCGGCCGACATGCAGGCGATGCTGGCTGCCTACCGCAAGATCATCGTGCTGACCCAGGATGAAGCGGGGCTGACGCCGGAGCAGCGGGCCCAGGCCAACCGGGTCGGGCAGGAGCTGTTCCACGAGAACCAGGCGCGGGTCGGCAAGGTCGACGCTGCGCTGGCCCAGCTGGTCGCGTCGAACAATCCGGCCCGCTTCGACGCCCTGTCTAGCTTGCTCGATTACGTGGAATCGGGCGAGGGCCTGTATGACGCGGACCGCCTGGCCTTCCGCGAGCTGATGCAGTCGCTGCTGGCGCAGGTGGCCAGGGATTCGTCGCTGCCGGCAATCAAGCTGCACAAGCGCATTTCGGAAGACCTGGATACGCTGGCGGAAATCGAGCGCAATTACGAGAAGGAGATCCGCGCGGTGTTCGGGCGTTTCGAATCGCGGGCGATCAATCTCAAGCGCGAGAAATGGGAAAGCTATGTCGCCTACCTGAAGACCCTGTACCAGCGCGAACGCATCCTGAAAGATTACGGCTTCGTGGCGCCCTACCCGGCCAAGCCGGAAACGCCATCGACGGCATCGCAGGCCAAGCCGGAAGATGGCGAAATCTTCGGCAGGACACTGCCGAAGAAGACCGTGGTGCTCACTTTTGATGACGGTCCGCACCGCCGCTACAGCGAAGAGATCGCGGCCATCCTCAAGCAGTACAACGCGCCCGCGATCTTCTTCAGCGTGGGACGCAATATCGGTGCGCTCGATGCGCAGGGCAAGGCCAAGTTGAATAGCGGCGCGGACGTGATGCGCCGGCTGAAGCAGTCGGGCTATGTGCTGGCCAACCACAGCTTTTCGCATGCGCAGTTGTCAAAGAAATCGGGCGAAGGCTTGCGGGCGGAAATCATGAATACGGATACCCTGCTCAAGGCGGTCGACCCGCAGCGCTCCAGCCTGTTCCGCTTTCCCTACGGCGCGCGCAACCGCGAAGGCATGCAGGCGCTGGAAGCGGCACACCTGAAGTCGGTGATGTGGAATATCGATTCGCTCGACTGGGCCGACCCGGTGCCCTCCTCCATCGCAGACCGCGTCCTGCGCACCGTCGACAAGGAAGGCCGCGGCATCATCCTGTTCCACGACATCCGCGAGCGCACCGTGAAGGCGCTGCCGGCCATCCTCGACCGGCTGGTGGCGGACGGCTACCAGTTCGCAGGCTGGGATGGCGAATCCTTCAAGGTATCCGGCGCCACCGCGCCGGCTCCGGTGCAGCGCTCGGCGGCGGCGGGCTACGCCAATTCGTGGGCCATCGTGGTCGGGATCGACAAGTACCAGAAATGGCCGCAGCTCCAGTATGCGGTGCGCGACGCGGAAGGCGTGAGCCAGATGCTGGTGCAGAAGTTCGGGTTTGCGCCCGAACGCGTGATCACGCTCAAGAACGAAGCGGCGACCCGCACCGGCATCCTGGCCGCTTTCCACGACAAGCTCGCGCACGGCAACCTGCAGCCAAACGACCGCATCTTCGTCTTCTTCGCCGGGCATGGCGCCACGCGCAAGCTCAGCTCCGGGCGCGACCTGGGCTATATCGTCCCGGTCGATGCCGACCCGAACAACCTGGCGACCGACGCCATTCCGATGACGGAAATCCAGAACATCGCGGAAAGCCTGCCAGCCAAGCATGCGCTATTCGTGATGGACGCCTGCTACAGCGGCCTGGGCCTGACGCGCGGCGCGGCCAATGCTTCCTTCCTACGCGATAACGCCAAGCGCCTGGGACGCCAGATGCTCACGGCCGGCGGTGCCGACCAACTGGTGTCCGATGGCGGGCCGAACGGGCACTCGGTGTTTACCTGGACGCTGCTGCAGGGGCTGGGCGGCAAGGCGGACCTGAATGGCGACAGCCTGATCACCGGTACCGAGCTGGCGGCCTATGTGGCGCCGGCGGTGTCGAGCGTGTCGCAGCAGACGCCGGCCTTCGGCAGCCTGCCGGGCTCGGAAGGCGGCGAGTTCGTGTTCGAACTGCCGGAGGAAAGCGAGTTCCTCAATACCGGCACGGCCCAGCTGTCGAACGATGCGATTGCGCTCAACACCAAGCTCGACGCGCAGGCTTCGGCGCCGGCTGCGACGGTGGTGGTCAAGGATTTGCAGGGTGGCGAGACGCGGATTACGGCGCCGGCGGCGGTGCCTGGGTCGCAGCGCCAGCAGGCGCAGCGGGCCAACGACCAGGGGCTGCTGTTGTACAAGGAGAAGCAGTATGCGCAGGCGGAGGCGCAGTTCACCGAAGCGCTCAAGCTGCGGCCGAACTTCGCGCTGGCGGCGAACAACCTGGGCTTCGTGTTCTACAAGCAGGACAAGTATGCCGAGGCGGCGCGCTGGTTCGAGAATGCGGTGAAGATGGACCCGTCGCGGGCGATCGCGTACCGGAACCTGGGCGACGCGCATGCGCGGGCTGGCGACAAGGCGAAAGCCAAGGCAGCGTACAAGACCTATGCCGAGCTGGCGCCCGGCGGGGCCGGGGCGGAGTATGCGAAGCAGCAGATGGAGAAGCTGTAAGCGCGCGGAATGTGTAGGATGGGCGGGTTTTCCCGCCCACGCGGTCAAGCCACGGTAATGCTGCCCGCGCTGTTCAACGGCTGACGATCACCGCGTGGGCAAGAAACTTGCCCACCCTACGAAAAGCGCTTATGCCGATTCTTTCAGCTGATCCAGGATCGCCGGATTCTCCAGCGTCGACACATCCTGGGTGATCGCCTCGCCCTTGGCCAGCACCCGCAGCAGGCGGCGCATGATCTTGCCGGAGCGGGTCTTCGGCAGGTTGTCGCCGAAGCGGATTTCCTTCGGCTTGGCGATCGGGCCGATTTCCTTGCCGACCCAGTTGCGCAGGTCGGCGGCCAGCTTCTTGGCATCCTCGCCGCTCGGGCGCGCCTGTTTCAGCACCACGAAGGCGCAGATCGACTCGCCCGTGGTCTCGTCCGGCTTGCCCACCACCGCGGCTTCCGCCACCAGCGGATGGCCCACCAGGGCCGATTCGATTTCCATCGTGCCCATGCGGTGGCCCGAGACGTTCAGCACGTCGTCGATGCGGCCGGTGATGGTGAAGTAAGCGGTGTCCTTGTTGCGGATCGCGCCGTCGCCGGCCAGGTAGTATTTGCCGCCGAGTTCTTCGGGGAAGTAGCTGGTGCGGAAGCGCTCCGGGTTGTTCCAGATGGTGCGGATCATCGACGGCCACGGACGCTTGACCACCAGGATGCCGCCCTGCCCGTTCGGCACGTCGGCGCCGGATTCGTCCACGATCGCGGTCATGATGCCCGGCAGCGGCAGCGTGCACGAGCCCGGCACCAGCGGCGTCGCTCCCGGCAGCGGGGTGATCATGTGGCCGCCGGTTTCGGTCTGCCAGAAGGTGTCGACGATCGGGCAGCGCTCTTCGCCGACGTTCTTGTAATACCACATCCAGGCTTCCGGATTGATCGGCTCGCCGACCGAACCGAGCAGGCGCAGGCTGGCCCGGTCGAAGTTCTTCGGGTGCACCTTCTCGTCGACATCCGAGGCCTTGATGAGCGAACGGATCGCGGTCGGGGCGGTGTAGAAGATCGAGACCTTGTGCTTGGCGATGGTTTCCCAGAACCGGCCGGCGTGCGGATAGGTCGGCACGCCTTCGAACACGATTTCGGTTGCGCCGACGGCCAGCGGGCCGTAGGCGATATAGGTGTGGCCGGTGACCCAGCCGATGTCGGCCGTGCACCAGAACACATCGTCGGGCTTGATGTCGAAGGTCCACTTCATGGTCAGCGCCGCCCACAGCAGGAAGCCGCCGGTGGAGTGCTGGACGCCTTTCGGCGTGCCGGTGGAGCCCGAGGTGTAGAGGATGAACAGCGGGTGTTCGGCGTCGACCCATTCCGGCTCGCATTGGGCGCTCTGGTTGTCGACCAGGTCGTGCAGCCAGATGTCGCGGCCTTCCTGGAAGGCGATGTTGCCGCCGGTGCGCTTGTAGACGATGACGTCGCGGATGGTGGTGATGCCGCCCAGCGCCAGCGCCTCGTCGACAATGGCCTTCAATGGCAGCGACTTACCGCCGCGCAGTTGTTCGTCGGCGGTGATGACGGCCACGGCGCCGGCGTCGATGATGCGTTCCTGCAGCGACTTGGCCGAGAAGCCGCCGAACACCACCGAGTGGGTGGCGCCGATGCGGGCGCAGGCCTGCATGGCGGCCACGCCTTCGAGCGACATCGACATGTAGATGATGACGCGGTCGCCCTTCTTGATGCCGCGCGACTTCAGGCCGTTGGCGAACTTGCAGACGCGCTCGTGCAGCTCGCGGTAGCTGGCGCGGGTGACCGCGCCGTCGTCCGCCTCGAAGATGATGGCGGTCTTGTCGGCGTTGCCATTGGTCAGATTGCGGTCGAGACAGTTATACGAGGCATTGAGCTGGCCGTCGCCGAACCATTGATAGAAAGGCGCATTCGATTCGTCCAGCGTCCTGGTAAATGGCTTGTGCCAGTCGATGTTCTCGCGGGCCAGACGCGCCCAGAAACCTTCGTAATCGCTCGCGGCCTCGGCACAGAGCTTTTCGTAGGCTTGCATGCCGGAGATCGTCGCCTTGGCTGCGAACTCGGCTGGCGGCTGGAAGACGCGGTTCTCCTGCAAGGTGAATTCTTCGTGGGTGATCTCGTTCTCGGCCATGCTAGTCTCCTCGTTGGTTTTTACCGGACACCTTAGGTCGGCTCGCTTACTCTGCCCTTACATAGGCGGCAGCCGCGACTTCTTCTGGAATGCCATTCTACCAACGGTGTCGTAATCAGGCGATGGAACCCGCAGCGGTGCGCGGGCGGGTGTAAAATGCTCGGCTGTATTTGCCCAGCATCCCAGGAGTCGACACCCCGATGGCCCAGATTATCCCGCCGAACGAATTTAAAAAGCTCACCCCGCTGAACAGCCTGATTTTCGCCAGCCGCTGGCTGCAGTTGCCCTTGTACCTGGGCCTGATCCTGGCCCAATGCGTCTACGTATTCCACTTCTGGGTCGAACTGAAAGACCTGATCGGCGCGGCCATGGGCAACACGGCGTCGCTTGCCCACATTCTCGATGCCGTCACCGTGCCGGGCGCGCCGCGCCCCATCAAGCTGACCGAAACCACCATCATGCTGGTCGTGCTGGGCTTGATCGACGTGGTGATGATCTCGAACCTGTTGATCATGGTGATCATCGGCGGCTACGAAACCTTCGTCTCGCGCATGCACCTGGAGGGCCACCCGGACCAGCCGGAATGGCTGTCGCACGTGAACGCCTCGGTGCTGAAAACCAAGCTGGCGATGGCGATCATCGGCATTTCGTCGATTCACTTGCTCAAGACATTCATCAATGCGGCCAACTACCCGAATACGGACACCATCATGTGGCAGACCGTCATTCATTGCGCCTTCCTGGTGTCTGCGATTGCCATCGCCTACACCGACCGCATCGTCATGACCACGCACGCCAAACACTAATTACCCCTGATCGAGAACTTCCATGACCACCGTTATCACCCAAAGCGACCTCATCGAATCGGTCGCGGCAGCCCTCCAGTACATCAGCTACTACCATCCGGCCGACTATATCCAGCATCTGGCGCGCGCGTATGAGACCGAGCAAAGTCCGGCGGCGAAGGACGCCATCGCGCAGATCCTGACGAACTCGCGCATGTGCGCGGAAGGCAAGCGCCCGATCTGCCAGGACACCGGCATCGTCAACGTGTTCCTCAAGATCGGCATGGGGGTGCGCTTCGAGGGCTTCACCGGCACCGTCACCGACGCCGTCAACGAAGGCGTGCGCCGTGCCTACGCGTTCGAAGACAACAAGCTGCGCGCCTCGATCGTGGCCGATCCTCACTTCGAGCGCAAGAACACCAAGGACAACACCCCGGCCGTCGTGCACATGGAACTGGTCGAGGGCGACACCGTCGACGTGAAAGTCGCGGCCAAGGGCGGCGGCTCCGAGAACAAGACCAAGTTCGTCATGCTCAACCCATCCGACTCGCTGGTGGACTGGGTCATGAAGACCGTGCCGCTGATGGGCGCCGGCTGGTGCCCGCCCGGCATGCTGGGCATCGGCATCGGCGGCACCGCCGAGAAGGCGATGCTGATGGCGAAAGAGTCGCTGATGGAAGACATCGACATGTACGAGCTCAAGCTGCGCGGCCCTCGGAACAAGACGGAAGAACTGCGTATCGAGCTGTGCGACAAGATCAACGCGCTGGGCATCGGCGCGCAAGGCCTGGGCGGCCTGACCACCGTGCTCGACGTGAAGATCAACATGTACCCGACCCACGCGGCCTCCAAGCCGGTGGCGATGATCCCGAACTGCGCCGCCACCCGCCACGCCCACTTCGTGCTGGACGGCTCCGGCCCGGCCTACATCGAACCGCCGGCGCTGTCGACCTGGCCCGACGTGCAGTGGATGCCGGACACGCAGAAGTCCAAGCGCGTCGACCTGAACACGCTCACCAAGGACGAAGTCGCGTCGTGGACGCCGGGCCAGACCCTCTTGCTTAACGGCAAGATGCTGACCGGCCGCGATGCCGCGCACAAGCGCATCCAGGACATGCTGGCCAAGGGCGAGCCGCTGCCGGTGGACTTCACCAACCGCGTGATCTACTACGTCGGCCCGGTCGACCCGGTGGGCAGCGAAGTCGTCGGTCCGGCAGGCCCGACCACCGCGACCCGCATGGACAAGTTCACCGACATGATGCTGGAAAAGACCGGCCTGATCTCGATGATCGGCAAGGCCGAGCGCGGCCCGATGGCGATCGAGTCGATCCAGAAGCACAAGTCGGCCTACCTGATGGCGGTCGGCGGCTCGGCCTACCTGGTGTCGAAGGCGATCAAGTCCGCGAAAGTCGTCGGTTTCGAGGACCTGGGCATGGAAGCGATCTACGAGTTCGACGTCACCGACATGCCGGTCACCGTGGCGGTGGATTCGACCGGCACCTCGGTGCACAACACCGGCCCGAAGGAATGGGCCGCCAAGATCGAGTCGCTCAAGGGCATTCCCGTCAACGCGCTGTGATGGACCCGCGGGCCTGCGCAAGCTTGCCCGCATCCTGGCCATGACCACCCCTTCCCTCTTCCCTGACGCCCCGGTCGGCATCTTCGACTCGGGCGTCGGCGGCCTCTCGGTGCTGCGCCATGTCCAGGCGCAGCTGCCGCACGAGCATCTCCTGTATTTCGCCGACACCGCCTTCGCGCCCTATGGCGACAAGCCCGAGCAGGTCGTCATCGAGCGCGTGCTCGCCGTCGCCGGCTACCTGGTGGCGCAGGGCGTCAAGGCGCTGGTCGTCGCGTGCAACACCGCCACCGTGGCGGCGGTGCGCGTGCTGCGCGGACAGTATCCAAACATGCCCATCGTCGGCGTCGAGCCGGGCCTGAAACCGGGCGCGGCGGCCACCCGCAATGGCCTGGTGGGCGTGCTCGCCACGGAACGCACTTTGTCCGGCGAAAAATTCCTGCTGCTGCGCGACCAGATCCACGAAGCCACGGGCGCGCGTTTCCTGCTGCAGCCCTGCGTCGGGCTGGCCGACCAGATCGAATTCGGCGAGCGCGACTCGCAGGCGCTCGAGGCGATGCTGGAGCGCTTCATCGCGCCGCTGCTGGCGCAAGGAGCCGATACCCTCGTGCTCGGCTGCACGCATTACCCGCTGGTGCAGGCGTCGATCGAGGCGGTGATCCTGCGCCATACGGAGAACCAGGTGGCGCTGATCGACACCGGCGACGCCGTGGCGCGCCAGCTTGC
The DNA here is from genome assembly GCF_058111565.1 of Telluria sp. AZSoR62. NCBI lineage: Bacteria > Pseudomonadati > Pseudomonadota > Betaproteobacteria > Burkholderiales > Oxalobacteraceae > Telluria > Telluria sp. AZSoR62. The sequence continues at coordinate 275,770 of NZ_JBYTST010000005.1, forward strand.
GCGCCTGCTGGGCACGGCCGGGCTGCTGCGTGCGGCAGCAAGCCAGCCTGCGCGCCTGGACGGATTTACCAGCGCCAGCGCGGTGGCCTTGAGCGCCGCCTTCACCACCCTGCTGGGGCAGGATCCGCCGGTGCACGAGGCCGAGATCGCCTTCCACGCCCCCGGCTCAGCCACACCGCACATTTAGATTTGCCAGTTCGCGAAGTTGTTTGTATAATCTTGTTCTGTCGCGGAAACAGCGCGATGGATGCAAGTCAGTGGTGGCTGTAGCTCAGTTGGTAGAGTCCAGGATTGTGATTCCTGTTGTCGTGGGTTCGAGCCCCATCAGCCACCCCAAGAATTCGGCAGTAAAACAAAGGCTTACTCAGCGATATGCGAGTAAGCCTTTTGTTTTTGCGCGCACGGTTTTCATGGCCGGCAATCAGATTGCGAACTGGAAAGCTTCCCAGACTTCGGGTACAGTCGTGCTCGCAATACACGCGCAGCTCCCGTCCACGTTGCCCAGCCGCCCATGAAACTCAACGCCCGCTTCTTCCTCTGGCTCGCCCTCGTCTTCCTTATCACCAATCTCCTCCACGAGTCGGCCCATTGGCTGATGGGCGCAGCCTTTGGTTTCGACATGCAGTTCGGGCTCAACATCGTGCGCTACCTGTCGCCTGCCCTGCCATGGCAGCGCGCGATGGCCGATATCGCCGGTCCCGCCGTGACCATTGTCCAGGCACTGCTCGCCTATGCCATCGTCAGGCGCAGCCGGTCGTCGACCGCTTTTGCCTTCCTGTATGCCGCCGCCTTCATGCGCATGGTGGCCGGCCTGGTCAGCGTGATGCATCCGAACGACGAAGCGCGCGTGAGCATGTTCCTGGGATGGGGCAAATGGACCTTGCCGGTGCTGGTGGCGGCGGGATTGATCACGCTGGCCATCAAGGGCAGCCGGCGTCTCGGCCTGGGCTGGAAAGACCAGCTTGCCTGCTATGTGGTGGCGTCGCTTGCCGTGTCCGCCATCGTCGGACTGGATCGCTTCGTTCTTTGATTCGAGGCAGCCCGGAAATGCAAAAAACCCGCCAATTGGCGGGTTCTTGTTATCGCTACGGCCTCGCCCATGCTATCTGCGTGGTGCGCGCCGCTTATTCCGCCCTGGCCTCGCCCACGCTATCTGCGTGGTGCGCGCCATATTGGGCGAAATAACATAATCAGGCTAGCTAATTAAATTGCGCGGATATTGCCGGCTTTTTCGCCTTTAGGTCCGGTCGAACGCTCGAACGAAACACGCTGGTTTTCGGCCAGGCTCTTGAAGCCTTCCGACTGGATGTCGCCGAAGTGGGCGAACAGGTCGCCACCGCCTGCGTCAGGCGTGATGAAGCCGAAGCCTTTGGAATCGTTGAACCATTTTACGGTGCCGGTTTGAGTAGTCATGTTTAATTTCCTTTAAGTTTGCATGGGCAAAAACGCCCGAGGCGCACAGACAACCAAGAGGGGGTGCAACAGGAGGAAATCAAACGGGACCGCCGAATGGCGAACAGGAGAGAAAGACCAACAATAACAACGACTTGATGTAGTGCAGGACAGAAGATACAGGGCTTTCGCCGATTCACCTAATTGTTTCGCTTTTTATTTCAGAGAGTGCACATTCTGCCTGGCTGCACGCTCGATACGTTCACCGTTAACCCTTCCATAAGCTGGCGACGGCGCGCCCTGCTCGACATTTCGACCTGCGATGGCTATTCTTCGGACTTCCAGCAATCCGGCGCCGCCAGCGGCCACCCCGATGACCCCAAGCGAGCAGGCCCCAACTCCGATTACCCACCTGCGCGCGAAGAAGCGCCCGGCGGTGCGCTACGCCATCCTGGTGCTGGTCCTGTTCTGCACCTTGCTGGTGGCGGCGCAGGCCTGGAGCGCCTGGAGCGCGCGCCAGAGCCGGTTGGCGGAGACGACTGCTGCGACCTCGAACATGGCGGGCGCGCTGGCGGCGCAGGCCGAAAGCACGATCCGGATCGTCGACACCGTCTTGTCCAGCGTGGTCGAGCAGGTCGAGCACGAGGGATTGTCGCCCGACTCGGCCGAGCGGCTGCGCGGCCACATGCGCAGCATGGTGGCCAGCACCAAGGAGCTGCACGGCCTGTTCGTGTATGGTCCGGACGGCGCCAGGCTGGTGAGCTCGCTAGGCCAACCCTTCACCGGCAGCAATGCCGACCGCGAATATATCCGGTACCACCGCGACAGCCAGGATCGCAGCCTGCACATCGGCCCGCCGATCCGCAGCCGCTCGACCGGGAAGTGGGTGCTGCCGATCTCGCGCCGGCTCAACCGGCCCGACGGCAGTTTCGCCGGGGTCGCGCTGGGCGCCATCCAGGTCGATTTCTTTGCCGACCTGTACGACCGTTTCGATGTGGGACAGGAAGGGGTGATCTTGCTGGCGCTCGACAACGGCATCGTCATCTACCGCCGTCCTTTCCTGGAAACGCTGATCCGCCAGGACGTCTCGGGCGGCCCCATCTTCCAGACCTACCGGAAGCAGGGACCGGTCGGCAGCGCCATGCTGCGCTCGCGGGTCGACGGCGTGGAGCGCCTGTACAGCTACCGGCATCTGGGCAGCCTGCCGCTGCTGGTGGCCACGGCCCAGGCCAAGGAAGAGATCCTGTCCGAATGGCAGCAATCGACCCTCTTGATGACAGGCGGGACCATCCTGGTGGTGCTGCTGCTGGTGGGCGTCGGGACGCGCCTGGTGCGCCAGATCATGATCCGCGACCAGCTCGAAGGCGAGTTGGTGCTTGCAAAGGAGCATCTGCAGGAGCGCAACCGGGAACTGACCGTGCTGGCCACGCGGGACGGGCTGACCGGCATTGCCAACCGCCGCCATTTCGAGGATGTCCTGCTGCTCGAGCTGGCCCGCGCTTCGCGTACCGGGGCGGCCTTGTCGCTCGTGCTGATCGACGTCGATTACTTCAAGAAATATAACGACCGCTATGGCCACGTGGTTGGCGACGCTTGCCTGCGCCAGGTGGCGGGCGTGCTGCGCGAAGGGCTGGCGCGGCCGACCGACCTGGTGGCGCGCTACGGTGGCGAAGAATTTGCCGTCGTGCTGCCGGGAACCGGGGCGATCGGCGCGCGCTACGTGGCCGAGCGCCTGCGGCTGGCCGTCCTCGATCTGGGCATTGTCCATCCGGACAATCCGGCCGGCACCGCCACCATCAGTGCCGGGGCGGCGACCTTCCATGCGGCGCCCGGCGAAGGCATCGAGCCCGACGTATTCGTGACCCGGGCCGACGCCCTGCTCTACCGCGCCAAGGACACCGGGCGCAACCGCGTGTGCAGCGACCTCGACGACGTCGAGTCGAGTGACGCGCCTTCGTTCTCCATATAAAAAAAGCCGCCTGCGGTGCAGGCGGCTTCTTCACTTCTCAAGCCTTAATAGCGGTTCGGGTTGTTCGGGCGGGCATCGTCGCGGTTGCGGACGCCGTCGCCGTCGCGGTCACGGTCGTAGCCGTTGCGCACGCCATCGCCGTCGCGGTCGCGGCGGGCGACGCGCTCGCCACGCTGCCAGCCGCCGCGCTCGAGGTACCAGCCGTTACGGTCCTGGCGCCACACGGGCTGGGCATAGACATAGCCGTTGCGCGAGCGTTCCCAGTGGCCGCGCTCCCAGACGTGGCGTCGGCCGTTCCAGGCCCAGTAGCCAGGAACCCAGTCGTAGCCGCGGCGTGCGGCCGGGATGGCTTCATTGCGCATCGCCGGCGGCGCCTTCTGGACGATGATGACTTCGGTGCGGCCTTGTGCCTGGGCCTGGACCGGTGCGAAGGCGGCGGTGCTGATCAGGACAGCTGCAGTAGCGGCAAGAATGCTCTTCATGGTGCTTCTCCTTCTCGGTTGTGTTGGATCTACTATAGCCAGCCTCAACCGCGCACGGGAGAAATGATAGATATTCTTACAATCGATACATGAGGCCATGAACTTGTAACGGCGAGTGTAATTACCTAACGGACACATCCACTAAAAAAACAGCCGGCGCATGGCCGGCTGATTTTTTTACGAATGGCAAAAAAGCGGATTAGTCCAGCTTCCAAGCGTAGTCGACCTTGGTCCAGGTAGCGGCTGGTGCGCCGTCCTTGGTGCCCGGCTTGAATTTGCACGACGACAGGCCTTTGAGGGCTGCCTTGTCCAGGTTCTTGAAACCGCTCGACTTTTCCAGCTTCGATTCGTTGACGGTGCCGTCAGCGCCGACCAGGAAGGATGCCGAGGTGGTGCCCTGCTCTTCGTTCATCAGCGAGGCTTTCGGGTATTCGACCGAGCACTTCTTCGGGTCGAACGAGGCCGGCACTTCAGCGGCGAAGGTGGCGCCGGTTGCGGCGGCGAGGGTCATTGCTGCGATCAGCTTCATGGTCAGGTTTTTCATATAATTTTCCAGTAAGGTTTTATCAAGGTTGGCAGTCTTACCTGCTTGCCGGCCGGGGCCGGCGCTTCGTCTCTCTTAGAATTCTTCCCACTCGTCGTTGCCGGCGGTGGTTGCTGCTTTCTTTGGCCTGGCGGCCGGTGCAGGAGCGTCTTGCGGCGCTGCTGCGGGTTTCTTCACGGCCGGCTTCTTCAGGGCCGGGGCCGGGCGCTTGGCTGCTGCCGGACGTACCGCCACGGCGGTGCTGGTGGCGGCCGGCGCCGGTGCGGCGGCCTGCTGCTGCTCGCCTTCGGTCAGCTTGAAGATGCTGACGACGCGGGTCAGTTCGCTTGCCTGGTCCTGCATGCTCTGCGCGGCGGCAGCGGCTTCCTCGACCAGGGCCGCATTCTGCTGGGTCATGCTGTCCATCTCGATGATCGACAGGTTCACCTGTTCGATACCGGCGCTCTGCTCGGCGCTGGCGTTGGCGATCTCGCTCATGATGTCGGTCACGCGCTTGACGCTCGCCACCACTTCGTCCATCGTCACGCCGGCCTGGCCGACCAGCTTGCTGCCGCGTTCGACCTTCTCGACGGAGTCGCCGATCAGGGTCTTGATTTCTTTCGCTGCCGCAGCAGAACGCTGGGCCAGGTTGCGCACTTCGGACGCCACCACCGCGAAGCCGCGGCCCTGTTCACCGGCACGGGCTGCTTCCACAGCGGCGTTCAGCGCCAGGATGTTGGTCTGGAAGGCGATGCCGTCGATCACGCCGATGATGTCGGCGATCTTGCTGGCCGAGGTGTTGATCTCGCCCATCGTGCCCACCACCTGCGACACCACTTCGCCACCCTTCAGTGCCACGTTCGAAGCGGTTGCCGCCAGGGCATTGGCTTCACGGGCATTGTCGGCGTTCTGCTTGACGGTCGAGGTCAGTTCTTCCATTGCCGAGGCGGTCTTTTCCAGCGAGCTGGCCTGCAGTTCGGTACGCGAGGACAGGTCGATGTTACCGGCGGCGATTTCACGCGAGGCGGTGCCGATGGTCTCGGTACCGCGGCGCACTTGCTCGACGATGCCGACCAGGCTGTTACGCATTTCTTTCATTTCCACCAGCAGGCTGCCGCGGTCCGACGCATCGGTCTCGATGGCGATCGACAGGTCGCCATGGGCGATGCTGCTGGCGATGCTGGCGGTGTAGGCTGGCTCGCCGCCGAGCTGCTGGCGCAGGCTGCGGCTGATCACCCAGGCTGCGGCAACGCCCATGGCAACGGCGGTCAGCAGCATGACGATCATGAAATTGCGGGCATTGGCGAAGGCGCTCTTGGCATCGGCCGCGGCTTGCGCATTCTGCTTTTCTTCAAACGCGGCCAGCTGGTCCAGCGCTTCGGTCCACTTCTTCTGCACCGGACGCACTTCGCGGATCATGACGCGGGTGGCGTCCATGGCGTTATTGGCCAGGTACAGCTCCGATGCCTTGGCAATGGCCGGCATGGCGGCGCCTTCGAATTCCTTGACCTTGGCCAGCAGCGCAATCTCATTAGCGCTGGCATGGCCGGCGAAGATCGCCGACAGCTTTTTCTGGGCTTCTTCGTACTTGCGGGTCTGTTCCTTGAACTTGACCATTTCCGGTTCCATGTCGGCCGGGTCGGTCATCAGGGTCAGCACGCGCAGCGCAGCGACGCGCTCGCCGACGTTGTTGCGCATGTCGGTCACGAGGGCGGTCGAGACGTTGTTGACGCTGACGACCTGGTCGAGGCGGTCCTGGATCTGCGACATGCGCAGGATGCCCACACCCGTGACGGCGATCAGCAACACCAGCACCAGCGCAAAGCCCAGTGCGAGGCGGGTACCGACCTTCAAGTTATTCAAAAAAGCCATTCGTGTTCTTCCCTGTTTGTGTGATCGAATTCGCGCGGATCGCTGCGCCGTGCGACGCGTCATGTGCGCTCTACAAACGCCACATGTTTCCGACAGGATAAATCAAAAATTCTGGCCGGCAACTTGAAATCGAAAAGCTGCCACCTCTTTGTTTCGGCTCAACAACAGAATTGATATTGATCAATGTACTGGGAGCGAGAGAAATTATGCGATTACTCTTGCCGTTCGGCAAGCTTTTCATGACTTGCCTATACAACCAGCATAAAATGTGTCGTTATTTGCCGACAGGAAACGAAAAAAGGCGTACCGAAGTACGCCTTTTGGGAGAGGGAAAGTGGCTTCAGGCCACGGCAGGCATGCGCGCAGCCGCTTCCAGCAGCAAGGCCGGATCTGCACCGGCCAGTTTTTTCGGATCGGACAACATCTGGCGGAAAGCCCTGGCGCCCGGCAGGCCGGTCATGATGCCGAGCATGTGGCGGGTAACGCTGTTGAGCTTGAGCCCGTGGCCGCCATGCAGGCGCAGCTGCTCGGCGATATACCGGACCATGGCTTCCAACACCTGCTGGCGGGTCTTCGGGCTGGCCTCAATGTCGCCATAGAACAAGGCGTCCCAGGTCGCCATTACCCACGGGTTGTGGTAAGCCTCGCGGCCAAGCATGACGCCGTCCACGTGCTCGAGATGCCGGGCGATCTCGGCATCGGTCTTGACGCCGCCGTTGATGATGACTTCCAGCCCGGGGAATTCGCGCTTGAGCTGGTACGCCACCTCGTAGCGCAGCGGCGGGATCTCGCGGTTTTCCTTGGGCGACAAACCCTTGAGCACGGCATTGCGGGCGTGCACAATGAAGGTGGAGCAGCCGGCGTCCGCAATGGTGCCGACGAAATCGCGCACGAAGCCGTATTCCTCGTTGTAGTCGATGCCGATGCGGTGCTTCACCGTCACGTCGATCGACACCGCGTCGCGCATCGCCTTGACGCAGTCGGCCACCAGTTGCGGCTCGCCCATCAGGCAGGCGCCGAAGGCGCCCTTCTGCACCCGCTCGGACGGGCAACCGCAGTTCAGGTTGATTTCCTTGTAGCCCCACTGCTCGCCCAGCTTCGCGCTCTTGGCCAGGTCGGCCGGGTCGCTGCCGCCCAGCTGCAGGGCAACCGGATGCTCGATGCCGTCATAGCGCAGGTGGCGCTCGACGTCGCCGTAGACCAGCGCACCGGTGGTGACCATTTCGGTGTAGAGCCAGGTGTGGCGGGTGATCTGGCGGTGGAAGACGCGGCAGTGGCGGTCGGTCCAGTCCATCATGGGGGCGACGGACAGGCGGCGCCCGCTTGCCGGCTTGGCAGGTGCAGGAGTCATGGAGTGCTTGAAAAACGCGCCGTGAAGGCGAAGCCCGACATGATAGTGCAAAAGGGGGGCGGCGTCAGGCCTGTTCGCCGGCCGCCGGGGGCGAGCTCTTCGGTCAGCTGGCCCAGCTTCCCGAACGCACCAGTTCGACGACGGCCTGGGCAAACGCGCGCGGCGCTTCCTGGGGCAGGTTGTGTCCGGCCCCGGGAACGCTCCGGTGGGCGCGGCGGGCCGGAAAGCGATGGGCCGAGGCGGTTCCGTCGGTCGCAGGCACCACGCCGTCGTCTGCGCCGTCGAGGGTAATCGAGGGCACCTGGATCGGCGGCAGTTGCGCCAGACGGCGCTCGGTCGCCGCATACTCCGGAAAGCCGGGGGCCAGGCCGAGGCGATGGCGATACGAGTGGATCACCACGTCGACGTAGTCGGGATTGTCGAACGAGGCCGCCGAGCGCAGGAAAGTCGCCTCGTCGACCTGCCACGAGGGCGAATTCCCCTTCCACATGACGCGCGCGATCGCAGCGCGGTTTTTCACCAACCCGGCATGGCCGCGCTCGGTCGTGAAATAGAACTGGTACCACAGGCCCGATTCGACCTTGGGCGATATCGGCACACCCGCCTTCGCGATGTCCTGCACCAGGTAGCCGTTGACGGAGACCAGCCCGACCACGCGCTCGGGCCGCAGCACGGCCGCCACGCAGGCGGCGCGCCCGCCCCAGTCGTACCCCGCCAGCACCGCCTGGGGCAGGCCCAGCGCATCCATCAGGTCGATCACGTCTTGCCCGATCGCCGCCTGCTGCCCTGCGCGCGGCGTGGCGCCCGACAGGAAGCGCGTGCTGCCGTGGCCGCGCAGGTGGGGCACGATCACACGGCAGCCCTGGGCCGCGAGCATGTGGGAAACCTCGGCATAGCTATGGATATCGTAGGGGTAGCCATGCAGCAGGAGGACCGGCTTGCCGTCGCGCGGGCCGGTTTCGTAGTAGCCGATATCGAGCAGGCCGGTGCGGACCTGCCTGATCGGCAGCATGGACGAGGGCTCCGTGGCGGCCCCCGGTTGCGGCGCCGTGGGCGCGACCAGGGCCGCGGCCGGTACGGCGCCGGCGCCGGCCAGCGCCAGTCCGGATGCGCCGCGCGCCAGGTTGAACAGGAAGAGCCTGCGGTGAAGCTGTAGGTTGGTCATGGTGTTGTCCTCGGTAAGGGGGCGCGAGCCTGTCGCAGCGCTGGCCGCGCCGGTGCAAGGGGCCGGCTGCGCGGCGTGCGCGGGCAGGCGGCGCCCGGATGCGCTTAGTTGTCGATCACGACGATGGGCTTGTCTTTCGCGACCAGGTAGGTGGCCAGCTCGGAGGTGACGCCGTCGCCGACATTGCGCGCCGAATGCGAGGCGCCGGCCGGAATGAACAGGGATTCACCCGCTTTCAAGCGGTAGGTCTTACCGTCCATCTCGTATTCGATCGTACCTTTCAGGACGTAGGCGATTTCGACGCCCGGGTGGGAATGCTTCGTAAAGGATGCCTTCGGCGCGAAATCCACGCGCACCTGGATCGCCAGTGTCTTGCTGTCGTACTCGCGGCGTACGGTTTCAGTGCGGGCAATGCCCTTGGCATCGAAGGCCGGTGCGGGCAAGTCGTCGCCGTGGGGGGCGCCGGCCAGGGCCTGGCCGGAGAGGCAAGCCAGCATGGCGGTGGCGGCAAAGATGGCGGAGAGGGTTTTCATGGTGTTTCCTTGTCGAGTCAATGAAGAAGGTGCGGAGGCGGGCCGGCGACGCGGGCCGCGCCGAAGCCGGCCGGTGAAGCCCGATGGGGGCCCTTAGCGGTCGCGCGCCGATTCGGCGACATAGACGCGCACGTCCTGCGCCTGCAGTTCGGCCGGCGCAATCTGGCTCAGCTTGAAGACCTGCCGGTTCGGCGCCGTATCGAAGTTCCAGGCGAAGCTGCCTTTCTCCGTGACGAAACGGACGATCTCGGCACGCTCGACGTTGACGTAGCGTGTCGTCGGACCGATGCGGATATCGCGCTGGGCGGACTGCGCGGGCGCCGCGACGCCGTAGGGTTGGGGAAGCTCGTCCGCATGCGAGGCGGCGCCGGCGGACAGCAGCACGGCTGCGAGGAGGTTTGCAAGATGACGGTTGGACATGATTCTCTTTCGATGATGTGGTGACCGGCGAACGGCGGGTTGCCGTGCATACCGGTTGCGTCGGTTGATGACGACAAGGGGATGGATTCCCTTGTCTTGAACGGGCTTTTTTTCTGCTCCGGTACGCAGCCTCGCCCGCGGCGGCTGCATCGGCTTACAAGGCAAGCCCTGCGTGCTGGACGGCTTGCCAGGCGGGCAGGTCTTCGATGGGCATGGGCATGCCGAACCAGTAGCCCTGGGCCAGGTCGCAACCCTGTTCGGCCAGGCAGTCCGAGACCCCCTGGCATTCGACGCCTTCGGCGACGACCTTGCGTCCCAGCGCATGGCCGAGCGCGATGGTCGAGCGGACGATGGCAGCCGCTTCCGCATCGCCGAGGATCGGCGCGATGAAGGACTGGTCGATCTTGATGCCGTCCATCGGGAACTGCCGCAGATAGCTCAAGCTGGCATAGCCTGTCCCGTAGTCGTCGATCATGATCTCGACTCCGCACTCCTTCAGGCGGGTCAGCGTCGCCAGCGCCGCTGCCGGGTCTTCGATCAAGGCGCTTTCGGTCAGCTCGAACTGCAGCAGTTCGGGACGCACGCCCCAGGCGTCGATCTGGTTCTGGACGCGTTGCACCATCGCCGGATACCGGATGTCGTGCGCCGACAGATTGACCGCGAGCGTCTGCACGCCCTCATGGGCCTGCCAGCCGCGCAGGAAACCCAGCGTTGCGTTGAGCACCCAGTTGGTCACGCGGCCGATCATCCCGCTTTGCTCGGCCAGCGCGATGAACTGCGCCGCGGGAAGCAGGCCGAGTGTGGGATGGGCCCAGCGCACCAGGGTTTCGGCGCCGGCCATGCGGCCGGTGCGCAGGTCGATCTTCGGCTGGCAGTACAGACGCAGTTCGTCGCGCTCGACCGCTCCGAACAGGTCGCCCATCAGCGCCAGCCGGCTGGCCTGCAAGCGCTGCTGGGCGTTGGTGTAGACGGCTACCCGCCTGCCGCCCGGCCCGGCCTGGGCCAGGGCTGCGTTGGCGCGGCGGCACAGCGCCGCCGGCGACACCACGTCGTCGGCATCGCCCGCCAGCCCGCCGCTGACCTGGATGCAGAAGGCCATTCCCGCCACTGCGAACGGACGGTCCATCAGGTGGCACAGCGCTTCGGCGTAGGCGGGGGCATGGCCCACCGCGGCGCCGCGCAGGATCAGGCGCAGGGTGTCGTCGCTGTAGCGCGCCAGGACACTGTGCGCAGGAAGCGTCGCCTCGATCCGGTCCACGGCCTGCCGCAGCAGCTCGTCGGCGATGTCGTCGCCGAACACCTGCCCGATTTCCTGCAGGCGCCCCAGGTGCAGGTGCAGCACCAGGAGCGGCAAGCCGGCCGCGCGCGCATCGTGCCAGCATTGCGCCAGCGTCTCCCGCTGCCGCCTGGGGTCGGGCTGCGCGGCGCCGGCGCGCGGCTTGCGCTCGCCGCCGATGTTCTCGCTGCCGCTCGTGCTGTCTTGTTCCATCAGGCCCTCCCGCTTGGACGATTGCGCATCGATGTCGTGTGTGGCGCAGGGCGCTCAGCCCTGCCCTGGCGCCGGACTAGAAGCTGTAGATGGCGTAGCCGTCGGCGGCCAGTTGGGCGATGCTCGGCAGGCCCGAGGTGCCCGGCACGCTGTTGTCGGTGACCAGGTCGAAGCCGTTCTTCTCGGCGTCTTCGCGGGCGCCGAACACGTCGGCGCAGCCGCAGGACACGCCGGCGACGGTATCGGACACGGCCGAGTACAAAGCGTGCAGCGGATGGGCCTTGTCCATCACCACGCCGGCCCAGCGGGTGCCGGTGCCCTGGAAATAGATGGCCACTTCGGTACCGCGCTGCTTGAAGTCGTAGGCGGCGGCCAGGCCGTTGAACAGGCGGCCGAGGGCTTCCTCGCCGCCGTGCTTTGGATCCGAGAAAATGATGATGGCTGCTTTCATGATGTGCTCCTGGTTGGGTTGGTTCGTCGTGGACATGTAGCCGTCGAAGGCATGGATCCCATTCTGGGCACTTCCTCGTTCCTGAAAAATAGTGCAGGGAGAAATTGATTGTTTCGGTAGGGAGTGCTTATGCGGCAGACAAGCGCTGCGGGCGGCAGGCGATTGCCGCCTTGCGCTCACACGCATGAAGGCTTATGCTGGATTGTCAATACGAAAACAATGGGCGCGGCACCCTGCTGCACCAGACCGGTGCGCGCGGATCAATTCACCTTCTTGATCGGAGACGTCGATGACCGAACATTCCAAGTTTCACCGCGGCGAGCGGGTTATCCAGGAGCGCGCAGGCGACACCGCGCAGGCCGACCGCAACATCTCGGTACTGACCGATACCGTGATCGGCGGCGCGCGCCCTTTCATCGGCAAGCAGGGCATGGCGGTGGTGGGAAGCGTCGATCCCGGCGGCGGCGTGTGGGCGTCGGTTTTGTTCGGCCAGCCGGGCTTCGCGCATACCGAGACGGGCAAGTCGATCCAATTGTCGGTGCCGCAGGAAGAGCGCGACGAGACCGATCCGTTCTGGACCAATATCGGCGCCAATATCAGCATAGGCATGCTGTTCATCGAGCTGGGCAGCCGGCGGCGCTACCGTGTCAACGGCAAGCTCGCCGCGATCGACGCGGCCGATGTGGAAGTGGACGTGGTCGAGGCCTATCCGAACTGCCCCAAGTACATCCAGCGGCGCACCCTGCGCGCCGTCGGCAGCAGCGGACTGTCCGCCGCCGCGGCGCATGGCGCGCTGCTGGACGGAGACGCCGCCGCGATCGTGCGCCAGGCGGACACCCTGTTCGTGGCAAGCTGCCATCCGGAGTACGGCGCCGACGTGTCGCACCGCGGCGGGACGAGCGGCTTCATCACCATCCTTGATGAACACACCCTGCGCATCCCTGATTATCCCGGCAACTGCCTCTACAATACGTTCGGTAATTTCGAGGTGTATCCGCGCGCCGGCTTGTGCATTCCCGATTTCGCCGGCAACCGCCTGTTGCAACTGACCGGCAGCGTGGCGCTGCACTGGGACATGCCCGACCCGGCCGGCCAGACCGGCGGCACCCTGCGCTTCTGGGACTTCAAGGTCGAGCGCCTGGTCGTGCGCAACACGCCCCAGCAACTGGAATGGGAATACCTCGATCCTTCGCCGTTCAATATGCCGCTGGCCACCGCCTGAACCGCCTACAGGTCGAGTTCGAGGTCGCCGCCGGTGGCCCATGAAACGCAGGTGGTCATGCCCTGCAGGCGCTGCTGCGGCGTGAGGCAGACGTCGCGGTGCACCGGCGTGCCCGCCACCACCTGGGCAAAGCAGTTGCCGCATTCGCCGCGCTTGCAGTCGTAGGAGACGAAGGCGTCGGCGGCAAGCATGGCGTCCAGGATCGACGTGCCGGGCGCGACCTCGATCCGCAGGTCGCTCTGGCGCAGGTAGAGCCGCACCGGCTGGTCCTGGCTGGCGCTGCGCGCGCCGAAGCTCTCGACGTGCACGTGGGACGCAGGCCAGCCCAGCGCCACGGCGCGGGTGCGGATTGCTTCGAGCAGCGACTGCGGGCCGCAGGCATGCAGCTCACTGCCCTCGGCATAGCGGCCGATCAGCGCGTCGAGGTCGGGACGCTCGCCGCTGCCGGTGAGATAGGTCGACACCCGGGCGTGGCGCATGCCGTCGAATTCGCCCGTCAGCACCATGCGTTCGGCGTCGCGCGCCAGGTAATGCAATTCGAAGCCGTGGCCGTCCGCTTCGAGGGCGTGCGCCATTGCGCTCATCGGCGTGATGCCGATCCCGCCCGCGACCAGCACGGTGCGCACGGCGCCGCGGTGCAGCGGGAACGCGTCGGCCGGCGCACTCAATTCGACTTCCATGCCCGCCTGGTACTGGTCGTGCAGCACGCGCGAGCCGCCCTGCCCCGCAGCCTCGCGCTGCACCGCGATGCGCAGGCAGTCGCCCGGCGCACCGACCAGGGAATAGGCCTTGCGGAATGTTTCGCCCGACTGCGCGCGGAAGTCGATCTCGACATGGCTGCCCGGCGCCCATGCGGGCACCGGGGAACCATCGGCGGGCAGCAGGCGGAATTCCTTCACGTAGGGGCCGTGCTGCACGACGGTATGAATGAGGTAGCGCATGATCTCGAGCCTTTGCATGAAGTGAAGCGGTGGAGAAGGTCCTGCCTGGCCGGTGCGCGGATGCGGCCCAGCCTTTGCCGTGCCGCCGGGGCCCATCCGGGCCCCGGCATCCGGTCAGAAGCTGTAGATGGCGTAGCCGTCGGCGGCCAGCTGGGCGATGCTCGGCAGGCCCGAGGTGCCCGGCACGCTGTTGTCGGTGACCAGGTCGAAGCCGTTCTTCTCGGCGTCTTCGCGGGCGCCGAACACGTCGGCGCAGCCGCAGGACACGCCGGCGACGGTATCGGACACGGCCGAGTACAAAGCGTGCAGCGGATGGGCCTTGTCCATCACCACGCCGGCCCAGCGGGTGCCGGTGCCCTGGAAATAGATGGCCACTTCGGTGCCGCGCTGCTTGAAGTCGTAGGCGGCGGCCAGGCCGTTGAACAGGCGGCCGAGGGCTTCCTCGCCGCCGTGCTTTGGATCCGAGAAAATGATGATGGCTGCTTTCATGATGCGCTCCTGTGGGTGTGTCGGTTGAATGAGTAGCCGTCTTCACGGCATGGAAGTCATTCTGGCCGACAGGCGCAGGACGAGAAACGGGGCGCGGAGAAATGGATTGTTTCGGCAAGCGGAATGTCCAGGGCCTGTGCCCCCCGCGCAGGCGAATGCGCGCCCCGGACGGCGTTCAGGCTTGCTATGCCAGCCTGTCCGCGAGGTGGACGAGCGACCTGGCGCCGTCCAGGCCGCGCCCGTGCATCGCCTCGGGATTCACGCCGCTCGAGCGCATGCCGTCCGCAAAATGCTCGATGTCCTTTTCCATCAGACCCGCCAGGTGACGCGCCGGCTCCGGCGTGAATCCACCAGCGCATCGAGGATGACGCTCGAACCGCTGCTGCTCCTGATCATGTCGGCCACAACGCGCAGATCGAGTTTCAGCTGGCCGGCCAGGTCGAGCACGCGGGCGATGTTGTCGAGATTGCTCATGGCCATGGCGTTATTCAGCAGCTTGCCGAGTTGACCGGAACCGGCAGCACCCATCGGCACCACCTTGCGCGCGTAGCTGCCCTGGTCGCCCAGGCCGATGAAGCCGACCTTCGGCGCCGCGGGATCGGGAAGACGCGGCGGCGTCATCGGGCGAGCATCCGCAGGGTGTCTTCCCACAGGCGCTCGGCCAGCACCGGGTCGAGCGCATGGGCGGCCACGCCGCGGTAATCGGCCGGACGGTGGGCCACCACCGGCGCTTCGTTGCAGTCTTCGAAATAGCGTCCTCCGACACCCTGGAGCAGGGGCGACGCCGCCAGCAATACCGAGGTGGCCGCGCCCTGCGCGGTGTTCTTGCGCCGCTCCGGAGGCGTCTTGAGACCACCGGTATGCTTTTGCAGGTTGGTCGCGATGGCGCCCGGGTTCAGGGCATTGACGAAGATGCCGTCCGCGGCCCAGCGCCGCGTCGCTTCGACCGCCATCAGGGCGCAGGCGGACTTGGACTGGCCATAGGCCAGCAGCGGATCGTAGGCGAGGAAATCGAAATGCATGTCGCCGAAGAACACCGGTGCGATCAGGTTGCCGCTGGAGCTGACCGAGACGATGCGCGCCCCTCCCTCGGTTTTCGCCGCGGCCAATGCACGGTGCAGGCCCAGGGCCAGGGCGAAGTGACCGATGTAGTTGGTCGACAGCTGCATCTCCCAGCCTTGCGCCGTCAGCGTGCGCTCCGGAATGGCCATGACCCCGCCGTTATTGACCAGCATGTGCAGCGGGCCCTGCCAGTTCGCAGCGAAGGCCTGCACGCTGGCCAGGTCCGCCAGGTCCAGAACGCCCACCTTCACCAGGTCGTGCCCGCCTGCGGCATTCAGGTCGGCGGCGACGCGGCCGCCGGCTTCCGGGTTGCGCACCGCGATCGTGACCTCGGCCCCGGCGGCGGCCAGCACGCGGGCCGTGTCGATGCCGATACCGGAAGATCCGCCGGTGACGATGGCGCGCTTGCCGCGCAGGTCGACGCCGCGCAGCACCTCGTCGGCAGTAGAAGAAAAGCCGAAGGGCGTGGTAATCGTGGATGTCATTGCAAGCTCCTTGTGGTCATTGGCGCGCTGTCGGCGCCGCGTCGCTCAAGCATAGGGCGAACGCATTGGTGAAACTAGACCGCCGAGGCTGGACGACTTGTTGAGCGGATCGGGACAATCGGCCGCGTGACATTCTTGCGCCACTTGAAACAATCAATTGCAAGCTACACCGTTTTTCTGTCGCTTCATGCTGGGCAGAATGAATCCATTGCCGGCTCGGTCATGCAGTCGATGAACGATGCGCCCCAGCGCCGGCCTGCCACCGGACGGGCTCGCGGCCCGTCCGGGCGCTTCCCTACACCCCAGGTGGGCACTCGGCGTCCCGACGGTGGCGAACCGCACCGGCATGTATGCAGTGTATGCATGCAGTACAGCCGCGCCTGTCCATGGCAAACGCCACCGGACACGCGCGCACTTCCCACTCACTTCACCAGGAGAAACCACCATGCCAGCCACATCAATCATCCGGATCGGCGTCGCCGACGGCCAGTTCGACTGCCACGTCGCCTGGCCGGACGCGCGCGAAGCCCGTCCGGTCATCATCGTCCTGCAGGAGATTTTCGGCGTCAACGCCGGCATCCGCAGCATCGCCGACGCCTATGCCGCCAAGGGCTACATCGCGATCGCGCCCGACCTGTTCTGGCGCGACGCCCCCGGCCTGTCCCTGTCCGAGGACAAGGAAGGCGACTGGGAGCAGGCCCTTGCCCTCTACAAGGCCTACGATTTTGCCGCAGGCATCGACGACATCGGCGCCGTTGCGGCCGCCGCGCGCACGCTGGTCGGCGCCAGCGGCAAGGTCGGCGTGACAGGCTACTGCCTGGGCGGCCTGCTGACCTACCTGAGCGCGGCACGCTTCGAGGCCGACGCCTTCGTCGCCTATTACGGCGGCGGCACCGACCAGTATGTGAACGAAGCCGACGCGATCCGCTCCCCCCTTCTCTACCACCTGGCCGGCGCCGACGAGTACATCGGCCCGCCAGCCCAGGCCGCGATCCGCGAAGCGCTTGCGCGCCGCCCGGGCCGCGAGGTCCATGTCTACCCGGCACGCGACCACGCCTTCGCCCGTCCGGGCGGACACCACTACCACGCCGCCGATGCGGGTCTGGCCAATGCCCGTACGGATGCCTTTTTCCAGCGCCACCTGGCCCTGGAACCCTGACACCCGCACCACGCCGGGCCGCCGCGCCCGACAGCCCATCGTGGAACGCATCCGGCCCAGGCAGCCAGAGCCGGACGAACTGGCGGCCGCGCTCAAACAAGGGGATTGCCGGCGCGGGGAGAAATGCTGCATTCCTCCCCGCCGCCTGTGCGGCTCAAGGCGAGCTGCCTAGAATGAACTGTCTTCTTTCAACCAGTAAAGGCAGCCCACCATGTCCATCCCAGCACGTATTTCCGCTTCCTTCGCCGCCTTCGCACTGGCGGCATCCTTCATCCAGCCGGCCCACGCGGCCGAGATCGCGTACCGGAATGTCGAGGTCGACGGCGTGCGTATCGCCTACCGCGAAGCCGGCGACCCGCGCCAGCCGGCCATCCTGCTGCTGCACGGCGTTCCCAGCTCGTCGCGCATGTACGATCGCCTGATGCGCGAGCTCGGCGAGCGCTACCACCTGATCGCGCCCGATTATCCGGGTTTCGGCAACAGCGCCGCGCCGGACCCCGGCGGATTCGCCTACACCTTCGACCACCTCGCGCACATCGTCGGCAAGTTCACCAGCCGGGTCGGCCTGGCGCGCTACACGCTGTTCATGCAGGATTACGGGGCGCCGGTCGGCATGCGCCTTGCCATGGCGCAGCCGCAGGCGGTCCAGGCGCTGATCTTCCAGAACGGTAACGTCTACGCGGAAGGCCTCGGCCCGATGTGGGCGTCGCGCCAGGGCTTTTGGCAAGACCGCGCGGCATTCGAGGCCAAGGTCGTCGCCGCGCACCAGTCGGTGGAGGTCACGCGCGCGCGCCACGTCGGCACCGATCCGAATGTCGCGGCCTACGATCCGGACTTGTGGATGGACGAATGGGCCTACCTGAACCGGCCAGGCCAGGCGCGCATCCAGGCCGACCTGATCCACGACTACCAGCACAACCTCACCCGCTATCCCGAGTGGCAGCAATGGCTGCGCAAGCAGCAGCTGCCGACCCTGGTCATGTGGGGCAAGCACGACCAGGCCTTCGTGACGCCAGGCGCGCTGGCGTTCAAGCGCGACAATCCGCGCGCCGAGGTGCATATCCTGGATGGAGGGCATTTCGTGATGGATACCCGTTTGCCGGAGGTGGCGGCGATGACCGCGGATTTCATGCGTGCCCAACACCTGTCGCAAGCGGCAAGGCGCTGAAGAGGCGGCCGGGGCGGCAGGCGCGCCGCCCGCGGATCGTGCCCGGTTCCGCAAGGCCGGTCCTCCCCGATTGCGTGGTGCCGGGCGGCACGGTGCGCGTCAGGTGTGAAGGACGGCGGACGCCGGCTTGCGACACGGCCGCGCCAACGCGTGCAACGCCCATTGGCTGGCGTATCATCAGGCAGGCCGTCCGGCAGGCCATTTCGGAGGTTCCGTTCGATGGATCAAGCCTACACACCGATCGACTGTTCGCGCCACGACGAGTTGCTCGCCCGCGCCACCCTGCGCACGACCTGCTTGCTCGAGGTGGCGGCGCCCGATGGGGCGCCGCTCGTCCTGAAGGGCGTTATCGCGGACGTCTATACCGAGGCGGGCGCGGAATACCTGCGCCTGCGCGATGGACCGACCATCCGCCTCGACCGCATACTGGCACTGGACGGGCAGCCCTTCCGCTGACGCGCGGCCGGCTGCTCATTGCCATGGCAGGGCCCACCACTGCCCGAGGTCGGCGCGCCATTCACCGCCGCCCTGGCGTCCTTGCCCGCCGCCTTGCGCGGGACGGCGGCGCCGCGGCAGCTGCATCAGCCATGCCATCACGCCGCTCCACGTGGGTTTCATAATCCGAGCTCGCTCAGCCCGGGATGCCCGTCCGGACGCCGTCCCAGGGGCCAGCGGAACTTGCGCTCCGATTCGGCAATGGGCAGGTCGTTGATGCAGGCGTAGCGATTGACCATCAGCCCGTCCGGACCGAATTCCCAATTCTCGTTGCCGTAGGAACGGAACCAGTTGCCCGAGTCGTCGCGCCATTCGTAGGCGTAGCGCACGGCGATCCGGTTGTCCGTGAAGGCCCACAGCTCCTTGATCAGCCGGTACTCCAGCTCGCGGCGCCATTTCCGTTCCAGGAAGGCTTGCGCCTGATCCCGTCCCTGCGCGAATTCGGCGCGGTTGCGCCAGCGGGTGTCGAGACTGTAGGCCAACGCGACCCGGGCCGGATCGCGGCTGTTCCAGCCGTCTTCGGCCAGGCGGATCTTTTCGATGGCGCTGTCGCGGGTGAAGGGCGGTAGCGGAAGCCGGCGTTCGTTGGTGGTGTCCATGATGGTCTGCGCTCACGAGCCGACGATGGCGCGGGCAAGCGTATCGGCTACTGCCTGGTGCAGGCGGCCGCTGGCTGCTGCGCCGCCGGGTTCCGGATTGACATCGACGAGGGTGGCTGCTTTCATGACATGCTCCTGGAGAGTGCTGCGATCGGTTGGGTAGCCGTCGTGACGGCGTGCAGACCATTCTGGTTGGCAAACCTATTCGAAGAAACGGGGCGAGGAGAAATGGATTATTTCGGAAGGCGCAATGGCAGGTGCGCCAGCCAGTACATCCAGGCGACGCAGCCAGATTTATTTCCAAGCGACAATTTTTAGACGTTTGAGCTTCCCTGACTCGCTACAATCGGTGCAAGCCGACGTGCCGCGCCCGTCTTGTCGAACCCTTTGGCAGACCGGCCGGCTCGCATGCCGAAGAGCCATGCAAGGCGTCGGACCACCATTTCGCCACCACCGGACGCGCCCGCCACGCTATGACAGCGATCAACCGCCATTTTCCTACTCCCCTGCCGAACGCGAAGCCTGCCGATTCGGCCTCGAAGCTCGAGAACCTGTACAAGACGCTGCAGCAACTCAGGAAACAGCTGCGCTCGCTTTACGAACAGCTGGAGAACGCCAGCGGTATCGCCGAACGCATGGCGATCCGGCGCCAGATCACCGCCGTCGAAGAGATGGTCGAGACGGTCCGCAGGCAAATCATGCTCATTACCCAGCTGGAAAAACGCACGCAAGTCGCGAAGCTGCAAATGGCCACCCTCGACGAGGCGCTGGCGGTCGACGCGCTCACGCCGGCCGAGGAGGCCGGCGACAACCCGTACAAGCCGCCGTACGACCTGAGCGAATAGCGGGCCGATCTGCCGCTCAGCCATTCTTGCGCCCGGCGAAACGAAGCATTGCAGCGTGCGGCGTTTCCAGACCCGCTGCGCTCCACGACAATGGACGCCTGTCCCGCCGAACCGGCCGGCCCCGGGCACAGCCCCATTACCTGGAGAATCGCCATGACGACCGCACCAAGCACCCCGATCCGCCTGTTTCGCAGCAAGCTCTCCGGCCACGCACACAGGGTGCAGCTATTCCTGTCGCTGCTGGAGCTGCCCTTCGAACTGATCGACGTCGACCTGCGCAATGGCCAGAACAAGAGCGAGGCGTACCTGGCGCTGCATCCGTTCGGGCAGGTCCCGGTCATCGACGACAACGGCACCGTCGTGTACGACTCCAATGCTATCCTGGTCTACCTGGCACGCACCTATGGCGGCGAGCGCTGGATGCCGTCCCCGGTCGCGGCGCAAGTGGCGATCCAGCAGTGGTTTTCGCTGGCCGCCGGCCCGATCTTCAACGGCCCGTGCGCCGCACGGCTGGTGCGCCTGTTCGGCGCGCCGCTCGACCTGGCGCGCGCCCAGGGCATCGCCCACAAGCTGTTCGCAGTCCTCGACAAGTCCTTCGCCGACAGCCCCTATGCCATCGGCAACGAGGCCAGCGTCGCCGACGTCGCCGCCTACAGCTATATCGCCCATGCGCCGGAAGGCGGCATCGACCTGGCGCCCTACCCGGCCCTGCGCGCCTGGCTGGCCCGGATCGAGGCCCTGCCCGGGTTCGTGCCGATGCAGCGCAGCACCCCGGCTGCCTGAACGGGAGCGGCCATGGCCACCATGCCCCCTGAGCGGCAGCGCCCAGATTCCCCTTTCCACGCGGGCGAACTGGCGATCCAGCAACGGGCCGGCACCCTGGCCCAATCGGCGGTCACCGGCCGGCGCGGCATCCGCGACCACATGCCGGACCAGCACCGGGAGTTCTTTGCGCAGCTGCCCTTCATGCTGGTGGGCAGCGTGGATGCCGGCGGCCAGCCCTGGGCCTCGGTGCTGGTGGGCCAGCCCGGCTTCATGCATTCGCCCGACCCGAAAACCCTGCGCGTCGATGCCCGGGCGCTGCCGGGCGACGTGCTGGGCGCCAACCTGCGCGCCGGGGCGCGCCTGGGCATGCTGGGGCTGGAACCGCCCACGCGGCGGCGCAACCGGCTCAATGGCGCCGTAACGGCAGTCGACGCGGCCGGCTTCACGCTGGGCGTGACCCAAAGTTTCGGCAACTGCCCGCAATACATCCAGGGCCGCCACGCGCTCTTCGTCGACGATCTCGGTCCCTTGCGGGTCGAGGATAGCGGGCAGTTGAACGCAGCCGACCGCGCCCTGGTCGAAGCGGCGGACACCCTGTTCATCGCCAGTAACGCGGCGCTCGACACGCCGGATTCGCCGCATGCCGGCGCCGACGTCTCGCACCGGGGCGGACGTCCCGGCTTCGTGCGCATCGAAGACGGCGATACCCTGGTCATTCCCGACTTCACCGGCAATTCCTTCTACCAGACCCTCGGCAACCTGCACCTGGACCCGCGCGCAGGCTTGCTGTTCATCGACTTCGCTTCGGGCGAACTGCTGCAGTTGTCCTGCCGCGCCAGCGTGGTGTGGGACGGCCCGCAACTGACAGCCTTCGTCGGCGCCGAACGGCTGCTGCGGCTGAAGGTGGAGCACGTGCGGCGCCTGGTCAATTCGCTGCCGCTGCGCTGGTCCGATCCCAGCTACTGGCCGCTGCTCGAGGGCACCGGCACCTGGGCCCAGACCGACGCGGCCCTGGCGGCCGAGCGGCTGGCCGCCGCCTGGCGCCCCTACCGCATCGTGGAGAGCCGCGACGAGAGCGCCGGCATCCGCAGCTTCCTGCTCGAGCCGGCCGACGGCCAGGGCCTGCCGACTTACCAGCCCGGACAGTTCCTGCCGCTGGCCCTGCCGACTCCTGGCGGCGTGCTGCGCCGCACCTATACCCTGTCGGCGGCGCCCAACGGGCGCCAGCTGCGCATTTCGGTCAAGCTGCAAGGCGCGGCGTCGCGCTGGCTGCACGAGCACGGCGTCGGCGCCATCGTCGAGGCGCTCGGGCCGCGCGGCAGCTTCACCTTCGACCGCAGCCGCGCCCGGCCCGCGGTGATGCTGTCGGCCGGCGTCGGCATTACGCCGATGGTGGCCATGCTCGACGGGCTGCTGGTGAACAACGAACGCTCGCGTTTTCCGTATCCGATCCATGTCATCCACGGCGCGCGCAACGAAGCCGAACAGGCGTTCAGCGCCTTCCTCGCCACCAAGCAGCGCCACCACAAGAACCTGTCGGTGCACCTCGTGCACAGCCAGCCAGACGGCGCAGCGCCGCCGGACAGCCTGAAACGCCATGTCGGACGCGTGAGCATCGGCCTGCTGAAAACCCTGCTGCCCTTCGACGACTACGATTTCTACCTGTGCGGGCCGCAGGGCTTCCTGCAAGACCTGTACGACGGCCTGCGCGCCCTGCGCGTACCGGATGCGCAGATCCACCTGGAAGATTTCGGCGGCGCCGAGCCGGTGCGGCGCATGCCCGATGCGCTCGCGTCCCCGGCGCCTTCGGCGCCGGTCGAAGCGGCCAGCCTGCAGCCGGTGCCGGTCGTGTTCCAGCGTTCCGGGCGCACGGCGACCTGGACACCCGCGATGGGCACGCTGCTGGAACTGGCCGAATCCGAAGGCCTGGCGCCGCTGTCGGGCTGCCGCAGCGGCAATTGCGGCACCTGCGCCACCACCTTGCTGGCGGGCCAGACGGCCTACCTCGGGATGCCGGGCGCGTCCTGCCCGCCCGGCCAGATCCTGCCGTGCATGAGCGTCCCGGCGCAGTCGGCCGACGCACGGCCCGTGGTGCTCGACGCCTGAGCGGAGCGAAACAATCCATTGCGCCGGGCACGCATTCCGCTCTTCCAGACAATTACCGACAATGCCGTCACGATTCCCTCCTACAGCAAGGACCCCATCATGACTGCATTTTCCTTCCATCCCGGCGAGCGCGCCGTCCAGCTGCGCGCCGGCGAAGCGGCCGTTGCCGACCGCAACGCCACCGTGATCGCCGCCACCATCCTGGGCGGGGCACGCCCTTTCATCCAGAAGCAGTTCATGCTCGTGCTGGCCAGCAGCGACGCCAAGGGCCGCGCCTGGTCCTCGGTCGTCTACGGCGCGCCCGGGTTCGTGCATGCGCCGGACGACGCCCACATCGCACTCGAGGTCCCGGCCGGGCGCCGTGCCGAGGCCGATCCGCTGTGGCGCAATCTCGACGCCAATCCTGCCGTGGGCATGCTGTTCATCGAACTGGGCAGCCGCCGCCGCTACCGCATCAACGGCGTGGTCGTGCGCAAGGACGACGCCGGCCTGGTGATCGCCGTGCGGGAAGCCTATCCGAACTGCCCGAAATTCATCCAGCGGCGCCAGCTGCGCGCCATGCGCGCCGAGGGCGGGGCCGACGGCGTGGCCACCGGCAGCGGTATCGGCGGCAGCGTCGCGGCATTGCTGCGCGCTGCCGACACGGTGTTCGTGGCCAGCGCCCACGCCGGAACCGGCGCCGACGCCTCGCACCGCGGCGGGCCGCCCGGCTTCGTGCAGGTCACCGGCCACCAGTCGATCCGCCTGCCCGACTACCACGGCAACAGCATCTTCAATACCCTGGGCAACCTGGCGCTCGACGCGCGCCTGGGCTTGTCGGTGCCCGACTTCGAAGGCGGCCGGCTGCTCCAGCTGACCGGGCGCGCACGCCTGCTGTGGGACCAGGACGACCCGGGCGGGCTCACCGGCGGCACCGGACGCTTCCTCGAGATCGAGGTCGAGCACTGGATCCTGCGTCAGCTTGCCGAGCGTCTGGAGTGGGAGTACCTGGACGCATCGCCTTTCAATCCGCCCGGCCCGCAGGTTTCCGGGGCCGCCTGACCACTACCAGGGGGACCCGTCCAGGCCTGCACCGGCGCGGACGCCTGCCTTGCGCTGCAAGCCGCGGCGCCATTCCAGTTGCCGAAACAATCCATTTCCTCGCACACCGTTTCTGGATGCGGAAGGGGTCCCTAGAATGGTTTCACGCGCTGCCGAAGCGGCGCGGAACACCAGGCCAAGCGCACAGGATGCAGGCGGCCGCCGTCCAACCGCCTTGCCCGACCATCGGAGAGCGCCATGCCTGACCAACCGAACCAGCCTGCACCCCACACGCCGCCCGGCCCCCCCTTGGGCCTGCTGCGTGCTCTGCTCAGCTCGCTTGTCGTCCTGTCCCTGCCGCCGGGGGCGGGCGTGGCGCTGCTCGGCCTGGCATCGGCGCTGGCATGGCGCCTGGCCGTGTTGCTGCCGCGCGTCGCGACCCAGGCCAAGCCCTTCTGCCAGGGTGACGGACGCGGCCGGCAGCGCACTGCGGCGCCGGCGTGCGGAAGCGCTTGACGACCGGGGCAGATCGGGGGATAACGAAGTTATCCTTACCGCAGCGGGGTCAGCCATGGCGACAGTCACCACGACCGAGTTCATACAGGGTTTGCGCGACAGCGAATTCGTCCTTCACTACCAGCCCAAAGCTTCCCTGATCAGCAACCGCATCGTCGGCGCCGAGGCGCTGGTGCGCTGGCAGCGCCCCGACGGGGTGTTGCTGCCGCCCGGCGCCTTCATCCCGATCGCCGAGCGCTCCGGACTGATCAACAGCCTGACCCTCATGCTCCTGCCCAAACTGATCGAGGACATCAGCACCGGCGGCATCAGCAGCGACCTGTGCACCTCGTTCAACGTCACCGCAAGCGACCTGGAAGACGATGTCCTGACCACGCGCATCCTCGGCCACGCCGCGGCAGGCGTGCTGCCGCCGGGCTCGCTGGAACTCGAGATCACCGAAACCCAGGCCATGCAGGCCGGACGCAACATGCTGCGCAACGTCGAGGCCCTGGCCGAAGCCGGCGTAGGCCTGGCGATGGACGATTACGGCATCGGTTACTCCACCATGGATACGCTGAGCCAATGGCCCTTTACCAGCATCAAGCTGGACCAGGGCATTGTCGGCCGCATGCTCGATTCCCCAAAAAATGCCACCATCGTGCGCTCCTCGATCCGCCTCGGGCACGAGCTCGGCCTGCACGTGGTCGCCGAGGGCGTGGAGGCCTCCGCCCAGCACGATTTCCTGGTCGAGGCCGGCTGCCAGATCGCCCAGGGCTACCTGGTCAGCCCGGCCTTGCCGCTGGCCGAATTCGAGACCTTCCGGCATAACATCGGCGCATGCCGCGGCATGCCGATCGGGCTGGTCCACATGGCCATCATCGACCACGTGCAATGGCGGCGTCAGATGAGCAGCTACGCCATCCAGCGCAGCGCCCTGCCGGCCGATTCGCCGGTGCGCCAGCTCGATGGTTATCCGGCGCTGTGCCTGACCAAGTGCGCGCTGGGAAAATGGTATATCGGCGACGGCCGTTATTTCACCGATACCCCCATGTACCAGGCCATCGATGCGCCGCACCGGCGCCTGCACGACGTCGGGGGACAGATCGTCGGGGCCATCCGCTCAGGCGCCGGCCTGAACGACATCGTTCCCCTGCTGTACGACCTGAAACAGGTATCCACCATCCTGATCCGGCTGCTCGAAGATCTCGAGGACGCCGGCCTGCAGTCGCTGTACACCAGCGCCCCGCCGCAGTGCGCGTCCGGCGCGCCGGGCAGCCCGGGGCCGGGCCGCAGCATCCACTGACGCCGCGGCCGCGCCCGCGCGGGGATAGGGTGCGGCGAGCGAAATACTGCATTGAGCTCTCCACCGTTTTTCTCCGGCGCCGCTCTCCCTAGAATGGATTCATCTGCTGCACGGTTCCCGCCAACGATGCGTGAGCCCGGGCAGGATTGCCGGCGCTGCCCCACAGGCCGCCAGGCATGACGAGAACCCATCCACACGATCAGACCAGGAGAACCATGATGCGCATCTTCCCTACCCTTGCACCTTTCGCGGCAGCCATGACGCTTGCCTTCGCTTCCCACGCCGTGCACGCTGCACCGGATCCCGCGCCGGCTGCCGGCAAATCCGCCGCCAACGTGGCCAGCACGGCCGCCGTCAGCTACCGCAGCGTCAAGGTCGACGGCATTAACATCTTCTACCGCGAAGCCGGGCCCAAGGACGCGCCGACCATCCTGCTGCTGCATGGTTTCCCGACCTCGTCGCAGATGTTCCGCAACCTGATCCCCTTGCTGGCCGACCGCTATCACGTGATCGCCCCCGACTACCCGGGCTACGGCCAGAGCGACATGCCGGCCATGACCGAATTCACCTACAGCTTCGATAACCTGGCCAAGGTGGTCGACAAGTTCACCGAAGCGGTGGGCGTGACGAAATACGCCATGTACGTGCAGGACTATGGCGCGCCGATCGGCTTCCGTATCGCGGCCGCCCATCCGGAGCGGATCACCGCCATCGTCGTACAGAACGGCAATGCCTACGACGAAGGGATCGACAACGATTTCTGGAAGCCGCTGAAGGCATACTGGGCCGACAAGTCCGACGCCAATGGCGCGAAACTGCGGCCCCTGTTCGAACCGGGCGCCACCAAATGGCAATACACGGAAGGCGTGCGCGACCTCAGCCGCATCAGCCCCGACGCCTGGACCGTGGACCAGGCCTACATGGACCGCCCCGGCAACAAGGACATCCAGCTCGAGCTGTTCTACAGCTACGGCAGCAATCCGGGCCACTACGCCCAATGGCAGTCCTACTTCCGCAAGCACCAGCCGCCGATGCTGATCGTCTGGGGCAAGAACGACAAGATCTTCCCGCCCGCCGGCGCCCATCCCTACCTGCGCGACCTGCCGAAAGCGCAGTTGCACCTGCTCGATACGGGTCACTTCGCACTCGAGGAACACAGCGCCACCATCGGCGCCCTGATGCGCCCCTTCCTGGCCAAGGCAATCAAAGTAAAGTGATCGCGCGCCAGGCAGCACCCGCCGCCGGCAAGACGCCAGGTTTTGCCGGCGGCGCCACGAAAGCCGGATAATGCGGGACCTTTTCCAAGCGACCGAACCATGACCGCAATGCGCAACAATCATCCTCAACCGGCAGCCACCGCGCCATGACCACCCTGGCCGAACTGGAAGCGGTCCTGACCGTTGCGCGCGTGCGCAGCTTTCGCGCCGCGGCCACTGCCCTGGGCATTTCGACCTCCGCCGTCAGCCATACCGTGGCAGGGCTGGAGCGGCGGCTCGGCGTGCGCCTGTTCAACCGGACCACGCGCAGCGTCGCCGTCACCGCCGCCGGCGCCGAGTTCGTCGCCGGCATCGCGCCGGCGCTGCTCGACATCCGGCGTGCGATGGAGACGGCCGGCAGCAGCGGCGGCAAGCCTTCCGGCGACCTGCGCATCAATACCTCTTCCGCCGCCGCCCTGCGCTGCATGCCCCTGTTCATGGATTTCGCCGCCAGCTGCCCCGCGGTGCATCTCGACATCGTTACCGAAGGCCGCCTGATCGATATCGTCGCCGGCGGCTTCGATGCCGGCATCCGGCTTGCCCAGAGCGTTCCGCAAGATATGATTTCGGTCCAGATCGAACCGGCGCTGCGCTACGTGGTCGTCGGTACGCCGGCTGTCGTCGCGCAGTTCGGCGCACCGGCAACGCCGGCCGACCTGCTTTCCAGACCCTGTATCCGCATGCGCATGCCCAGCGGCGCCAACTACCGCTGGGAGTTCATGGTCGACGGCCTGCCCCTGGACCTCGACGTGCAGGGCATGCTGACCTTCGACAATCCGGCCTTGATCCGGGAAGCGGCGCGCGGCGGACTGGGCCTGGCCTACCTGGCGCAGTGGCATGTCGAGGAGGATCTGGCCGGCGGCCGCCTGGTGCAGGTGCTGGAGCACGCCACGCCCACGGTCGAGGGACTGTGCCTGTACTATCCGGGGCACCGTCATGTGCCGCCGGGATTGCGGGCGCTGGCGGACATGGGGCGCGAGCGCTTTCGCCGGCTCTTCGATTGTCCTCGGCAAGATTTTGCGAAATAATGCGTCAGCAAGGATCGACCCGCCTTTTCATTTTTTTCTCGCCAGGAGAGCAGTCATCGACCAGATCCACCTCATGCAAGTGTTCGTGACAGTAGGCGAAGAAAGCGGCTTCGCTTCCGCCTCGCGCAAGCTCGACGTGTCGCCGGCGGCGGTCACGCGCGCGATCGTCGCCCTCGAAGAGCAGCTGGGCGTGCGATTGCTGCTGCGCACGACCCGCAATGTGCGCATGACCGACGCCGGACGCCAGTACTTCGATTCGGCGCGCGCCATCCTGGCCAGCATCGCGGAGGCCAACGAAGCCGTGTCGGGAACCAATAGCCAGCCGCAAGGCGCGCTGACGATCACGGCGCCGATCCTGTTCGGCCGGCTGATGGTGCTGCCCTGTGTCGTCGACTACATGCGCCAATATCCCCAGGTCGAGGTGACGGCACAGTTCCTGGACCGCGTTGTCAACGTCGTGGAAGAGGGCATCGACGTCGCCATCCGGATCGGCCACCTTCCCGATTCGGCCTTGCGCGCCACCCGCGTCGGCCAGGTCCGGCGCGTGCTGTGCGCCGCGCCCGGCTATCTCGAGGCGGCAGGCGTTCCCGCCCATCCGTCCGACCTGCTGCAGCACACCGTCATCTCGTCGAGCGCCGTGTCGCCGCGCGTCGAATGGCGCTTCGGGCGCGACCCGGAGCCCTTCACCGTGCGGATGAAGCCGCGCCTGACCGTCACCAGCAACGATGCGGCGCTGTCGGCGGCCATTTCCGGGGTAGGCATCACCCGCCTGTTCTCCTACCAGGTGGCCGAGGCGGTGCAGGCCGGCCAGCTGCGCCTGCTGCTCGAGGATTTCGAGGAGGCGCCGTGGCCGGTGCAGGTCGTCCACCGCGAGGGCAAATACGGTTCGCTGAAAATCCGCCGTTTCATCGACAGCATCGTCGAGCACTTGCGCGGGCATCCCCATTTGCAAGCCTAGGATCGTCCCGGACCTGCCGGCGCAAGCATGGCCGGCACGGACCGGATGTAACGCGTTGTCGTGCTTTTGTACCGGAATGCCAGTGTGCGCGGGAGCGGCTAGAATCGCGCCCTACCAAGCACAAGCAAAAGGATCACATGAACATGCACCAACGATGGACCGCGGGCGCAACCCTGCTGCTGGCGGCGCTGGGCTGCAGCGCGGCGGTGCAGGCCAGCGTCGACACCTCCGCCAAGCCGGGCGGCGTCTACCGGCTCAAGCCCGGCATCTACCTCGCGCGCGGAGCCAGCTGCGAAGCGCCGGCCAATGCCGCGATCCGGCTGTACGACGGCCGCGGCATCAACACCATCCACGACGCATCCTGCAAGACCCGGGTCCGGGCACGCCAGGGCAACCGCTACACGGTGGACCAGAGCTGCACCGACACCCGGGCCGAACCGGGACGCAGGATCGTGCAGCGCCAGCAGATCGTGGTGCGCGACGCCCTGACGTTTACCCAGACCGTCAGGGGCGCGGCCAGGACCTACCACTATTGCGCGCCCTACCAGCTGCCGACTGAAGTCAGGCAGTACCTTCCGTAACAGGGGAGCGGGCCTAGCGAACCAGGGACACGCCATTCAGTCCCGGGACGCGTCCGAACACGCCGCCGATGAATTCGATGAACACCGAGGCGCGCTGGGGCAACAGCCGCTCGGCCGAATACAGCGCATTCAAGGGAGTCGGCGGGCCGGCGTAATCGGCCAGCACAGGCCTCAGTTCGCCACGCCCGAGTTGAGCGGCCAGCATCCATGAAGGCAGGTAGCCGATACCCATGCCGCCCAGGACCGCGCGGCGGATCGCGTCCAGGCTGTTCAGGCGCAGGCGGCCAACTACATGCACTTCTCCGGTGCTGAACGGCCAGCTCCCGCTTCCGCTGCCCATCAGGGTGTAGATCAGGCACTCGTGCTGCAGCAGGTCGGCAGGCGTGGCCGGCACGCCGTGCCGGTCGAGATAGGCCTGGCTGGCAACACAGATCCGCTGCGAGGTCCCTATCCGGCGCGCGCGCAGCGCGCTGTCCTTGAGCGCCCCGCCGCGCACGGCGAGATCGACGCCTTCCGCAATCAGGTCGACGTAGCCGTCGCTCAGGCGCAGTTCAACCTGCACATCGGGATAACGCGCCATGAACTCCGGCATGGCGTCCATCAGCAACTCGGTGCCCACGCTGACCGGGCATGCCACCCGCAACAGGCCATGCGGTTTTTTTTCACCCCGCGCATCGGACTCGGCCTGCGCGATGACGTCCAGCGCATGGCGCGCCTGCGCGTAGTACTTCTGCCCTTCCGGGGTGGTGGCCAGCTGCCGTGTCGAACGGTGCAGCAGCCGCGTATCGAGCAGTTTTTCCAGCGACGCGATGTGGCGGCTGACGTTGGGCTGACCGATCTGCAGCTCGCGCGCCACGGCCGAGAAGCTGCCGGTTTCGACCGCGCGAACGAAGCAGTGCATCCACAATAATTTATCCAATTTAGCCCCGGCTTTCCTGATTTATGCATCTGAAGCATAAATCATATGAGCCCGGCCTGTCTTCTGCTTGGCTTGTGGCCACCCCACACTAGCCTCACCGCTCCAACCGGAGCGTCACTTAGCCAAGGAAAACCATGTCACAGAAACTCGCACACAAAGTCGCACTCGTCACCGGCGGCAGCACCGGTATCGGCCTGGCCATTGCCCGCCGCTTCGTCGCCGAAGGCGCGACCGTTTACATCACCGGCCGCCGCCAGGCCGAACTCGATGCCGCGGTCGATTCGATCGGCGGCGCCATCCAGGGCCTGAGCGTCGATTCGGCCGATAGCGCCCAGCTGCAGGCGCTGTACGAGCGCATCAACGAGCAGCACGGCAAGCTCGACATCCTGGTGGCCAATGCCGGCGGCGGCTCGCTTCTTCCGCTCGGCCAGATCACCGAAGAACACTTCGACGACACCTTCTCGCGCAACGTGAAGGGCACGCTGTTCACGGTGCAGGGCGCCCTGCCCCTGATGGGCCAGGGCGCGTCGGTGATCATGACCGGCTCGACCGCAGCGAGCGGCGGCACCGAAGCCTTCAGCGTCTACGCCGCCTCCAAGGCCGCGGTGCGCGCCTTTGCCCGGAACTGGATCCTCGACCTGAAAGGCCGCGGCATCCGTGTCAACACCCTCAGCCCGGGCCCGATCAA
The DNA here is from genome assembly GCF_058111565.1 of Telluria sp. AZSoR62. Classification (NCBI taxonomy): domain Bacteria; kingdom Pseudomonadati; phylum Pseudomonadota; class Betaproteobacteria; order Burkholderiales; family Oxalobacteraceae; genus Telluria; species Telluria sp. AZSoR62. Next base: position 307,004 of record NZ_JBYTST010000005.1, read on the forward strand.
GACGCCGGGCCTGGTCGAGCTCGTCGGTACCGATCCCGACCAGCAGCAGGGCTTCCTCGACCACCTGGCCTCGCAGATCCCGATGGGCCGCGTCGGCGAACCGGACGAGATCGCGAAGGCCGCTGTCTTCCTGGCATCGGACGACGCCAGTTTTGTCAACGGCATCGAACTGTTCGTCGACGGCGGCATCCGCCAGATCTGAGTCAGTTTTAGCAAGGCGGGGGCGTCCCTTCGTGGCGACGCAGCCGCTTTGCCACGGAAGGTGAACTTTTGTGCGCTTGCCGCCACATTCCCGTCGCTTCAAGCGCGCTGCCGGATTACAATCGTAGCTATTGCCGCACAGAAACCGGCTTACCGCCTCCAGCCTCCGATGACCCTGACCGCCTCCCCTCCCGCTCCCGACCAGCTCGACCAGCACCGCCTCGCCGTGCGCCGCAACCCGCGCGACGGCAATGCCCATGCCCTGCTTGGCCTGGCGTTTCTCAAAGCGCGCCGGCTCGACGAGGGCGTGACGAGCCTGCGGCGGGCGCTGGAACTGAACCCGAAAGTGCGCGGCCTGCAGCCGGTGCTGGCGGCCGCCCTGTTCGAGCTCGGACGCAACGAGGAAGCCGTGGCGGCCTACCGCGGCGCGCTGCGCTTCCAGGACGAGGCCGACCTGCACCAGGGCCTGGCCGCTGCCCTGCTACGCCTGGGCCGGGCCGGCGAAGGCGAAGTCGCCGCACGCCGCGCGGTGGAGCTGGCGCCGGAGCAGAGCGCGCCCTTGCTGGTGCTGGCCGGGGTGCTGCACAGCCTGAAACAGAGCGACGAGGCAGCCGATTGCCTGCGCCGGGTGCTGGCTATCGAGCCGGACCACGTCGATGCCTGCGCCGACCTGGGCAACATCCTGTTCCACCAGGGACGCCACGCGGAAGCGGCCGGCTACCTGCGCAGCGTGATCGCGGCGCGTCCCGGCCACCTGGCCGCTACCTTGCACCTGGCCCAGTGCGACCGCGCGCTCAAGCGCTTCGATGCGGCCGTCGCAGGCCTGGAGCGCGCCCTCGAACTGGCCCCTGGCCGGCCGGAAGTGCTGGTCGACCTGGGCAACACCCTGCGCTCGCAAGGCAAGCTGGCGCAGGCGGCCGGCGTGCTGCGCCGCGCGCTCGAACTGGCGCCGGACAACGTCAAGGTGCTCAATGGCCTGGTCGGCATCTGCTTCAACCTGGGCGAGTGGGAAGAAGCGCTGCGCATGGCGCGGCGCGCGCTCGAGATCGAGCCCTCGGCGGCGGCGCACAGCGTCGCGCTGTTCGTGCTGAGCCACTGCTGCATGGATCCGGACGAACTCACGCGCGAACACGTGGCGTTCGGGCAGCGCTGGGAGCCGCCGCTGCGCGCGCTGCGCCAGCCGCACACCAACGACCGCGATCCGCAGCGCCGCCTGCGGGTGGGCATCGTCTCGGCCGACCTGTACGACCACGCGGTGACCAATTTCGTGGCGCCGGTGTTCGACGCGCTCAAGGACAGCGCGCAGGTCGAGCTGCATGTCTATTACAACAACAAGATCGAAGACGCCATGACGGCGCGCCTGCGCGCCTGCGCGGCGGGATGGCGCCCGATCGAGCACCTGGACGACGCCGCGGCCGAAGCCCTGATCCGCGCCGACGGCATCGACATCCTGATCGACCTGTCGGGCCATTCGGCGCTGAACCGCCTGGCGCTGTTCATGCGCAAGCCGGCGCCGGTGCAGGCCAGCTGGATCGGCTATGCCGGCACCACCGGCATGGAAGCGATGGACTATGTCGTGTGCGACCAGTTCATGGTGCCGGAAGGCCGCTACGACAACCAGTTCACCGAACAGATCGTGCGCCTGCCGCTGGGGGCGCCCTTCCTGCCCGATCCGGGCGCGCCTCCCGTGAGCGAGCTGCCGGCGCTGCGCAACGGCTACCTGACCTTTGGGAGCTTCCACCGCGCGAGCAAACTCAGCCGTGCGGTGATCGCCCAGTGGTCCAAGCTGCTGCATGCGGTGCCCGATTCGAAAATGCTGCTGGGCGGCCTGCAGTCCGGCGTGGACGACGTGCTGGTCGACTGGTTCGCGCACGAAGGCATTCCACGCGAGCGCCTGCTGCTGCGCGAGCGCACCCACGTGCACGGCTACCTGAAGCAGCATGACGACGTCGATGTCTGCCTGAGCCCCTTCCCCTACAGCGGCTCGACCACGGTCGGCCACGCCCTGTGGATGGGCGTGCCGACGCTGGCCACGGTTGGCGCGACCAACCCGAGCCATGCCGCGGTCTCCTTCATCTCCCACCTCGGGCTGCGCGACTTCATTACCGATGACGACGCCACCTATGTGCGGCTGGGCGTGTTCCTGTCGCAGAACATCCCGGCCCTGGCCGCGATGCGTGCCGGGATGCGCGAGCGCTTCGTCAATTCGGTGCTGGGCTACCCGGGCGTGACGGCGGCCGGGCTGGAATTCGGGCTGCGCCTGATGTGGAAGCGCTGGTGCGCGGGCGAAGCGCCGGCGCCGCTGCGGGTGCGCCTGTCGGACCTGGCCCCGGCCTGAGTCGTTTTATATAGATGTGCTTCGACGCCGCCGCAAGGCGGCGTCGTCGTTCTGCCAGCACTGTATGGACAGTTCGACATCGTTTCACAGGTCACGAAAAATATTTAAATAAATTTCCGTACAGCACTTAATGCCGGAGTGAAACCTGTCGCCTTGTACTTGTGAGAGCGAGTGACGCACTCGAAACCGAATTCACTTACCAGGAGCACACACCATGCTGAGCCTTCACACCAACAATGCTGCACTGTCCGCACAAAACTCGATCAGCCGCACCCAGAGCTCGCTGTCGACCTCGATGACCCGCCTGTCGACCGG